>NZ_JBWJAQ010000014.1:0-205670 GCF_056387915.1 Streptomyces sp. GLSS-08
CCCGCCTGCCCCGCGGGCCGGTCGCGTCCGGGCCCCGGCGCCCGCCCCGGCCGCCGCCCGGGCGCGCCCCGGCCGGGCGCCCCGCGCATCATCCGCCTCGGCAGCCCGCGCCCCCGGCTGCGCATGGTCAGCCTGGCGCTGACCCTGGTGATGCTCGCCTTCGTCGTACGGCTGCTCCAGGTGCAGGCCGTGGACGCGAGCGCGTACGCGGCGAAGGCCGAGCAGAACCGCTACGTCGGACGCACGCTGGCCGCCGAGCGCGGCGGCATCACGGACCGCAACGGCGTGGAGCTCGCGACCAGCGTGGACGCGTACGACATCACGGCCGACCCCATGATGTTCACGCCCGGTACGACGAAGACGACCGACGCGCCCGAGCAGGCCGCCGCGCTCCTCGCCCCGATCCTGGGCCAGGACATGGAGACCGTCGCCGGGAAGCTGGGCGCGAAGAACTCCCGCTACACACTGCTGGCGCACCGCCAGACGCCCCAGGTCTGGAAGCAGATCAAGGACCTGAAGACCACGCTCGCGGCGAAGGCCGAGACCGACGAGGGCACCGTCAACGTCCTCGCGGGCGTCCTCGCGGTGCCCGCCAGCAAGCGCGTGTACCCCAACGGCGAACTCGCCGCCGGGATACTGGGCTGGGTCAACGCCGACGGCAAGGGCGGCGGCGGGGTCGAGCAGCAGTTGGACGAGGAACTCGCCGGCAAGGACGGCAAGATCCGCTACGCCCAGTCCGGCGGGCGCCAGGTGCCGACCGCGGGCTCCACCGAGACGCCCGCGGTGGCCGGTTCCGACGTCGAGCTGACCATCGACCGCGACATCCAGTGGGCGGCGCAGAACGCCATCTCCGAGCAGGTGAAGAAGTCCGGGGCGGACCGCGGGTACGTGATGGTGCAGGACACCCGGACCGGCGAGATCCTCGCCATGGCCAACTCGCCCGGCTTCGACCCGAACGACCTCTCCCAGGCCAGCTCGGCGGCGCTGGGCAACGCGGCCCTCCAGGACGCCTTCGAGCCCGGCTCCACCGCCAAGGTCATGTCGATGGCCGCCGTGCTGGAGGAGAACGTCGCCACGCCCGCGACGCACGTCGTCGTGCCGAACCGGCTGCACCGCGGCGACCGGCTCTTCCAGGACGACATCGACCACCCGACCTGGAACCTGACGCTCAACGGCGTCCTCGCCAAGTCCAGCAACATCGGCACCATCCTGGCCACCGGTCAGCTCGGCAGGACGCAGAAGCAGGCCAACCGCATCCTCCACTCGTACCTGCGCAGGTTCGGCATCGGCAGCCCCACCGGACTCGGCTTCCCGGGCGAGACGAAGGGCATCCTCGCGCCCGCCGACAAGTGGTCCACCTCGCAGCAGTACACGATCCCTTTCGGCCAGGGCGTGTCGATCAACGCGATGCAGGCCACCTCCGTCTACTCGACGATCGCCAACGGCGGCGTACGCGTCGAGCCGACGCTCGTGCGCGGCGCGAAGGGACCCGACGGGCGCTTCGCTCCCGCCCCGAAGCCCAAGAAGACGCGGGTCGTGAGCAAGAAGACGGCGAAGACCCTTGCCCAGATGCTCGAGTCCGTGGTGGACGACGAGGAGGGCACCGGGGCCCGGGCCCGCATCCCCGGCTACCGGGTCGCGGGCAAGACCGGTACGGCCAACCGTGTGGATCCGGCCACCGGGAAGTACCACGGATACACCTCGTCGTTCGCCGGATTCGCGCCCGCGGACAAACCGCGGGTCACCGTCTACTGCGCGATCCAGAACGCCACCAGGGGCAGTTACTTCGGCGGTCAGATCTGCGGACCCATCTACAAGCAGGTCATGGAGTTCGCCCTCAAGACCCTCCAGATCCCGCCCACCGGTGCCGGTCCCGCCCGGCTGCCCGTCAGCTTCACGCCCTGAACCCCGGCTCCACGCCCTGATCAGCACCGACCGGAAATCCAGCACCATCCGGAACACCGACCAGGAACCAGCTCGTGACAACGATCACTCCCGACCACGGGAACCAGGGCCACCCGCGCCCCTCACTTCGCTCCGGCGGGGGTGTGCCCGGTACGCTCACCGCCGTGCCACACGCTGATCAGTCCCAAACCACCCAGAAGGGCGTTCCTGTGACATTTCCGGGGCCGCCGCGACCGGTTCGGATCTCCGCCACACCCCTCGCGGAGCTCGCCGATCAGCTGGGCGTCACCGTCCCGGCGCCGGCCGCGGACATCACGGGCATCACGCACGACTCCCGTGCCGTACGCCCCGGGGACCTGTACGCGGCCCTGCCCGGCGCCCGGATGCACGGCGCCGACTTCGTGACGCAGGCGGCCGGGCTCGGCGCCGCCGCCGTGCTGACCGACCCGACCGGGGCCGACCGCGCCGCCGCCACCGGTCTGCCGGTGCTCGTCGTCGACGAGCCGCGCCGGGAGATGGGCGAACTCGCGGCCACGATCTACGGCCACCCCGGCCGCGACCTGCTCCAGATCGGCATCACCGGAACCTCGGGCAAGACCACCACGGCGTACCTCGTCGAGGGCGGCCTGAAGACGGTCCGCTCCACCGGCCTGATCGGCACGGTCGAGATGCGCATCGGCGACGAGCGCATCAAGTCGGAGCGCACGACCCCCGAAGCAACCGACCTCCAGGCCCTGTTCGCGGTGATGCGCGAGCGCGGCGTCGAGGCGGTCGCCATGGAGGTGTCCAGCCACGCGCTGGTCCTCGGCCGGGTCGACGGCTGCGTCTTCGACATCGGCGTCTTCACCAACCTCAGCCCGGAGCACATGGAGTTCCACTCCGGCATGGAGGACTACTTCCAGGCGAAGGCGCAGCTGTTCACGCCGGAACGCAGCAGGCTCGGCGTGGTCAACCTCGACGACGAGTACGGCCGCCGGCTGGTCAAGGAGGCCACCGTCCCGGTCGTCACCTTCTCCGCCGAGGGCCACCCGGACGCCGACTGGCGGGCCGAGGACGTCCAGGTCGGCCCCATGGACTCGACGTTCACCGTGACCGGCCCCCAGGGGGAGCGGATCACGGCGAGGTCGCCGCTCGCCGGCACCTTCAACGTCGCCAACACGCTCGCCGCGATCGTCGCCCTCGCCGCCGCCGGGATCGGCCCGCAGGACGCCGCGGACGGCATCGCCGCGGTGCCGGGCGTACCGGGCCGCCTGGAGCGCGTGGACGAGGGCCAGCCCTACCTCGCGGTGGTCGACTACGCCCACAAGACGGACGCCGTCGAGTCGGTCCTGCGCGCCCTGCGCAAGGTCACCGAGGGCCGCCTGCACATCGTGCTCGGCTGCGGCGGCGACCGGGACACCACCAAGCGGATGCCGATGGGCGCCGCCGCGGCGCGGCTCGCCGACACCGCCGTACTGACCTCCGACAACCCCCGCTCCGAGGACCCGCTGGCGATCCTCGCGACCATGCTCGCGGGCGCCGCCGAGGTGCCCTCGCACCAGCGCGGCGAGGTCGCGGTCTTCGAGGACCGGGCCGCCGCCATCGCCGCCGCCGTCGCCCGCGCACAACCCGGCGACACCGTGCTGGTCGCCGGCAAGGGCCACGAGCAGGGCCAGGACATCGCCGGGGTGGTCCGTCCCTTCGACGACCGCCAGGTGCTTCGCGAAGCTATCCAGAAGACCCAGGGATGAACTTGTGATCGCCCTCTCTCTCGCCGAGATCGCAGAAGTCGTCGGCGGGCAGACGCACGACATACCGGATCCGTCGGTCATGGTCACCGGACCCGTCGTCCGGGACTCCCGTGAAGTGGAGTCCGGCAGCCTCTTCGTCGCCTTCGTCGGCGAACGCGTGGACGGCCACGACTACGCGCGCGCGGTCGTCGACGCCGGTGCGGCCGCCGTACTGGCCTCGCGGCCGGTCGGGGTGCCCGCCATCGTCGTCGAGGACGTGCAGGCGGCGCTCGGCGCCCTCGCACGGCACGTCGTCGAACGGCTCGGCGCGACCCTCGTGGCCCTCACCGGCTCCGCGGGCAAGACCAGCACCAAGGACCTGATCGCCCAGGTGCTGCGGCGCAAGGCGCCGACCGTCTTCACGCCCGGCTCGCTCAACAACGAGATCGGGCTGCCGCTCACCGCGCTCAGCGCCACCGAGGAGACCAGGTTCCTCGTCCTGGAGATGGGCGCCCGCGGTATCGGGCACATCCGCTACCTCGCGGGCCTGACCCCGCCGAAGGTCGGCCTCGTCCTCAACGTCGGCAGCGCCCACATCGGCGAGTTCGGCGGCCGGGAGCAGATCGCCCAGGCCAAGGGCGAGCTGGTCGAGAGCCTGCCCGAGGACGGCGCCGCGATCCTCAACGCCGACGATCCCCTCGTCCGCGCCATGGCCTCCCGCACGAAAGCCCGCGTGATTCTCTTCGGAGAGTCCGACGAAGCGGACGTACGTGCCGAGAACGTCCGGCTCACGGAGACCGGACAGCCCGCCTTCAGCCTTCGCACACCCTCCGGGTGCAGCGATGTGACCATGCGCCTGTACGGTGAGCACCACGTGTCGAACGCGCTCGCCGCGGCCGCCGTCGCCCATGAGCTGGGCATGTCCGCAGACGAGATCGCCCGTGCGCTCTCCGAGGCGGGCTCCCTCTCCCGCTGGCGGATGGAGGTCACCGAGCGCCCGGACGGCGTGACGGTCGTCAACGACGCCTACAACGCGAACCCCGAGTCCATGCGAGCCGCCCTGCGCGCGCTCGTGGCGATGGGCAAGGGGCGGCGGACCTGGGCGGTGCTCGGTCAGATGGCCGAGCTCGGGGACGAGGCGCTCGCCGAGCACGACGCGGTCGGACGGCTCGCCGTCCGGCTCAACGTCAGCAAGCTCGTCGCGGTCGGGGGCAGGGAAGCGTCCTGGCTCCAACTGGGCGCATATAACGAGGGTTCGTGGGGTGAGGAGTCGGTGCACGTGTCCGACGCACAGGCGGCTGTCGACCTGTTGCGCAGCGAGCTGCGCCCAGGGGATGTCGTACTCGTGAAGGCGTCCCGGTCGGTCGGGCTCGAACGGGTGGCGCACGCGCTGCTCGAGACCGGCACCGAGGGTGAGGTCGCAGCCCGATGATGAACCAGATCCTGTTCGCGGGAGTCATCGGTCTCTTCCTGACTCTCGTGGGCACGCCGCTGCTGATCAAGCTGCTGGCCCGCAAGGGCTACGGCCAGTACATCCGGGACGACGGCCCGCGCGAGCACCACAGCAAGCGCGGTACGCCGACCATGGGTGGCATCGCGTTCATCCTGGCCACGATCATCGCCTACTTCCTCAGCAAGGTGATCACCGGCAAACCGCCGACGTTCTCCGGGCTGCTGGTCCTCGGCCTGATGGCGGGCATGGGCGTGGTCGGCTTCCTGGACGACTACATCAAGATCGTCAAGCGGCGTTCGCTCGGTCTGCGGGCCAAGGCCAAGATGGCCGGCCAGCTGATCGTCGGCGTCTCCTTCGCGGTGCTCTCGCTGCAGTTCGCGGACAACCGCAACAACACCCCGGCCTCCACGAAGCTCTCCTTCGTGCAGGACTTCGGCTGGTCCATCGGCCCGGTCCTGTTCGTGGTCTGGGCGCTGTTCATGATCCTCGCGATGTCGAACGGCGTGAACCTGACGGACGGTCTGGACGGCCTCGCCACCGGCGCCTCCGTCATGGTCTTCGGCGCGTACACCTTCATCGGCGTCTGGCAGTTCCAGGAGTCCTGCGCCAACGCGCAGACCCTCGCCAATCCGGGCGCCTGCTACGAGGTGCGCGACCCGCTCGACCTCGCCGTCGTGGCGGCCGCCCTCATGGGCGCCTGCTTCGGCTTCCTGTGGTGGAACACCTCGCCCGCCAAGATCTTCATGGGTGACACCGGCTCACTGGCCCTCGGCGGCGCGCTGGCCGGTCTCGCGATCTGCTCCCGCACCGAGTTCCTGCTCGCGCTGCTCGGCGGCCTCTTCGTCCTGATCACCATGTCGGTCGTCATCCAGGTCGGCTCCTTCCGCCTCACCGGCAAGCGCGTCTTCCGCATGGCACCGCTCCAGCACCACTTCGAACTCAAGGGGTGGTCCGAGGTCCTGGTCGTGGTCCGCTTCTGGATCATCCAGGGCATGTGCGTGATCGTCGGACTCGGCCTCTTCTACGCAGGATGGGCAGCCAAGAAGTGACCGACTGGCAGGGGAAGAACGTCACCGTCGCCGGGCTCGGCGTCTCCGGCATCCCGGCGGCCCGCGTGCTGCACGGCCTCGGCGCCGTCGTCACGGTCGTCAACGACGGCGACGACGAGCGCGCGCGGGCCCAGGCGGCGGAGCTGGAGGCGCTCGGCGTCTCCGTGCGGCTCGGTGACGGGGCGACCCTGCCCGCGGGCACCGAACTCGTCGTCACCACGCCCGGCTGGCAGCCCGACAAGCCGCTGTTCATTGCGGCCGCCGAGGCGGGCGTCCCGGTGTGGGGCGACGTCGAACTGGCCTGGCGCCTGCGCGGCCCGGACGCGGCGCCCTGGCTCGCGGTCACCGGCACCAACGGCAAGACCACGACCGTGCAGATGCTCGCCGAGATCCTGAAGGCGGCCGGGCTGCGCACCGCGGCCGTCGGCAACATCGGCGTCTCGCTGCTCGACGTGGTCCTCGGCGACGAACCCTACGACGTGCTCGCCGTCGAACTCTCCAGCTACCAGCTGCACTGGGCTCCCTCCCTGCGCGCCCACTCCGCCGTCGTCCTCAACCTCGCGCCCGACCACCTCGACTGGCACGGCTCCATGCAGGCGTACGCCGCCGACAAGGGCCGTGTCTACGAGGGCAATCGCGTCGCCTGCGTCTACAACGTGGCCGACGAGGCCACCGAGGACCTGGTGCGCGAGGCGGACGTCGAGGAGGGCTGCCGGGCGGTCGGCTTCACGCTCGGCACGCCGGGACCCTCCCAACTCGGCGTCGTGGAAGGCATCCTGGTCGACCGCGCCTTCGTCGAGGACCGGCAGAAGAACGCCCAGGAGCTGGCGCAGGTCTCTGACGTCCAGCCGCCCGCCCCGCACAACATCGCCAACGCCCTTGCCGCGGCAGCCCTCGCGCGCGCCTACGGGGTGCCCGCGGCGGCCGTACGCGACGGGCTGCGGGCCTTCCGGCCGGACGCCCACCGCATCGCGCACGTCGCGGACGTGGACGCCGTCGCGTACGTCGACGACTCCAAGGCGACCAACACCCATGCCACGGAAGCCTCGTTGGCCGCCTACGAGTCGATCGTGTGGATCGCGGGCGGCCTCGCCAAGGGCGCGTCCTTCGACGAGCTGGTCGCAAGGTCCGCGAAGCGGCTCCGGGGCGCCGTGCTCATCGGCGCCGACCGCGCCCTCATCCGGGAAGCGCTGGCGCGACACGCGCCCGAAGTCCCGGTCGTCGACCTGGACCGGACGGACACTGGGGCGATGCGCGCGGCTGTCCAGGAGGCGCGACGGCTCGCGGAGCCGGGGGACACGGTACTGCTGGCCCCGGCCTGCGCCTCGATGGACATGTTCGCCAACTACAACAAGCGCGGTGACGCGTTCGCGGAGGCGGTTCGCGAACTCGGCGCCTGACCCGGCCGCCTGCCGGGCGACCTTGGGAGGGACGGACGCGTGACACCGTTGTGGCCCGGAGACCCCGATGCCCAGTAGCCGTACCGGCCGGCCCCCCGTGCAGCGGGCCGCCAGGCGTCCCGCGGCGCCGCGCCACCCGGGCGAGAACCCGCTGCGCGGCTTCGTCGTGCGCGCCCGCCGCGCCTGGGACCGGCCGCTGACCGCGTACTACCTGATCTTCGGCAGCAGCCTGCTGATCACCGTGCTCGGCCTGGTGATGGTCTACTCGGCCTCGATGATCAAGGCGCTCCAGCTGTCCCTGCCGGGGTCGTACTTCTTCCGCAAGCAGTTCCTGGCGGCCGTCATCGGCACCGGGCTGCTGCTGCTCGCCTCGCGGATGCCGGTGAAGCTGCACCGGGCGCTGGCCTACCCGATACTGGCCGGATCGGTCTTCCTGATGATCCTGGTGCAGGTGCCGGGGATAGGGATGTCGGTCAACGGGAACCAGAACTGGATCTCCGTCGGCGGGCCCTTCCAGCTCCAGCCCAGCGAGTTCGGCAAGCTCGCGCTCGTGCTGTGGGGCGCCGACCTGCTCGCCCGCAAGGAGGACAGGCGGCTGCTGGCCCAGTGGAAGCACATGCTGGTGCCCCTGGTGCCGGTCGCCTTCATGCTGCTGGGGCTGATCATGCTCGGCGGCGACATGGGGACCGCGATCATCCTCACCGCGATCCTGTTCGGCCTGCTGTGGCTCGCCGGTGCCCCCACGCGGCTCTTCGCGGGCGTCCTGGCCGTCGCCGCGACGATCGGCGTCATCCTCATCAAGACCAGCCCCAACCGCATGTCACGGCTCGCCTGCATCGGCGCGACGGATCCCGGCGCGAACGACCAGTGCTGGCAGGCCGTGCACGGGATCTACGCCCTCGCGTCCGGTGGGCTCTTCGGATCCGGGCTCGGCGCGAGCGTGGAGAAATGGGGTCAACTGCCGGAAGCGCACACCGACTTCATCTTCGCCATCACCGGGGAGGAACTGGGTCTGTCAGGGACGCTGTCGGTGCTCGCCCTCTTCGCGGCTCTAGGCTATGCGGGTATCCGCGTGGCCGGACGCACGGAGGACCCCTTCGTCAGGTATGCCGCGGGAGGCGTGACCACCTGGATCACGGCGCAGGCCGTGATCAACATCGGTGCGGTGCTCGGCCTGCTGCCGATCGCCGGAGTCCCGCTCCCGCTGTTCTCCTACGGGGGTTCCGCCCTGCTGCCGACCATGTTCGCCATCGGGCTGCTGATCGCCTTCGCACGCGACGAGCCCGCTGCGCGGGCTGCGCTTGCCATGCGGCAACCCCGCTTTGGTAGAAAGCGTGCTGCGGTCAGAGGTTCTGGAGAGCCTCGGAGATGGAACACGATGCGACGGCGTGCCTCGGCGCGTTCGTCCGGAGAGCGGTGAATTTCGGTGCATGTCGTACTCGCCGGCGGGGGGACCGCCGGCCACATCGAGCCCGCGCTCGCCCTCGCGGACGCCCTGCGCAGGCAGGACCCGACCGTGGGAATCACGGCCCTGGGCACGGAGCGCGGACTTGAGACCCGACTGGTGCCCGAGCGGGGCTACGATCTCGCGCTGATCCCCGCCGTGCCGCTGCCACGCAAGCCCACGCCCGAGCTGATCACCGTCCCCGGACGGCTGCGCGGCACGATCAAGGCCGCCGAGCAGATCCTGGAGCGCACCAAGGCGGACGCCGTGGTCGGCTTCGGGGGCTACGTCGCCCTCCCCGGCTACCTCGCCGCCAAGCGCCTCGGGGTGCCGATCGTCATCCACGAGGCCAACGCGCGGCCGGGCCTGGCCAACAAGATCGGCTCGCGGTACGCCGCCCAGGTCGCCGTCTCGACGCCGGACAGCAAGCTGCGCGGCGCCCGCTACATCGGCATCCCGCTGCGCCGCTCCATCGCCACGCTGGACCGCGCCGCCGTACGCCCCGAGGCCCGGGCCGCCTTCGGCCTGGACCCCGCCCTGCCGACCCTGCTGGTCTCCGGCGGCTCGCAGGGCGCCCGGCGCCTCAACGAGGTCGTCCAGCAGGTCGCTCCGTACCTCCAGCAGGCCGGCATCCAGATCCTGCACGCGGTCGGGCCCAAGAACGAACTGCCGCAGGTCCAGCAGATGCCGGGGATGCCCCCCTACATCCCGGTACCGTACGTGGACCGGATGGACCTCGCGTACGCCGCGGCCGACATGATGCTCTGCCGGGCGGGTGCGATGACCGTGGCCGAACTCTCCGCCGTCGGGCTTCCGGCCGCCTACGTCCCGCTGCCCATCGGCAACGGCGAACAGCGGCTCAACGCCCAGCCGGTGGTCAAGGCGGGCGGCGGACTGCTGGTCGACGACGCGGAACTGACGCCCGAGTGGATCCAGGCGAACGTGCTGCCCGTGCTGGCCGACCCGCACCGGCTGTTCGAGATGTCCCGCGCCGCCAGCGAGTTCGGCCGCCGGGACGCCGACGACCTGCTCGTCGGCATGGTGTACGAGGCGATTGCGTCGCGCCACCGCGCGTGACAGGAGGCAGGGAGCGTGGCCGGACCGACGACCGCCGAACGTGGCGAACGGCAGAAACCGCAGTCCGGCCCGCCCCGGCCGCCCCGCGTGGGGCGGCTGCCCCGACCTCGTACGCTCATCATCCTTCTGCTCGCCCTGGTGTTGACCGGGGCCGCCTCCGTCTGGGTCCTCTACGGCTCCCACTGGCTGCGCGTCGAGAAGGTGTCCGCCTCCGGCACGCGGGTGCTGACGGCGCGGCAGGTGCGCGACGCGGCCGAAGTGCCGGTCGGCTCCCCGCTCGTGTCGGTCGACACCGGCGCCATCGAGGCACGACTGCG
Organism: Streptomyces sp. GLSS-08; assembly: GCF_056387915.1. Classification (NCBI taxonomy): domain Bacteria; kingdom Bacillati; phylum Actinomycetota; class Actinomycetes; order Kitasatosporales; family Streptomycetaceae; genus Streptomyces; species Streptomyces sp. GLSS-08. Next base: position 10,355 of record NZ_JBWJAQ010000014.1, read on the forward strand.
CCGGAAACTGCCCCGGATCGACTCGGTCGACGTCGTCCGGTCCTGGCCCCGGGGAATCGCGCTGAAAGTGACCGAACGCACCCCGGTCCTGATCGTCAAACACCCTGAAAAGAGCGGCAAGTACGTCGAAGTGGACGCGAAGGGAGTGCGATTCGCCACGGTTTCACGCCCCCCGAAGGGCGTCCCGGCACTCGAACTGACGGTTTCCCACTCCGCCGGGCTGCGCCGCTTCGGCACCGGCCGGCTGGTCCGCGAGGCGGTCCGGGTCGCCGGCGACCTGCCGGCCGCCGTCGCCCGCGACACCCGCACCGTCAAGGTCCGCTCGTACGACTCCATCTCGCTGGAGCTGAGCGGCGGCCGCACCGTCACCTGGGGCAGCGGCGAGCAGGGCCGCGCCAAGGCCCGTACGCTCACCGCCCTCATGAAAGCAGCCTCCGGAGCCAGGGACTTCGACGTCAGCGTGCCCACCGCCCCTGCGTCAGCCGGGAATTGACGCACATCCGTGCAGGCCAGCACCCTGGTTGGGCAGCGCTACGCCTGATCACATAGGGTGAAAAGAAAAACGGGAGGTTCGGCGTGTTCGTTGAACGTGCGCCACTTGTCGACTTAGTGTCCTGTTCGGAAGAGTCCAAGGAACAGACACACTGGTAACCCTAAACTTCAGCGTTAGGGTTCGGGTCGGCGTTCGGACCGTCCCATTCGGCATCAGTCGTCGGATCGCGAGACAGCGAGGCGGCGACACGTAACTCGAGGCGAGAGGCCTTCGACGTGGCAGCACCGCAGAACTACCTCGCAGTCATCAAAGTCATCGGTGTCGGCGGCGGTGGTGTCAATGCCATCAACCGGATGATCGAGGTCGGTCTCAAGGGCGTCGAGTTCATCGCCATCAACACCGACGCGCAAGCTCTGTTGATGAGCGACGCCGACGTCAAACTCGACGTCGGCCGTGAACTCACCCGCGGACTCGGCGCAGGAGCCAACCCGGCCGTCGGCCGCAAGGCGGCCGAGGACCACCGCGAGGAGATCGAGGAGGTCCTCAAGGGGGCCGACATGGTCTTCGTGACCGCCGGTGAAGGCGGCGGCACCGGCACCGGCGGAGCACCCGTCGTGGCCAACATCGCCCGTTCACTCGGCGCCCTCACCATCGGCGTGGTCACGCGCCCCTTCACCTTCGAGGGGCGCCGCCGGGCCAACCAGGCCGAGGACGGCATCGCGGAACTCCGCGAAGAGGTCGACACCCTCATCGTCATCCCCAACGACCGGCTGCTGTCCATCTCGGACCGCCAGGTCTCGGTCCTCGACGCGTTCAAGTCGGCGGACCAGGTCCTGCTGTCCGGTGTGCAGGGCATCACCGACCTCATCACCACGCCCGGTCTGATCAACCTCGACTTCGCCGACGTCAAGTCCGTGATGTCCGAGGCGGGTTCGGCCCTCATGGGCATCGGCTCGGCCCGCGGCGACGACCGCGCGGTGGCGGCCGCGGAGATGGCGATCTCCTCGCCGCTCCTCGAAGCCTCCATCGACGGCGCGCGCGGCGTGCTGCTCTCCATCTCCGGCGGCTCCGACCTCGGCCTGTTCGAGATCAACGAAGCCGCCCAGCTGGTGAGCGAGGCCGCGCACCCCGAGGCCAACATCATCTTCGGCGCGGTCATCGACGACGCCCTCGGCGACGAGGTGCGGGTCACCGTCATCGCCGCCGGCTTCGACGGCGGTCAGCCGCCGTCCAAGCGGGACACCGTCCTCGGGTCCTCGTCGGCCAAGCGTGAGGAGCCCACCCCGGTGCGCTCCTCCGACAGCCGCCCGACCTTCGGCTCGCTCGGCAGCGTCACGCCGAAGGAGGCGCCGGAGCCCGCTCCGGAGCCGGTCAACGAGCTGCCGGTCGCCCCGCCGGTCCCGCCGTCCCGCTCCTACTCGGACAGCGCGGCCGAAGAGCTGGACGTGCCGGACTTCCTGAAGTGATAGGACATCGCTCCGGAACGAGCACACTGGGCGGCGCCCACTTCGCCTTCACCGACCGGTGGGGCGGAGTGAGCGCCGTTCCGTACGAGGAGCTCAACCTCGGCGGAGCGGTCGGCGACGACCCCGACGCCGTACGCACCAACCGCGAACTGGCCGCCAAGTCCCTGGGACTCGACCCGGCCGGGGTCGTCTGGATGAACCAGGTGCACGGACCCGACGTGGCGGTGGTCGACGAGCCGTGGGGGGACCGGCCGGTACCCGAGGTCGACGCGCTCGTCACCGTCCGGCGCGGCCTCGCCCTCGCCGTACTCACCGCGGACTGCACGCCGGTGCTGCTCGCCGACCCCGTCGCCGGGGTGGTCGCCGCCGCGCACGCCGGGCGGCCCGGCATGGTCGCCGGAGTCGTACCGGCCGCGGTCGCGGCGATGGCGGAACTCGGCGCCGAGCCGTCCCGGATCGTCGCCCGCACCGGGCCCGCGGTCTGCGGCCGGTGCTACGAAGTGCCGGACGCCATGCGTGCCGACGTCGCCGCGGCCGAGCCCGCGGCGTACGCCGAGACGAGCTGGGGCACGCCGGCGGTCGACGTGACCGCCGGCGTGCACGCGCAGCTGGAACGGCTCGGGGTGCGCGACCGGGAGCAGTCGCCGGTGTGCACGATCGAATCGGATGACCACTTCTCGTACCGACGGGACCGCGCGACCGGGCGGCTCGCCGGCTATGTCTGGCTGGACTGATGGGGCATGACGGACCGTAAGGCGCAACTCGCCGTAAATCTGGCGGAAGTGGAAGAACGCATCGCCGCGGCGTGCGCGGCCGCGGGGCGCGGGCGGGAAGAGGTGACCCTGATCGTGGTCACCAAGACCTACCCGGCGAGCGATGTGCGGATCCTCTCGGAACTCGGTGTGCGGCACGTCGCCGAGAACCGGGACCAGGACGCGGCACCCAAGGCCGCGGAGTGCGAGGATCTGCCCCTCTCGTGGCATTTTGTCGGTCAGTTGCAGACCAACAAGGTGCGCTCCGTGGTCGGTTATGCCGATGTCGTGCAGTCCGTCGACCGTCCCAAGCTCGTCACGGCTCTGTCGAAGGAAGCGGTCCGGACGGGGCGGGAACTGGGCTGTCTCATCCAGGTCGCGCTCGACGCGGGGGAGAGCGGCCGGGGCGAGCGCGGCGGCGTGGGCCCGGGCGGGATCGAGGAGTTGGGGGACCTCGTCGCGGGCGCCCCAGGGCTCCGGCTCGACGGACTGATGACCGTCGCCCCCCTCACCGGGCCGTACGCGGGTCGTCAACCGGCGGCGTTCGAGCGGCTGATGGATTTGTCGACTGTCCTGCGCGGCGCTCATCCGGCTGCGAACATGGTCTCCGCAGGGATGAGTGCGGACCTCGAGCAGGCCGTGGCGGCCGGAGCGACACATGTACGCGTCGGCACCGCGGTACTCGGCGTCCGCCCCGGGCTCGGGTAACGTCGCCAAGAAGTCGGACCACAGCAGAAAATATGGTCATTCCGCCGATAGGCGGGCAAAACGACCTCGTGGATCGCAGGCACTTGGCAAGTCGTCAGCCGATCCACCACAGAGCGGAGGACTCAGAGCATGGCCGGCGCGATGCGCAAGATGGCGGTCTACCTCGGCCTCGTGGAGGACGATGGGTACGACGGCAGGGGATTCGACCCCGACGACGACTTCGAGCCCGAGCTCGACCCGGAGCCCGAGCGGGACCGCAGGCGGCACGAGCCGTCTCACCAGTCGCACCAGGCACATCAGCCACAAAGGGACGAACCGGTGCGAGTGGTGCAGCCGCCGGTGCAGCGCGACCCCGTGCCGCATTCCGCTTCGCTCGCCGCGGAATCCGGGCGTCCCGCGCGAATCGCCCCCGTGGCGTCCATCACACAAGAACGTCAGAACATGGAGAAGAACGCACCGGTGATCATGCCCAAGGTCGTGTCCGAGCGAGAGCCGTACCGGATCACCACGCTGCACCCGCGGACCTACAACGAGGCCCGTACCATCGGGGAACACTTCCGTGAGGGCACCCCGGTGATCATGAATCTGACCGAGATGGATGACACGGACGCGAAGCGACTTGTCGACTTTGCGGCCGGTTTGGTGTTTGGTCTTCACGGCAGCATCGAGCGGGTGACGCAGAAGGTGTTCCTGTTGTCGCCTGCTAACGTCGATGTCACGGCGGAGGACAAGGCCCGCATCGCAGAGGGCGGGTTCTTCAACCAGAGCTGAGACGCAGGACCGGACACGGCACGGAACAGGGGAGAGGGACGCACGGATCATGGGCGTGGTTTTGGAGATTCTCTACGTCGCGCTGATGTGCTTCCTCATCGTGCTGATCTTCCGGCTGGTCATGGACTACGTCTTCCAGTTCGCCCGCTCATGGCAACCCGGCAAGGCGATGGTGGTCGTTCTGGAGGCCACCTACACTGTCACCGATCCACCGCTCAAGCTGCTGAGGCGGTTCATTCCGCCACTGCGTCTCGGGGGTGTGGCACTTGACCTGTCCTTCTTCGTACTGATGATCATCGTCTACATCCTGATCACTCTCGTGGGCAATCTCGCGAGGTGACTGTGGACGATACGGTCTTGCCGACTGCCGATGACTACGTTGAGGTGAAGAGATGCCGTTGACCCCCGAGGACGTGCGGAACAAGCAGTTCACGACCGTCCGCCTCCGAGAAGGCTATGACGAGGACGAGGTCGATGCCTTCCTCGACGAGGTCGAAGCCGAACTGACGCGCTTGCTCCGCGAGAACGAGGACCTGCGCGCCAAACTGGCGGCGGCCACGCGCGCGGCTGCGCAGAACCAGCAGCAGGGCATGCGCAAGCCGCCCGAGCAGCAGGACCAGCAGCACCAGCAGCATCAGCAGCAGGGTCCGCCGCAGGGCATGCGCGGTCCGGGTGCTCCCGTGCCCGCCGGCATATCGGGCCCGCCGCAGCAGCAGATGGGTGGCCCCATGGGCGGTCCGCCCCAGCTGCCGAGCGGTGCGCCGCAGTTGCCCGCCGGCCCCAGTGGCCAGGGCGGTCCGCAGGGTCCCGGTCCGATGGGCCAGGGTCAGATGGGCCAGGGTCCGATGGGCCAGGGGCCGATGGGCCAGGGTCCCGGTCCGATGCAGGGACAGATGCAGGGACAGATGCAGCAGCACATGGGCGGCCAGATGGGCGGTCCCATGGGCAATCACGGCCCGCAGATGCAGCAGCCCGGCCAGGGCCCCGGCGGCGACAGCGCGGCCCGCGTGCTCTCGCTGGCCCAGCAGACCGCCGACCAGGCGATCGCCGAGGCCCGCTCCGAGGCCAACAAGATCGTCGGCGAGGCCCGCAGCCGTGCCGAGGGCCTCGAGCGTGACGCCCGTGCCAAGGCCGACGCGCTGGAGCGGGACGCGCAGGAGAAGCACCGCGTGGCGATGGGCTCCCTGGAGTCCGCTCGCGCCACGCTGGAGCGCAAGGTCGAGGACCTGCGTGGCTTCGAGCGCGAGTACCGCACGCGTCTGAAGTCGTACCTGGAGTCGCAGCTGCGTCAGCTGGAGACCCAGGCCGACGACTCGCTGGCTCCGCCGCGTACGCCGGCGGCCCCGTCGCTGCCGTCGTCGTCCGCGCCCTCCATGGCGCCGGCCGGTGCGAGCGCGCCGGGCTACGGCAACCAGGGCATGGGTGGCAACCAGTCGCAGGCCGCTCCGTCCTACGGCGGTCAGCAGCAGATGTCCCCGGCCATGACGCAGCCGATGGCGCCGGTGCGGCCGCAGGGGCCGTCGCCGATGCAGCAGGCTCCCTCGCCGATGCGTGGCTTCCTGATCGACGAGGACGACAACTGACGGCCTTCCGTACGCCTTGGGCGTCGGCAGCGTCAGGGCGGGGCCCCCGGAATCACCCGGGGGCCCCGCCCTTTTGTCTTGCCGTGCGGCTGCCTTTGTGCGTGCGTGCGGTGCGGGGACGGCGAAGGCCCGGGGCCACCGCGGATGCGGTGGCCCCGGGCCTTCGTCCGTGCCCAGTGCGGGGGTGGGCGTGGGGGTTTCTCCGCCCCCTCCGCCCCTTCCCGTCCCGAGCCCGGGGGCTGCGTCCCCCCGGACCCCCTTCGCGCTTCGCGCTCGTCCTCGAACGCCGGACGGGCTGGAAGGCTCCGGGCGGGCTGTCAGTGGGCCTTGCGGAGGTGGAAGGTCAGGGACAGGGACTCGTCCGTGAAGGCCGGGCCGTAGGTGTCGTCGGGTTCGGCCTGGGAGAAGTCCGTGGCGAGGACCTCGTCCGCGATGAGGGCGGAGTGTTCGGACAGGGCGGCGATGACGGCCGGGTCGGTGGCGGTCCAGCGCAGGGCGATGCGGTCGGCCACGTCGAGGCCGCTGTTCTTGCGGGCCTCCTGGATCAGGCGGATCGCGTCACGGGCGAGGCCCGCGCGGCGGAGTTCCTCGGTGATCTCCAGGTCGAGGGCGACCGTCGCGCCCGAGTCGGAGGCGACGGACCAGCCCTCGCGCGGGGTCTCTGTGATGATCACCTCGTCGGGGGCCAGGGTGACCGTCTCGCCGTCGACCTCGACCGAGGCCGTGCCCTCGCGCAGGGCGAGGGACAGGGCGGCAGCGTCGGCGTTCGCGACGGCCTTCGCGACCGCCTGGACGCCCTTGCCGAAGCGCTTGCCCAGGGCGCGGAAGTTCGCCTTGGCCGTCGTGTCGACCAGGGAGCCGCCCACCTCGGAGAGGGAGGCGAGCGAGCTGACGTTCAGCTCCTCCGTGATCTGCGCGTGCAGTTCCGGGTCGAGGGACGCGAAGCCGGTCGCGGCGACCAGCGCGCGGGACAGCGGCTGACGGGTCTTGACGCCGGACTCCGCGCGCGTGGCACGGCCCAGCTCCACCAGTCGGCGGACGAGGACCATCTGCTTCGACAGCTCAGGGTCGATGGCGGACAGGTCCGCCTGGGGCCAGGACGAGAGGTGCACCGACTCCGGGGCGTCCGGGGCGACCGGGACGACCAGGTCCTGCCAGACCCGTTCGGTGATGAACGGGGTGAGCGGGGCCATCAGGCGCGTGACGGTCTCGATGACCTCGTGCAGGGTGCGCAGGGCCGCCTTGTCGCCCTGCCAGAAGCGGCGACGGGAGCGGCGCACGTACCAGTTGGACAGGTCGTCGACGAACGCCGACAGGAGCTTTCCGGCGCGCTGGGTGTCGTACGACTCCAGGGCCTGCGTCACCTGGTCGCTGAGCGCGTGCAGTTCGGACAGCAGCCAGCGGTCCAGGACCGGGCGGTCGGCCGGGGCCGGATCGGCCTCGCTCGGTGCCCAGCCGGAGGTGCGGGCGTACAGGGCCTGGAACGCGACCGTGTTCCAGTACGTGAGGAGGGTCTTGCGGACGACCTCCTGGATCGTGCCGTGGCCCACCCGGCGGGCCGCCCACGGGGAGCCGCCGGCCGCCATGAACCACCGCACCGCGTCGGCTCCGTGCTGGTCCATCAGCGGGATCGGCTGCAGGATGTTGCCCAGGTGCTTGGACATCTTGCGGCCGTCCTCGGCGAGGATGTGGCCGAGGCAGACCACGTTCTCGTAGCTGGACTTGTCGAAGACGAGCGTGCCGACCGCCATCAGCGTGTAGAACCAGCCGCGGGTCTGGTCGATGGCCTCCGAGATGAACTGCGCCGGGTAGCGGCTCTCGAACAGCTCCTTGTTCTTGTACGGGTAGCCCCACTGCGCGAACGGCATCGAACCCGAGTCGTACCAGGCGTCGATGACCTCCGGGACGCGGGTCGCCGTCCGGCCGCAGCCGTCCTCGGGGCATGCGAAGGTGACCGCGTCGATGTACGGGCGGTGCGGGTCGAGGCCGGACTGGTCCGTGCCCGTCAGTTCGGAGAGCTCCGCGCGGGAGCCGACGCACGTGAGGTGGCCCTCCTCGCAGGTCCACAGGGGCAGCGGGGTGCCCCAGTAGCGGCTGCGGGACAGCGCCCAGTCGATGTTGTTGTTCAGCCAGTCGCCGAAGCGGCCGTGCTTGACCGAGTCGGGGAACCAGTTGGTCTTCTCGTTCTCCTGGAGGAGACGGTCCTTGATGGCGGTGGTGCGGATGTACCAGGACGGCTGCGCGTAGTACAGGAGCGCGGTGTGGCAGCGCCAGCAGTGCGGGTAGCTGTGCTCGTACGGGATGTGCTTGAAGAGCAGACCGCGCTGCTGGAGGTCCTCGGTGAGCTTCTCGTCCGCCTTCTTGAAGAACACGCCGCCCACGAGCGGGACGTCCTCCTCGAAGGTGCCGTCCCGCCGGACCGGGTTCACGACGGGCAGGCCGTAGGCGCGGCAGACCTTGAGGTCGTCCTCACCGAAGGCGGGGGACTGGTGGACCAGACCCGTACCGTCCTCGGTGGTCACGTACTCGGCGTTGACCACGTAGTGGGCCGGCTCCGGGAACTCGACGAGCTCGAACGGACGTTGATAGGTCCAGCGCTCCATCTCGGCGCCGGTGAAGGTCTCCCCGGTGGTCTCCCAGCCCTCGCCGAGCGCCTTCTCGACGAGCGGCTCGGCGACGACGAGCTTCTCCTCGCCGTTCGTCGCGACGACGTACGTCACGCCGGGGTGGGCGGCGACGGCGGTGTTGGAGACCAGCGTCCAGGGAGTCGTCGTCCAGACGAGGAGGGCGGCGTCGCCGGCGAGCGGACCGGAGGTGAGCGGGAAACGGACGTACACCGACGGGTCGACGATCGTCTCGTAGCCCTGCGCCAGCTCGTGGTCCGACAGACCCGTCTCGTCGCGCGGGCACCACGGGGCGACGCGGTAGTCCTGGACCAGGAGGCCCTTGTTGAAGATCTCCTTCAGCGACCACCAGACGGACTCCACGTACTCGGGGTCCATCGTGCGGTAGGCGTCGTCGAGGTCCACCCAGTAGCCCATGCGGTTCGTGAGCTCGGTGAAGGCGTCGGTGTGGCGCGTCACGGACTCACGGCACTTGGCGTTGAACTCGGCGATGCCGTACGCCTCGATGTCCTTCTTGCCGTTGAACCCGAGCTCCTTCTCCACCGCGATCTCGACCGGCAGGCCGTGGCAGTCCCAGCCGGCCTTGCGGGCCACGTGGTAGCCGCGCATGGTGCGAAAGCGCGGGAACACGTCCTTGAAGACGCGCGCCTCGATGTGGTGGGCGCCGGGCATGCCGTTGGCGGTGGGCGGGCCCTCGTAGAACACCCACTCGGGTCGGCCCTCGGACTGCTCGAGGCTCTTGGTGAAGATCTTCTGCTCGCGCCAGAAGTCGAGCACGGCGTGCTCGAGGGCGGGCAGGTCGACCTGGGCGGGCACCTGGCGGTACGTCGGCGCTGTCATCGGCGAGCTTCCTCCAACGGACTTTCTGCCTTCCGTCGGAGGGACGAGAGCTCTTCTGCCGTAGCTACGGACGCCGTGTGCGGCGCGCTCCCGCGGTACCACCCTCCTTGGCCCTCCGGTGCGCGGTGTGCACCGGTGAGCCCCCTCATTGGGGTCGCGATGCCGGCTCTACTGGCCCCGTGCGGGGTGTTCTTCCGGCGGCTCCGGGGTGATCTTCACGTCGCGCTGGCCCCCGGGCTTCCACCGTCCCCGGGTCGCTCCTGGCCGCCTACGCCGCTACTCGTCCCCATCCACGCTTTTCGCTCCGCCCAGTGTACGGCGCCGCGGGGACAGCGGCCGACCGCTTTTGAGGGGGGCGGGGCCGGTGCCGTCAAGGGCCGCTCCGGGCTGCGGGCTGACCCGAATGGCGCGGCCCCCGGGTCCGGATCCCGGGACGCCAGGATCGGCGGATTACCCGGCGGGGAGCTGGGCACAACGGTTGCAGGCTCGCCGCACGGCATCCGTGGGGCGGGCGAATCGCGGGCGTGCCCCGTTGCCGCGGGCGTGAAGTCGATTTATCGTCCCAGCACGATTCGCGAGCAAGATCACAATATGTGAAGGGGCCGCGGCCATGGTGGCGAAGAAGACCGCCGTACAGCAGTCGGCGTCCGGCAGATCCACGGGTCCGGCGGCCAAGGACGTGGAGGGCCGGAAGCACGCACAGGGGGCACCCGCGGCGCGCGCCGCGGGAAAGGCCGCCGCCACGAAGACGTCCGCGTCGACGACGTCGGCATCGAAGGGGTCCGCATCGAAGACGTCCGCCACGGAGACCGCCGCCAGGCGGACGACCGCCTCGGAGGTGGTGGCGGCCCCCGCGAAGACGGCCGCGAAGAAGGCTTCCCCGGCGAAGGCATCCTCGGCGAAGGCCTCCTCCGCGAAGACGGCCGCCAAGAAGGCCACGGCCGCCAAGGAGGCGGTGGCCGGGAAGACCGCGGGCCGCAGGACGGCCGCCGCGGGGAAGGGCACGGAGGCGGCACCGGCCGGGGCGGACGGGACACCCGCGCGGGCGACGGCGGAGCCGGCGTCGGTGACTTCACCGGCGAAGACGCCGGTGAAGAAGGCTCCCGCGAAGAGGGCACGCACCTCCGGCGGGAAGAAGGCCTCGGCACAAAAGGCCGTACCGGAGGCGCCGGGCCCGGCGGAGGGCGCCGCCGTGCAGGGCGACGAGGAGAACCGGAGGGCCGGTGCGAGCAGTGCGGCCCCCAAGAGCACCAGCAGGGCCGACAAGGCGGTCGCGTCCGCGGCCGAGGGCGCGGCGGAGGCCGCGAAGAAGACGGGAGCCACGACGGTGGTTGCGAAGAAGACCCCTGGCACGGCCACGGCGGCGAAGAACCCCGGCGCGGTCCCCAAGGCGCGGCTCGCCGGGGCGGAACCCGGCGAGCTCGCGGTGCGCCCCGGCGAGGACCCCTGGACTCCGGAGGAGGTCGAGGAGGCGCGCGCCGGGCTGGCGTCCGAGTCGGCGCGGCTGAGCGCGGAGATCACGGCCTCCGAGGAGGCCCTGGTCGGCCTGATGCGGGACTCCGGCGACGGTGCCGGTGACGACGAGGCTGACACCGGCACCAAGAACATCACCCGTGAGCACGAGATGTCCCTCGCGGCCAACGCGCGCGAGATGCTCGACCAGACCGAGCGTGCCCTCAATCGTCTCGAAGCGGGCACCTACGGGCTGTGCGAGAACTGCGGCAACGCCATCGGCAAGGCGCGGATGCAGGCCTTCCCGCGGGCCACTCTGTGCGTCGAGTGCAAGCAGAAGCAGGAGCGCCGTTCCTGACCGTCCTGAGCACGTGGCCAGGGAGACTCGTGCCGTACTCTCTCCTCAGTCAGGCACCTAGGTTGAGGGACTCACGTGGCAGAGGCGGAGCGCATCATCGGTACGCCGGAAACCCCTAACGCGTCGGGGGCCGAGCCGGAGCGGTCCGAGGGGCACGCGGCGCCGGGGGAGCGGTCCGGCTCCGACGGTGCGCGGGTCCCGGCCGACCGGTCCGGCGCCGGCTCCACGGCGCCGGACCGGGGCGCGGGCGAGAGCGCCCCGGACGGGGCGGCGGACGGGCCCGCGCGGCCCAGGGGCAGGCGCCGGATCGCGGTCCTGTTCACCGTCGCCGCGCTGGCGTACGCCCTCGACCTCGTCAGCAAGATGCTGGTCGTCGCGAAGCTGGAGCACCACGCGCCGATCGAGGTCGTCGGGGACTGGCTCAAGTTCGAGGCGATCCGCAACGCGGGTGCGGCCTTCGGTTTCGGTGAGGCCTTCACCATCATCTTCACGGTGATCGCGGCGGCCGTGATCGTGGTCATCGCCCGGCTCGCGCGCAAGCTCTACAGCGTGCCGTGGGCGATCGCGCTCGGTCTGCTGCTGGGCGGCGCGCTGGGCAACCTGACCGACCGGATCTTCCGGACGCCCGGCGTCTTCGAGGGCGCGGTCGTCGACTTCATCGCGCCGAAGCACTTCGCGGTCTTCAACCTCGCCGACTCGGCGATCGTCTGCGGCGGCATCCTGATCGTGCTGCTGTCCTTCCGCGGACTCGACCCCGACGGGACCGTCCACAAGGACTGACCGCACCCCCTTCCACGGGCACTGGCGTTCGGGTTCTGGTCAGGTGGTGCCGGACCCGTCCGGCATACTCGACGGGTGAGCACGATTCCCGAGATCCGTACCCTGCCCGTGCCGGACGGCCTGGAGGGCGAGCGCGTCGACGCCGCCATCTCCCGCATGTTCGGCTTCTCCCGTACCAAGGCGGCCGAGCTGGCCGCGGCAGGCAAGGTGCTCGTCGACGGCACGGTGGTCGGCAAGTCCGAACGGGTGCACGGCGGCGCCTGGCTCGAGGTGGAGATGCCCCAGGCGCCCGCCCCCGTGCAGGTGGTCGCCGAGCCCGTCGAGGGCATGGAGATCGTGCACGACGACGACGACGTGCTCGTGATCGTCAAGCCCGTCGGTGTGGCCGCCCACCCCAGTCCCGGCTGGTCGGGGCCGACCGTGATCGGCGGGCTCGCCGCCGCCGGGTACCGCATCTCGACCTCGGGTGCCGCCGAGCGCCAGGGCATCGTGCACCGCCTCGACGTGGGCACGTCGGGCCTGATGGTCGTCGCCAAGTCGGAGTACGCGTACACGTCGCTCAAGCGCCAGTTCAAGGAGCGCACGGTCGACAAGCGCTACCACACCTTGGTCCAGGGCCACCCGGACCCGACGAGCGGCACCATCGACGCCCCCATCGGACGGCACCCCAACCACGACTACAAGTGGGCGGTGACCGCCGAGGGCAAGGACTCCGTCACGCACTACGACCTGGTCGAGGCGTTCCGTGCGGCCTCGCTGCTCGACGTCAAGCTGGAGACCGGCCGCACCCACCAGATCCGCGTCCACATGGCCGCCCACCGCCACCCCTGCGTCGGCGACCTGACCTACGGCGCCGACCCGACGCTCGCCAAGCGGCTCGGCCTCACCCGGCAGTGGCTGCACGCCGTGCGGCTCGGCTTCGAGCACCCCGGTGACGGGCAGTGGGTGGAGTTCGGGAGCGAGTACCCGCAGGACCTCCAGCAGGCGCTGGACAAGGTGCGGGAGGAAAGCTACGCATGACCGCCGCCTACGTGGTGCGTGTCGCGGAGGACGCCGCCGACCGTGAGGCGTGCTTCGCGGTCCGCAAGGAGGTATTCGTCGTCGAGCAGCGGGTCCCCCAGGACATCGAGTACGACGCGTACGACGCCGGTGCCCTGCACGTCCTGGCGGTCCGCGACGACGGGGTGCCGCTCGGCACCGGCCGGCTCCTGCACGGCGCGGCGGCCGCCGCCAGGACCGGCGGCGACGCGGCCGTCGGCTCCCTGGGGCGGCTCGCGGTGACGCGGGAGGCACGCGGCCTCGGCGTCGGGGCCGCGCTGGTGCGTGCCATCGAGGACGCGGCACGCGCGCGTGGACTGACCGCGGTGGACCTGCACGCGCAGACCCACGCGCTGGGCTTCTACGAGCGGCTCGGCTACGTCGCGTACGGGCCGGAGTTCCCCGACGCCGGGATTCCGCACCGGTCGATGCGCCGCTCCCTGTAGCGCCGGCCGACCCGGGCCGGTTGCCGACGGTGCTCCCCGCACGGAGCGGTGGCCGGCGGTGCGACCCTCCCGGCCCCCTGCCGTCGCGGCGTGAGGATTCGTCACGTGGCACGCTGGACGTCTGGCCTTTCATGATCGTCTAGACCGTCGGAGCGCTGAGAACCGTGGATCAGTTGGCCCTGTTGTTCGTGCTGCTGCTCGGGGCCGTGGTGAGCGTCCCGGTCGGCGAACGGTTCGGGCTGCCCGCGCCGATCCTTATGACGCTCCTCGGGATCGTGCTGGCGCTGCTCGACTTCGTCCCGAACGTGGACATCCCGCCCGACCTGATCCTGCCCGCGCTGCTGCCGCCGCTGCTCTACGCCGCGGTGCGGCGCACCTCGTGGAGACAGTTCGCGGCCAACAAGCGGCCGATCTTCCTGCTGGCCGTGGCGCTGGTGTTCGTCACGACCGTGGTGGTGGCCGTGGTCGCGGGTGCCATCGTGCCCGGCCTGCCGATCGCCGCCGCCGTCGCGCTCGGCGCCCTGGTCGCCCCGCCCGACCCGGTGGCGGCGACCGCGGTCGCCGGACAGCTGGGGCTGCCCCGCAGGCTGGTGTCGATACTGGAGGGCGAGGGCCTGTTCAACGACGTGACGGCCATCGTGCTGTACCACGTCGCGATCGCCGCCGCCGTCAGCGGAACGTTCTCCCTGCGGCGCGCCGCCCTCGACCTGGTGCTGTCCGCGGTGGTCGCCCTCGTCATCGGAGTGGCGCTCGGCTGGGGCGCCAACAAGCTGATGGACCTGCTGGGCGACCCCACCCTGCAGATCGGCCTGACCCTGCTGGTGCCGTACGCCTCCTACGTCCTGGCCGAGGAGCTGCACGGGTCCGGGGTGCTCGCCGTGCTGACGACCGCGCTGTTCCTCGCCGAGTACTCCACCGACGCCGACGACGTGATGACCCGGCTGGCCGGGCACACCGTCTGGGACGTGGTGGACACGCTGGTCACCGGCGTCGCGTTCGGCCTCATCGGGCTGGAGCTGCACAACGCCGTCCGCACCGCCGAGGGGCGCTGGGGCGAGATGCTGGGCTGGGCCGGGGCCATCGTCGCCGTGGTGGTACTCGTCCGGCTGTTCTACCTGCTGCCGGCGACCTGGCTGACCAAGCGGCTGCACGCGAAGCGGGACTACGACGAGGACATCCCGACCTCGTGGCGCGAGACCGTGGTGATGTGGTGGTCCGGGATGCGCGGCGTGGCCTCGGTGGCCCTGGCGCTGGCGATCCCGCTGAAGATGGACGACGGTTCGCCCTTCCCGAACCGGGACGAGATCATCTTCATCGCCTTCGGGGTCATCATGGCGACGCTCCTGCTCCAGGGGCTCACCCTGCCGTTCCTGGTCAGGAAGCTCGGGGTGCGGGCGGACACCGACAGTGTGAAGCAGATCGAGAAGGGGCTGGCGATCCGCGCGGCCAAGGCCGCCAAGCGCCGCCTGAAGGAGATCGAGGAGGTGGAGGAGCTGCCGGAGGAGCTGTCCGAGCAGTTGCTGCGCCGGGCCTTCGACATCGGGTTGCGGATCAGTCCCGAACTGGGCGACGAGGAGCGCCGCGAGGCGCACGCGCAGCGGGCCCGGCGGATCAAGAAGGTGCGCCGGATCCAGGCGGAGATGATGAGCGCGGCCCGGCACGAGGTGCTGTCCGCGCGCAGTGAGCCGGGGGCCGACCCGGAGATCGTGGACCGGGTGCTGCGGCATCTGGACGTGCGCAGCCTGCGGTGAGCGGGCCGCGGCCTCTGGACGGGCACGGCCTGCGGTGGGCATGCCGCGGCAGCGGACGTGCGCGGCCCGCGGTGAGCGGCGGTGCCGCCGGGTGCGATTGGTCCACCGGCGTACGACGTGGAACGGGGCCCGGCGGCCACAGGTCGAGCTGTGGTCACCGGGCCCCGCCGCCGGGTGCTGCTGAGCCGCCCGTGAGGGGTCAGCCGCGGCCGGTCCGCGGTGTCT
This sequence comes from Streptomyces sp. GLSS-08, assembly GCF_056387915.1. Classification (NCBI taxonomy): domain Bacteria; kingdom Bacillati; phylum Actinomycetota; class Actinomycetes; order Kitasatosporales; family Streptomycetaceae; genus Streptomyces; species Streptomyces sp. GLSS-08. The sequence goes on from NZ_JBWJAQ010000014.1 coordinate 25,642, forward strand.
CGTGGACCCGCCGGGGTGCCCCCTCGAAGGGCGACCGCCCGTTCCTCCTGCCCGACGGCAGCAGTACCGCGTCGGCCGTGTTGACCCGGGGCAGTGCGTAGGGGTGTTCGGCGGCCAGCCAGCGGATCATCTGCTCGCGCACCGTGACCCGCACCGTCCATATGTCGTCCGCGTCCTTCGCGGTCGCCAGGGCGCGGACCTGGATGGTGCTGGGGGTCGTGTCGGTGACGGCCAGACCCCAGTCGCGGCCGTCCCAGGCGGGGCACTCCCGGAGGATGTCGCGGAGCTTGTCGCGCATCTGGGACACGGGGGCGGTGTGGTCGAGGTGGAAGAAGACGATGCCGGTCATCTGGGCGCTGCCGCGCGACCAGTTCTCGAAGGGCTTCGAGGTGAAGTACGACACAGGCATCGTGATCCGGCGTTCGTCCCAGGTCCTTACCGTCAGGAACGTGAGTGTGATCTCGTCGATCACGCCCCACTCGCCGTCCACCACGACCGTGTCGCCGAGCCGGACCATGTCGCCGAAGGCGATCTGCAGACCCGCGAAGAGGTTGCTCAGGGTGGACTGGGCGGCGACACCGGCGACGATGCCGAGGATTCCGGCCGAGGCCAGCAGGGAGGCGCCGGCCGCCCGCATCGCCGGGAAGGTGAGCAGCATCGCACCGGCCGCCATCACCCCGACGATCGCGGTGACCACGCGCTGGATCAGGGACACCTGGGTGCGCACCCGGCGGACCCGGGCGGGATCGCGGTGGGCGTTCGCGTAGCGGGTGTACGAGGTCTCGACGATCGCCGCCGCGATGCGCACCACCAGCCAGGCGGCCGAGCCGATGAGGACCAGGGTCAGGGCGCGGCCCATGACGACCCGGTGGTCCCGGAACAGCTCGACCTGCTCGTACCCCCCTCTGAGCAGGGCCGCGCAGAGGACGAGCTGGAAGGGGACCCGGCCGCGGCGCAGCAGTCCCCACATCGGGGTCTCGTGGTGCCGGGCGTCGGTGCGTCGCAACAACTGGTCGACGGCCCAGCCGGCGACCAGAGTGAGGACGACCGAGCCGCCGACGACGATCAGCGGACGCAGTACGTTCTCCATGCCTGCGAACCTAACCGGCTGAGGCGCACCTGAACCTGTGATCTGCGTCGGATCCCGGGTACGGCCCCGACCGGCACTGCTGGTGCGGGCTGGCACCATGGCCTCATGAACATCATGCTCTTTCACTCGGCCTACGGGCCGCGCCCCGCGGTGCGTGCGGCGGCGGAGCGGCTGCGCGCGGCGGGACACGAGGTGTGGACGCCCGATCTCTTCGAGGGACGCACCTTCGAGACCGTCGAGGAGGGCATGGCCTTCAAGGACGAGATCGGCAAGGACGAGCTGCTCAAGCGAGCGATCCTGGCGGCAGCCCCCTATTCGGACCGGGGGCTGGTGTACGCGGGCTTCTCGTTCGGCGCCTCCGTCGCGCAGACCCTGGCCCTCGGCGACGACAAGGCCCGCGGGCTGCTGCTCCTGCACGGCACCTCCGACATCGCGGAGAGCGCCTCGGTGGACGAGCTGCCGGTCCAGCTGCACGTTGCGGAGCCCGACGCGTTCGAGACGGACGACTGGCTGAGCGCGTGGTACCTGCGGATGCAGCGCGTCGGCGCCGACGTGGAGATCTACCGGTACGCCGGTGCCGGGCACCTCTACACGGACCCCGGCCTGCCGGACCACGACGCGGAGGCGGCCGAGGCCACCTGGAAGGTGGCGCTCGGCTTCCTCGACTCGCTCTGAGGGGTCGGGGAGTGACCTTGGCGACACTCCCCGCGGGGCTCAGCCGGCGGCCCGGTAGGCGGCCCAGCTCTGCTGCATGCGCGTCACCTGGCCCGAGGTGAACTGGTACATGCAGGCGTCGTACGTGTAGTCCATGAAGTTGTGGATCGGGTCGACGCCCGACTTGCTGGTGCAGGTGTCACGCCCGGTGGGGCACTCGTAGGCGGCGCTCTTCTCGGCCGGGGTGTCGGTGACGTAGTCGCCGTTGCCGTTGCAGCCGCCCTGGAAGGTGTGGTAGAGCCCCATCCAGTGACCGACCTCGTGCGTGGCGGTGTCGCCCTCGTCGTAGTGCGCGGCCGAGCCGCCGGGCAGCGAGGTGTCGAGGACGACCACGCCGTCCATGGTGGGGCTGGACTTGTAGCTGCTGGGGAAGGTGGCCCAGCCGAGCAGCCCGCCGCCGAGGTTGGCGGTGTAGATGTTGAGGGCGTTCGCGCCGCCCTTGCGGAGGGCGGTCTTCATGGCCTTCTCCGCCGTCGAGCCCGAACTGAGGTTGTACCAGGTCGCGTTGTTCGTGTAGTCGGTGCCGGCCAGCGTGAACTGGTAACCAGAGTCGGTGTTGCCGGTGCCCTGGCCCGCGTAGGCCGCGTTCAGCACGTTCAGCTGGCTGCTGATCTGTGCCGAGCTGAGCCGGCCGGTGGCGCCGTCGTGGATGACGTGGAAGTACACCGGGATGGTGGCCGTGGCGGCCGCGGCGGACAGCCGCCCGCCGCTCGCGCGCAGTTTGTCGAGCTTCTTGTGCAGGTCGGCGTCCATGGCCTGGGCCCTGGCCTGGGTGACCTCGTTGGGCTCGGCCGCGTGCTGACCGGCCCTGGGGCGGGCCTCGCGGGCGACGGAGCCGGCCTCGTCGGCGCAGTCGGTGGCCGGAGCCGTGGCCGCCGCGACGCCGGTGGGCGCGGAGAGGGGAGCGAGCATGAGCGTTCCGGCCATGACGGCCGTGCCGAGAAGGCGTCTGCGCACAAGGGGTGATATTCGGGCAAGTGCACGCATGCTGACTCCTAGCGGATGCGGTGGGGAGGGCCTTTTTCTGGCCGCCGCCGGGAGATTACGTGGACATGATGAATCTTGAAGAGAAACGTTCCGGCCCAATCAAACGTCAGGCGAACAAGGGCAATTGGGAGAAGAAGTTCGGTCTCGGTGCCGAGTTTGAGACCGGGACGTAACGAGCGCGGTGACCACGGCGGGTGGTGTGTCCGGATTCGGACCGTGCGTGGCGCCACCCGCCGTAGTGGGGTGATCTCCCGTTAACAGACCGGGGGTGAAGTGTGGGTGGCCGAAAATCGCCCCCGGTCCGCAGGTGCTGCCGGGCTAACGCACGGGCGCGTACACCCGCTCGACCTTCTGCGTACCGCTGCGCGTGCGGTACGAACGCGCCCAGGACGAGGTCGCGTCCGGGTCCCTGCGGTCGGAGAGCACGTAGTAGTCCATCTGCGCGCGGTCCGCGGTGATGTCCAGGACGCCGTAGCCGTGGCGGTCCGTGTCGACCCAGTGGACGTGCCGGTTGGCGGCGCGGATCAGCGGCGAGGCAATCGTCGACACGGTGCCCTCGGGCACCTTGACGATGTCGTCGAGGTTGTCGGACGTGACCGAGGTGACGACGAACTCCGTCGCGGCCGAGGGTGACAGCGGATACGTGCCGGCGTCGACCGGCACGTCGTTGGCCCACGCCATGTGGATGTCGCCGGTCAGGAAGACGGTGTTGCGGATCGCGTTGGCGCGCAGGTCAGCGAGCAGTTCCCGGCGGTCGTCCGTGTAGCCGTCCCACTGGTCGGTGTTGAGGGCGATGCCCTCCTGCGGCAGCCCGAGCAGCTTGGCGAGCGGCTTGAGCAGGTCGGCCGGGAGGGAGCCCACCGCGAACGGCGAGATCATGACCGAGTTGCCGACCAGCCGCCAGGTGGCGTCCGAGGCCCGCAGGCCCGCCTTGAGCCAGTCAAGCTGCGCCCGGCCGGTGAGCGTCCGGTCCGGGTCGTCCACCGCGCCGCTGCCCGAGGACGCCTGCTGCGAGCGGAAGCTGCGCAGGTCGAGCAGCGAGAGGTCGGCCAGCTTGCCGAAGCGCAGCCGGCGGTAGGTGGTGCCCTCGATCGCCGGACGGACCGGCATCCACTCGAAGTACGCCTGCTTCGCGGCCCGCTGGCGGGCGGACCAGGCACCCTCGGCGCCCTCGGTGTGGTTCACCGCCCCGCCCGGCCAGGCGTTGTCGGCGAACTCGTGGTCGTCCCAGATCGCCACGACCGGCGCCGCGTGGTGCAGGGCCTGCAGGTCCGGGTCGGTCTTGTAACGCCCGTGCCGGGTGCGGTAGTCGGCGAGGGTGAGGATCTCGTTCGCCGGGGCGTGCGGCCGCACGACCGTGCCGCGCGCCGCGTACTCGCCGGACTTGTACTCGTAGATGTAGTCGCCCAGGTGCAGCCAGGCGTCCAGGTCGCCGCGCGCGGCCAGGTGCCGGTACGGCGAGAAGTAGCCCGCCTCCCAGTTGGCGCAGGAGACCACGCCGAAGCGCAGACCGGCCACGCCCGCGTCGGCGGCCGGGGCGGTACGGGTGCGGGCGGCGGGCGAGTCGGTGCCGCCGCAGGAGAAGCGGAACCAGTAGTCGGTGGCCGGGCGCAGGCCGCGGATGTCCGCCTTGACGGTGTGGTCGGAGGCGGCCGAGGCGATGGTGGACCCCTTGGCGACGACCGTGCCGAACGCCTTGTCCTCGGCGACGGTCCACGAGACCTCGACGTCGGGGCCGAGCCCCGAACCGGGTATCGCCTCGGACGCGGGGGTCACCCGGGTCCACAGCAGGATCCCGTCGGGCAGCGGGTCGCCGGAGGCGACGCCGTGCAGGAACGCCGGGCTCCCGGCGGCGGCCCGGGCCGGGAGCGCGGCGGCGAGCGGAGCCGCGAGGACGGCGGTGGCCGCCGCGGCCTTGACGACCGTACGGCGGCGGGGGGCGCGCAACTCGGCGACGCCCGTGGTGTGTTGCGATTCGATGGATCTGTATCGACTGGTCACGGACGATCAGATTACTGACCGGTACGCGAAAGAGCGGACGAACTGTCGAAAGTTCGCCCGCTCTTGGCTGCCGGTACGTCAGGCCTTGAGCGCCTTGTCGATCGCCGTCCGGTACTCGGCGACGGTCATCGGCGCGGTCTTGCCGTCCGAGCCGACCACCTCCTTGCCGTCCATCTTCAGCGTCGGCGTCGCGGAGACACCGCTCTTGTCGAACGTGGCCGACATCTCCAGCGCCCACTTGTCGTAGGTGCCGTCCTTCACCGCCTTCTGGAACGCCTTGTTGTCCTTGAGGGCGTCCACGGTGTCGGCGACCTTGATCAGGTACGCGTCGTCCTTGAACTTGTCGTCCGTCTCCTCGGGGTGGTACTTCGCCGAGTAGAGGGCGGTCTTGTACTCCAGGAAGGCGTCGCTGCTGACGTTCAGCGCCGCGCCCATGGCACTGAGCGCGTTCCTGGAGCCCTCGCCCGGTGAGCCGTTGTCGATGAACGTGGCGCCGATGTACCGGATCTTGTACTTGCCGTCCTCGACGTCCTTGTGGACGGTCGCGCCGACGGCCTGCTCGAAGCTCGCGCAGACGGGGCAGCGCGGGTCCTCGTACATGTCCAGGGTCTTCTCGGCACCGCTCTTGCCGATGACGACGGTCGTGCCCTTCGCGCCGGTCGTGTGGGCCGGCTTGACGAGCTTGTCGTCCTTGGCGGCCTCCCAGTAGCCGGGCTTGTTGTTCTGCACCACGGCGTACCCGATGCCGCCGGCTATCGCGAGGACACCGACGACCGAGCAGGCCACGATGACCTGCCGCTTGACCTTGTCGCGCTTGGCCTGGCGCTCGCGCTCCTGGCGCAGCCGCTCACGGGCCGCCATCTTCGACGCCTGGCTGTTCCGCTTGCTCATAGTGGTGATCTCCCTGGGGGACGCGCACACGTCGTACGCAAAATACGTCGGGGGGACTGCTGGTGCTCAGGCCGGACTCCGGGCTCCTGCCGGGCTCCTGCTCAGGCGGGAACGGCGGAGCGGGGCGGTCCCCGGCGTCCCAGGGAGTGCACGAACAGCGAGGTCCGGGCGGCGGCGGCCCGGCGGACCGGACGCGGCGGCCTGCGCACCGGAGCGAGCCGTACCCGCACGGCGGCGACGGCGAGCAGCAGGGGCCGGAAGGTGGCGGCGCCGACCGCGCGCAGCAGCTGTGCCAGGGCCCGCTCGCCGCGCCGCAGCCAGGCGGCGGCCAGCAGCCCGACGCCCACGTGCGCACCGAGCAGCAGCCAGGCGGCTCCCGGGTCGGCGTGCGCGAGCAGGGCCGCCGCGGAGCCGCCGTGGCCCGCACTCACGCGGGCGAGCGGGGCGCCGACGTCGGCGCCGCCGCACAGCACGTCGATGCCGACCGAGCGCAGCGGACCGGCGACCGGGCCGCCCGCCTGGCCGTAACAGACGTGCTGACCCGTGGTGAACACCGTGTCGGCGGCCAGCTCCAGCGGGATCAGCAGGGCGGCGATCCGGCCGAAGCCGCGCTCGCGGCCCGCGAGCGCGTACGAGGCGGCGAAGACGGCGCCGGTGATCGCGGCCACGGTGCTCAGGGGCAGCGGAGCCCGGGACAGCAGCACGTGCGACGCCGTCGAGAGCGTCACGACGACGGCCGTGAACAGAGCCGCGCGAAGGGCTCTGAGCTGGGTCCCGGATATGTCCATAGCGCTGGAGAGTGTCCCACGGGCCGCCGTAAGAGCCCCCTAAAGGGTTCCTGTGTGCCACCCGAGCGTTGTGCGGCGGCCCGGGCCCGCGGCCGCCCCGCCCGGCCCGTGGGGCCCACGGGCCGGCAGCGGGTGGCTACAGGCCGGGAGCGGGCGGCTACAGGCCGGGGATCCGGCCGTTGCGGAAGAGGTCCACGAAGATCTGGTGGTCGGCACGCGCGCGTGCCCCGTAGTCGTGCGCGAAGTCGACCAGGAGGTCGGCGAAGCCATCCTCGTCGGCCGCGATCGCCGCGTCGATGGCCCGCTCCGTGGAGAACGGGACCAGCTCCGAGTGGCCGCTCTCGTCGTCCGCCGCCGCGTGCATCGTGGCCGTGGCGCGGCCGAGGTCGGCGACCACCGTCGCGATCTCCTCCGGGTCGTCGATGTCGCCCCAGTCCAGGTCGACCGCGTACGGCGACACCTCGGCGACGAGCTGGCCCGCGCCGTCCAGCTCGGTCCAGCCGAGCCACGGGTCGGCGTGCGCCTGGAGGGCACGCTGCGAGATCACCGTGCGGTGGCCCTCGTGCTGGAAGTACTCGCGGATCGAGGCGTCCGTGATGTGCCGGGAGACGGCCGGGGTCTGGGCCTGCTTCACGTAGATCACGACATCGTTCTCCAGGGCGTCGCTGTTGCCCTCAAGGAGGATGTTGTACGACGGCAGGCCCGCCGAGCCGATGCCGATGCCGCGGCGGCCCACGACGTCCTTCACCCGGTAGGAGTCGGGGCGGGTCAGCGAGGACTCCGGGAGCGTCTCCAGATAGCCGTCGAAGGCGGCGAGCACCTTGTAGCGCGTGGCCGCGTCCAGCTCGACCGAGCCGCCGTCCTCCGCGAAGCGGCGCTCGAAGTCACGGATCTCGGTCATCGAGTCCAGCAGCCCGAAGCGGGTCAGCGAGCGCGCGACGCGCAGCGCGCCCAGCAGCGGGCCCTCGGCGGTGTCCAGCGTGAAGGGGGGCACCTCGTCGCTCTTGGCGCCCGTGGACAGGGCGCGGATGCGCTCGCGGTACGCCCGCGCGTAGACCCTGACCAGCTCGGTGATCTGCTCGTCACTGAGCGCCTTCGCGTACCCGATCAGCGCCACGGAGGCGGCGAAGCGCTTGAGATCCCAGGTGAAGGGGCCGACATAGGCCTCGTCGAAGTCGTTCACGTTGAAGATCAGACGGCCCTGGGCGTCCATGTACGTGCCGAAGTTCTCGGCGTGCAGGTCGCCGTGGATCCACACCCGCGACGTGCGCTCGTCCAGGTAGGGGCCGCCCCGCTTGTCGGCGTCCAGGTCGTGGTAGAAGAGGCCCGCCGTGCCCCGGTAGAACGCGAAGGCGCTGGCCGCCATCTTGCGGAACTTCACACGGAACGCGGCCGGGTCGGCGGCCAGGAGCTCGCCGAACGCGGTGTCGAAGACGGCGAGGATCTGCTCGCCGCGTTGCTCGGCGCTGAGCTGCGGGACCGACATCGCTGGGTGCCTCCTGGTGCAGGTGGTGCGTGACATGGGGGACGGTCGCGCCGCCCTGGTGGGGACGGACGGCCCCGTCCGCTTCAACGGACGACGGTACGCGGGAGTGCCCGCGCGCCCCGCACGAAGGTACGGGGGAGAGCCCCCGGAGTGTCAGTGCCGCGGCATAGACTTCGACGCTGTCCCACCAGACTGTCCGCAGCCTGTCGACGATTGTTCTTCTGTTCTTCCTGGAGGCCGAAGCCGTGTCAAAGCCGCCGTTCACGCACCTGCACGTCCACACCCAGTACTCGCTGCTGGACGGTGCCGCGCGGCTCAAGGACATGTTCGCGGCGTGCAACGAGATGGGCATGACGCACATCGCGATGAGCGACCACGGCAACCTCCACGGGGCGTACGACTTCTTCCACACGGCGCAGAAGGCGGGCGTCACCCCGATCATCGGCATCGAGGCGTACGTCGCCCCCGAGTCCCGGCGCAACAAGCGCAAGATCCAGTGGGGCCAGCCGCACCAGAAGCGCGACGACGTGTCCGGTTCGGGCGGTTACACGCACAAGACGATCTGGGCGGCGAACAAGACGGGCCTGCACAACCTCTTCAAGCTCTCCTCGGACGCGTACGCCGAGGGCTGGCTCCAGAAGTGGCCGCGCATGGACAAGGAGACCATCTCCCAGTGGTCCGAGGGGCTCATCGCGTCCACCGGCTGCCCGTCCGGCGAGCTGCAGACCCGGCTGCGCCTCGGCCAGTTCGACGAGGCCCTGAAGTCGGCCGCCGAGTACCAGGAGATCTTCGGCAAGGACCGCTACTTCCTGGAGCTGATGGACCACGGGATCGAGATCGAGCGCCGGGTCCGCGACGGCCTCCTGGAGATCGGCAAGAAGCTCGGCATCCCGCCCCTGGTGACGAACGACTCGCACTACACGTACGCGCACGAGGCGACCGCCCACGACGCACTGCTGTGCATCCAGACCGGCAAGAACCTCTCGGACCCCGACCGCTTCCGCTTCGACGGCACCGGTTACTACCTGAAGTCCACGGACGAGATGTACGCCATCGACTCCTCGGACGCCTGGCAGGAGGGCTGCGCCAACACCCTCCTGGTCGCCGAGCAGATCGACACCACCGGCATGTTCGAGGCCAAGAACCTCATGCCGAAGTTCGACATCCCGGAGGGGTTCACCGAGGTCACCTGGTTCCAGGAGGAGGTCCGGGTCGGCATGGGCCGCCGCTACCCGGGCGGTGTCCCCGAGGACCGCCAGAGGCAGGCGGAGTACGAGATGGACGTCATCATCCAGATGGGGTTCCCCGGCTACTTCCTCGTCGTCGCCGACTTCATCATGTGGGCCAAGAAGAACGGCATCGCCGTCGGCCCCGGCCGAGGGTCCGCGGCCGGTTCGATCGTCGCGTACGCCATGGGCATCACCGACCTCGACCCGATCGAGCACGGTCTGATCTTCGAGCGGTTCCTGAACCCCGAGCGCGTCTCCATGCCCGATGTCGACATCGACTTCGACGAGCGCAGGCGCGTCGAGGTGATCAGGTACGTGACCGAGAAGTACGGCGCCGACAAGGTCGCCATGATCGGCACGTACGGCAAGATCAAGGCCAAGAACGCGATCAAGGACTCCGCGCGGGTACTGGGCTACCCGTACGCGATGGGCGACCGGCTCACCAAGGCCATGCCCGCCGACGTCCTCGGCAAGGGCATCGACCTGAACGGCATCACCGACCCCTCGCACCCGCGCTACAGCGAGGCCGGCGAGATCCGCGCGATGTACGAGAACGAGCCGGACGTCAAGAAGGTCATCGACACCGCCAAGGGCGTCGAGGGCCTGGTCCGGCAGATGGGCGTGCACGCCGCCGGCGTGATCATGTCCAGCGAGCCCATCGTCGACCACGCCCCGATCTGGGTGCGGCACACCGACGGCGTCACCATCACGCAGTGGGACTACCCCCAGTGCGAGTCGCTCGGCCTGCTCAAGATGGACTTCCTGGGCCTGCGGAACCTGACCATCATGGACGACGCCGTCAAGATGGTGGAGGCCAACAAGGGCGTCAGGCTGGAGCTCCTCCAGGTCCCGCTGGACGACCCCAGGACGTACGAGATGCTCTGCCGCGGCGACACGCTCGGCGTGTTCCAGTTCGACGGCGGGCCGATGCGTTCGCTGCTGCGCCAGATGCAGCCCGACAACTTCGAGGACATCTCCGCCGTCTCGGCCCTGTACCGGCCGGGTCCGATGGGCATGAACTCGCACATCAACTACGCGGAGCGCAAGAACGGGCGCCAGGAGATCACACCGATCCACCCGGAGCTCGAGGAGCCCCTGAAGGAGACGCTGGGCCTGACCTACGGCCTCATCGTCTACCAGGAGCAGGTGCAGAAGGCCGCCCAGATCATCGCCGGGTACTCGCTCGGCGAGGCCGACATCCTGCGCCGCGTGATGGGCAAGAAGAAGCCCGAGGAGCTGGCGAAGAACTTCACCATCTTCCAGGCCGGTGCCAAGAAGAACGGCTTCTCCGACGAGGCGATCCAAGCCCTGTGGGACGTCCTGGTGCCCTTCGCCGGCTACGCGTTCAACAAGGCGCACTCCTCCGCGTACGGCCTCGTCACGTACTGGACCGCCTTCCTCAAGGCCAACTACCCGGCCGAGTACATGGCGGCCCTGCTGACCTCGGTCAAGGACGACAAGGACAAGTCGGCCGTCTATCTGAACGAGTGCCGGCGCATGGGCATCAAGGTCCTGCCGCCCAACGTGAACGAGTCCGAGCACAACTTCGCCGCCCAGGGCGACGACGTGATCCTCTTCGGGCTCTCCGCCGTCCGCAACGTCGGCACGAACGTGGTCGAGGCGATCATCCGCGGCCGCAAGGCCAAGGGGAAGTACTCGTCCTTCCCCGACTACCTCGACAAGGTCGAGGCGGTCGCCTGCAACAAGCGCACCACCGAATCGCTCATCAAGGCGGGCGCGTTCGACACGATGGGGCACACCCGCAAGGGCCTCACCGCGCAGTACGAGCCGATGATCGACAACGTGGTGCAGGTCAAGCGCAAGGAGGCCGAGGGCCAGTTCGACCTCTTCGGCGGCATGGGCGACGACGCCGCGGACGAGCCGGGCTTCGGACTCGACGTCGAGTTCACGACCGACGAGTGGGACAAGACCTATCTCCTCGCGCAGGAGCGGGAGATGCTCGGGCTGTACGTCTCCGACCACCCGCTCTTCGGCCTGGAGCACGTCCTGTCCGACAAGGCGGACGCGGGCATCTCCCAGCTCACCGGCGGTGAGCACGCGGACGGCGCGGTCGTGACCATCGGCGGCATCATCTCGGGCCTCCAGCGCAAGATGACCAAGCAGGGCAACGCCTGGGCCATCGCGACGGTGGAGGACCTCGCGGGCTCCATCGAGTGCATGTTCTTCCCGGCGACCTACCAGCTGGTGTCGACCCAACTCGTCGAGGACGCCGTGGTGTTCGTCAAGGGACGCCTCGACAAGCGCGAGGACGTGCCGCGGCTCGTCGCGATGGAGCTGATGGTCCCCGACCTGTCGAACGCGGGCACCAACGCGCCCGTGATCCTGACCATCCCGACGGTGAAGGTCACCCCGCCCATGGTCAGCCGGCTCGGGGAGATCCTCAGCCACCACAAGGGCGACAGCGAGGTCCGCATCAGGCTCCAGGGCCCGAGCAAGACGACCGTGCTCCGGCTCGACCGGCACCGGGTCAAGCCCGACCCCGCCCTCTTCGGCGACCTGAAGGTCCTGCTCGGACCGGCCTGCCTGGCGGGCTGACCACCGGGAGAGCGACCGGGCAAGGCCCGCGGCGGGCCGGCCGGACGGACGCAGCGAGGGGCGCACCCACCCGCGGGTGCGCCCCTCGCTGCGTGCTCAGGCCTCAACGGCCCTGTCGCCCGCCTCAGTTGTGGCCGAAGCGCTTCTGGTGCTTACGGGCGACATCGGAGGGGCTGCCCTGGACCTGAGCCAGCTGCGCTGCCTCGGTCGCGGTCGAACGCGCGTGCTCCGGAGCCTGGTCCGGCTGCGGGGAACGGTCCTGGGCGGCGCCCTGCTTGCGGTTCTTGTTCTTGGCCATGGTGATCTGCCTCCTGAAGGGGATCTAGGGGCCAGGGCCGGAACCAGATTCACACGGGCCGACAAGCCGCGCATGTCGGATAATTACCGTGCGTGATAAGCGCTGTCGGGGAACGATCCGCCGCTGCGCCACGCCGAAGATCGAGTTCGGGCCGTTAACCTTCGCGCCGTCGGGCAGACTCGAACCAGGCCCGAAGCGAACCTCCCGGAAACCGGAAAGAGGGTGGACCCGTGGACCGCTGCATCGTCCTGGTGGACGCCGGGTACCTGCTCGGGGCCGCCGCCAGTCTTCTCGCCGGGGAACCCTCTCGCTCCCGGATCACCGTCGACCACGCCGCCCTCATCCAGGGGCTGCGCGAGCGCGCCGAGTCCGACACGGAACGGCCCCTGCTGCGCATCTACTGGTTCGACGGCGCCCCCGACCGCGTACCCCAGCCCGAGCACCGCAGACTGCGCGTGATGCCGCGGGTGACGGTCCGCCTGGGCGCGCTGACCCGCAGCGACGGCCGGTGGGCGCAGAAGGGCGTCGACGCCGCCATGCACGCCGAGCTGACCGAACTGGCGCGCAACCGCGCCTGCTCCGACGTGGTCCTGGTCACCGGCGACGGGGATCTGCTGCCCGGCATGATGGCGGCGAAGGAGCACGGCGTCGCCGTCCACCTGTGGGCCGTGCAGGCCGCCGACGGCGACTACAACCAGTCCGAGGACCTCGTCGCCGAGGCCGACGAGCGCCGCGTGCTCGACCGGATCTGGATCACCGGGGCCGTCCGCGCCAAGGAGACGGGCGGGGTCTGCGCGCCGTCGCCCGTGCCGCGGCCCGAGATCGCCGCCATCCTCTCCGCGCCGCTGCCCGAGTCGGCGCCCTCCGCCGCGGCCGACCGGACCGCGGAGCAGACCGAGCACGTCACGGCGGCCGAGCCCCGCGACGGCACGCAGGAGCGGGTCCCCGCACCCAAGGGCGTCCCCACCCCCAAGGATCTCGCCGCCCTGCGCGGGCCCGGCACCCAGCCCGCCCAGCACCCGACGACCGCGACGCTGCGCTGGTCCTCCGACAAGGGCTGGGTCGAGCGCCCGGGCGGCGCCGGTGAGTCCGCCGAGTCCGCCTCGCTGCCCACGCTCGCCCAGCTCACCTCCGCAGAGCAGCGCTGGGCGGACCGCGAGGAGGACATCACCACCGTCGGCGGCGACCCGTACGAGGTCGGACAGGTGTTCGCACGCCGCTGGATGGCCCGGCTCACGGACCAGAACCACCTGCAGAAGCTCTCCGCGATGTACCCGCGCGTCCCGCACCGGGTGGACGGGGAGCTGCTGCGGTACGCCGCCCGCTTCGGACTCCTCGCGCACAAGGACGACCAGATCGACGAGCACGACCGGTACGCGATCCGGGCCGGCTTCTGGCGCGAGATCGACGTGCGCACGGCGGCGGAGCACGCGCCCGCGGGGGAGTGAGCGACGGCCCCGGACGCATAACGGGGCATCGGACCCCGTAGTCTCGTCCCTCGTGAGTACGCGCACGGCACAGGCAGTCCGAAGGGGACACGGTGGTGCTGTCGTGTGCGCCGTCCGGGGCCTGACGAAGACCTACCCGGCGGTGCGCGGACGGCGCGGTTCCCCCGCGACACCCGAGGTGCGGGCCAACGACGGGGTGCGCCTCGACATCCGGCGCGGCGAGATCTTCGGACTGCTCGGGCCCAACGGTGCCGGCAAGTCCACCCTCGTACGGCAGCTGACCGGGCTGATGCGGCCCGACGGCGGCACCGTCGAGATCCTCGGCCACGACATCGTGCGCCACCCGGAACGGGCGGCGCGCATCCTCGCGTACCTCGGGCAGGAGTCCACCGCCCTCGACGACCTGACCGTGTCGCTCGCCGCGGAGACGACCGGGCGGCTGCGCGGACTGGAACTGCGGCAGGCGCGCGCCGAGCGGGACGCGGTCCTGGACGAGCTCGGCCTCACGCCCCTCGCCTCCCGCCCGCTGCGGAGGCTCTCCGGCGGACAGCGGCGGCTCGCCTGCTTCGCCGCCGCCCTGGTCGGCGAGCGCCCGCTGCTCGTCCTCGACGAGCCGACGACCGGCATGGACCCCGTCGCCCGCCGGGCCGTGTGGGCCGCGGTCGACCGGCGCCGGGCCGAGCACGGCACGACCGTCCTGCTCGTCACGCACAACGTCATCGAGGCGGAGACCGTGCTCGACCGGGTCGCCGTCCTCGACCGGGGCCGGGTCATCGCCTGCGACACCCCGGCCGGGCTCAAGGAACAGGTCGCAGGCGAGGTGCGGGTCGAACTCGTGTGGCGGCAGAGCGCCCCCCTGCACGTCCCCGAGGTCGCCGCGCTGCGCGCCCGCGCCGTCGAGTCCGGCCGCCGCTGGACGCTGCGGCTCGCGCCCGAGGAGGCCCGCGCGGCCGTCGCCACGGTCACCGGGGGCGCCGCCTTCGCCGCCCTGGACGACTTCACGCTGGCCACCCCGAGCCTGGAGGACGTGTACCTGGCGCTGGGCGGAAACGGGCAGGGGCTGGTGAAATCGTGAGCGGACAGGCCGCGGTGTCCGTACGGGACGCCGGAGGTGCCGCCGGGTGCCGCCCGCGCGGGGTCGCGGGCGCCGGGAACAGGACGGCTGCCGGAGCGAAGAGGAGCAGCTCGACGTGAGTGTCGTACCCGCTGGGGTTCTGCCGGGCGGCGCGCTGCCCGTGGCCGAGGATCCCGGCGACGCCGCGGAACTGGGGCCACGGGCACGGCTGTGGCCGTCGCTGGCCGCCGTGTACCGGGCGCAGCTCTCCCGGGCCCGGGTCGCGCGGATCCCGTTGCTGTTCGTGGCCACCTTCCAGTCCGTCGGGATCATGATCCTGATGCGCGGCGTGGTGGACGGCGGCGGCGAGGCGCGTTCCGTGGTGGCCGGCGCGTCGGTCCTGGTGGTGGCCTTCGTCGCCCTCAACCTCCTCGCCCAGTACTTCGGACAGCTGCGGGCCGGCGGCGGACTCGACCACTACGCGACGCTGCCGGTGCCGCCCGCCGCGGTGGTGCTCGGTGCCGCCGGCGCGTACGCCTCGTTCACCGTGCCGGGGACCTTCGCCACCGCCGTCTTCGGCTCCGTGCTCTTCGGGCTGCCGATGACGCACCTGTGGGTGCTCGCCGCGGTGATCCCGCTCGCGGGCGCCGCGCTCGCCGGGCTCGGGGCCGCGCTCGGGCTGCTCGCTCCGCGGCCCGAACTCGCCACGCTCCTCGGCCAGCTGGGCATGTCGGCGGCGCTGCTGCTCGGGGTGCTCCCGCCGGAGCGGCTGCCGACGGTGGTCCGGTACGCACGTGACCTGCTGCCGTCCACGTACGGCGTCGAGGCGTTCGCGCGGGCCTTCGACGCCCGTCCCGACTGGGCCTTCGTCGTCGGTGATCTCGCCGTGTGCGCCGGGGTGGGCGTCGCCTCGCTGGCGCTCGCGACCTGGGCGTACCGCCGGGCGGCCGTCCGGTGACGCGGCCCACAGGCGGGCCTGGCACGATGTCAGGGTGACCGCACCGCTGACTCCGCCTCCGCCGCCGCACCAGGGTTCTCCGCACCACGACTGGCAGGCGCCGCCCGCCGACGGCGCCACCGGGGCCTCCCTGTACGAACAGGACGGCCCCGGGATGAAGACCGAGGTGCGGGAGGCCGCCGTCGTCACCGTGGCGGTGGCGCTCGGCGGGGTGCTGCTCGGTCTGCTGTGGTGGTGGCTCGCTCCGCACGTGCCCCTCGTCGGCGGCATCGTCGACAAGAAGTGGGTCGTGTACTTCAAGGACACCGAGGGCGAGCAGGCCATCGGAGTTGACGGAACGTTTACCCTCCTCGCGGTCGCGTTCGGGGCGCTCAGTGCGCTCGGGGTGTTCCTGGTGCGGCGGCGCGGGGGTGTGCCGCTCGTGGTCGGGCTCGCGGTGGGAGGGCTGCTCGGGTCGCTGCTCGCCTGGCGGATCGGCGTGTGGCTCGGGCCCACGTCAAACGTGATCGCCCACGCCAGGGCCGTCGGCAAGGGGGTCACCTTCTCGGCGCCGCTGAAGCTGAACGCCAAGGGGGCGCTGCTCGCGTGGTCGCTGGCCGGGCTGGCCGTGCATCTCGGGCTGACCGCGATGTTCGGGCCCCGGGATCCCGAGCCGTATCCCGGCGGTCATGTGGCCGCGTCGGTGCCTTCCGCGGGGGCGTAGGTCCCCGGGTGCCGGGGGCGGGCGTGGGGTGTCTCGCCCCCTCCGCCCCTTCCCGTCCCGTTCCCGGGGGCTGCGCCCCCGGACCCCCCTCGTCGCGCTGCGCGCTCGTCCTCAAACGCCGGACGGGCTGGATTTCACCGGCCGGTGGGATCTCACCAGCCTGTGGATCTCACCAGCCGGTGGATCTCGCCGGCCGGTGGTCAGGCGCGGGACACCGGGGCCGTCACCGCTCCTGTGAGGGTGGTCAGGTCGTCCGGGGACAGCTCCACCTCCAGGCCTCGGCGGCCGGCCGAGACGCAGATCGTCGCGTGGTGTCCGGCGGAGGCGTCGAGGACCGTGCGGAGCTTCCTGCGCTGGCCGAGGGGGGAGATGCCGCCGCGGACGTATCCCGTGGTGCGCTCGGCCGCCGCCGGGTCCGCCATCGCGGCGCGCTTGCCGCCGACCGCCGTGGCCAGGGCCTTGAGGTCCAGGGAGCCGGCGACGGGGACGACGGCGACCACGAGGGCGCCGTCGACGTCCGCCACGAGGGTCTTGAACACCCGCTCGGGGGAGACGCCCATCGCCTCGGCGGCCTCCTCGCCGTACGAGGGGTGCGCGGGGTCGTGCTCGTAGGCGTGGACCGTGTACGGGACGCCCGCGGCCGTGAGGGCCACCGTGGCCGGGGTGCCGCCGGGCTGCTGCTTCTTCGGCTTCTTCGCCATCGCCTTCTCGGATCCGGGGGACGCGTCGGGACGGACGTCAGTTCAGACTCGTCGGGCCGCGCGTCAGCTCCGACGCCGGCAACGACGGCAGATTGCGGATGATCGCCGTCTCGGCGCGCAGCAGGGTCAGCTCGTCGCGCAGGCGCGAGGCGGTGTCCGGCGCCTGGAGCAGCCGCTGCTTCACCGGGATGTCGTGCATCATGGCGGCCGCGACGAGATACGAGACGACGGACGGCTCGTCCGGCAGGTCCGCGCCGGTCGTGAGCGAGCGCTCCCGGGCCCCGGCCAGCCGCTTCTGGTACTGCCTGAAGGCCCGCAGCACGCCCTCGGCGAGCGGGCCGGCCTCGTCGCCGGTCTCCTCCTCCAGCTCCTCGAGCTCGGCGGTGAGATACGGGCCCGAGGCCTCCACGGACAGCAGCCGCACCCGGGTGGTCCCGGTGGCCAGCACCTCGAAGCTGCCGTCGGCGCGCTCGCGGATGGTCGCCGCGTCCGCGACACAGCCCACCTCGTGGAAGGCCGCGGCGGGCTCGTCGCCGAAACCGGCGGCGGGTCCGCGCTCCAGTACGGCGGTCGGATCCGGCATGCCGGGTGCGGTGGGGGCGACCTCGTGGCCGTCGCGGATGGCGACGACGGCGAACCTGCGCGGTTCGTCCTCGGGGGTCTTCAGGAGATCGCGCATCATGGCGCGATAGCGCTCCTCGAAAATGTTCAGGGGAAGCACGAGCCCCGGGAACAGAACCGAGTTCAGCGGGAAGAGCGGGAGCCGGACGGTGGTCACGACGGCAAAGCCTAATGGTCGCCGGAGGCGGCACGTCCGCGCCGCCCACCCCGTGGATGGCCGGGGCGTCCCGGCGAGCCCAGCGGCAGCCCGGCGGCCACCTCCAGCCGGATCCCGTCCCGCAGCTCCAGGAACTGGCCCAGCGGGTCGTCCGAGACCCGGTCCCAGGGGAACGACGTGGCGTACGGGCCGATCCGCCGCAGCTGCTCCAGGGCGTCCTCCCAGCGGCCGAGCGTGACCAGGACGCAGGTCAGGAGGTTGCGGACCTCCGCGGGCCAGGGGTCGGCGGCCGGATGGGCCGCGGACACCCCGATCGCCAGGTCGGCCGCCCGGTCGAGGCGGCGGCGCGGTACCGCGGGCCCGCCGCCCTCGGTCAGGTGGGCGAAGGCGGCCCGCAGCGGCAGCGCCCGCACCAGGGAACCGGGCAGCGCGTCCTGTGCCGCCCGCTCGGCGAAGTCGAAGCACTCGTGGTGGGAGCCGTACCAGGCGGCCGAGAGGTACTGCAGCGCCGCCACGTGGCAGCCGTAGTGGTGCGGGGAGCGGCGTACGGCCTCGCCCCACAGCTTCTCGAACTCGGTGTGCCCGGTGTTCGTGCCGCGGGCGTGGTCGAGCGCGATGCGCCAGGGCACCGGATCGCGCGGGTCGCCCTCGGCGGCGGAGGTGATCAACGGGGCGGCCTGGCGCAGCAGTTCGGCGCGGGCGGGCGACTCCCAGCCCCGCCGGACCGCGAGTTCGGCCCTGACGAGCAGGGCGTCGGGGTCGTGGGGTGCCGCGGCCTGCCAGGCGCGGAGCCAGGTGTCGCGGGAGCGGGCGAAGACGGCCAGGCGGACGGCGTAGCGGTCGCGGTTCTCCCACTCCGCGGCGTCGCGGGTGGTGGCGAGGAGCTTGGCCGCGGGCCCGTACTCGCCCTGGCCCGCGGCGACGAGCGCCGGCCCGAGCCGCTCGTCGGGGGCGTCGAGGAGCACCTCGTCGTCGGCGGGAAGTCCGACCGCGAGGCGCGACGTGTGGGTCGCCATCCGGGCGGTACGGATGAGAGCGCGCAGCAGTGCCATTGTGGACCCATTGAAAACCGCAGGTGGGGACAGGGCCAGGGGGTATCCGGTGACGCTTTCGTAACCGTGTCCCGGTTGCCCGGCCGATGGTCAAGGACGAGCAAAAGATGGGTGGTGCCCGGCTCTCGGGCGTCCGCGGCCCCATCAGTTCCTGCGCAGGGTGCGGGTCGCTCCCGCCGCCACCGTCGTGGCGAGGACCCAGCCCAGCAGGATCACGACCGCGGCCAGCCACTGCCACCCGCCCCGCAGCTGCCAGTAGCCCACCTGGCCCAGGTCGATGACGGGCAGCAGCAGGTCCAGGGCGAACAGCGAGGGGTTCCACGGCGGATGTTCGCCGTCCGTGATCGGCGGATGGCTCGCGTGGGCGAAGGCGAACGAGCCGGCCGCCCAGAGCACCGCCATCCACACGGCGGCCCGGCCGGGCCGGTACCCGTAGGCGACCGTCCAGTCCTGGGCGTACCCCCACAGCTTGCCCGCGAGCGGCAGCGTCTCGCGGCGCCGGCGCTGCTTCTCCAGGAGCACCTCGCGCGCGTCCTCGTCCTCGCCGGAACCGCGCAGCACGGCCGCGAGGCGTTCGTACGGTTCCGGGTTGTACTCGGCGGTCGCCGCGGCCACCCATTCCAGGCGCCGGGTCAGCGGGAACGCGCCCTGCGGCACCAGGTTCTCGTAGCCGAAGCCGCCCATGTGGACGTTGCCGGGGCCGGGCCAGCTGGCCGCCCTGTCGACCAGGTTCACCACCCGCGCGCCCGACAGCACGACCTTGCCGCGCTCCGGCCGCTCCCCGAGGAAGCGCAGCTCGGGCGTCTGCACCCGGCGCAGGGAGATCTCCTGGTCGTCCTCCAGGACGAAGCGGGCCTGGTCGAAGTCGACGGCGTCCCCGAAGCGTCCGTCGTCGAGCCGGATGCCGCCCTGGCACACGAACCGCTGGAGCCGGGTGCCGCGCGCCGGGGTGCCCCCGCCGGTCAGCAGTGGATTCCCGACGCCCGCCGGGGTCAGGTACAGCGTGCGTTCGACCGTCAGCTGGGGTGCGTTCAGCGCGAGACGGCCGTAGGGATTGGTCAGCCGGCTGCCGCGCAGGCTGAGCGAGACGCCGACCTGGGCCCCGCGCAGGCTCAGCTCGCCGTGCGACTCCAGCAGTTCGGCCTGCAGGTCCTGGCCGACACTCATGCCGTCGCCGGTGATCGAGCGCATGCGCCGGTCCCGGTAGACCACGGCCTGGTTGAGCAGCAGGTCGGTGCCGATCCGCGCGTCGGTGAGCCGCACGCCGTTGTGGAAGCGGCAGCGCGGCAGATGGAGGTCGCCCTCGGTGTGCACCCGGGCCGCCTCCAGACGCGGCACCGAGCAGTCGACCAGCCGTACGGTCGTGAACCGGGCCTCCGGCAGCAGGATCTCCTTCTCGAACCGGCACCCCTTCAGCTCCAGGTACGGCTCGATCGTGCCGCCCGCGAGATCGAGCGTGTCCATGATCTGGACGCCGGTCAGCTTCAGGGAGGAGACGCGGCCGTCCAGCGCGGGCGGCCCGTCCAGCAGCAGCCAGGCCACGATCCGCGCCCGTACGCTGCGCTCGGGTCCCCAGGGGTGCCCCCCGTGCGGATCGTCCACGACGGTGTCGCCGCTGCGCAGGTCGTACACGCTGCCGTTGCGGAAGGCCTGCCACATGCCGGCCTCGGCGGCGGTCAGCTCGTCGGGCAGGTCCCCGTTCCTCGCGTCGGCACCCTCGGTCACGTCTCACCCTTCCTTCCCGGCTACTCGCCGGTTTCGCACAACCGTTCAATGCCCGTTCCGTGACGGGCGGAACGCGGGCGGTGACGATGATCTCCCGGGGCGGGCGCCGGCCACCGGTTCCGGCCACGGTCCGGCCCGTTGTCCAGGGCTCGTATCAGCCATTGATACGGGCGTCCGGCGCCCGACGGCGGTCTGAGAGAATTGGCCATGTGATCTCCCGAATCGATCTGCGCGGCGACGCCCTCCCCGAGGGCTCGGCCCTGCGCGACCTGCTGCCCCGAGCCGACTTCGACGTCGCGGCCGCCCTGGAGAAGGTGCGTCCGATCTGCGAGGCCGTGCACCATCGGGGCGACGCGGCGCTGATCGACTACGCGGAGAGATTCGACGGCGTCCGCCTCGAGTCCGTCCGGGTCCCCGCCCGGGCGCTCGCCGACGCCCTGGAGCAGCTCGACCCGGCCGTGCGCGCCGCCCTGGAGGAGTCCGTCCGCCGCGCCCGGCTGGTGCACCGCGCCCAGCGCCGCACCGCGCACACCACCCAGGTCGTGCCCGGCGGCTCGGTCACCGAGAAGTGGGTGCCGGTCGAGCGCGTCGGCCTGTACGCGCCCGGCGGCCGGTCGGTCTACCCGTCCTCCGTGATCATGAACGCGGTCCCGGCTCAGGAGGCCGGTGTCCCGTCCATGGCCCTCGCCTCGCCACCGCAGAAGGAGTTCGGCGGCCTGCCGCACCCCACGATCCTGGCCGCCTGCGCGCTGCTCGGCATCGACGAGGTGTACGCCGCGGGAGGCGCCCAGGCCGTCGCGATGTTCGCCCACGGCACCGAGTCCTGCGCCCCCGCCCGTATGGTCACGGGGCCCGGCAACATCTGGGTCGCCGCCGCCAAGCGCTACTTCACCGGAAAGATCGGCATCGACACCGAGGCAGGTCCCACCGAGATCGCGATCCTCGCCGACGACAGCGCCGACCCGGTGCACGTCGCCTCCGACCTGATCAGCCAGGCCGAGCACGACCCGCTCGCGGCGGCCGTCCTCGTCACCGACTCGGTGGCGCTGGCCGACGCGGTCGAGAAGGAGCTGGCCCCGCAGGTCGCCGCCACCCGGCACGTCGAGGACCGGATCGCCCCCGCGCTGGCGGGCAGGCAGTCCGCGATCGTGCTGGTCGACGGCGTCGAGGAGGGTCTGCGGGTGGTCGACGCGTACGGCGCCGAGCACCTGGAGATCCAGACCGCCGACGCGGCCGCCGTGGCCGGCCGGGTCACCAACGCGGGCGCGATCTTCGTCGGCCCCTGGGCGCCCGTCTCGCTCGGCGACTACTGCGCCGGCTCCAACCACGTGCTGCCCACCGGCGGCTGCGCCTGCCACTCCTCGGGCCTGAGCGTCCAGTCCTTCCTGCGCGGGATCCACATCGTCGACTACACGCGCGACGCCCTCGCCGAGGTCGCCCACCACGTCGTGACGCTCGCCGAGGCCGAGGACCTGCCCGCCCACGGCGCCGCGATCAAGGCCCGGTTCGGATGGAAGGTGCCCAGCGAGTGACCGGCATCGACGACCTTCCCGTCCGCGACGAACTGCGCGGCAAGTCCCCCTACGGCGCACCCCAGCTCGACGTGCCCGTGCGGCTGAACACGAACGAGAACCCGTACCCGCTGCCCGAGGCGCTCGTCGAGCGGATCACCGAGCGGGTCCGCGAGGCCGCCCGCGGCCTCAACCGCTACCCCGACCGGGACGCGGTGCAGCTGCGCACCGAGCTGGCCCGGTACCTGACGGACACCGGCGGGTACGCGCTCGACCCGGAGAACGTGTGGGCGGCCAACGGCTCCAACGAGGTCATCCAGCAGCTGCTGCAGACCTTCGGCGGCCCCGGCCGGACCGCGATCGGCTTCGAGCCCTCGTACTCGATGCACGCGCTCATCGCGCGCGGCACGGGCACGGGCTGGATCTCCGGCCCGCGCAACGAGGACTTCACCATCGACGTGGCCGCCGCCGGACAGGCCGTCGCCGAGAACCGTCCGGACGTCGTCTTCATCACGACTCCGAACAATCCCACCGGCAACTCCGTCCCGCCCGAGACCGTCCTCGCGCTCTACGAGGCCGCGCAGGCGGCGAAGCCGTCCATGGTGGTCGTCGACGAGGCGTACATCGAGTTCAGCCACGGGGCGTCACTGCTCCCGCTGCTCGAAGATCGGCCGAATCTCGTCGTCTCCCGCACGATGTCGAAGGCGTTCGGCGCCGCCGGGCTGCGCCTCGGCTACCTCGCCGCGCACCCCGCGGTCGTGGACGCCGTCCAGCTCGTACGGCTGCCGTACCACCTGTCGGCCGTCACCCAGGCGACCGCGCTGGCCGCCCTGGAGCACACCGACACGCTGCTCGGTTACGTCGAGCAGCTGAAGACCGAGCGGGACCGGCTGGTCGCCGAACTGCGCGCGAGCGGCTACGAGGTCACCGCGTCCGACGCCAACTTCGTCCAGTTCGGGCGGTTCGAGGACGCGCACGACGTCTGGCAGAGGATCCTCGACCGGGGCGTCCTGGTCCGGGACAACGGCGTGCCGGGCTGGCTGCGGGTCTCCGCCGGCACCCCGGCCGAGAACGACGCGTTCCTGGACGCGGTCCGTGAACTACAGAGTCTCGTGGGGGACACCCCCACACCCCCGAAGGAGCACAGCGCATGAGCCGCGTAGGCCGCGTGGAACGGACGACCAAGGAGACGTCGGTCCTCGTCGAGATCGATCTCGACGGCACCGGCAGGGTCGAGGTGGCGACGGGCGTCGGTTTCTACGACCACATGCTCGACCAGCTCGGCCGCCACGGTCTGTTCGACCTGACCGTGAAGACCGAGGGCGACCTCCACATCGACTCGCACCACACCATCGAGGACACCGCCCTCGCCCTCGGCGCCGCCTTCCGGCAGGCGCTCGGCGACAAGGTGGGCATCTACCGCTTCGGCAACTGCACGGTCCCGCTGGACGAGTCGCTCGCCCAGGTCACCGTCGACCTCTCCGGCCGCCCCTACCTGGTGCACACCGAGCCCGAGAACATGGCGCCGATGATCGGCGAGTACGACACGACGATGACCCGGCACATCCTGGAGTCCTTCGTCGCCCAGGCCCAGATCGCCCTGCACGTGCACGTGCCCTACGGCCGCAACGCGCACCACATCGTGGAGTGCCAGTTCAAGGCACTGGCCCGCGCCCTGCGGTACGCGAGCGAGCGCGACCCGCGCGCCGCGGGCATCCTCCCCTCCACGAAGGGCGCGCTGTGACCGGCCTGTCGACCCTCCTGATCGTCGTCGGGCTGTTCCTGCTCGGCGGCATCTACTCCTTCGTCAAGCAGCAGATGCCCAAGGGCCTGATCGTGCTGCTCTCCATCGGCGCGGCGATGTGCCTCGTCGCGGGCGTCATGCGGCTGGAGGTGTGGAATTGAGCACGCGCAGGAAGGTCGTCGTCTTCGACTACGGCTTCGGCAACGTCCGGTCCGCCGAGCGGGCCCTCGCCCGCACCGGGGCCGACGTCGAGATCACACGTGACTTCGACACCGCCATGAACGCCGACGGGCTGCTGGTACCGGGCGTCGGCGCCTTCGCCGCCTGCATGCAGGGTCTGAAGGAGGCGCGCGGCGACTGGATCGTCGGCCGCCGGCTGGCCGGTGGCCGCCCGGTCATGGGCATCTGCGTCGGCATGCAGATCCTCTTCGCCCGCGGCATCGAGCACGGCGTGCAGACCGAGGGCCTGGACGAGTGGCCCGGCGCGGTCGAGCCGCTCCAGGCCGACATCGTGCCCCACATGGGCTGGAACACCGTCGACGCCCCGGCCGGTACGCAGCTCTTCGCGGGACTCGACGCCGACGCGCGCTTCTACTTCGTCCACTCCTACGCCGTCCACGACTGGTCCCTGGAGACCGCGAACCCGGCGCTGCGGGCCCCGCTGGTCACCTGGTCGACCCACGGCAAGCCCTTCGTGGCGGCCGTCGAGAACGGCGCCCTGTGGGCCACGCAGTTCCACCCCGAGAAGTCCGGTGACGCCGGAGCGCAGCTGCTGAACAACTGGATCGGAACCCTCTGATGCCTTCGAAGCTCGAACTCCTCCCCGCCGTCGACGTCCGCGACGGCCAGGCCGTCCGCCTGGTGCACGGCGAGTCCGGGACGGAGACGTCGTACGGTTCCCCGCTGGAGGCCGCCCTCGCCTGGCAGCGCTCGGGCGCGGAATGGCTGCACCTGGTCGACCTGGACGCCGCGTTCGGCACCGGCGACAACCGCACGCTGATCGCCGAGGTCGCGAAGGCGATGGACATCAAGGTGGAGCTGTCCGGCGGCATCCGCGACGACGACACCCTCGCCGCCGCCCTGGCCACCGGCTGCACCCGGGTGAACCTCGGCACGGCCGCCCTGGAGACCCCCGAGTGGGTCGCCAAGGTCATCGCCGAGCACGGCGACAAGATCGCGGTCGGTCTCGACGTACGCGGCACGACGCTGCGCGGTCGCGGCTGGACCCGCGACGGCGGCGACCTCTACGAGACGCTGGCGCGCCTCGACTCCGAGGGCTGCGCGCGCTATGTCGTCACCGACATCGCCAAGGACGGCACGCTCCAGGGCCCGAACCTGGAGCTGCTGCGGAACGTGTGCGCCGTGACGGACCGCCCCGTGGTGGCCTCCGGCGGCGTGTCCTCCCTGGACGACCTGCGGGCCATCGCCGAACTCGTGCCGCTCGGTGTCGAGGGCTCGATCGTCGGGAAGGCGCTGTACGCGAAGGCGTTCACCCTGGAAGAGGCCCTGGAGGCGGTTGCCCAGTGAGCGACGTACGACGTGTGAGGACGGGCGCGCCCTGGGAGGAGACCTTCGGGTACTCCCGCGCGGTGCAGCTGCCCAACGGCCTGGTGCTGGTCTCCGGGTGCACCTCCATAGTGGACGGCGAGATCGCCGGCGGCGGTCCGTACGAGCAGACCGTCAACGCCTTCAACGTGGCGTTCGCCGCCCTGAAGGAGCTCGGTCTCGGGCGCGAGGACGTCGTCCGTACGCGGATGTACCTGACGCACGCCCGGGACGTGGAGGACGTCGGGCGCGCGCACAAGGAGCTGTTCGACGCCGTGCGGCCCGCCGCGACCATGCTGATCGTCTCCGGCTTCGTCGACCCCAGTCTGGTCGTCGAGGTCGAGGTGGAGGCGTACCGAGGAGTGTCCGCAGCATGACCCTCGCCGTACGAGTCATCCCCTGCCTGGACGTCGACAACGGCCGGGTCGTGAAGGGCGTCAACTTCCAGAACCTGCGCGACGCGGGCGACCCCGTCGAGATGGCCAAGGTGTACGACGCCGAGGGCGCCGACGAGCTGACGTTCCTCGACATCACCGCGTCCTCCGGCAACCGCGAGACCACGTACGACGTGGTGCGCCGCACCGCCGAGCAGGTGTTCATCCCGCTGACGGTGGGCGGCGGCGTGCGCACCGCCGAGGACGTGGACAGGCTGCTGCGGGCGGGCGCGGACAAGGTGGGCGTGAACACGGCCGCCATCGCCCGCCCCGACCTCATCCGGGAGATCGCCGAGCGGTTCGGCCGGCAGGTGCTGGTGCTGTCGGTGGACGCGCGCCGCACCGGGACCGGCTCCTTCGAGGTCACCACCCACGGCGGCCGTCAGGGCACCGGCATCGACGCCGTCGAGTGGGCGCACCGGGCCGCCGAGCTGGGCGCGGGCGAGATCCTGCTCAACTCGATGGACGCGGACGGCACGAAGGACGGCTACGACATCGAGATGATCGAGGCCGTCCGCAAGCACGTCACGGTGCCGCTCATCGCCAGCGGGGGAGCGGGCCGGCTGGGGGACTTCCCGCCCGCCGTGGCCGCGGGGGCCGACGCGGTGCTCGCCGCGTCCGTCTTCCACTTCGGTGATCTGCGGATCGGGCAGGTGAAGGACACCCTCCGGGAGGCCGGGCACCCCGTCCGCTGACGCCCGCGTGCCAGGGCCTGCCGGACGGGAGCCGTCCCCCAGGCCCTCACCTCCCTCGCTCCGGACTACGGCCCGCCGGGGGTGTGAGCGGGACCCGTGCGGACGGGCGTTTTGCCGTGGTGGCCGGGCCCGGTCCCGAGCGAGACCGGTGATTCTGCCGATGTGCGGGGGCGGGCGGGCCGGGACAGTTGCCGCTGCAACCAACCGAGACGGATCCCGCCGTGCCGGAGGCGTTCCTTCCGGCGCCCCACGCCCCGCGGTACGCCGACCCGCGGCCGGGTCCGTCGCCCCTTCCGAGAGGATGCACACCGTCGTGCAGCAGCCGAGCAGCGAACTCCCCACCGCCGCCCCCGTCGGCACCGCCCCGGCCGGATCCCGGCCGAGCCGCCTCAAGTCCCGCCTCGTCCGGTCCGGCCTCGCGGCCTTCCTGGCCCTCGGCGGGCTCGTCGCCGGTCAGGCCACCGGAGCGCAGGCCGCCGGGACAAAGGCCGCCGCGAACCCCTACGAGCGCGGTCCCGCGCCGACCCAGTCGAGCATCGAAGCGTCCCGCGGCTCGTACGCCGTCTCCGAGACGTCCGTCTCCTCCCTCTCCGTCACCGGCTTCGGCGGCGGCACCATCTACTACCCGACGTCGACCAGCGACGGCACGTTCGGCGCCATCGCCATCTCGCCCGGCTACACCGCCTACCAGTCGTCCATCGCCTGGCTCGGACCTCGGCTCGCCTCCCAGGGCTTCGTGGTGTTCACCATCGACACCAACACGACCCTCGACCAGCCCGCCAGCCGTGGCGACCAGCTGCTGGCCGCACTCGACTACCTGACCTCGCGCAGCACCGTCCGTACGCGCATCGACAGCAGCCGGCTCGGCGTGATGGGCCACTCCATGGGCGGCGGGGGCACCCTGGAGGCCGCCAAGGACCGTCCCTCGCTCCAGGCGGCGATCCCGCTCACCGGCTGGAACCTCGACAAGACCTGGCCGGAGATCAAGACGCCGACCCTGATCTTCGGCGCCGACGGCGACACGATCGCGCCGGTGGCCTCGCACTCCGAGCCCTTCTACACGAGCCTGCCCAGCTCGCTCGACAAGGCCTACCTGGAGCTGAACGGCGCCACGCACTTCACGCCCAACAGCTCGAACACGACGATCGCGAAGTACAGCATTTCCTGGCTGAAGCGGTTCATCGACAACGACACCCGCTACGAGCAGTTCCTCTGCCCGCTGCCGCGGCCGTCCCTCTCCATCGCGGAGTACCGCGGCAACTGCCCGCACACCTCCTGACCCGGCGGCGCCCCCTCCCATGGCGGGGGCTCCCCGGCCGGTGCCCCGATGACGGCCGTGTGACAAGCGGCCGTCATCGGCGTGTCCGCCCGTCGATCGCCCGTCCGGTTCGGGGGCGTGCCCGGCGGTGCGGGCCCGCCGGGCACTGTGCGGCCGCACAAACTTGCCGCGCCGCGGCTGGGACCGTGCCCATCGCGCACCGTCCCGGCGGGCACCTTCCGGCTGGTCACGCCGGGTGCCCGGGCGGAGCGGAACAAGTGAAGGCAGGACTTCCGCGTTCGGTTACGCGGAAGTAACGTGACGGTCGTGACCGGAATGACGACTGCGCGAAGTCCACTCCGGATTTACGGCCGGAGTGCTGAACCCCCGCCCGCGCGGGGGTCGTTGGAGGAGCCGGGGCATGCCCTCGGCCCCGTGCCGCCGCCCGGCGCCGGGCCCGCCGCAGGACCTGCCCCGACGCTGTCCCGCGCCCGCACGGCCGGACCGCCCGGCGTCCCGGCACCGGGCACCGAGCAGCTCCCGCCGCGTGGAGGGGACGCGGCGGGAGCGCCCGCCCCCGTCCCCGCTCCCGCTCCCGGGGGCCACCGGGACACCGCAACGCCGGGGCCCGCTGTATACGGCGCCGGGGGCGATCGGGGCGCGGGTGTGCGGGACGACGCGGCCGGTGACCCACGGGGCGGGTCCTCCGAGGATTCCGGATCCACCGGGGGCGTGGGCGGCGACGCTCGGCGCGGCGCGGCCGGGGGTGTGCCCGCGGGTGCGGCCGGTGACGCGCCGGACGTCGCCCGCGGTCGGTCGTCCGGCGGTGCGGCCCAGGAGGTGCCGGGCGGTGTGCGGCCGGGGGCTTGCGATCCCGGGCGCGCCGGTGTGGACCCCGGCGTGTCCGACGGTGCCGGGGCGGGCTCCGGCGCTGCGGCGTCCGGTCCCGAGCCGGCCGCTGACCCGGGTGCCCCCGCAGCGGACGGGCCGTCCGCCGCCGTGGCGCTGTTGCTGCTGCTGGCCGCGGCCGAGCAGGAGCGGGACCCGGGGGCAGCCGGGGTGGACGCCGCGGTCGTACTGCGGGCGGCCGGGGCGGCCGGGCTCGACGCCGGTGTCGTCGAGGCCGCGGAGGCCGCGGGCGTCGTCCGGCCGGCCGGGGGCCGCCTGTGCCTCGTGGACCCGCGGTGGGCCCGTACCGTCTACGCCGCCGCTCCGCGCGCCCGCCGCCGTGCCGCCCACCGCCTCCTCGCCGACGCCTTCGCGGCGGAGCTGTGCGCGGCCCCCGAGCCGTCCCGCCCGAACGGCCCTGACCAGGATGACGAGCCGGACGGCGCCCGTGAAGGTGACCGGTACGCGCTGCCGCTGCTGTACCACCGGGCCTCCGCCGCCGAGGGCCCCGCGCCGGGGCTCGGTGACGAACTGGCCGCCGCCGCGGGCGCCGCCGCCGGTCCCCGCCGGCGGCCGACGCACCCCGAGCGGGCCGCGGCCTACGCGCGTTCCGCGGAACTCGCCGTGGCCGAGGGCCCCCGGGCCGTCCGGCTGACCGCCGCGGCGGACCACGCCCGGCTCGGCGGACTCCCGGACCGGGCCGGGGAACTGCTCGACGCGGCCGGCCGCGAGGACCTGCCCGACGCCGTGCGCGGAGCCGCCGAACTCGTCCGCGGCCGGCTCGCCCTGTACGACGGGCCCGTCGCCGACGCCCGCGAGACCCTGCTCCTGGCCGCCGAACTGCTCGCGCCGCACGACCCTCCCCGCTCCCTCGCGGCACGCCTCGCCGCCATGGAGGCGGCCTGGGCGATGGGCGACGCGGCGGCCTACCTGGAGGCGCTGGACCACCCCTCGGCCCGCACCGACCCCGACCAGCGCCTCGCCGAGTACCGCGCCGGGATGTCCGCGGTCATGCACGGACGCCTGCACGCCGGACGGCAACGGCTGCGGGGATACCTGGCGAGCGGGTGCACCGAGGCGACCGACGACCCGGACCGCCTGCTGCACGCCGGGGTCGCCGCCCTCGTGGTCGGCGACCTCGTGGCCGCCTGCCGGATCAACTCCCGCGCCCTGGCCCTCGCCCGGGCCCGCGGGCCGTACGTCCTCGTGCCGCAGGCCCTGGAACACCTCGCCTACGGCGAACTGCGCGCCGGCCGCCACGCCCGGGCCCGCGCCCACGCCGAGGACGGACTGCGCACCGCCCTCGACACCGGGCAGCGCAACATCGCGGCCCACCACCACGCCATCCTCGCCCTGGCCGCCTCCGTCGAGGGCGACCCCGACGCCGTGGCCGAACACGCCACCGCCGCCGAA
This sequence comes from Streptomyces sp. GLSS-08, assembly GCF_056387915.1. Classification (NCBI taxonomy): domain Bacteria; kingdom Bacillati; phylum Actinomycetota; class Actinomycetes; order Kitasatosporales; family Streptomycetaceae; genus Streptomyces; species Streptomyces sp. GLSS-08. The sequence continues at coordinate 55,589 of NZ_JBWJAQ010000014.1, forward strand.
CGCGTGGCCGCGCCGCACGGCCTGGTCCAGGCGGCCACCCTGGCCCAGTGGGCCAGAGCCCGGGCCGACCTCGGCCGGGGCCGGGTCCCCGAGGCCGCCGCCCGCCTCGGCCCGCTGGTGGGTCCCGGCCCGCGGAGCGGCCACTTCGCCGTCCGCATGCTGGCCATCCCCTGCTTCGTGGAGGCGTCGGCCCGGGCCGGCCAGCCCGGGGCAGCCCGGGCCGCGGTCGCCGAGTTCGCCGGCTGGGCCGCGCAGGGCGCCGACCCCCAGGCACCGGCCCAGCTGGCCCGCTGCCAGGCACTGCTCGCCGGTCCCGAGGAGTGCGAGCCGTTCTTCGCCACCGCGCTGGCCTGCCACGACCGGGCGGGCGGCGACTTCGAGCGCGGCCGCACCCTGCTCCTCCACGGAGCCTGGCTGCGGCGGCGGCGCAGGCCGGGCGAGGCCCGCGGCAGGCTCCGCGACGCGCTGGTCTCCTTCGAGCGCGGCGGGGCCCTCGGCTGGGCCACGCAGGCACGGGCGGAACTGCGTGCGACCGGCGAGGCCGGCGCCCAGGAACCGCCGGGGCCGCTGGCCGTGCTGACACCGCAGCAGCTGAGGATCGCCCGCTGCGTCGCGGAGGGGGCCACCAACCGTGAGGTGGCGCTGCGGCTGTCCGTGAGTCCGCGCACAGTGGACCACCACCTGCGGAACGTCTTCGCAGCTCTGGGGGTCCGTTCCCGCGTCGAGCTGTCCCGATTGGTGGACCGGGCGGAGAAGACCGCCGCACACCCCTAGGTACCGACCGGGCGGTATGCCATCCTGCGGGCTCAGGAAGCTCCGGCGGGACCGGCGTGCCGTGCGGCGGCGCACCGTGCCGAGCCGGTCCGAGCCGATTCCGGTGGAGGACAGCGAATGCAGCACCTCGTACAGGACCACGTCCGTACCGTGTCCGGTCCGCGGCCACTCGTGCCCGCCGCCCGCCCGGCCGTCGACGCGGAGGCGCTCTCCGTGCTGCACCGGGCCGCCCGGGTCCTGCTGGCGGGACTGCCCGAGCTCACCGAGGCCCTGATGGCCGTCCTGCGGGAGCGCGAACCCGCGTACCGGGCCGCGATCCACGCGGACGTCGACAGCGTCCGTGAGGAGGTGCAGCGCTCGCTCCGGCTGAACGTGGGCTCCCTGCTGCGGCCCGGCGAACTGCGCGAGGCGGCGCGCCGCTGCTCCTGGGGGATCGGCAGGACCCGCGCCGAACGCGGCCTCCCGCTGGACGCCCTGCTGCGCGCCTTCCGCCTCGGCGGCGGCATGGTCTGGCAGGGGCTGGTCGACGAGACGACCCGCCGCCATCCCACGGACGTCCGCCTCCTCGTGCACGTGGCCGCCGACGTGTGGAACTTCGTCGACGAGCACTGCGCGATCGTCGCCGACGCCTACCGCCAGACGGAGCGCGAACTGACCTGGCGCCGGGAGAACCGGCTGCGGCTGATGACCGCCGCGCTGCTGGACGGCACCGCCCGCATCGCCGACCTCCCGGCGACGGCCGCCGGGCTCGGCCTGCCCGAGCAGGGACGGTACGCCGTCGTCCTGGCGCAGAGCGCCGCCGTCCCGGCGCACGGCCGCGTCCCGGTGGATCTCCCGGGCCTGCGGGTGCAGTGGCACCGGGAGGCGGGCGGCGACTACGGCATCGTCCTGCTCGGCGGGCGCCCGCACGGCGACACCGGGCCGCTCCGCGGTGACGGGCGCGGGCAGGACGCCCGCCCGCCCGGCGACACGCGCCTTCCGCGCGGCCAGCTGCCGGGCGACGGAGAGCACCTGCCCGGCGACGACGGTGGTCCCCGCGGCGACGGCCAGCACGACCGGGCCGACGACGGCCACGAGGGGCACGTGCACGACGGCACCGGGGAGGGGGGCGGGGCGCAGGAGCGTCCGCGCGCCCACGGGCTCGCCGAGGACGCCGGTGACATCGCCCGCCGGCTGAGCGCCCCGCCCGGCACCCGGATCGGGGTGAGCCCGGTCGTCCACGGCCTCGCAGCGGTCGGGGACGCCCGGCGGCTCGCCGACACGGCGCTGCGCGCGTGTCCGCGGGCCGGGGGCACCGTCGTACTGGAGGAGAACCTGCCCGCCGCCCTCGTCGTCTCCGCGCCCGCCCTCGGTGCGGCGCTTGCCGAGCGGGTCCTCGGTCCCCTGCTGCGCCTGGACCCCTCCGACCGGGACATCCTGCTGGACACCCTCACCGCCTGGCTGGCCTGCGACGGTTCGGCCCAGCGGTCCGCCGCCCGGCTCTACTGCCACCGCAACACCGTCCTGAACCGGCTGCGCCGCTGCGAGCAGCTGACGGGCCGCTCCCTGACCCGCCCGACGGACGTGGTGGAGCTCTCGCTCGCGCTGGCCGCCCGCACCCTGCTGGATCCCGGCCGGACCGGTCGCTCCGAAGGGGCGCGGGAGGCGCCCCGGTCCAGGGCGGCGACTCCGCGGCCTTGAGCCGGCGGACGGCCGATAGGCTGTCCGCGCCGACCGGCGAGCCGCTCGCCGTGCTCGCGACGTACGAGGAACGGGGCCGTGCCGCGAGGCGGCGGTGCCGTGCAGCCCGGGCGTCCGGCGACACCGAGGGGCGCGGGAGCGTGGCGCCGCCCGTGTCCGGCCGCCCGTTCCGTGCCCGAGAGGACGCCGCCCGTGACCGCCGGCACCGCGTACGCCGTCGAGCCCGCCGTCGCCGCCGAACGGCCCGCCCACCGGGACGGCAACGTCCTGCGCTGGCTCGGCGCCTACACCGCGTCGATGCTCGGCGACAACATCTACTACCTCGCCCTGTCCTGGGCGGCCGTCCAGGCCGGAACGCCTGCGCAGGCCGGACTCGTGACGGCCGCGAGCGCCGTGCCCCGGGCCCTGCTCATGCTGGGCGGAGGAGTGGTCGCGGACCGCTTCGGACCCCGCAAGGTCGTCATCGGCAGTGACGCCGTGCGCTGCGCGGCCGTCCTCGCGGTCGCCGCGCTGCTGTTCGCGGCCGAGCCGGGTCTGTGGCCGCTGGCCCTGCTCGCCCTGGTCTTCGGCACCGTCGACGCCGTCTTCATGCCGGCCGTCGGCGCGCTTCCCGCCCGCATCACCGGACGCGGGCAGCTCGCCCGCGTCCAGGGCATGCGCGGTCTCGCGATCCGCTTCGCCAACGTCGTGGGCGCCCCGCTCGGCGGCCTCGGGGTGGCCGCGGGCGGCGCGGCGGCCGCCTTCGGCCTGGCGGGCCTGCTGATCGCCGTGTCCGTGCCGCTGCTGGTCTCCGTTCGGATGACAGACCTGCCCCCGCAGCCGGCCGACGGCCCTGCCACAGCCGCCGGAACCGGGCCGGTTGACGGAGGCGGACCGGCTGACGGGCCTGCCGTGTCCGCCGGACCTGGACCGGCCGCCGGGGTAGCCGTACCCGCCGGGCCGGAGTCGAGTGCGGAAGCCGAGCCGGTCGGCAGCGCTGCCGCACCCGCCGGACCTGCACCGGCCGCCGGGGTAGCCGTACCCGCCGGGCCGGAGTCGAGTGCCGGAGCCGAGCCGGTGGACGGGGCCGGACGGGTTGACGCGTCTGCCGCGGCCGCCGGAATCGGGAGGACCGGCGCGGCTGCCGTGGCCGCCGGGCCGGAGCCGGCCGTCGGGGTCGCCGTGTCCGCCGCGGCCGGACCGCTCGCCGGATCCGCCGAATCCGAGCTGCCCGTCGGGGCTGCCCCCGCCGCCGGGGACGGGGTGGTCGACGGTGCTCGGCCGGCGTCTCCGAACGCGTGGCGGGAGCTTTGTGACGGGCTGCGCTACATCCGGCGGCACCCGGTGCTCGCCCCGCTGATCGTCTCCATAGCCCTGGGCGACCTCGGCTTCGTCGGTCCGCTCAACGTGGGGCTGGCCCTGCTCGCGGACCAGCGCGGGTGGGGAGCCGCCGGCATGGGCTGGGTGCTCGCCGGGTTCGGCACCGGGGCCGGGCTCGTCTCCCTGCTGCTGACCGCGCGGGGACGGCTGCCGTACGCCGGGCGCGTCATGGCCGTCGCGCTCCTCCTCGGGTGCGTGGCGATGGGTTCCCTCGCCCACGTGCCCGGCGTCGCCGTCGCGACGGGAGTCGCCCTGCTCGTCGGACTGCTCGCCGGCCTCAGCGGAGTCCTGTGCGGGGCGCTGCTGCAGACCGAGACCGACCCCGCCTATCTCGGCCGGGTCAGCGCGGTGGCGGGGATCGTCAGCCTCGGCTTCGCCCCGCTCAGCATGCCGGTCTCGGCCACCGCCATCGGCGTCTGGGGTACCGGCCCCGTCTTCGTCGTCAGCGCCGCGGTCTGCGGTCTCGGCGGCGTCGTGGCCCTCTGCTCCGGCCCCCTGCGCCGCGCCGAACTGCCGAAGTAGCGCGGACGTACCCCGGAGCGGATCCGGAGCCGTCCTGGGTGGACACCCGAAGAAGGAGACCGTCCGCGGCCTCCGGCTCCGGGCGCCGTCCGGGCACCCCAGAGGCCCGCGCGGCAGTCACTGCGCGCGGACCGGGAGGTCAGATGCCCAGCGGCTTCGCCTCCCGCAGCTTCGCGATCGCCTCCTTGTCGCCCTCCAGCTCCACGGCGGCCACACTCTGGCGTCCGTAGGCGAAGAGCAGCAGCTCCGAGGGCTCGCCGGTCACCGTCACCACCGGGGTGCCCCTGCGGGCGACCACCGTCTGGCCGTCCGGGCGGCGCAGCACCAGGCCCGTCGGCGTGCCGCGGCCCACCAGCCGGGCCGTGCGCTCCAGCCGCGACCAGAGGGTGTCCTGGAAGACGGAGTCCAGCGGCCGGGGCGTCCAGGCGGGCCGGGCCCGGCGCACGTCCTCGGTGTGGACGTAGAACTCGATCGTGTTCGACGCCTCGTCGACCTGCTTCAGGGAGAAGGGCGAGAATCGCGGCGGCCCCGTACGGATGAGCTGGATCAGCTCCTCGTACGGCTTCTCGGCGAACTCCGCCTGCACCCGTTCCAGCCGGGGCGCGAGCTGCTTGATCAGAATTCCGCCCGCCGCGTCCGCGCGGCGCTCGCGCACCACGACGTGCGCGGCTAGGTCACGGGTGGTCCAGCCGTCGCACAGGGTGGGGGCGTCCGGCCCCTCGGCCTCCAACAGATCGGCGAGGAGAAGTCGTTCACGCTTCGCATGGGTCGACATGACGCCAGCCTACGACCGCCGCGCCACTCCGCCCAGTGGACATCCGGCGGGAACGCGACCCGGTCCGCCCAGTGGACGCCCGCCGGGTGCGTCCGGCGGGCGCGGCACAATGGTCGCCATGACCAGTACGCCCCCGCCCAGCAGCCTCGACCCCGGCATCGCCGCGCGTCTCAAGCGCGGCGCCGACGGGCTCGTCCCCGCGATCGCCCAGCAGTACGACACCGGGGAGGTGCTGATGCTGGGCTGGATGGATGACGAGGCCCTGCACCGCACCCTCACCACGGGCCGCTGCACCTACTGGTCCCGCAGCCGCCAGGAGTACTGGGTCAAGGGCGACACCTCGGGACACGTGCAGCACGTGAGGTCCGTCGCGCTCGACTGCGACGCCGACACCGTCCTCGTCAAGGTCGACCAGACCGGCGCCGCCTGCCACACCGGCGCCCGGACCTGCTTCGAAGCCGACGTCCTGCTCACGGACGCCGGGCCGGGCACACAGTCCGCCGGTCAGTAGGGTCAGCCGTCATGGACCTCGAGACGTTCCGCAAGCTGGCCACCGACCGCAGGGTGATCCCCGTCGGCCGCAAGCTCCTCGCGGACGGCGACACCCCCGTCGCCCTGTACCGCAAACTGGCCGCCGAGCGCCCCGGCACCTTCCTGCTCGAATCGGCCGAGAACGGCCGGTCCTGGTCTCGCTATTCCTTCGTCGGCGTCCGCAGCCACGCGACGCTGACCGAGCGCGACGGCCGGGCCCACTGGCTGGGCACGCCCCCCGTCGGCGTGCCCGTCGACGGCGACCCGCTGGCCGCGCTGCGCGCCACGATCGAGGCGCTGCACACACCGCGCGGGGACGGCCTGCCCCCCTTCACCGGCGGCATGGTCGGCTACCTCGGCTACGACGTCGTGCGCCGCCTGGAGAAGATCGGCCCCGGTGAGCGGGACGACCTGAAGCTCCCCGAGCTGACCATGCTGCTCACCAGCGACCTCGCCGTCCTCGACCACTGGGACGGCACGGTCCAGCTGATCGCCAACGCCATCAACCACAACGACCTCGACACGGGTGTCGACGAGGCGTACGCGGACGCCGTCGCCCGCCTCGACGCGATGGAGGCGGACCTGTCGCGCGCGGTCTCGCAGCCCCCGGCCGCGCTCCCGCCGTCCGAGCTTCCCGAGTACACGGCGCTGTGGGGCGGCCCGCAGTACCAGGACGCCGTCGAGGACATCAAGGAGCGCATCCGCGCCGGCGAGGCCTTCCAGGTCGTGCCCTCCCAGCGCTTCGAGACCCCCTGCACGGCCAGTGCCCTGGACGTCTACCGGGTCCTGCGGGCGACCAACCCGTCGCCGTACATGTACCTCTTCCGCTTCGAGGGCTTCGACGTCGTGGGCTCGTCCCCCGAGGCCCTGGTCAAGGTCGAGGACGGGCAGGCGATGGTCCACCCCATCGCGGGCACCCGGCCGCGCGGCGCCACCGTCCAGGAGGACCAGGCACTCGCCGACGAGCTGATCGCCGACCCCAAGGAACGCGCCGAGCACCTCATGCTCGTCGACCTCGGGCGGAACGACCTGGGGCGGGTCTGCGAGCCCGGTTCGGTCGAGGTCGTCGACTTCATGTCCATCGAGCGGTACTCCCACGTCATGCACATCGTCTCGACGGTGACCGGCCGGGTCGCCCGGGGACGTACGGCATTCGACGTGCTGACCGCCTGCTTCCCGGCGGGCACCCTGTCCGGAGCGCCCAAGCCGCGCGCCATGCAGATCATCGACGAACTGGAGCCCTCCCGGCGCGGCCTGTACGGCGGCTGCGTCGGCTACCTCGACTTCGCCGGCGACTCGGACACCGCCATCGCCATCCGTACGGCGCTGCTGCGGGACGGCACGGCCTACGTGCAGGCCGGTGCCGGTGTGGTGGCCGACTCCGACCCGGTCGCGGAGGACACCGAGTGCCGCAACAAGGCCGCGGCGGTGCTCCGCGCCGTGCACACGGCGAACCGGCTCGGGAAATAGGACGCTTCTCACGTGAACCCCGGGTGACGGTTCGCCCGGGGTTCAGGCGATAGTGGAGTACGTGACTGCTGTGCCTCACCCCCGATCCGAAGCCGCCGCGGGACCCGACGGGTCCGGCCGCCGCAGCCTGGCCGTGGCGCTGTTCTGCGGCGCGCTCGGCGCCGCCGTGACGCTGCTCGCCACCCGGCAGGGCTGGTCGGAGGGCACCACGTCGGTGGCCGGCGGCGAGTTCCCGCTGTCCGCGAAGGGCAGCGACGTCACGGGCGTGCCCGCCGCGCTCGCCGTGGTCAGCCTCGCCGCGCTCGTCGCCGTCTTCGCCGTACGCCGCTCCGGGCGCCTCCTCGTCTCCGCGCTGCTGGCCCTCTCGGGCGCCGGCGTCGCCACGGCCGCCCTGCTCGGTGCCGAGGACAGCTCCGCGCTCGACGACAAGGCCGCCCAGGCGTCCGGCGCCACCTCCGCGACCGTGCACGCGCTCGGCCACACCGCCTGGCCGTACGTGGCCGCGGCCGGCGGCGGGCTCATCCTGCTGGCCGGGCTGCTCGCGCTGCGCTACGGGCGGCTGTGGCCCGCCATGTCCGGCCGCTACGAGCGCGACGGCACCCCCCGGCCGCGCAGGACCAAGCCCGTGGACCCCGACCGGCCCGAGGACCTGTGGAAGGCCCTGGACCGCGGCGAGGACCCGACCGGGACCTGAGACACCCCTCCCCGGGGCTGCCGGGATTCGAGACACGACCCTCCCCGGGGCTGCCGGAGGCTGCCGGGACCTGAGACCCCCCCGCCCTCCGGGGCCGCCGGGACCTTCGGCCCGGGACGTCCGTCCCGATCCGGCCCGGCCGCCGCGGAAGGGGCCACCCCGCGCTCAAGGCGGACCCGCGAGTACGGGACAATGGACGCCGAGCGTCCGACTCACACACGCACACAGCAACGAGGAGCTAAGTCATGGCGGGCAGCAGCCACGGCCACACCCCGGCCGCCTGGACCGGTGTCATCATCGCCTTCATCGGTTTCTGCGTCTCCGGCGCGTTCATGGTGCTGGCCAACCCGCTGGGCTTCTGGGCCGGCATGGTCATCGTCGTCCTCGGTGGTGTCGTCGGCGGCATCATGCGCGCGATGGGGATGGGCCAGCCGAAGGAGGCGCACGTCCAGAAGCCGCACTCGGCGCCCCAGGTCGCGGGCGCGGAGGGCTGAGGCCTCCCGCCCGACCTCGCACGTCGTCGAGCGGCCTCCGGAGTCTGCCGGGGGCCGCTTCGCCGTGCGCGACGGCCCCGTGCGCGACGGGCGCCGGTGCGCCGCGCGGGGCAGAATGCTCCGGGTGAACGCCGAAACCCACAGGGTGACCCCGCCGGACGCGGGCACCGGTCCGCCGACCGGGGCGGCGCGGCGGCTGGCGGTCCCCGCCGGTGTGCTCGCCGCCGTCGTCGGCGCCTTCGCCTACGTCGGAACCGTCGACCCGAACGAGCCGGGGCACTACCCCCTCTGCCCGCTGCTGCGCCTCACCGGGCTCTACTGCCCCGGCTGCGGCGGCCTGCGCAGCGCCCACGCCTTCGTGCACGGGGACTTCGCGGCGGCGCTCACGGACAACGCGCTCGCCGTCGCGGGGTACCTGGTGTTCGCGGTGGTGTGGTCCGTCTGGGTGGTCCGCACGGCGCGCGGCCGGCCGGTGCGGATCGACCTCGGTCCCGTCCACCTGTGGGGCGTCGGCGTGTTGCTGCTGGCCTTCACCATTGTCCGGAACCTGCCGTCCGGTGACTGGCTCCACCCTTGATCAATGGGCGAACGTCCAGGTAGTGGGACCGGCGTCAACCGGATGCGAGGCCTGCGCCCTCCTCCGGATACCATCGCAGTGACCCGTCTCAACCGTCAGGGACGGCGGACCCGGGTCGACCGCCCGACCGCTCAAACCGTCCACCGCAGGGAAGGGGGCCGCTCGCGTGAGTGTGCTCGACGAGATCATCGACGGAGTCCGTGCCGACCTCGCGGAGCGACAGGCGCGCGTCAGCCTCGACGAGCTCAAGGAGCGCGCCGCGAAGGCTCCGGCGGCCAAGGACGGCGTGGCCGCCCTGCGCGGTGACGGCGTCAAGGTCATCTGCGAGGTCAAGCGCTCCAGCCCCTCCAAGGGCGCGCTCGCCGCGATCGCCGACCCGGCCGCGCTCGCCGCGGACTACGAGGCGGGCGGTGCGGCCGTCATCTCCGTGCTGACCGAGCAGCGCCGCTTCGGCGGCTCGCTGGCCGACCTGGAGGCCGTCCGCGCCAAGGTCGACATCCCCGTGCTGCGCAAGGACTTCATCGTCACGTCGTACCAGCTGTGGGAGGCCCGGGCCTACGGCGCCGACCTCGTCCTGCTGATCGTGGCCGCCCTCGACCAGGCCGCCCTGGAGTCCCTCATCGAGCGCGCCGAGTCCATCGGGCTCACCCCGCTCGTCGAGGTGCACGACGAGGACGAGGCCGAACGGGCGGTGGACGCCGGCGCGAAGGTGATCGGTGTCAACGCGCGCGACCTGAAGACGCTGAAGGTCGACCGCACCACCTTCGAGCGGGTCGCCCCCGAGATCCCGGACCACCTCGTCAAGATCGCCGAGTCCGGTGTCCGCGGGCCGCACGACCTCATCGCGTACGCCAACGCCGGCGCCGACGCGGTCCTGGTCGGCGAGTCCCTCGTCACCGGCCGCGACCCCAGGGCCGCGGTCTCCGACCTCGTCGCGGCCGGGGCCCACCCCGCGCTGCGCCACGGACGGGGCTGACGCTCCCGTGGCCGGCCCGACCGCACCCCGGCACCGGGTGAGCCTGCGCTCGCCCGGCGCCGCCGGATGCCTGCGGTCGGCCGCCCCGCTCCCCGCCGCCCGGACGACGCGGGATCCCTACGCCCGCCTCGCCCGCGGCTGCCGCCCGCGCGGCTGCCGGGCCCCGGCCCGCCGCGTGCACGGCCGCCGGGTCCGCTACGTCATCGGGGACGAACCGGGGCAGGTCAACGGCATGCGATGGCGCGTGCGCGTGCGCGCGCTCCCACCGGCCCCGGCCCGGTCCGCCCTCCGGGTGGTCTGACCGGTCCCTCCACCGCCGCCCCGCCCGTCGGCGGCGACGGGGACGGGCCGCCGGGCACCCGCGGCTTGATGCGCGCGTGCGTCGACGACGTGACTCCTGTCCGATCCGTGACCGGGGCCAACGCCCCTGTGAGGTATCCGCATGCCCAGCGAGTTCTTCATTCCCGACCCCGAGGGTCTGATCCCCAGCGCCGAGGGGTACTTCGGCGCGTTCGGCGGCAAGTTCATCCCGGAGGCGCTCGTCGCCGCCGTGGACGAGGTCGCCGTCGAGTACGACAAGGCCAAGGCCGACCCCGAGTTCGCCCGCGAACTGGACGACCTGCTCGTCCACTACACCGGGCGCCCCAGCTCCCTCACCGAGGTGCCGCGCTTCGCCGCCCACGCGGGCGGCGCCCGGGTGTTCCTCAAGCGCGAGGACCTGAACCACACCGGCTCCCACAAGATCAACAACGTGCTCGGCCAGGCGCTGCTCACCCGGCGCATGGGCAAGACGCGGGTCATCGCCGAGACCGGTGCCGGACAGCACGGCGTGGCCACCGCCACCGCCTGCGCGCTGTTCGGACTCGACTGCACCATCTACATGGGTGAGATCGACACCGAGCGACAGGCCCTGAACGTGGCCCGGATGCGCATGCTCGGCGCCGAGGTCATCGCCGTGAAGTCCGGCAGCCGCACCCTCAAGGACGCCATCAACGAGGCGTTCCGCGACTGGGTCGCCAACGTCGACCGCACCCACTACCTCTTCGGCACGGTGGCGGGCCCGCACCCCTTCCCGGCCATGGTGCGGGACTTCCACCGGGTGATCGGCGTCGAGGCGCGCCGGCAGATCCTGGAGCGCGCGGGACGGCTCCCCGACGCCGCCGTCGCCTGCGTCGGCGGCGGCTCCAACGCCATCGGCCTCTTCCACGCCTTCATCCCGGACACCGGCGTCCGCCTCATCGGCTGCGAGCCCGCCGGGCACGGCATCGAGACCGGCGAGCACGCGGCGACGCTGACCGCCGGCGAGCCGGGCATCCTGCACGGCTCGCGGTCCTACGTCCTCCAGGACGAGGAGGGGCAGATCACCGAGCCGTACTCGATCTCGGCCGGCCTCGACTACCCCGGCATCGGCCCCGAGCACTCCTACCTCAAGGACAGCGGACGCGGCGAGTACCGCGCCGTCACCGACGACGCGGCCATGCAGGCACTGCGCCTGCTCTCCCGCACCGAGGGCATCATCCCGGCCATCGAGAGCGCACACGCGCTGGCCGGCGCCCTGGAGGTCGGCAGGGAACTGGGCGAGGACGGGCTGATCGTGGTCAACCTGTCGGGGCGCGGCGACAAGGACATGGACACGGCCGCCCGCTACTTCGGGCTGTACGACACCGACGCCGTCGTCGAGGCGGACGAGGCCGGCGACGGCGCCGAGATCGAGGGGGACGCCAAGTGAGCGGCAACATCCAGCTGTTGGGCGACACGCTCGCCGGCGCCAGGGCCGAGGGCAGGGCCGCCCTGATCGCGTACCTCCCGGCCGGCTTCCCGACCGTGGACGGCGGGATCGCGGCGATCAAGGCCGCCTTCGACGGCGGCGCCGACGTCGTCGAGGTGGGGCTGCCGCACAGCGACCCCGTCCTCGACGGTCCCGTCATCCAGACCGCCGACGACATCGCCCTGCGCGGCGGCGTCCGGATCGCGGACGTGATGCGCACGGTCCGCGAGGCGCACACGGCCACCGGGAAGCCGGTGCTCGTGATGACGTACTGGAACCCCATCGACCGCTACGGCGTCGAGCGCTTCACCGCCGAACTCGCCGCGGCGGGCGGGGCCGGGTGCATCCTGCCCGACCTGCCGGTGCAGGAGTCGGCGCTGTGGCGGGAGCACGCCGACAAGCACGGTCTCGCGACCGTCTTCGTCGTCGCTCCCAGCAGCAAGGACGCCCGGCTCGCCGAGATCACCGCGGCGGGCTCCGGCTTCGTCTACGCAGCCTCGCTGATGGGCGTCACCGGCACCCGCGAGTCGGTGGGCGCCCAGGCGCAGGACCTGGTGCGCCGCACCAAGGCCACCACGGACCTGCCCGTCTGCGTCGGCCTCGGCGTCTCCAACGCCCCGCAGGCCGCCGAAGTGGCCGGCTTCGCCGACGGCGTGATCGTCGGCTCGGCCTTCGTGAAGCGGATGCTGGACGCGCCGGACGAGGCGGCCGGGCTGGACGCCGTACGCGCCCTCGCGAGCGATCTGGCGAAGGGCGTGCGCGGCACGGCGTGACGCACACCGGTGATCCGCTCACTCGAACGAGTGGACCTGGGGCCGGGGAGGCGCGCTGCGCCTCCCCGGTTCGTTCTGCCGGATGTGAGCGAGAAGAAGCGTGACGGGAAGCGCACCGCCCGCGAGCGGCTGGCGGTCGAGCGAGAGAAGCAGAAGGCCGGGGAGAAGCGCCGGCGGGCGCTGATCGTGGGGGCGTCGGTGGTCTGCGTCCTCGGTCTCGCCGCGGTGGTGGGCGTCGTCGCCGCCAACGCGGGCAAGGACGACAAGAGCGACGCCGCGGGCCCCGTCGTGTCGCCCTCGGGGGCGCGGGGCAAGGACGGCCTCGCGATCCCCGTGGGCCAGGACGCCGCCAGGTCCACCCTCACGGTGTACGAGGACTTCCGCTGCCCGGCCTGCAAGTCCTTCGAGACGGCGTACCGCCCGACCATCCACGAGCTGGTGGACGCCGGGCAGCTGAAGGTCGACTATCGCCTCGCCACGCTGATCGACGGGAACATGGGCGGCAGCGGCTCCCGCCGGGCGGCCAACGCCGCGGCCTGCGCCCAGGACGCCGGGAAGTTCACCGCGTACCACGACGCCCTGTACGACAACCAGCCCCAGGAGACCGACGACGCCTTCGCGAAGCCGGACAGGCTCATCGAGCTGGCCGGCGAGGTGAAGGGGCTGGACACCCCGGCGTTCCGCAAGTGCGTCGACGACGGCACGCACGACACCTGGGTCCTGAAGTCGAACCAAGCGTTCCAGGCAGGCCACTTCGGCGGCACACCGACCGTGCTGTTCGGCGGCAGGAACATCTACGCGGACCGGGCGATGACCCCGGCGAAGCTGAAGCAGTTGGTGCAGGCGGAGAACAAGGAGGGCTGAGCCCCTCCGCCGCAGCCCCGCGGCTCGCCCGAGACCCGGGTCTCGGGCGAGCCGCGGGCGCTCCCCGTTATGGACCCGTAGCCGGGCTGCCCGCCGTCGGCCCGGCCCGGCACGGTAGCGTCGACCCTGCCATGGAACTTGCCTACATTCCCAGCCCGTCGCGCGGGGTGCTGCACCTCGGCCCCATTCCGCTGCGCGGCTACGCGTTCTGCATCATCATCGGCGTCTTCGTGGCCGTCTGGCTCGGCAACAAGCGCTGGGTCGCCCGCGGCGGGCGTCCCGGCACGGTGGCCGACATCGCGGTCTGGGCCGTCCCGTTCGGTCTCGTCGGCGGACGGCTCTACCACGTGATCACGGACTACGAGCTGTACTTCAGCGAGGGCCGTGACTGGGTGGACGCCTTCAAGATCTGGGAGGGCGGCCTCGGCATCTGGGGCGCGATCGCGCTCGGTGCGGTGGGTGCGTGGATCGGCTGCCGCCGCCGCGGCATCCCGCTGCCGGCGTGGGCCGACGCCCTCGCGCCCGGCATCGTCTTCGCCCAGGCCATCGGGCGCTGGGGCAACTGGTTCAACCAGGAGCTGTACGGCCGGGAGACGTCGGTTCCCTGGGCGCTGCACATCACGTCCTCGACGGACGGGCGGGTGCCGGGCTACTACCACCCGACGTTCCTGTACGAGTCGCTGTGGTGCGTCGGCGTCGGCTTCCTCGTCATCTGGGCCGACCGCCGCTTCAAGCTCGGGCACGGCCGGGCGTTCGCGCTGTACGTCGCCGCGTACTGCGTGGGCCGCGGCTGGATCGAGTACATGCGCGTCGACGACGCCCACCACTTCCTCGGCCTGCGCCTGAACGACTGGACCGCGATGGTGGTCTTCGTCCTCGCCGTGGTCTACCTGGTCCTGTCCGCGCGGATGCGGCCCGGACGCGAGGAGGTCGTCGAGCCGGGCACGGGCACGGACCGCTCGGCGGAGGACGCCAGGGACACCGACGGCAAGAAGGCCGCGTCCGGCGGCAAGCCGGACGCCGGGACCGACGTCGAGCCGGACCACGTGACCGGCGCCGGGACCGACGGCGAGACGGACCACGTGACCGGCGCCGGGACCGACGGCGAGACGGACACGGTGACGGGCGCCGGGACCGACGGGGAGACGGGCGCCACGACGGCCACGTCCGGCGTCAGGACCGACGGGAAGACGGGGGCCACGTCGGACGGTGACGCCGTCGAGCTGGGCAGGAAGCCCGGGGCCGAGAGCTCCGCGGACGCCGCCGGCGCCGACGGGTCCGCCGCGTCCGAGAGGGACGAGGCCGGGTCGGCCAAGAAGAACTGACCGGACCCGCCACGACGGGTCGAAGGGCGCCGGATCACGGATCCGGCGCCCTTCGCGTGTGCGGGCCGCGGACACGCACGCCTCAGCCGCGGCGGGCCAGCGCAAGGGTGCGGTGGGCGCCCGCCACCACCGCCGCGTCGACGAACCGGCCGTCGGGCAGCGCCAGCGCGCCCGGGTGGACCGCGGCGGCCTCGACCACCGCCTCGGCGGACTCGATCTCCTCCGGGGTCGGGAGGTACGCCCGCTCGATGACCGGGAGCTGCCGGGGATGGATGGCCGCCCGCCCGAGGAAGCCCAGGGCACGGCCGTGCGCACACGACACGGCCAGCCCGTCCAGGTCCCGGATGTCCGGGTAGACCGACTGGCTGGGCGGCGGCAGACCCGCCGCCCGGGCGGCGACGACCACCCGGGCGCGCGCCCAGTCCAGGCCCGCGCCCTCCCGTACGCCGAGATCGGCCCGCAGGTCGGCCTCGCCGAGCGCGATGCCGCGCAGGGCGTGGTGCGCGGACGCGACGGCGAACGCCTGCTCCACGCCGAGGGCCGTCTCCAGCAGGGCGTACAGCCCGAGGGCGCCGCCCTCGGCGCGGACGGCGCCCTCCGCCACCCGCACGACGTCCCACGGCGAGGTCACCTTCGGCAGCCGGAGACCGGACAGGCCGGGCAGCGGGGCGAGCGTCTTCAGGTCGGCCTCGGCCAGGGGGCCGTCCAGGGCGTTCACACGGACGTGGACGGCGACCGGGGCGACGTCGGAGAGCAGCTCCGCGGTGGCCGCGCGGGCGTACTCCTTGCGGGCGGGGGCGACCGCGTCCTCCAGGTCGACGATCACGGCGTCCGCGCCGCACGCGAGCGCCTTGACCACCACGTCGGGCCGGTCGCCGGGGACGTACAGCCAGGTCAGGACCGGTTGCGTGGTCACAGGGCGCCCTCCGACCGCAGGCGGTCGAGCTCGGGCTCCGTCAGGCCGAGTTCGGTCAGCACCGCCGCCGTGTCCGCGCCGTGCCGCCGGCCGGCCCAGCGGATCGCGCCGGGCGTCGCGGAGAGCCGGAAGAGGACGTTCTGCATGCGCAGCGGGCCCAGTTCGGGGTCGTCGACGGTGGTGATGCTGTCCAGGGCCGCGTACTGCGGGTCCGCCATGACGTCCCGTACGTCCTGGACCGGCGCCACCGCCGCCTCCGCCTTCTCGAAGGCGCTCAGCACCTCCTCGCGGGTGTGGCGGGCGATCCACGTGCCGACGGCCTCGTCCAGCACGTCCGCGTTGCGGGCCCGCTCCGCGCCCGACGCGAACCACGGTTCGTCGATCAGCTCCGGGCGCCCGACCAGCCGCATCAGCCGTTCCGCGACCGACTGCGCCGACGTGGACACCGCGACCCACATGCCGTCGGCCGTGCGGTAGGTGTTGCGGGGCGCGTTGTTGGCGGAGCGGTTGCCGGTGCGGGGCTGGACGTGGCCGAGCTGGTCGTACCAGAGGGGCTGCGGGCCGACGACGGTGAGGATCGGTTCGATGATCGCCATGTCGACCACCTGGCCCTCGCCCGTGCGGTCCCGGGCCGTCAGTGCCGTCATCACCGCGTACGCCGTCGCCAGGCCGGCGATCGAGTCGGCCAGGCCGAAGGGCGGCAGGGTCGGCGGGGCGCCCGGTTCGCCGGTGATCGCCGCGAACCCGCTCATCGCCTCGGCCAGCGTGCCGAACCCGGGGCGGTGCGCGTACGGGCCGAACTGGCCGAAGCCGGTGACCCTGGCGAGCACCAGCCGCGGGTTGGCGGCCGACAGCTTCTCCCAGCCGAGGCCCCACTTCTCCAGGGTGCCGGGGCGGAAGTTCTCGACGACGACGTCGGCCGTCGCGGCGAGGCGGAGCAGGGTGTCGCGGCCGCCGGGGCTCGACAGGTCGAGCGTGATGGTGCGCTTGTTGCGGCCGAGGAGCTTCCACCACAGGCCGACACCGTCCTTGGACGGGCCGTGCCCCCGGGAGGGATCAGGCTTGGCCGGGTGCTCGACCTTGATCACCTCGGCGCCGAAGTCCCCCAGCATGGTGGCGGCCAGCGGTCCCGCGAAGAGGGTCGCGAGGTCGAGCACGCGCAGGCCGGTCAGCGGGCCGTGCTCCGTCGCCGTACCGGCGCCGTGCTCCCGTGACGTGTCCTGTTCCCGGCCTGCCGCCGGGGAGGGCTGCGCGGGTCCGCCTGGTCCGGGTTCCTGGCGGGCTGCGGAGTGCCGCCCCGGTCCGCTCGGGCCGTGTTCCTGGCGGGCGCTCATGACGCGGGCCGCGACGCCTGGGCGTCGATCTCGGAGCGGTAGGGCATCGAGGACGAGGCGCCGGCCCGCTGCACCGACAGCGCGGCGGCGGCCGAGGCCCAGGCGAGGGCGGCCCGCATCGGCCTGCCCTCGCCGAGCGCGACGGCGAGGGTGCCGACGAAGGTGTCGCCCGCGCCGGTGGTGTCCACGGCGGTCACCCGCGGCACGGGGACACTGATCGGGTCGTGATCCCGCGCGACGTACAGGCAGCCCGCCGCGCCGAGCGTCACGATCACGGCCGGGACCCGTGCGAGCAGGGTCTTGGCCGCCTCCCGGGGTTCGATGACACCGCTGAGCGCGGCGGCCTCGTGCTGGTTGGCGACCAACAGGTCCACGGCGTCGAGGAGTTCGGGTGGCAGTGGCTGGACGGGGGAGGGGGTCAGGACCGTGCGGACGCCGTGCCCGCGCGCGGCCTCGGCGCCCGCGACGACGGCGGCCAGCGGGATCTCCAGCTGGAGCAGGAGCGCGTCGGCGGCGGCGATGAGGGCCTCGTCGCCGGGGGCCAGGTGGTCGACGGTGCCGTTCGCGCCCGGGATGACGACGATGGCGTTGCCGCCCTCGTCGTCCACGACGATGTGGGCGGTGCCGGACGGGCCCTCGGCGGTGCGCAGGTGGTCGGTGTCCACGCCGGAGTGTTCGAGGGTGGACCGCAGTCCGGTGCCGAAGGCGTCCTGGCCCACCGCGCCGATCATCGAGACGTCGGCGCCCGCGCGGGCCGCGGCGATCGCCTGGTTGGCGCCCTTGCCGCCGGGGACCGTGCGGAACTCGCGGCCCCTCACCGTCTCGCCGCGCTGCGGGGCCTTGGCTACGTACGTGACGAGGTCCATGTTCGTGCTGCCGAGTACGGCGATGAGAGTCATGGGCGGCAGGCCTCCTGGTGGCTCTGGCGGTGGGTGAGCTGGGCGAGGGTGTCGAAGCCGACGCCGTCGAAGTCGGCGATCGAGGTGGCCAGCCGGTTCTTGAGCGGAGCGGTCCACCGCTCGGGGAGGGCGGCGGGGTGCCCGGCCAGCAGGCCCGCGACGCTGCCCGCCGTCGCGCCGTTGGAGTCCGTGTCCCAGCCGCCCGACACGGCACGGCAGACGGAGCCCGCGAAGTCCCCGTCCGCATGGGTGAGGGCCGCGGCGATCAGGGCGGTGTTGGGGACGGCGTGGACCCAGTGGTAGGCGCGGTGCGCGGCGTGCAGTTCGTCGACGACGGCGTCGAAGTCCTCGGTCGTACGGGCCAGCCGGACGGCGTGACGGACGGCTTCGGCCAGCCGGGAGCCGGCCGGGACGACGGCGAGTCCCGCCCGCAGGCACGCGTGGACGTCGCTGTTGCCGCCCGCCGCCGCGGCGAGGGTCCCCGCCGCGAACATCGCCGCGTACACCCCGTTGGCAGTGTGGGTGAGGGTGGCGTCCCGGTGGGCCTGTTCCGCGGCGGCCGCCGGGTCGCCGGGGTTCGTCCAGCCGTGGACGTCCGCGCGGATCAGGGCGCCGATCCACTCACGGAAGGGGTTGCGATGGCGGGCCGTGCGCGGGGGTTCCACGCCGGCGAGGAGGTTGCGGTACGCGACGCGCTCCGCGGTGAACGTGCGGCCCGCGGGGAGTTCGTCCAGCCACAGCCGCGCCACGTCGGCGGTGGTGAACCCGCGGCCGTACCGCTGGAGCAACAGCAGGTTCAGCAGCGGGTAGTTGAGGTCGTCGTCCTCCGGCATGCCGTCGATGTTCTCGGCGAGTGAGGTGGGCGCGGAGCGCTTGTTCCAGGGGTGGGCCGTCGCCAGTTCCGCGGGGACTCCGCGGGCCGTGAAATACGTGCTCAGCGGCCAGTTGCCGGCGGCGCGGGCCAGTTCGCGGATGCCCCGCAGGGGGAGCTTCTCCACCGGTTTGCCCAGCAGGCAGCCCGCGGCCCGGCCGAGCCAGGCGGCTTCCAGCCGGCGGGGGCCGGCCGGGGCGGGTGCGGGACCGGCCGGAACCCGGGCGGGCCAGTCCGGGCAGCGGTCCCTGATCCGTCCGAGGCCGGTCGGTTCCCGGTCCGCCAGGGCGCCGGGCAGGTCGGCCAGTTCGTCGAGCAGGTCCTCCGCGAGGACGCGCAGATACGGGGAGGCGGGTGTCGGTGAGGCGCCCGCCCGGGCGGGCGCCTCGGGTCCGCCCGCCGCCCGCCAGCGGGCCGTGACGGCCACGGTCTCGCGGCCGTCCTGGGCGGCCTGGCGCAGCTCGTGGCCGAGGAGGTCCTCGGGCTGGACCCAGGTCAGGCGGAGCACGGTGCCCCCGTGAGCGCCGCGAACGCCGCCTCGTGGGCCCTTCGGCGCCGGACGTCCCGGTCGAAGATCTCGCGGGTGACCTCGGCGAGGGTCGTCGCGGGCGCGTGCAGGTCGAGGCGGCTCGACTCCGCGACCGTCTTGGACCAGTCGCGGGGGACCTCGGAGCCCAGAGCGCCGGCGAGGGCGCCGGCCATGGTGGCGATGGAGTCGCAGTCCCGGCCGTAGTTGACGCAGCCCAGCACGGTGTGCCGGTAGTCGCCGCCGGCGACCAGCAACATGCCCAGCGCGACGGGGAGTTCCTCGATGGCGTGCAGGCGGGAGGGGCGGCGGGCGCCGAGCGAGGGGGCGCGGTAGTCGGGGCCGACGGTGTCGAAGGGGGCCACGGCTTCCCGCAGCGGGCGGAGCGCCGACTCGAAGTCCGTGTGCCGGACGGCGACTTCGCAGACCGCCTCGACGGCGGCCCGCGTGCCGTCCTTGGCCAGCGCGAGGCAGGCGTCGACGACCGAGGCCGGGCTGGCCCCCGGCGCGCACGCCGCGGCGACCGCCGCCGCGAAGACCCCCGCCGCCTCACGGCCGTACGACGACTGGTGGGCACCGGCGACGTCGAGCGCCTCGGCGTACGCGGCGGCGGGGTCGGCGGCGTTGACCAGGCCGACCGGTGCCATGTACATCGCCGCGCCGCAGTTGACGATGTTCCCGGTGCCGGCCTCGCGCGGGTCGACGTGCCCGTAGTGGATCCGGGCCACCAGCCACTTCTCGGCGAGGAAGATCCGCTGGAGCGGGAGGGCCTCGGCCTCCAGTTCGGGGATCCAGCGGGGCGTGCCCATGAGGTCGGGGACCAGGTGCCCGGCGACCGCGTAGGCGTCGAGGTGGTCGCGGACCGTGGCGTAGACCCGGACCAGGGCGTGGGTCATCAGGGTGTCGTCGGTGACGTGTCCGTCACCCTTGTGGTAGGGGGCGATCGGGCGGGCGGTGCGCCAGGTGTCGCCGTTCCAGGGGCCGACGACGCCGTGCACGCGGCCGCCGTGGCGTTCGAGGATCTGCTCGGGGCTGTACCCCTCGACCGGTCCGCCGAGGGCGTCGCCGACGGCGGCGCCGACGAGGGCCCCGGTGATCCGTTCTTCGAGGGTTTCCATGGTTGTGGGCGTCATGCCCGAATCATCCTCCTGGTGTGCTCAGTTCCGTGGCTGCCAGGAGTCCGGCGAGTTCCACCAGGTCGGTGCCCGTGAGGCGGGGCAGGGCGCAGCCGGAGAGGGTGCGGCAGGCGTCGCGCCAGGCGGCGGGGATGGTGTCGCCGCCGCCGAGCGCGCCGGTCAGGGCGCCGGCCAGGGCCGGGGCGGAGTCGGCTACCCGGGACAGGCACGCGGCGGCCGGCACCGCCTCGGCGATGCGGCCCCGCGCGGCGGTCGCGAGGGCGAGGGCGACGGGGACGGTCTCGGCGGCCGCGATGCCGTAGCTGTAGACGTGGTCGACGATCTGATGCTCCAGCAGGGGTACGAGACCGAAGGTGCTGTCGGCGCCCCGCGCGAGGGCGAGCGCGTGCCGCGCGTTGCGGCCGATCTCCGTCGCCGCCGGCAGCTCGGCGAGCGCGGCCGTCACGCAGGCGTCGACGTGCGCTCCGGTCAGGGCGAGCGCGACGGCCGCGGCCATGGCGCGGGCGCCGTGCACGCCGTCACCGTCCTGGGTGTAGCGGGCGTCGAACTCGGCCAGTTCCGCGGCGAGTCGGGGGTCGCCCGGGTGCGCCACGGCGAGCACGCAGGCACGTACGCAGGCGGCGTCGTCGAAGTAGTGGGGGTTGTCGTGGCCGGTGGCGGGCGGGCGCAGGCCGGCGACGAGGTTGCCGAGGCCGGCCCGGACCGAGATCCGGGCGCGCAGCGGCAGCACGGCCGACTCGACCTCCGGGGCGCGTTCGGCCGCGGCGGCCACCTCGCCGGCGACGGCGTTCCACGCCAGGTCGATCGCGGCGCGCATCCGGCGCTCCCGGCTGAGGTCGCCGAGGGCGCTGCCGTCCCCGGCCCGCAGGACCGCCTCGGCCGCGAAGGCGGCCCATTCGGCGTCGTCCGAGGGGCCGAGCCGCAGGGGTTCGGGCGGCTGGTTGAGGGCGATGGGCACGGGCAGGGTGGTGGTCGCGTTCTGCTCCGCGAACGTGTCCAGCTCACGGGTGAGCCGCCGCGTCCACTCGGGCATGCGGGCGGCCCGGTGCCGGGCGGCCGGCCATCCCGCGGCGTCACCCGCGGCCAGCCCGAGCAACAACCCCTCGATCCGCCGCACCGCGACACCGGCCCCGCCCGGGGCGCCCGCCACGAGGAGGCTCGCGGGCGGGCTGCCGGGGGCTGGTGGGGGAGGTGTCCTCGTCGGGTCGGGCGAGGGGAGGGCTTCGTCCGGGACGGGGGGTCGGTTGAGGAGGCTCGCGGGCGGGCTGCCGAAAGCCGGCGGGCGGGACGCCTCCGTGGGGAGGGCCGGGAGGAGGGCTTCGTGTGGGGCGGGGGGTTCGGTGACGGGGTTCGTAAGCCGTACTTCGATGCTCAAGTGCTGGACGCCGGGGGCCGCAGGCTCATTCCCGTGGCTCGGGGGCCGGACACCGGGGGGTGCCGGTGAAGCCGTGTGCGCGGTGTCCGCGGGGACGACAACGGCCGTGTCTGCGGCGTCCGCGGGGACGACAGCGGCCGTGTCCTGGGATGCCGGCGGCCGGCCGTGGCTCGGGGGCCGGACACCGGGGGGTGCCGGTGAAACCGTGTCCGCGGTGTCCGCGAGGGCGGCGGCCGTGTCCTGGGGTGCCGGCGGCCGCGTGACGGCGGCGGCCGTGTCCTGGGGTGCCGGCGGCCGCGTGACGGCGGCACCCACGGCGGGCGCGTCACCGCCCGCCGAGGGCTCCGCGTGTGTCCGCGTGCCGGAGAGAAGCGCCGTCCGCGTCTCCTCGCCAAGCGCCGAGGCGGCGTCCACGCCGGGTTCGTCCCCCACCGGACCGGGGGTCACGGCCGCACCTCGCCGGTGATCACGTACGTGTGCGGGTCGGGCCGCAGGCGCGCGCCGCCGGGGTCGTCGAGGAATTCCCGGGGTACAGCGCCGGGCCCCGCGGTCCACTGCTCGTCGTCCTCCGGGGTCAGCAGCTCCGCCACGTCCAGCACGTGGTGGCCCGCCATCGAGGGAAGGCAGCTGCCGAGCGCCGGGCCGATGGCCGCGGCCCACTCGGCCGGAATGGCGGCGGCGCCCCGAGTCGCACCGGCCAGCGCCCCGGCCACCGCCGCCGTGGTGTCGGCGTCGCGGCCCATGTTGACCGCGGTGAGCACGGATTCCGTGAAGTCGCCGTCGGCCGCCGCGTACGCGCCGAAGGCGAGCGCGACGGCCTCCGGTGCGAGGTCCGTCCACGGGTAACCGCCGATGACGACCGCCGAGCGGACCGCGCGCTCACCCCGGTGGGCGACCGCGACCGCGCGCCGCAGCGACCGGGCCGTCCAGGAGTCGTCCGGGACCACGGCGAGGGCGCAGGCCACCACGGCAATGGTGGGAGCGCCGGTCATCGCCGCCGCGACCCCGGCCGCGACCGCCTGCCCGCCGTAGATGCCCTCCCCCTCGTGGCTGACCGAGCCGTCGATCGCCACCAGGCGGGCCGCCTCGGCCGGGCGGCCCGCCGCGAAGACGCCGAAGGGTGCCGCGCGCATCGCGAGACCGTCGCTCCACGCGTGCCGGTGCTGGGCGGAGATCGGCGCCGCCAGCCCCCGGCGCAGGTTTTCCAGGGTGCCCCGCTCGCTGAACCCGGCGCCGCGGAACGGCCCCTCGTCCCGGTCCGCGATCCAGTGGTGCCAGGCCGTCTCCACATGGGCCGCGGTGAGCGCCGAGCCGTGGCGGGCCAGCAGCAGTCCGGAGAAGATCGCGTACTCGGTGTCGTCGGTCCCGGCGGGGTGCTCGGCGACGTACCCGGTGATACGGCCCCACCGCGCCCGGATCTCGGACGGCTTCATGTTCTCGGCGGGTGCCCCGAGCGCGTCCCCGACGGCGAGCCCGAGCAGTGCCCCGCGCGCCCGGTCCCGCAGGCGGGCGGCGTCCTGGGGCGGCGGGACCGAGGGAATGCAGGCGATGGGAGCCATCCGGTGCCTCTTCTCTCCCGGCTCCGGTCACAGCGCGGAGCCACAGCGCGGAACCGTGTGCGGCACCACGGGGCGGAACCGTGCGCGGAACCCTTTGCGGATCTGTCCCACCGGAACGGCCCGGCACGGCCTCGCGGCCCGCAGCGTCACCCGGTCGACAGCTGCGCGCGGCCCGCCACGGATGAGCGCTGACGGGCAAAGGCGCAGGTTAGCGCAGCCTTTCCTTGCTGGCGGGCAGGAAATTCAAGGCGTACCTTTGCTGTTGTCGAAAAGTAGAATCCGTCCAATAAAGAGCCTGCTGGGGGACCGAGATGGCCATCATCGACACCGAAGCCGCACTGCACGAGGCGCACCGCGACAACCACACCCACCGCGACGTCAACGGCGGCTGGCTGCGCCCCGCCGTGTTCGGTGCGATGGACGGACTCGTCTCCAACCTCGCCCTGATGACGGGCGTCGCCGGCGGCTCCGTCGCGCACCAGACGATCGTCATCACCGGTCTCGCGGGACTCGCGGCCGGCGCCTTCTCGATGGCCGCGGGCGAATACACCTCCGTCGCTTCCCAGCGCGAGCTGGTCGAGGCGGAACTGGCCGTCGAGCGCCGGGAACTGCGCAAGCACCCGCAGGACGAGGAGCGCGAGCTCGCCGAGCTGTACGAGGCCCGTGGTGTCGAGCCCGGGCTGGCGAGGGAGGTGGCAAGGCAGCTCTCGCGCGATCCCGAGCAGGCGCTGGAGATCCACGCGCGCGAGGAACTGGGCATAGACCCGGGCGACCTGCCCTCGCCGTCCGTCGCCGCCGTCTCCAGCTTCGGCTCCTTCGCCCTGGGCGCCCTGCTCCCCGTCCTGCCCTTCCTGCTGGGTGCGACCGCCCTGTGGCCCGCGCTGGTGCTCGCCTTCGTCGGACTCTTCGCGTGCGGCGCGCTCGTGGCCAAGGTGACCGCGCGTTCCTGGTGGTACAGCGGGCTGCGGCAGCTGGCCCTCGGTGGCGCCGCGGCCGGTGTGACGTACGTCCTGGGCAGCTGGTTCGGTACGGCCGTAGGATGAGGCGCAGCGCACTTATGCGAAGGGCTGCATAACTAGTCGTTACCCGGCGGTTTCGAACGCTTAACCACCGGGCATGACCCGTAAGCGCGTGGGCAATGAGGCCCGCGCCGCACCCTGCGTGACCGGCGAAGCCGCCCGCCCCGCCCGGGCCCGAGGACATCGATCTGTCCACATGGGTCCCCCACACTTCACCGCCGTGCGCGGTACCCCCACCGCGACCGCGGTGTCCGCATGCTGAAACGGAGTATCCGGTTCCCGAGAACCGCTCCATCATGTAACCTGCACGAAATTTTGCACTCCACCGCAGAGGGCCAACGTCGTCCCTCGGCAATCGCTCCCCCAGAGCCTCAAGAGCCTGGGAGGTGCCCCCAGCCACGACGACGACGGGAGAGCCGATGCGTACGCCGCGCCAGCCGTCCCAGCACTCCGCGAATGGCCAGAACTGGTCCTTCATGGATGCTCGCCCTGCCGCGCAGGGTATGTACGACCCCCGCAACGAGCACGACGCCTGCGGCGTCGGCTTCGTGGCCACCCTCACCGGCGAGGCGAGCCACGCGCTGGTCGAGCAGGCGCTCACGGTTCTGCGCAACCTGGAGCATCGCGGTGCCACCGGATCCGAGCCCGACTCGGGCGACGGCGCCGGCATCCTGTCCCAGGTCCCGGACGCCTTCTTCCGTGAGGTCGCCGGGTTCGAGCTGCCCGGGGCCGGTTCGTACGCGGTCGGCATCGCCTTCCTGCCGGAGGACAGCGCCCACGCTGTCTCACAGATCGAGACGTTCGCCGCGGAAGAGGGCCTCACCGTCCTCGGCTGGCGCGACGTCCCCGTCGCCCCCCAGCTGCTCGGCGCCACCGCCCGCTCGACGATGCCGGCCTTCCGCCAGCTCTTCGTCGCCGGACAGGACGCCGCCACGGGCATCGACCTGGACCGCAGGGCGTTCGTGCTGCGCAAGCGCGCCGAGCGCGAGGCCGGTGTCTACTTCCCGTCCCTGTCGGCCCGCACCATCGTCTACAAGGGCATGCTGACCACCGGCCAGCTGGAGCCCTTCTTCCCGGACCTGTCCGACCGCCGCTTCGCCTCCGCGATCGCGCTCGTGCACTCCCGGTTCTCCACGAACACCTTCCCCAGCTGGCCGCTCGCCCACCCGTACCGCTTCGTCGCGCACAACGGCGAGATCAACACGGTCAAGGGCAACCGCAACTGGATGAAGGCCCGCGAGTCGCAACTCGTCTCCAGCCTGTTCGGCAGCGAGAAGCTCGACCGCATCTTCCCGGTCTGTACGCCGGACGCCTCCGACTCGGCGTCCTTCGACGAGGTCCTGGAGCTGCTGCACCTCGGCGGCCGCTCCCTGCCGCACTCCGTGCTGATGATGATCCCGGAGGCCTGGGAGAACCACGCCTCCATGGAACCGGCCCGCCGCGCGTTCTACCAGTACCACGCCACGCAGATGGAGCCCTGGGACGGCCCCGCCTGCGTCACCTTCACCGACGGCACCCAGGTCGGCGCGGTCCTCGACCGCAACGGCCTGCGCCCCGGCCGCTACTGGGTCACCGACGACGGCCTCGTCGTCCTCGGCTCCGAGGTCGGCGTCCTCGACATCGACCCCGCAAAGGTCGTCCGCAAGGGCCGCCTGCAGCCCGGCCGCATGTTCCTCGTGGACACCGCCGAGCACCGCATCATCGAGGACGACGAGATCAAGGCCGCCCTCGCCGCCGAGAACCCGTACGCGGAGTGGCTGGAAGCCGGCGAGATCGAGCTGTCCGACCTGCCCGAGCGCGAGCACATCGTGCACACGCACGCCTCGGTCACCCGCCGCCAGCAGACCTTCGGCTACACCGAGGAAGAGCTGCGCGTCATCGTCGCGCCGATGGCCAGGGCCGGCGCCGAGCCGATCGGCTCGATGGGCACCGACACGCCGATCGCCGCGCTCTCGCAGCGCCCGCGGCTGCTCTTCGACTACTTCACGCAGCTGTTCGCGCAGGTCACCAACCCGCCGCTGGACGCCATCCGCGAGGAGCTCGTCACCTCCCTGCGCTCGTCGCTGGGCCCGCAGGGCAACCTGCTCGAGCCGACCGCCGCGTCCTGCCGCAGCGTCACCCTGCCGTTCCCGGTGATCG
Source organism: Streptomyces sp. GLSS-08 (assembly GCF_056387915.1). Lineage (NCBI taxonomy): Bacteria > Bacillati > Actinomycetota > Actinomycetes > Kitasatosporales > Streptomycetaceae > Streptomyces > Streptomyces sp. GLSS-08. The sequence goes on from NZ_JBWJAQ010000014.1 coordinate 81,945, forward strand.
ACAACGACGAGCTGGCCAAGCTCATCCACATCAACGCCGACGGCGACATGCCGGGCATGAAGGCCGCGACGCTGTCCGGCCTGTACCGGGTCTCCGGCGGCGGCGACTCGCTGGCCGCCCGGCTCGAGGAGATCTGCACGGAGGCCGACGCCGCCATCGGCAACGGCGCCCGGCTGATCGTCCTGTCCGACCGGCACTCGGACGCCGAGCACGCGCCGATCCCGTCGCTGCTGCTCACCGCGGCCGTCCACCACCACCTCATCCGCACCAAGCAGCGCACCCAGGTGGGCCTGCTGGTCGAGGCCGGCGACGTCCGCGAGGTCCACCACGTGGCCCTCCTCATCGGCTACGGCGCCGCCGCCGTCAACCCCTACCTGGCGATGGAGTCCGTCGAGGACCTGGTCCGCGCGGGCACGTTCCTTCAGGGCATCGAGCCCGAGCAGGCCATCCGCAACCTGATCTACGCCCTCGGCAAGGGCGTCCTGAAGGTCATGTCCAAGATGGGCATCTCGACCGTCGCCTCCTACCGCGGAGCCCAGGTCTTCGAGGCCGTCGGCCTGGACCGGGCCTTCGTCGAGAAGTACTTCAGCGGCACCGCGACGAAGATCGGCGGCGCCGGTCTCGACGTCGTCGCCGAGGAGGTCGCCGCCCGCCACGCCAAGGCGTACCCGGCCTCCGGCATCGCGCCCGCGCACCGCGCCCTGGAGATAGGGGGCGAGTACCAGTGGCGCCGCGAGGGCGAGCCGCACCTGTTCGACCCGGAGACGGTCTTCCGCCTCCAGCACTCCACGCGCACCCGCCGCTACGACATCTTCAAGAAGTACACGGACCGCGTGAACGAGCAGTCCGAGCGCCTCATGACGCTGCGCGGCCTGTTCGGCTTCACCTCCGGCCGCGAGCCGATCTCCATCGACGAGGTCGAGCCGGTCAGCGAGATCGTCAAGCGCTTCTCCACCGGCGCCATGTCGTACGGCTCCATCTCCAAGGAGGCGCACGAGACCCTGGCCATCGCCATGAACCAGCTGGGCGGCAAGTCCAACACCGGTGAGGGCGGCGAGGACGCGGACCGGCTGTACGATCCGGCCCGCCGCTCGTCGATCAAGCAGGTCGCCTCCGGCCGCTTCGGCGTCACGTCCGAATACCTGGTCAACGCCGACGACATCCAGATCAAGATGGCGCAGGGCGCCAAGCCCGGCGAGGGCGGCCAGCTGCCCGGCCACAAGGTCTACCCGTGGGTCGCCAGGACCCGGCACAGCACCCCCGGCGTCGGCCTGATCTCCCCGCCGCCGCACCACGACATCTACTCCATCGAGGACCTGGCCCAGCTGATCCACGACCTGAAGAACGCGAACCCGCAGGCGCGGATTCACGTCAAGCTGGTCTCCGAGGTCGGCGTCGGCACGGTCGCCGCGGGTGTCTCAAAGGCGCACGCGGACGTGGTGCTCATCTCCGGCCACGACGGCGGCACCGGTGCCTCCCCGCTGACCTCCCTCAAGCACGCGGGCGGCCCCTGGGAGCTCGGCCTCGCCGAGACCCAGCAGACGCTGCTGCTCAACGGCCTGCGCGACCGCATCGTCGTGCAGACCGACGGCCAGCTGAAGACCGGCCGCGACGTCGTCATCGCCGCGCTGCTCGGCGCCGAGGAGTTCGGTTTCGCGACCGCGCCGCTCGTCGTCTCCGGCTGCGTCATGATGCGCGTCTGCCACCTGGACACCTGCCCGGTCGGCATCGCCACGCAGAACCCGACCCTCCGGGACCGGTTCGCCGGCAAGGCCGAGTACATCGTGAACTTCTTCCAGTTCATCGCCGAAGAGGTCCGCGAGATCCTCGCCGAGCTGGGCTTCCGCTCCATCGAGGAGGCCGTCGGCCACGCGGAGGCGCTCGACGTCGCCCGCGCCGTCGACCACTGGAAGGCGCAGGGCCTGGACCTGTCCCCGCTGTTCTACGTGCCCGAGCTGCCCGAGGGCGCGGCGCTGCACCAGGTCATCCAGCAGGACCACGGCCTGGAGAAGGCGCTCGACAACGAGCTGATCAGGCTCGCCGGCGACGCGCTGGCCGCGAACTCCGCCACCGAGGCCCAGCCGGTCCGCGCCCAGGTCGCGATCCGCAACATCAACCGCACGGTCGGCACCATGCTCGGCCACGAGGTGACGAAGAAGTTCGGTGGCGCGGGCCTGCCCGACGACACCATCGACATCACCTTCACCGGCTCCGCGGGCCAGTCCTTCGGCGCCTTCCTGCCGCGCGGTGTCACGCTGCGCCTGGAGGGCGACGCCAACGACTACGTCGGCAAGGGCCTCTCCGGCGGCCGGGTGATCGTCCGTCCCGACCGGGGCGCCGACCACCTCGCCGAGTACTCCACGATCGCGGGCAACACGATCGCGTACGGCGCGACGAGCGGGGAACTCTTCCTGCGCGGCCGCACCGGCGAGCGCTTCTGCGTCCGCAACTCCGGTGCCACGGTGGTGTCCGAGGGCGTGGGCGACCACGGCTGCGAGTACATGACCGGCGGTCACGCGGTCGTGCTCGGCGAGACGGGCCGCAACTTCGCGGCCGGCATGTCCGGCGGCGTCGCCTACGTCATCGACCTGCACCGCGACAACGTGAACGTGGGCAACGTGAACGCCGTCGAGGCCCTCGACGACACCGACAAGCAGTGGCTGCACGACGTGGTGCGCCGCCACCAGGAGGAGACGGGCTCGACCGTCGCCGAGAAGCTCCTGGCCGAGTGGGACACCGCGGTGGGCCGCTTCAGCAAGATCATCCCCAGTACGTACAAGGCAGTGCTCGCCGCCAAGGACGCCGCCGAGCGAGCCGGTCTCTCCGAGACCGAGATCACCGAGAAGATGATGGAGGCGGCGACCAATGGCTGATCCCAAGGGCTTTCTCAACCACGGGCGCGAGGTCGCCAGGTCCCGCCCCGTCGAGGAGCGCGTCAGGGACTGGAACGAGGTCTACGTCCCGGGCTCGCTGCTGCCGATCATCCCCACGCAGGCCTCGCGCTGCATGGACTGCGGCATCCCGTTCTGCCACAACGGCTGTCCGCTTGGGAACCTGATCCCCGAGTGGAACGACTACGCCTACCGCGAGGACTGGCAGGCGGCCTCGGAGCGCCTGCACGCGACCAACAACTTCCCGGAGTTCACCGGCCGCCTGTGCCCGGCGCCCTGCGAGTCGGCCTGCGTCCTCGGCATCAACCAGCCCGCCGTGACCATCAAGAACGTCGAGGTCTCGATCATCGACAAGGCGTGGGACACCGGGGACGTCGCCCCGCGGATCCCCGAGCGCCTCAGCGGCAAGACGGTCGCCGTCGTCGGCTCGGGACCGGCGGGTCTCGCCGCCGCCCAGCAGCTCACCCGGGCCGGTCACACGGTCGCGGTGTACGAGCGCGCGGACCGCGTCGGCGGCCTCCTGCGGTACGGCATCCCCGAGTTCAAGATGGAGAAGCGGCACATCAACCGGCGCATCGAGCAGATGCGCGCGGAGGGCACCCGCTTCCGTACCGGCATCGAGATCGGCCGCGACCTCAAGGCGACGGACCTGCGCAAGCGGTACGACGCCGTGGTCGTCGCCGCCGGCGCCACCACCGCCCGTGACCTGCCCGTCCCGGGCCGCGAACTGAGCGGCATCCACCAGGCGATGGAGTACCTGCCCCTCGCCAACAAGGTGCAGGAGGGCGACTTCGTGACGCCCCCGATCACCGCCGAGGGCAAGCACGTCGTCGTGATCGGCGGCGGTGACACGGGCGCCGACTGCGTGGGCACCGCCCACCGTCAGGGCGCCGCCTCCGTCACGCAGCTGGAGATCATGCCGAGGCCCGGCGAGGACCGCGCCCCGCACCAGCCGTGGCCGACCTTCCCGATGCTCTACAAGGTCACCTCCGCGCACGAGGAGGGCGGTGAGCGGGTCTACTCCGTCAACACCACCCACTTCGAGGGCGACGAGGACGGCAACGTCCAGTGGCTGCACCTCGTCGAGGTCGAGTTCGTCGACGGCAGGCCGACCCAGAAGCCGGGCACGGAACGGAAGATCCCCGCCCAGCTGGTGACGCTGGCGATGGGCTTCACCGGCACCGACGTCCAGAACGGCCTGGTCTCGCAGTTCGCCCTCGACCTCGACGAGCGCGGCAACATCGCCCGCGACGGCGACTACCAGACCAACGTGCCCGGCGTCTTCGTCGCCGGTGACGCGGGCCGCGGCCAGTCGCTCATCGTGTGGGCCATCGCGGAGGGCCGCTCGGCCGCCCGCGGGGTCGACCGCTTCCTGACCGGTGCCAGCGACCTGCCGGCGCCGATCCGCCCGACGGACCGTTCCCTGATGGTCTGAGAGCCGGACGCTCCACCCCCACAGACGTCCCGTACAAAGGCGTGCGGAACTGAACGCGGCGCCTGCCCCGTCCCCGACCGGACCTGGGCGGGCGCCGTGGTGCGTCCGCACCCGGGCCGGCTACTCCACCCGGTACGGCTCCCCGTACACCTTCCACTCCAGCGGGGTGTCCAGATCCAGGTTGCCGTCGTAGAGGAAGCGGCGCTGGGCGGTGTCGATGCGGGTCGTGTCGCGGTGGTCGGCAGAGGCCTTCATGGCGCGACGGCGGACGTCGAGGAAGACGTCGAGGTACTCCTTCTCGGAGCCGCCCTCGGCCGGGGTGTCCGCCTCCGCGACGGCCCGCTCGCGCAGGCCGTCGAAGCCGTCGGGGCCGCGGCCCGCGCCGTGCATGACCATCGCGTCGTAGTAGACGAACTGCCCGAGCGTGCCGAGGCCGTCGCGCTCGGCGCGCCGGACCGCCGGACGGAAGTACACGCGGTCCCGTTCGGCGTCCTGAACCCGGCGGAACGCCGCGACGCCGGCCTCCGCCCGCCAGGCAGCCGTGAACCCCGGGCCGAGGCCGCGGTGGGAGTCCGTGCCGTCGACGTCGCGCAGCGCCGGGAGGTAGCGGGCGAGGCGGTTGCCGGGGTGGCCCTTCGTGTAGCGCTCCACCACGGTCAGCAGGTCGTGGGTGCCGGAGCAGAAGCCGACGATGCCCGCGGTGTAGCCCCGCCCGTCGCCGATGTCCTCGATGTAGCCGTACTGTCCGCGCCAGTCGAGCGTGGAGTTCTCGGCACTCGACACCAGCTGCTGCGCCAGTTCCTTCTTGTCCGGCGCCGCCAGCCCGGCTTGCCGGCGGGCGGTCCGCCCGCCGCCGGCCGCCGGTTCCGCCTTCGCGCTCCCGGGCCCGGCGTGCCGTGACGCGGTGGCCCGGCCCTTGTCGTGCTGCGTGCCGGGGTGACCGGCCGGCGCGCACGAGACGGCCGCCGCGGCCACGAGAGGGACGGTGGCCCACAGCAGGCCGACGGCACGTTTCATGCAGCACAGGGTACGGCGGCACCGGGCACGGAGGCGGACCGGGCCGGGCGCCGCCGGCCGCGAGGCAGCGGACCCGGCCAGGAACAGCGAACGCAGGCCGGAGGGGTGGGGTGGGCCCCGGGTGACGTGGGCACGGTGACGTAATCTCGGCACCCGCGTCACCCCACGACGCCCCGGGAAGGGAGCCCGTATGACCGGAATCAGCCTCACCGAGGTGGCGGAGACGGCGCCCGCCCTGGTCAGCCTGTACAAGACCGCGGGGCTCTCCCTCACCAGGAACGGGCTGGACGGCCAGCGGGCCGCCGTCTACCTCGTCGTCGATTACTCGGGCTCGATGAAGCCGTACTACAAGGACGGCAGCGTGCAGGCGCTCGCCGACCGCGTGCTCGGTCTCGCGGCGCACTTCGACGACGACGGGACGGTCCCGGTCGTCTTCTTCTCGACCGGCATAGACGCCGTCACCGACATCGCGCTCGCCGGGCACCGGGGCCGCATCGAGCAGATCGCGGCGAGGCTCGGGCACATGGGCAGGACCAGTTACCACCTGGCGATGGACGCGGTCATCGACCACTACCTCGACAGCGGCTCCACGGACCCGGCCCTCGTCGTCTTCCAGACCGACGGCGGACCGATCAACAAGCTCGCCGCCGAACGGTACCTGTGCAAGGCCGCGAAACTGCCGCTGTTCTGGCAGTTCATCGGCTTCGGCGACCCGGGCAGCAGGCAGTTCGAGTTCCTGCACAAGCTCGACGAACTCGCCGTACCCGAGAAGCGGGTCGTCGACAACGCCGGCTTCTTCCACGCGGGCCAGGAACCGCGCGAGGTCTCTGACGCGGAGCTGTACGACCGCCTGGTCGGCGAGTTCCCGCAGTGGCTGGCGGCGGCACGCGCGCGGGGGATCGTCCGGTGATCCGGCCGCTGCCCGCCGCGGGGCGGGTTGCCGTGCCCTGGAAGGACGGCGGCGGCGCCACGCGCGAGATCGCGGCCTGGCCGCAGGGCGCGGACATGACGGACTTCGCCTGCCGGGTGAGCCTCGCCGAGGTCGGCGCGGACGGACCGTTCTCCGCGTTCCCCGGCGTCGACCGCACCCTGACCCTCGTCGAGGGCGCCGGGATGGACCTGACGGTGGGCGGCGAGCGCCGGCTCGTCGACACGCGCCACGCCCCGCAGCACTTCCGCGGTGACGAGCCGACCCACTGCCGGCTCATCGCCGGGCCGGTGGTGAACCTCAACGTCATGTGGAGAAGGGACGGCGGCCGTCCCGCCCCGACCGTCGCGGTGGTACGCGGCACGCTGCCCCTGACCGCCGCGCCCGCGCTGGTCGTCGCGCTCGACGGGAGCGCCGAGGTGGCCGGAGCGACCCTCGGCCCCTACGACGCGGTGCTGCTGACCGGCGCGCCAACCGTCCTGCGCGCGACGGGCCGCACGGCCGTCATCGGCAACGTGCCGCGGGACTGACAGCCCCGGGAGATCCGCCCGGTCGTCGACTCCCGCGCCGTCAGGGGCGCAGGGTCGCCCTTCCCGCCGGCGGCGCGCCCGGCCTGCCCGCGCCCGGTACGGGCCGGGGACGCGGATCACGGCTCCGACGGGGAGCAGTACCGGGAACTCACCGGCCGCGACCACCCCCACCGAGGACACCGGCCCGGCACTCGGACGGCGTGCCCCACGCGGTCCGCAGGGCGCGGGCCCTGGTCAGCCACAGCGAGAGGTCGTACTCCGCGGTGTAGCCGATCGCGCCGTGCAGCTGGAGGGCCGCCCGTGCCGTCGCGTACGCGCTCTCGCAGGCCGTGACCTTGGCGGCGGCCACGTCGGCGGGGTCCATGGTGACGGCGGCGCCGAACAGCAGCGGCCGGGCGAACTCCAGGGCCGTCTTGGCGTCCGCGAGCCGGTGCTTGACGGCCTGGAACGAGCCGACGGGAACACCGAACTGGGTGCGCCGCCCCACGTACGCGACGGTCCGCTCCAGCAGCGCCAGCCCGATGCCCAGGGCCTGGGCGGCGGTGGCGAGCCGGGCCCAGAGGAGGGCGCGGGCGCTCGCGCGGGTGACGCCGGGACCCGCCGCGAGGACCTCACCGCCCGGCAGGGGGCGGGTCAGCCGGCGGGCCCGGTCCAGGGAGCCGTGCACCGGACCGTGCCCTGGGGCCGCCCGCAGCTCGTCCCCGGTCACCACCAGGATCACCCCGGCCGCCTCGCCGTCCAGCACGCATGCGTCCCCGAGGGCCAGTGTGGCGAGGGTCCCGCCCGACACCAGCGCCGGCAGCAGACGCCCGGCCGGCCCCGGGGCGCCGAGCTCCGCCAGCAGGACGGCGGCCGCCGCCGTCTCCACCAGCGGCCCGGGAACCCCGTGCCGCCCCAACTCGACGAACGCCACCGCGAGTTCCACGGGAAGCGGGCCGACCCCCTCGTACGTCTCGGACACCGGCAGCGCGAAGACGCCCGCGTCGGCGAGCCGGGACCACAGGACGCGGCCCGGCGCGCGGTCGCCCGCACCCCACGCCCGGACGACGGCGGGTGTGTCCGCGGACGTCAGCATCGCGTCGAGCGAGCGCGCGAAGGCCCGCTGCTCGGCGTCGAGGAGGAAACGCATCAGCGGCGGCCCTTCGGCAGGCCGAGCAGCCGCTCGGCGACGATGTCGCGCTGGATCTCGTTGGTGCCCGCGTACAGCGGGCCGGCCAGCGCGAAGACGTACCCCTGCGCCCAGCCGGTGCCCGCCGACTCCCCGTCCGCGCCCAGCAGATCGAGCGCCGTCTCGTGCAGCGCGATGTCGTACTCGGACCAGAAGAGCTTGTTCAGACTGGACTCCGCTCCGAGCGCCTCGCCCGCGGCGAGACGGGACGCCTGGGCGCAGGCGAACAGCTGGTAGGCGCGGGCGCCGATCACCGCGTCCGCCACCCGGTCCCGCAGGGCCGTGTCCGCCGGATCGGCGTGGGCGCGCCACAGCGCGGTCAGCCGGCCAGCGGCGGCGAGGAAACGGCCGGGGGAGCGGAGCGTCAGACCGCGTTCGTCGCCCGCCGTCGACATGGCGACCCGCCAGCCGTCGCCCGGCTCGCCGATCACGTCCTCGTCCGGCACGAAGACCTCGTCCAGGAAGATCTCGGCGAAGGCGGGTTTCCCGTCGAGGCGGCCGATGGGCCGGACCGTGACGCCGGGCGCCCGCAGACCGAACATCAGATACGTCAGCCCCAGGTGCCGTTTCGGCGCGGCCGTGTCGCTGCGGAACAGTCCGAACGCCCGGTCCGCGAACGCCGCCCGCGACGACCACGTCTTCTGCCCGCTCAGCAGCCAGCCCCCGTCGGCGCGCACCGCGCGGGAGGTGAGCGAGGCCAGGTCGGACCCCGCCTCCGGCTCGGACCACGCCTGCGCCCAGACGGTCTCGCCGCGGGCCATGGGGGGAAGCACGCGGGCCCGCTGCTCCTCGGTGCCGTGGGCGAAGAGCGTCGGGGCGAGCAGGCTGACGCCGTTCTGGCCGACCCTGCCCGGGGCGCCGGCCGCGTAGTACTCCTCCTCGAAGACCAGCCATTGGAATACGTCCGCGTCCCGGCCGCCGTACTTCGCCGGCCAGGACACCACCGACCAGCGGTCGGCGGCCAGTTCGGCCTCCCAAGCGCGGTGCGCGGCGAAGCCCTTAGCGGTCTCCAGGGAGGGCAGCGGCGCCGGCGGGACGTGGCGCGCGAGCCAGGCCCGGGCCTCGGCGCGGAACGCCTCGTCGGCGGGGGAGTGCGTGAGGTCCATGGACGGCACCCTTCGGTGGCGGGCTGGGGACGGCGGCGGGAATCGTGACGGCGGCGGGAATCGTGACGGCGGCGGAAATCGGGGCGATGGCCGGTATCGGGCGCTGGTGGCCGCGGGACGGCGGCGGTCGCGGGACGACGGAAGCCGCGGGGCGATCGCGGCCCGGCTTCCCTAACAAGTGTTTGGTAGGTTAGCTTGGAGGCATGAGCGACGTCGAGAGTCCGGCGTACGTGCCCGGGCACGGGCTGCTGAGGGGCCGCACCGCCGTCATCACGGCCGCGGCGGGCGCCGGCATCGGCGGGGCCACCGCACGCCGCTTCCTGGAGGAGGGCGCGCGCGTGCTGATCAGCGACGCGCACACACGCCGCCTCCAGGAGACCGCCGCCGCCCTCGCCGAGGAGTTCGGCGCCGCGCACGTGGCCGCGCTGCCCTGCGACGTCACCGACGAGACCGAGGTCCAGGCCCTCTTCGACACCGCGACCGGACTCCACGGCCGCCTGGACATCGTCGTCAACAACGCGGGCCTGGGCGGCACTTCACCCCTCGTCGACATGACCGACGAGCAGTGGTCGAAGGTGCTCGACGTGACACTGACCGGCACGTTCCGGTGCACCCGGGCCGCACTGCGCCGGTTCGCGGCGCACGGCCGGGGCGGAGCGGTCGTCAACAACGCCTCCGTCATCGGCTGGCGCGCCCAGGCCGGGCAGGCGCACTACGCGGCGGCCAAGGCCGGGGTCATGGCGCTCACCCGGTGCGCGGCCGTGGAGGCCGCCGCCCACGGGGTCCGGGTCAACGCCGTCGCCCCGAGCCTCGCGATGCATCCGCACCTGGTGAAGGTGACCACCCCCGAACTCCTGGCGGAACTCACCGCCCAGGAGGCCTTCGGACGGTACGCCGAGCCCTGGGAGGTGGCCAACGTGATCGTCTTCCTGGCGTCCGGCTACTCCTCGTACATGACCGGCGAGGTCGTCTCCGTCAGCAGCCGGCATGCGTAGGACGAAGGGCCGAGGGACCACAATGGACCCGTGCCTACCAAGAAGAAGTCCCAGGTGACCGCGTCACCGGAGCGACGCCGTGAACTGCTCGGCACGGCCGCCGAGGTCTTCGCCGAACAGGGCTACAACGCCACCACCGTCCGCAAGATCGCCGACCACGCCGGAATGCTCGCGGGCAGTCTCTACTACCACTTCGACTCCAAGGAGTCGATGCTGGAGGAGATCCTGCGGACCTTCCTCGACGAGCTCTGGGACGGCTACGACACCGTCCTCGCCGCCGAACTCGGCCCCAGACAAACCCTGGAGGCCCTGGTCACCGAGTCCTTCCGGGAGATCGACCGGCACCGCGCCGCCGTCGCGATCTACCAGAAGGAGTCGAAACACCTCGCCGCGCATGAGCGCTTCGCCTTCCTCGCCGCGTCGCAGCGCAACTTCGAGAAGGCGTGGCTCAGCACCCTGGAGCGCGGTGTCGCCGCCGAGGTCTTCCGCGCCGACCTGGACATCCGGCTCGCCTACCGGTTCGTGCGCGACACGGTCTGGGTCGCCGCGTCCTGGTACCGGCCCGGCGGGCAGCACAGCCCGGAGGAGATCGCCCGGCAGTACCTGTCGATGGTGCTGGACGGGATCTCCCTACGCGACACGTGAACCCCGGAGGGACACCGTCATGGCCGAGGCCTACATCGTCGAAGCGGTCCGCACACCCGTCGGGCGACGGGGCGGGGGACTGGCCGGCGCCCACCCGGCGGACCTCGGCGCGCACGTCCTCAGGGCCCTCGTCGCACGGTGCGGGGTGGATCCGGCCGCCGTCGAGGACGTCGTCTTCGGCTGCCTGGACACGGTGGGCCCGCAGGCCGGGGACATCGCCCGCACCTCCTGGCTGGCGGCCGGACTGCCCGAGGAGGTGCCCGGTGTCACCGTCGACCGCCAGTGCGGATCCTCCCAGCAGGCCGTCCACTTCGCGGCCCAGGCGGTCCTCTCCGGCACGCAGGACCTGGTGGTCGCGGGCGGCGTCCAGAACATGACCCAGATCCCCATCGCCTTCGCCTCCCGGCAGGCCGCCGAACCGCTCGGCCTCACCCAGGGCCCCTTCGCGGGCAGCGAGGGCTGGCGGTCCCGCTACGGCGACCGGCCCGTCAACCAGTTCCACGGCGCAGAACTGATCGCCGCCACGTGGGGCATCACCCGCCGCGCCCAGGAGGAGTTCGCGCTCCGCTCCCACCAGCGGGCCGTACGCGCCCTGGACGAGGGCCGCTTCGCCCGCGAGACCGTGGCGTACGGGAAGGTCACCGCCGACGAGGGCCCGCGCCGGGACACCTCGCCGGAGAAGATGGCCGCCCTGAAGCCGGTCGTCGAGGGCGGCACGATCACCGCCGCCTGCTCCTCCCAGGTCTCCGACGGCGCCGCCGCGATGCTGCTCGCCTCCGAGCGGGCCGTACGGGACCACGGGCTGACCCCGCGCGCCCGGGTGCACCACCTCTCCGTACGCGGTGAGGACCCCGTCCGCATGCTGTCCGCGCCCATCCCGGCCACCGCGCACGCCCTCAGGAAGACCGGCATGACCCTCGACGACATCGACCTCGTCGAGATCAACGAGGCCTTCGCACCGGTCGTCCTCGCCTGGCTCGCGGAGACCGGAGCGGACCCGGACAAGGTCAACGTCAACGGCGGCGCGATCGCACTGGGCCACCCCCTCGGCGCCACCGGCGTGAAGCTGATGACGACCCTGCTGCACGAACTGGAGCGCACCGGCGGCCGCTTCGGGCTCCAGACCATGTGCGAGGGCGGCGGCCAGGCGAACGTGACGATCATCGAGCGGCTCTGAACTTCCCCCGGACCGGCGGGCCCACCCGGGACAGCCGGTCCGGACGGAGGTGATCTGGGGGTGGGTGTCCCGGGGGGGTGTCTCGGGGGTGGGCGCTCCGGGGTGGTGTCTCGGGGCGGGTGCGAGGGGGTGGGTGCTCCGGGGGCGGGTCTCTCGGGGGTGGGTGTTCGACGCGCGGTCTCAGGGTGTGGGTGCCCAGGGCGCGGGACTCAGAGGGTGGGTGCCCCGGACGGGGGCGCCCCGGGGGCCGAGGCCTCGGGTGTCGGCAGCGCGTGCAGTGTCGCGTGGGCCTGCGCCATCACCCGCTCGACCAGCTCCGCGCACGAGGGCAGATCCTCGATCACACCCGCGACCTGCCCCGCCGCCATCACCCCGAGATCCGTACGCCCGTCGACCATCGACGCCTTGAGCAGCATGGGCGCGTTGGCGGCGAGCAGGACCTGGCTCCAGGTGAGGTCCCTGCCGTGTCTCATGGCGAGCCCGTCACGCATCATCCGGGACCAGGAGAGACCGGAGACTCTCCGGAACCCGGCGGCCCGGCGGAGCGCCCGGACCAGGGACGCCGTGCGGCCCGCGCCCTCCAGGGAGTCGACGAGGTCCGTGCGCAGCATGCGGTGCGGCAGTCCGTCCACGGCCGTCGTGACCGTCACGTCCCCGACCGCCGCCGCCAGGTACCTCGCCTTCACGGCGTCCGGGACCGTCGAGTCGGACGTCAGCAGGAAGCGCGTGCCCATCGCCACGCCCGCCGCGCCGTACGCCAGTGCGGCCACCAGCCCCCGGCCGTCGTGGAAGCCGCCCGCCGCGACGACCGGGACACCGACCGCGTCCACCACCTGCGGCAGCAGTACGGACGTCGCCACCTCGCCGGTGTGCCCGCCGCCCTCGCCGCCCTGGACGATCACCGCGTCGGCGTCCCAGGCGGCCACCTTCTCGGCGTGCCGCCGCGCCCCGACGGAGGGGACGACGACCACGCCCGCCGCCTTCAGCTCGGCGATCAGCTCGCGCGAGGGGGCCAGGGCGAAGGACGCGACGCGCACCTTCTCTTCGACGAGGATCCGCACCCGGTCGCGCGCGTCCCCCGCGTCCGCCCGCAGATTCACCCCGAACGGCGCGTCCGTACGGGACTTGACCTCCCGTACCGCCTCCCGCAGCCGGTCGGGCGTCATCGTCGCGGAGGCCAGGATCCCGAGGGCGCCCGCGTTCGCCGTCGCGGAGACCAGGCGCGGGCCGGCCACCCATCCCATGCCGGTCTGCACGATCGGGTACCGGACGCCGACGAGCCGGGTGAACGAGGTCTCCATCAGCGCCCGGCCCCACGCGCGGTGATGGTGCCGGGACCGGTGGCCGTGCCCGGACCTGCGACCGCGCCGGCGTCGGGAACCTCGTGGTCCCTGACGCCCTCCGGGTCGATGACCTCGCGCAGCAGCTCCCGCTCCTCCCGCGTCGGTTCCCTGGTGCGGGGCACCTCGTCCGGCACGTGCAGCTCGAACCCCGTCGCCGCCCTGACCTGCTCGACCGTGACACCTGGATGCAGGGAGACGAGGCGCATCGCGTGATCCGGGGTGGCGAAGTCGAAGACGCCGAGGTCGGAGACGACCCGGGGGATGCGGTGAAAGCGGGTGGCGCTCGGTCCCGCCGCCGAGGCACTGTCGTACCCCACCCCGCACACCACGTCGACCGCTACGACGAAGACGCGCGGGGAGTGCTTCGGCACCCAGTAACTGGTCGGATTGTTCAGGGTGTTGACCGGAGCACCCCGCACGCCGAGCAGCTGGCGGGCGGGCCGGGACCAGTCGCCGATGCACGAGATGTTCTGGTTGCCGAAGCGGTCGAGCTGGCTCGCGCCCATCATCACGTGCCGCCGGCCACCCGTCACCATGGCCAGATGCTGCCGGTAGGGCAGCCAGCCCTCCGGAGTGCCGTCCGGCCCGACGAGCATCGCCTCGCCGTCGGTCAGCAGCAGGTCCGGCGCGAAGGTGTGCCTGGCGAGCCGGGCGCCCAGGGACGGGATCACACCCATCGCGGCGGCGAGCACCTCACCGTCGCCCCGCCAGGCCTCGGCGCAGGCGATCACGCAGTACTCGGCGCGGGTGGGCGGCGGGAGAGGTGCCGTGGACCCGGCCGGCGGCGCCCCGGCGGGCGGGGGAGCGGGCGGGGCCGGGGGCGGGGGTGCCGCGGGCGTGCTCACGGGGTCCGCTCCTTCTGCCAGGCCTGGACGGCGCGCTGGTAGGCCCGCTCGTCGCCGTCGAGGAAACGCGCGGCGAACTCGGCGTACGGCGTGGTGGCGTACAGCTTCTGGAAGGCCTCGTCACGGCCGTGGTCCGGGGCGCAGGACGTGAAGTGCGCGCCGTTCGGCGTCTCGATCACCCCGGTCACGTACGACCGCTTCAGCAGCAGCGTCTGGGGCGCGGCCTGCCGGGTCAGGGCGGCGGTGTCCACGAGCCGTTCGCACGAAACGTAGGCGGCGTCGGCGGCCTCGCAGAACAGGTCGTCGAAGTACGGGTCGGGGCCCAGATACCGGCCGTTGCCGAGGCGGTCCGCGCGGTTCATGTGGACCAGCGCGGCGTCCAGGTGCAGTGCGGGCATGGCGACGAACTCCTCCCGGATCCCCGTCGACGCGTCGGCGTACGGCGAAGTGACCGTCCGCAGGCCAGGGTTGACCCGCATCACGGCCGAGCCGAGCCCGGCCCGCACCGGCAGGAAGGGCAGCCGGTTCGCCGCCGCGTGCAGCCCCCACATGAACATCGCCTCGTCGACCTCGGTCAGCTCGAAGTCCGCCCGCTGCCGCGCCGCGCGGTAGTGCGGTTCGAGCGGGATCGAGTCGAGGGTCACGAAGGCGGCGACGAGTCTGCGGATCCGCCCGGCCGCGGCGAGCAGACCGACGTCCGGCCCGCCGTACGACACGACGGTGAGATCACCGATGTTCGTCCGGAGCAGCGCTCTCACCAGAGCCATCGGCTTGCGGCGTGAGCCCCAGCCGCCGATGCCGAGTGTCATCCCGCTCTCCAGCCGGCCGACGGCCTCCTCCGCCGACATCGTCTTGTCGCTCACCGTGCCTCCTCCTGCCTGCCGTGCCTGCCCTGCCCGGCGCCGAAGGTGTCGCGGACGCGGCCGGCGGCCCCGCTGAGATTCGCCTCGAAGGTGAAGCCCTGCTCGAAGCGGTAGCTGCGCCGCACGTCGACGGGGTCGATGCCGTTGATCGCGGCCTTGGCCAGCCGGAGGAGACCGCCGTCCTTGGCGGCCATCTCGCGGGCCAGCGCCCGCGCGGACGCGTCGAGTCCACCGCGCGGCACGACCTGCCAGACCGAGCCGTGCGCGAGCAGCTCGGCCGCGGTCACGGTGCGCGAGGTGAAGTACAGGACGCGCATGAGGTGCGGCGGGACCAGCCGGGCGAGATGCGTGGCGGCGCCGAGCGCGCCCCGGTCCAGCTCGGGCAGCCCGAACGTGGCGTCCTCGCTGGCCACGATCGCGTCCGCGTTCCCCACCAGGCCTATGCCGCCACCCAGGCAGAAGCCGTGCACCGCGGCGACGACGGGGACCTCGCACTCGTACACCGCGGCGAAGGCCTCGAAGCAGCCTCTGTTCGCCCCGATCAGCGCGCCGTGACCGCCGGTGTCCCGCTGCAGCTCCTTGATGTCGACGCCCGCGTTGAACCCGCGCCCCTCGGCCCTCAGCACGACGCAGCGGACCTCGGGGTCGCGCCCGGCCGACCGGAGAGCGTCGGCCAGCGCGAACCAGCCCCGCACCGGCAGCGCGTTCACCGGCGGGTAGTCGACCGTGACTACGGAAATCCCCTTTTCCGGGGACGAGGTGGAGACACCCATGGACGCATCAGCTACCTTTCCACCAAACGTTTGTTAGGTGCACTGCCGAAGCTAGCAGCGAACGCATCCGAGCGGGAGGCCCTGTGGACAACGCGGATCTCGGCGGCAGGACCGTCGTCGTCACGGGCGGCACCCGGGGGGTCGGCGCCGGGATCGCGCGGGCCTTCGCCGCAGCGGGCGCCGACGTCGTGGTCTGCGCGCGCCGGCCGCCGCCGCGGCCCCTCGCGGGCGTCCGCTTCGCCGCCGTCGACCTGAGGGACCCGGCCGCCGTCCGCGACCTCTTCGAGGACCTGCCCCGGGTCGACGTCCTTGTCAACAACGCCGGAGGCACACCGCACCGGCTCCTCGCGGAGTCGGAGGCCGAGCGGCACGCCCGCGTCATCGAGCTCAACCTCACCGCGCCGCTGACCGCCTCGCTCGCCGCGCGCCGCCGGCTGCTCCGTAGCAGGGGGGCGATCGTGATGATCGGCAGCGTCAGCGGCACCCGGCCCTCACCCGGCACGGCCGCCTACGGCGCGGCCAAGGCGGGCCTGGAGAGTCTGGCCCGCTCGATGGCCGTGGAGTGGGCCCCCGACATCCGGGTCAACGCCCTCGTCGTCGGCATGGTCCGCACCGAGCGTTCCCACCTGCACTACGGCGACGCCGACGGGGTCGCCGCCGTAGCACGGACCGTCCCGCTCGGCCGCCTCGCCGAACCCGGCGACGTGGGCCGGGCCGCCGTCTTCCTCGCCTCCGACGCCGCCGCCTACATCACCGGCGCGAGCCTGCTCGTGCACGGCGGCGGGGAACGGCCCGCGTTCCTCGATGCCGCGAACGTCAACAAGGGGAGCTGACATGAGTGCACCGCTGCTGTGCGAGGGGCGGGTCGTGGTGGTGACGGGCGCGGGCCGCGGACTCGGCCGGGCGCACGCCCTCGCGTTCGCCGCGCAGGGCGCCCGCGTCGTCGTCAACGATCTCGGGGTCGGCCTCGACGGCACCCCGGACCCCGACAGCCCCGCCGCGCGGGTCACCGAGGAGATCCGCTCGGCCGGCGGTACGGCGGTGGCCCACGGCGGCGACATCGCGACCACCGAGGGCGCCGCCTCCCTCGTACGCACCGCCCTGGACGCCTACGGGCGCCTCGACACCCTCGTCAACAACGCCGGTTTCCTGCGCGACCGGATGCTGGTCAACCTCGACGAGGACGACTGGGACGCCGTACTGCGCGTCCACCTCAAGGGTCACTTCCTGCCGCTCCGGCACGCGGCCGCGCACTGGCGGGCCGAGATGAAGGCGGGGCGCCCGCCGCGGGCCCGCGTCGTCAACACCAGCAGCGGGGCGGGCCTGTCGGGGTCGGTGGGACAGGGCAACTACAGCGCCGCGAAGGCCGGGATCCTCGGGCTGACCCTGGTCGCCGCGGCCGAACTCGCGCGGTACTGCGTCCAGGTCAACGCGATCGCCCCGGCGGCCCGCACCCGCATGACCGAACGGACCTTCGCGTTGACCATGGCCGCGCCGGGCAGCCCCGACGCCTTCGACGCGATGGCCCCGGAGAACGTGTCGCCGCTGGTCGTCTGGCTCGGCTCCGCCGCCTGCGCGGGCGTCACCGGACGGGTCTTCGAGGCGGAGGGCGGACGCATCACGGTGATGGAGGGCTGGCGCCCGGGCCCCACCGCCGACAAGTGCGCGCGATGGACACCCGTCCAGGCCGGGGAGACCGCCAGGGAACTACTGGCGGAAGCGGTCCGTCCGGCGGCGGTGTACGGGGCGACGGACGGGGGCTGTGGCGACGGACGGGGGCTGTAGCGAGAGACGGGGTGCTGTAGCGGGACGAGGTGCTGCAGCGACGGGGGGCATCGCGACGGCCGGGGTGCCGTGGCGCGCGCGAGCCGGAGTCGGCCGGGGTGCCGTGGCGCGCGCGAGCCGGAGTCGGCCGGGGTGCCGTGGCGCGCGCGAGCCGGAGTCGGCCGGGGTGCCGTGGCGCGCGCGAGCCGGAGTCCGCCGGGAGGCCGGTGCCCGCCCCCGCCGGGTCCGCCCGGGCCCCGTCGCCCGTTCAGGTGTCGCACTCCAGGACCGTCCGGCACAGGGCGCAGCGGGCCCGGACGCGACCGCGGACGGGGATGCGGATGCGCTGGTGGCAGGTGGGGCAGGGGAAGGAGACGCGGAGCGGCCCGCCGTCGTCCGCGGCGAAGGTGTAGGGCGCGTCCGGCCGGGAGTCAGGCCAGGTCCCGTGGGCCTGGGCGTGCCTGCGGTCCTGCGCGTAGCGGCGGCGGCCCGCCCAGCCCGCCGCGGTCAGCGGCGGCTGCCGCTCGTCCCTGCGCGCCTGCTGAAGCCCCTTGGTGTACGCGGTGTACGCCTGCGGACTGGTGAACCAGACCGACGGGTCCTCGCCGAAGACCAGGGCGCGCTTGGCGAGGACGTAACCGAACTCCTCCGGGGTGAGGTAGCCGAGCTTCTGCGAGGAGGCGGCGTCCTCGCGGAAGGCGTCCAGCAGGAGCCACCCCGCGCCGAGATACGCCGCAGCCGTGTCCGTGAGGATCTCGTTGTCCCGGGTGCCGGGGAAGGAGAGGTCCAGACGGTGCAGGTAGACGTGCATCACCTCGTGGGCGAGGGCGGCCCCGATGTCACGCCGATGGGTGCGGAACCGGTCGTTGAGTTCCACGAAGTACTCGGGCCCTGCGGTGAGTTCGACGTTCGCGGCATGGGTCATCTCGCGGAATCCGACGACCATCCGGGCGTCCGGCAACCGGTAGTGGCGCACCAACTCGCGGGCGACGCGCTGGGCGCCCAGATGCAGGTCGTCGGTGTCGCAGAAGGCCACGTCGGCGGGGGCCACGCTGGCCGCGAACGTCTGGACCGTGTCGCAGGACAGCCGCCGGTACAGCGCGGTGATCGACGCCCGCACGGTGTCCAGGTGCGGGTAGCCGTGCTCGACCGGTCCGCCGTTCGCCACGTCCGCACCCCCTGAAGACGCCGGAACAGGCCCTGGGGGGACCTGGACTCCTCTTCTCCACTCTAGAGCGCCGTCCGCCGTGGCCGGAAAGGGCGCCTTGTGGGACGAGCGCGCGGATCTCGATAATCCAACCCCCACGTTGTCGGGGCCATGCCATGCGACTCGGCTTCGTGGTGCAACCCCCCACGAAAGGAAGCACGTTGAAGACTCTCCAGAAGCTCACCGGACTCAGACGCCTGCTCGCCACCGGCGCCGTGACCCTCGCCGCCGTCTCCCTCCAGCCCCTGTCCGCGCAGGCCGCACCGCAGCCCGTCGTCGGCGGGACCCGGGCGGCGCAGGGCGAGTTCCCGTTCATGGTCCGCCTCTCCATGGGCTGCGGCGGCGCCCTGTACGCCAAGGACGTCGTCCTGACCGCCGCGCACTGTGTGAACGGCTCCGGAAACAACACGTCCATCACCGCCACCGCCGGCGTCGTCGACCTGCAGAGCAGCAGCGCGACCAAGGTCAAATCGACCAAGGTCCTCCAGGCACCCGGCTACAACGGCAAGGGCAAGGACTGGGCCCTCATCAAACTCGCCAGGCCGATCGAACAGCCCACCCTGAAGATCGCCACCACCACCGCCTACAACAGCGGGAACTTCACCGTCGCCGGGTGGGGCGCCGCGCGCGAGGGCGGTGCCCAGCAGCGGTACCTGCTCAAGGCCACCGTCCCCTTCGTCGACGACGCCACCTGCCGCCAGGCCTACGGCAGCGACCTCGTCCCCGGCGACGAGATCTGCGCCGGATTCCCGCAGGGCGGTGTCGACACCTGCCAGGGCGACTCCGGCGGCCCCATGTTCCGCAAGGACGACACCGGCGCGTACCTCCAGGTCGGCATCGTCAGCTGGGGCGAGGGCTGCGCGCGCGCCGGCTACCCGGGCGTCTACAGCGAGGTGTCGACCTTCGCGGCGGACATAGCCCGAGCGGCGGCCGGACTCTAGACCCGACGGCCGCCGGAGCCGACGCACACGGCGCACTGGACGCCCGCGGTGGCGCACGGCGCACGGGACGCCCGCACACGGCACACAGGACGCCCGTGACCGGCTCGCGGGTGTCCTTCCGCACCGCGGGCGTCCTGCCGTACGCCGCCACCCGCGCTCGTACGCGTCCGGCGACCGCGCGCCGGGCCTGCGCGTTCACCGCACCCGGCCGGGGCGAGGCCCTCCCGCTCGTTCACCCGCAAGGTCGGCACGGCACCCGTCCGCTTCCGCGAACAGCAGGGCCGCACCGTGCCCGGCGACCGGAGCGGCCGGAGCGACCGGACACCGGAGCGGCCGGACACCGACGATCCGCCGATCATCGAAGGGCCGGCCGCCCCTTAAGGTGGACCCCCATGACCCACGGCAACACCAACGAAGCGACCACCCCGGGCGGCAACGGCGGGACCGACCCCGCCGTGCGCGCCGAACTCGGCCGGCTCCGCGACAGCATCGACAACATCGACGCCGCCGTCGTCCACATGCTCGCCGAACGCTTCAAATGCACCCAGCAGGTCGGACACCTCAAGGCCGAGCACCAGTTGCCGCCCGCCGACCCCGCCCGCGAAGCCCGCCAGATCGCCCGGCTGCGCCAGCTCGCCGAGAACGCGAAACTCGACCCGGCCTTCGCGGAGAAACTCCTCAACTTCATCATCGCCGAGGTGATCCGCCACCACGAGCACATCGCCGACCACGCGGGCAGCGGCCCGTCCGACCCGGGGCAGTGACAGCCGGCCCCGCGGGCAGCGGCCCGTCCGACCCGGGGGAGTGACAGCCGGCCCCGCGGGCACGATCCGCACGCCCGTCGGGCGCGGCCACCTGGCGTGACCGTCCGGGACCCGCGACCCACCCGGGACACGGCCGCCGCCGCCCCGCGGACAAAGGCCGTGTACCGATCCGACGCTGTGCCATCCCGGGGGCATCAGGCAGCATGTCCCCCATGTCCGTACTGACGCGCGACGAAGCGCAGACCCGTGCCAAGCTCCTCGACGTCCACCGCTACACGATCGCACTCGACGTGACCGGCGGAGACGAGACCTTCGACTCCCGCACCGTCATCCACTTCACGGCCCGCGCGGACGCGGACACCTTCGTCGAGCTCAAGCCCGCCGACCTGCGCTCCGTCACCCTCGACGGGCAGCGCCTGGACCCCGCCACCCTGACCGGCAACCGGCTGCCGCTCACCGGACTCACCGCGGGCGAGCACGAACTGCGCGTCGACGCCGCCATGCGCTACTCCCGCACCGGCGAGGGCATGCACCGCTTCACCGACCCCACCGACGGCGAGACCTACCTCTACACCCAGCTTTTCATGGACGACGTCCAGCGCGTCTTCGCCGCCTTCGACCAGCCCGACCTGAAGGCCGTCTTCGAGCTGTCGGTCCTCGCCCCCGACGGCTGGACCGTCCTCGCCAACGGCATCACCGAACACCTCGGCGAGGGCCGCTGGAAAGCCGCGCCCACCCCACCGGTCTCCACCTACCTCGTCGCCGTCGCCGCCGGCCCCTGGCACTCCGTACGCACCGAACACCAGGGCCTGCCCTTCGGCATCCACTGCCGCCGCTCCCTGGCCCCCCACCTGGACGCCGACGCCGACGAGATCCTCGACGTCACCCGCGCCTGCTTCGACCGCTACCACGAGAAGTTCGAGGAGCCCTACCCCTTCGACTCCTACGACCAGGCGTTCGTCCCCGAGTTCAACGCCGGCGCCATGGAGAACCCCGGACTCGTCACCTTCCGCGACGAGTTCATCTACCGCTCCGCCGTCACCGACACCGAGCGGCAGACCCGCGCCATGGTCATCGCCCACGAAATGGCCCACATGTGGTTCGGTGACCTCGTCACCCTGCGCTGGTGGGACGACATCTGGCTGAACGAGTCCTTCGCCGAGTACATGGGCTACCAGACCCTCACGGAAGCGACCCGCTTCGACGACACCTGGACCGACTTCGGCGTCGCCCGCAAATCCTGGGGCTACGACGCCGACCAGCGCCCCTCCACCCACCCCGTCGCCCCCGACCCCGACGCCGTCCCCGACACCGCCTCCGCGATGCTCAACTTCGACGGCATCTCCTACGCCAAGGGCGCCTCCGCACTCCGCCAACTGGTGGCCTGGCTCGGCGAGAAGGACTTCCTCGCCGGCATCAACACCCACTTCGCCCGCCACAAGTTCGGCAACGCCACCCTCGCCGACTTCATCGAATCCCTCGCCGACGCCACCGAACGCGACGTGCACGCCTGGGCCCAGGCCTGGCTCCGCACCACCGGCGTCGACACCCTCACCCCCGCCGTCACCGCCGGCGCCGACGGCACCTGCACCCTCACCGTCGACCGCGAGGGCAGCCGCCCGCACCGCATCACCGTCGGCCTCTACGACCACGACCTCACCCACGGCGGCCGCCTCACCCCGCGCACCCGCCTCGCACTCGACGTACCGCAGAGCGCCCCCACCCCCATCGGCAAACGGCCCGCACTGCTCCTCCTCAACGACGGCGATCTCACCTACGCCAAGATCCGCTTCGACCCCGAATCCTTCGCCACCCTCCGCACCTCCCTGTGCCGCCTGCCCGAACCGCTCACCCGCACCGTGGTGTGGAACGCCCTGCGCGACGCGGTACGCGACGGCGAACTGCCCCCTGCCGCCTACCTGGAGGCCGCCCGCGCCCACCTCCCCCACGAGACGGACCTCGCCGTCGTCCAGGGCGTGCTGTCCTTCGCCACCGTCCAGGTCGCCGACCGCTACCTCCCCGCCACCGACCGCCCCGCCGCCCTCGCCACCCTCACCGACCTGTGCCGCGACCTCATCCGCCGCACCGAGGACGGCTCCGACCCCGGCCTGCGGCTCACCGCCGTACGCCACTGCATCGACGTCGCCGCCCACCCCGACACCATCAGCGCCTGGTTCTCCGAGGGCACCGTCCCCGGCGGACCCGAACTCGACCCCGAACTGCGCTGGCGCATCCTCGGCAGGCTCGCCGTCCTCGGCGCCATCGACGACGCCGTCATCGAGGCCGAACTCGTCCAGGACCCCAGCGCCACCGGCCAGGAGGGCGCCGCCCGCTGCCGCGCCGCACTGCCCGACCCGCAGGCCAAGAGCAAGGCGTGGGACGAGATGTTCGCCTCCGACGACCTCTCCAACTACCTGTTCACCGCCACCGCGCAGGGCTTCTGGCAGCCCGAACAGACCGACCTGCTCCGCCCCTACGTCGAGCGGTACTGGCACGACGCGATCGCCGTCGCCGCCCGCCGCGGCCCCGCCATCGCCGAGGCCGCCGGACGCTGGGCCTTCCCCGTCACCGCCGTCTCCGCGGAAACCCTCCACCTCGGCGAAGAGTGCCTGCGCGACGCCGACCCCATCCCCGCCCTCCGCCGCAAACTCGCCGACCAGCTCCACGACCTGGCGCGGGCTCTGCGGGTGAGGCACGCGTAGGAACGGGACACGGTCCCGGCGCCGTACGACACGAGGGGGCGCCCGGAACCAACCGAACGCCCCCTCCCGCACCCGCGCCGGGCCGCACACACCGGGGACCCGGCCCCCCGCCGAACCGGTCGCGCGGGCAGCCGGGCTCCGCCCCGAACCGGTCGCGCGCGGGGGAGCCGGGCTCCGCGCCGGACCCCGGCACGCAGGGAATCGGGTCCGCGCCGAGCGGGGCGCGGGGGGACCCGGTTCCGCGCCTACCCCGGTACGCGGGGAGTCCCGCCCCCGCGCCGAACCGGGCGCGCAGGCAGCCGGGTCCCGCGCCGGACCCCGGTACGCGGGGGATCGAGCCCGTGCTGAGCCGGGTACGCAGGGCGTCGGGCCTGTGCCGAGCGGGGCGCGCAGGGATCCGGCCCCGCGCCGACCCCGGTACGCGGCGAATCGGCCCCCGCGCCGAACCGGGCACGCAGGCAGCCGGGTCCCGCGCCGGACCCCGGTACGCGGGGGATCGAGCCCGTGCTGAGCCGGGGCACGCACGGCGACGGGCCCCTGCCGAGTTGGCCGCGCAAGGAACCGGCCCCGCGCCCACCCCGGTACGCGGGGAGTCCCGCCCCTGGCCGAACCGGGCAGGCAGTCAGCCCGGCCCTGCGCCGGACTTCGGCACGCAGGAATCCGCCCCCTCGCCGAACCCCGGCACCCGGGGAATCCCGTCCCCTGCCGGACCTCGGCACGCGGGGGGAATCCGCCCCCCGCCGAACCCCGCCCCCGCCGAACCCCGGCACACAGGGAACCCTGCCCCACGGTGCCCCTAGCACCCCACAGTCCCCCGCACGTTCCTCCCACGTGGCAGTACCCCCTTTCGGGTTTGCGTCGTGGAGCTTTTCGGGCACGGCGGTCCTCGCGCGTACACGCTGGAGCCCCCCGCCCCGCGGCCCTCGGAGGACGCCCATGAGCTCGCCGCCCCTCGCCTCAGGTCCCGGCGGCTCCGCCGCACTGCGGCCGCTGCTCGACACCGTCCTCGACGCGCTGCGCGACGGCGCCGAGACACGCGGCGGCCCCCTGCCCGCGGGCGGCCCCCAGGCCGTCGCCCGGAACGTACGCGACACCGTCGGCGAGGTGCTGCCCCGCGAAGGCTCCGACGACGCCCTGCGGCTCCTGGTCCGCACCCTCGCCGCAGGCGCCGCCGACCCCGCCGACCCCCTGTGCGCCGCCCACCTGCACTGCCCGCCGCTCGCCGTCGCCACCGCCGCCGACCTCGCCGCCTCCGCCCTCAACCCCTCCCTCGACTCCTGGGACCAGGCCCCCGCCGCCTCCGCACTCGAAGCACTCGTCACCGACGCCCTCGCCGCGGAGATCTACGCACCCACACCGGCCGGCCCCGGCGACGCCGACCCACTCGAAGCGAACACACAACCGAAGAAAGGTGCCGCCGTCGTCACCACCGGCGGCACCGAATCCAACCAGCTCGCCCTCCTCCTCGCCCGCGAAGCCCACCACGGCACCACACTCGTCTGCGGAGCCAACGCCCACCACTCACTGCGCCGCGCCGCCTGGCTCCTCGGCCTGCCCGACCCCGTCGTCGTCCCCGCCCCCGCCGGCACCATGGACCCCGCCGCCCTCGACGCCGCCCTCACCGAACTGCACGGCCCCCGCGGCTCGTTCACCGTCGCCGCCACCGCAGGCACCACCGACGCCGGACTCATCGACCCCCTGACCGACATCGCCGACCTGTGCGCAGCCCACGGAGCCCGCCTCCACATCGACGCCGCATACGGCGGCGGCCTCCTCTTCAGCGACCGCCACCGCAGCAGACTCGACGGCCTCGCCCGCGCCCACACCGTCACCCTCGACCTGCACAAACTCGGCTGGCAACCCGTCGCCGCCGGCCTACTCGCCGTACAGAACCCCCACGACCTGCACGTACTGAACCACCCCACCGACTACCTCAACGCCGACGACGACACCCGGGCCGGACTGCCCGACCTCCTCGGCCGCTCCCTGCGCACCAGCCGGCGCCCCGACATCCTCAAAATCGCCGTCACCCTCAAAACCCTCGGCCGCCAAGGACTCGGCGCCCTCGTCGACCGCGTCTGCGCCCACGCACAGGAACTCGCCACCCTCGTCGAAGCCCACCCCGCCTTCGACCTCTACGACCGGCCGACCCTCAGCACCGTCCTCTTCCGGCCCGCCCACGCCACCGACGACACCGTCGCCGCCGTACGCCGCACCCTCCTCACCGAAGGCCGCGCCGTCCTCGGCCGCGCCACCCCCGACGGCCGCCTCTGGCTCAAAGCCACCCTCCTCAACCCGCACACCCGGCCCGACGACCTGGCCGCACTCCTGAAACTGGTGGAAGGACACACAGCCCGATGAGCCCGACACCCCACCCCCCACACGAACCCGAAGCCCCACGCGACCTCGTGGGCATCGGCATCGGCCCCTTCAACCTCTCCCTCGCCGCCCTCGCCCACCCCCTCACCGAACTCGACACCGTCTTCTACGAACAGCGCCCCGCCTTCGACTGGCACCCCGGCCTCCTCATCGACGGGACCACCCTCCAAGTCCCCTTCCTCGCCGACCTCGTCACCCTCGCCGACCCCACGAGCCCCTGGACCTTCCTCAACTACCTCAAAGCCCGCGACCGCCTCTTCCCCTTCTACTTCGCCGAGCGCTTCCACATCCAGCGCGCCGAATACGACAGCTACTGCCGCTGGGTCAGCGACAACCTCCCCGGACTCCACTTCGGCCACCAGGTCGACGCCGTCCGCTGGAACCCCGAACGCGCCCTCTTCGAAGTCGACTTCACCCAACTCGACACCGACGGCGAAGCCGAAGCCCTCGGCCGCACCCACACCCGCAACATCGTCATCGGCGTCGGCACCGCCCCCCACATCCCCGAAGCCCTCCAACCCCTCGTCGCAGCCCCCGGCGCCCCCGTCATCCACGCCGCGGACTACCTCGAACACCGCGAACACTTCCTCACCGCCGGCCACATCACCGTCGTCGGCGCCGGACAGTCCGGCGCCGAAGTCTTCCTCGACCTGCTCAAGAACCGCCCCCCGGGCCACGAGAAGATCCACTGGCTCGCCCGCACCGAAGCCTTCGCCCCCATGGAGTACTCCAAACTCGGCCTCGAACACTTCACCCCCGACTACACCCGCTACTTCCACGCCCTCACCGAACCCGTACGCGACCGGCTCGTCGCCGCCCAGTGGCAACTCCACAAAGGCATCGACGCCGACACCCTCGCCGCGATCCACGACGAGCTCTACCGCCGCACCCTCCACGGCGGCTGGCCCGACGCCGTCCTCACCCCCGCCGTCAACGTCCGCACCGCCGGACGCGTCGCCACCACCAAGGTCGAACTCCACCTCGAACACGTCCAGCAGGGCACCCGCTCCCGCCTCACCACCGACGCAGTCGTCCTGGCCACCGGCTACCGCGAACGCCCCCTCGGAGGCATCCTCGCCGGACTCGACCCCTACCTCCGCCGCGACACCGCCGAACGCCCCCGCATCGACGACCGGTTCCGCCTCGTCCTCGATCCCTGCGTCACCGGCCGCGTCCACGTCCAGAACGCCGAACTCCACACCCACGGCGTCGGCACCCCCGACCTCGGCCTCGCCGCCTGGCGCAGCGCCACCATCCTCAACGCCCTCACCGGCAAGGACCCCTACCCCCTCCCCGAACGGACGTCCTTCACCACCTTCGGACTCGAACCCCGCCCCCACATCCCCACCGCCCGCCAGACCCCCGTCCTCACCCCCCTGATCGACGAACGCTGAAAAGCGACACCAGTTCACCCACGAGGGACAGCCGCAGACCGCTCACCACGTCGTGATGGATGCGAGAAGGGGAGGGTCGATGGAGGCCTCAAGTCACGACGAGTTCCGCGAGCTCGTAGCCATGCGCTCCACCGCGCTGCTACGGCTCGCGGTACTGCTCACCGGAGGGGACCGGCACGCCGCCGAAGACCTGCTGCAGCGGAACCAAGTACGACGCCGCCAAGTTCGACGCCAACACCGGAAAACGCCTGTGGACGGTCAAGGCCAACCGCGAAGGCGACGGCAGCAACGGCCCGTTCGCCGTGCGCGACGGCGTCGTCTACACCCACATCGACACCCAAACCGGCCCCGACTACGGAGCCTCACCCCAACTCCTGCGCTACGACGACGCCCTGATCACCCGGAACGGCAGCAACATCAACTCCCTGCTGCCACCCACCGGACACTGACCCGACACACACGCGGCCGGGGCGCCACCACCACCGCGCCCCGGCCGAACAGCAACTCAAAACGTCCCGGACCTAGAAGACCGGCACACCGTCCCGCGTCAGCCGCCAGTCCACCGACGCGAACTCCGCCGGGTCCAGCACACCCTTCGCCGTCACCCACTCGGCGATCCGCGTACGAATCTCCGTCGACTCCGCCCACAACTCCTTCGCCGACGCCACATGCGGAAACGCACCACCACCGTTCGCCCGGTAGTTGTTCACCGCGAACACGAACTGCTGCCCGTCCGACAACGCCGCCCCGTCGTACGACAGATTCCTGATCCGCGACCCCGGCGCCTGCGCGATGTCGATGTCATACGTCAACCCCGACACATAGTCGTAGTTGTAGTCCGGCCGGCCATTCGCGTTCGTCAGCTTCTCCGTGTCGATCACCGCATCCGCAGCCGTCCGCACGAAATACTCCGCCGAGTACTCCAGATACGCCCGCACCTGCGCACCCGTCAGCAACTTCGCCACCAACGTGTTGTCGTACACGTACAGACTCGACAGATCCCGGATCGTCACCTCACCCGCCGGGATCTCCGACGTACGCGAGAACGGCGACGCCTGCGCGATCACCGGCAACGACGCATACTCCGTCCCCGCCAGCGCCGCCCTGACCACGTCCTCCTGCACCCTCGTGATCAGATCGATGATCGGCGCGTCCTTGAACCGCGCCTCCACTGTCGTCAACGTCCGAGTCGCCGTCCCCACCACCTGGTTGACGTACTTCACCACCGCCGCATGCTCAGCACCCAGCAGCTTCGTGATCCGCGGATCGTCCGCCACCGTCCGCGAATCACGCAACGACGCCGCCACCGACTCGACCCGCCACCGCCCCTTCTCAAACACCAACTCGAAGTCGAACAACGACAGACGCTCCGCATAACACAGCGGCTCCGACAGCACGACCGTCCGGCCCGACACCGCGTTGGTGACCTTCAGCTCCGGAATCTCCACATGCGCATGACCCACCAGAATCGCGTCGATCCCCGGCACCTGCTGCGCCACCAGAGCCGCCGAATTCTCCACGTACGGCAACTGATCACCGTACGACGACGTACCCGACGAACCACTGTGCGCCGACACCACCACCACGTCCGCACCCATGGACCGCAGCTTCGGCACCCACTTCGCCGCCTGCTCCTCAAGCCCCGGGAACGTCAACTTCCCCTGCACATACGCCTTGTCCCAGATCGCGATACCCGGATTCGTC
This sequence comes from Streptomyces sp. GLSS-08, assembly GCF_056387915.1. Lineage (NCBI taxonomy): Bacteria > Bacillati > Actinomycetota > Actinomycetes > Kitasatosporales > Streptomycetaceae > Streptomyces > Streptomyces sp. GLSS-08. The sequence continues at coordinate 110,516 of NZ_JBWJAQ010000014.1, forward strand.
AGCCCCAGCACCGCCACCCGCACCGGCGGCAGACCTGGCACATGGAACTTTTTCATGAAATACGGCGGGAAAGCCGGCTTCAACGTCTTCGCGTCCAGCGCGTTCGCACCCAGCAACGGGAAATCACACTGCGACTCGAACTTCCGCAGCGTCTCGATCCCGTAATTGAACTCATGATTGCCGAGCGCCACCGCGTCATAACCGATCGCGTTCATCGCCTGCGCCATCGGATGCACCGGACCACCCTTCGCGGTGATCGGATCCACCTTCGCGAAGTAGTACGTCAGCGGAGTGCCCTGAATCGTGTCGCCCGCATCCAGCAACAACGTGTTCCGGCGGCCCTTCTCCGCACGCACCTGGTCCACGAGCGTCGAAATCCGCGCCAGACCCATCGCGTTGCCCTTGGCGTCGGAATACTCCGCGTCCTTGAAGTAGTCCCAGTTGAAGACATGCCCGTGCAGATCGGTCGTCCCCATCACCGTCAGCGCATACCGCTTCGGACGCTTCCCGCTCCCCCCGGCCGCAGCCTCGGCAGCCGGCGCACCGACCCCACCGGCCAACGCCACCCCGGCACCCGTCACAGCGGACTTCTTCAGGAACTTCCGGCGGTTCAACGGCATCTCTGTGGCTCCCTGGGGCGATGGTCAACGACGCGCGTAGATTCTCACCCACCCACCACGCCCCCGAACAGATCCCGCAGGTTTCGATCTGGTGACCAGCAAACCCCCGGAACCCGCCCAGCAGTGCCACAGTAGGACGTATGACCCCCACCCCGGACGACCCCAGGACCACACCCGCCCACGGCACCCCCGACACCCCCCACCTCACCGTCCGCGGCGAAGCCCACCTCGAAACCGCCCCCGAAACCGCCCGCATCAACATCACCGTCAGCGCCCGCGGCACCAACCGGCACGACACCCTCGCCGACCTCACTCGCCGCAACACCACCACCCTCGACCTCGTCAAAACCTACGCGGACGCCGTCGAACACCTCGAAACCGGCACCCTCACCATCAGCCCCGAACTCACCAAACACGGCCGCGGCGAACGCATCCGCGCCTACCACGGCCACGTCCACCTCACCGCCGAGCTCACCGACTTCACCGCACTCGGCGAACTCACCACCCGCCTCGCCGACCTCGACCTCACCCGCGTCGACGGCCCCACCTGGACCCTGCGCCCCACCTCACCCGCCTACCGTGAAGCCCGCCGCCAAGCCGTCCACGACGCCGTCCAGCGCGCCCGCGAATACGCCGAAGCCCTCGACACCACCCTCACCTCACTCATCGAACTCACCGACACCGACCCCGCCCGGCCCCACCCCGCCGACCGCACCCTGCGCACCATGACCTACGCCGGCGAAACCCCCGACGACACCGCACCCCTCGACCTCGAACCCCAGCGCCAGCACATCCACGCCGAGGTCACCGCCCGATTCACCATGGCACCCCCGAATTTGTAGTACCGCAGCGCTCATCGGAGCGACCCCATGCACAATTCAACACTCGTCAACAGCCCTTCATCCAAAGGCTGTTGGGCAGACACACACACCCAATTCGCTACCCACCGGTAAGGCCTAGGCTCAGACCATGCGCCGAGCGAAAATCGTCTGCACTCTGGGGCCCGCCACCGACTCGTACGACCAGATCAAAGCACTGGTCGAAGCCGGAATGGACGTAGCCCGATTCAATCTCAGCCACGGCACCTACGCCGAGCACGAGGAGCGCTACCAGCGCGTAAGAAAAGCCTCCGACGAAACCGGCCGCAGCGTCGGAATCCTCGCCGACCTTCAAGGCCCGAAGATCCGCCTCGGCCGCTTCCGCGAAGGACCCGTACTCCTCGAACGCGGCGACACCTTCACCATCACCGTCGAACCCGACACCGAAGGCGACCGCCACACCTGCGGCACCACCTACGACGGACTCGCCACCGACGTCACCCCCGGCGAACGCATCCTCGTCGACGACGGCAAAGTCTGCCTCGAAGTCACCGCCGTCGAAGGCCCCCAGGTCCACACCACCGTCATCGAAGGCGGCATGGTCTCCGACCACAAGGGCCTCAACCTCCCCGGCGTCGCCGTCTCCGTCCCCGCACTCTCCGACAAGGACGAAGCAGACCTCCGCTGGGCCCTCGGCACCGGCTTCGACGTCATCGCCCTCTCCTTCGTCCGCAGCGGCCGCGACATCGACGACGTCCACCGCATCATGGACGAAGAAGGCCGCCGCCTCCCCGTCATCGCCAAAGTCGAAAAACCCCAGGCCGTCGACAACATCGACGACATCGTCGCCGCCTTCGACGGCATCATGGTCGCCCGCGGCGACCTCGGCGTCGAAATGCCCCTCGAACAGGTCCCCATCGTCCAGAAGCGCGCCATCAAACTCGCCCGGCGCAACGCCAAACCCGTCATCGTCGCCACCCAGATGCTCGACTCCATGATCGAGAACTCCCGCCCCACCCGCGCCGAGGCCTCCGACGTCGCCAACGCCGTCATCGACGGCACCGACGCCGTCATGCTCTCCGGCGAGACCAGCGTCGGCGCGTACCCCGTCGAGACCGTGCGCACCATGGCCCGCATCGTCGAAGCCGCCGAAGAGGACATCCTCGCCAAGGGACTCCCGCCCCTCACCGAGCGCAACAAGCCCCGCACCCAGGGCGGCGCCGTCGCCCGTGCCGCCGCCGACATCGGCGACTTCCTCGGCGCCAGGTTCCTCGTCGCCTTCACCCAGTCCGGCGACACCGTCCGGCGCCTGTCCCGCTACCGCTCGCCGATCCCCCTCCTGGCGTTCACGCCCGACCCCGCGACGCGGTCCCAGCTCACCCTCACCTGGGGCGTCGAGACCTTCCTAGGGCCGCAGGTCGAATCCACCGACGCCATGGTCGACCAGGTCGACGAGCAGCTCCTGAAGATCGGGCGCTGCCGGCAGGGCGACATGGTCGTGATCACCGCCGGCTCCCCGCCCGGCGTCTCCGGCTCGACCAACCTCGTCCGCGTCCACCACATCGGCGAGGACGACGCCCCCAAGTGACCGGCCCCGGGCCCCTCATGAGGAGGGGCCCACCGCGCCGGACTCAGTACTTGGGACCTACGTGCGCATCCATCAGGGCCACGTCGTCCCTGCGGGCCACGGAGATGTTGTAGGCGTTCCCGTGCCGGGTGCAGTGCGTCCACGCGATGCCGAGCTTGTCGAGGGTGTCCGTGTACAGCCGGCGGATGTCGTCGGAGACGTTGGTGAAGAAGTACCGGGGGTACTCATAGCGCTTGCGCTCACCGGCGACGACGCGGGTCGTCCAGTTGGTGATCCGGCACCCGTCGGAGTGGACGAGCCCCCGGACGAACTCCCAGGGGTGAGCGTGGACGATCTCCCGCTGCCAGCCCGCCAGCACGATCGCCCGCTCGTGCTTCTTCCCGGGCCCGTGCTGGGGGAAGAGGCACCAAAGGTGTCTGGAGTAGAGCTTCACCTCGTGGCAGCCTTTCCGGCGGATCCGGCAGACCGAGTTTGCTGGAAGAACCCGGCGCATTGCTTGCTCGCACTCGTCCATGAGTCCGGGGTGAGCATCGGCGCAGGAGACGGACAGGCTCGGTACGTGCATCGCTCGGTTCTGGATGATGTGGCCGTCACCGAGATACAGGCCCAGAAGGTACGCGTAGGCAGGAAAATCCAGCTCGTCGTCGCATCGAGGGCACGACGGTTGAATGCGCCCGGGACACTCGCCACGTTTCGCGCGGTCCATGTGCTTCCAATAGCTGATCGTCCCGAGAGGGATCTCGAATCGTCGCGCGACGTCGGCGTTCCGGGCTCCGCCCCGCAGGAGTGTGAGCGCCCTCTGTCGTACCTCTGTGCTGTGGTAGCTCATGTGAGCACCCTGAGTCACTGACCGTGACTGTGTGCACCAAAAAGCGGATGTTCACGAGAAGGTGGACATCCGCTTTGCGGGATCTGTGCCGGGTGCGGGATTCGAACCCGCAAGCCCTCTCAGGCAGAGGTGTTTGAGACCTCCGTGTATACCCTTCCACCAACCCGGCGTGAGTAGCTCTGCGGAAGCATACCGGGTCATCGCAGGCGGCCGCCCCTAGGTAGTCTTCATTAGCAGCACTACCTGCCCGGCCCGTTATGAGGAGCCCCCGTGACCGCCCCCGAGTCGCCCCAGCCCGTGGACGCGCCCGACGACGACAAGTCGCACGTGCCTCCGCTGACGACCCGTGTCGTCATCGCCGAGGACGAGGCCCTGATCCGTCTCGACCTCAAGGAGATGCTGGAGGAAGAGGGCTACACGGTCGTGGGTGAGGCGGGCGACGGTGAGCGGGCCGTTGAGCTTGCCCGGGAGCACAAGCCGGACCTGGTGATCCTCGATGTGAAGATGCCGAAGCTGGACGGGATCTCGGCGGCGGAGAAGATCGCCGAGGAGAGCATCGCGCCGGTGCTGATGCTGACGGCGTTCTCGCAGCGGGATCTGGTGGAGCGGGCGCGTGACGCGGGTGCGATGGCGTACCTGGTGAAGCCGTTCAGCAAGAGTGACGTGGTGCCGGCGATCGAGATGGCGGTGTCGCGGTTCACGGAGCTGAAGGAGTTGGAGAAGGAGGTCGCTGACCTGAGTCAGCGGCTGGAGACGCGGAAGCTGGTGGACCGGGCGAAGTCGGTGCTGCAGACGGAGTACGGGCTGTCGGAGCCGGCGGCGTTCCGGTGGATCCAGAAGACGTCGATGGATCGGCGGATGTCGATGCAGCAGGTGGCGGAGGCGGTCATCCAGGACGCGGCGGAGAAGAAGGCGTCGAAGGGCTAGTCCGCCGGTTCGGCCTGGTTCGGTTGTGCGAGAGGCCCGCGACCCCGTTGGTGGGGTGCGGGCCTCTTCGTGTGCCTCGGGCGGGTGGGTCAGTCTTCGCCGAGGTAGGCCTTGCGGACGGATTCGTCGTGGAGGAGGTCCTGTCCGCTGCCGGAGAGGACGATGTTGCCGATTTCCATGACGTGTCCCTGGTCGGCGAGGGAGAGCGCCGCCTGGGCGTTCTGTTCGACGAGCAGGATGGTGGTGCCCTGGGCCTTGAGTTCGGCGATGGTGGCGAGGATCTTCTGCATCATGATCGGCGAGAGGCCCATGGAGGGTTCGTCGAGCATGAGGAGTTTGGGCTGGGACATGAGGGCGCGGCCCATGGCGAGCATCTGCTGTTCGCCGCCGGAGAGGGTTCCGGCGGCCTGCTTGCGGCGTTCCCCGAGGATGGGGAAGAGGTCGTAGGCGCGCTGGATGTCCTTCTCGATGCCTGCTTTGTCGGTGCGGAGGAAGGCGCCGAGTTGCAGGTTCTCGGTGATGGTGAGCCGGGGGAAGATGTGGCGTCCCTCGGGGGAGTGTGCGAGTCCGAGGGCGACGATCTTGTGGGCGGGGACGCCGTTGACGATCTTGCCGTCGAACTTGATCTGGCCGGAGGTGGGCTTGAGCAGTCCGGAGAGGGTGCGCAGGGTGGTGGTCTTGCCGGCGCCGTTGGTGCCGATGAGGGTGACGATCTGGCCGGCTTCGACGGAGAAGGAGATGCCCTTGACGGCTTCGATCTTGCCGTAGGCGACCTTGAGGTCTTCGACCTCGAGCAGTGCGGTCACTGGGCGCTTCCTTCCTTGCTGGTGGTGCTCTGCGCTCCGTGTGCCTCGGCGGCTTCGACTTCGGCGAGTTCGTCGGCGCCGGGGGCGCCTTCGAAGGGGGTGCCGAGGTAGGCGGCGACGACGCGTTCGTCGCCCTGGACCACTTCGGAGGTTCCTTCGACGAGTTTTTCGCCTTGGACGAGGCAGGCCACGCGGTCGCACAGGTTGAAGATGAAGCGCATGTCGTGCTCGATGACGAGGACGGCGATGCCTTGGTCGCGGATGGCGAAGACGAGTTCTTCGGTGGCGCGGGTTTCCTGCGGGTTCATGCCGGCGGTGGGCTCGTCGAGGAGGAGGAGTCCGGGGTCGCTGGCCAGGGCGCGGGCGATTTCGAGCTTGCGTTGTTCGCCGTAGGGGAGGTTGCGGGAGAGGTGGTCGGCCTTGTGGGCGAGGCCGATGAAGTCCAGCAGTTCCATGGCGCGTTCGCGGCTGGCGGCTTCTGCTTTGCGGAAGCCGGGGCCGCGGAGGAGGGCGGACCAGAGTCCTTCTTTGGTGCGGGTGTGGCGGCCGACGAGCACGTTTTCCAGGACGGTCATGTTGGCGAAGAGCCGGATGTTCTGGAAGGTGCGGGCGATGCCTGCGCTGGTGACGAGGTGGGGCTTGGGTGGCAGGACGGTGCCTTTGTAGGCGACTGTGCCCTCGGTGGGGACGTAGAGGCCGGTGAGGCAGTTGAAGAAGGTGGTCTTGCCAGCGCCGTTGGGTCCGATGAGGCCGACGATCTCGCCGCTGTTGACGGTGAGGTCGACGCCGCGGACGGCGGTGAGGCCGCCGAAGCGCATGGTGACGCCGGTGGCTTCGAGGACGGGGCTGGTGGCCGTGGTGGTGGTCATGTGGGTCACGCCCCTGCCTTGGTGACGCCGACGGTGGTGTCGGGCAGGCTCTGTTCGGGGATGTCGGGTTGGCCGGTGTCGTGGAATTCGAGTTGCCGGCGGCGGTTGGCGATGATGCCTTCGGGGCGGAATCGCATGAGGATGACGAGGGCGATGCCGAAGGCGAAGAGCTGGTACTCCTTGAGGAAGCTGAGCTTCTCGGGGAGGAGGTAGAGGAGGGTGGCGCCGAGGATGGGTCCGTTGACGGTGCCCATGCCGCCGAGGACGACGGCGGCGAGGAGGAACGCCGAGTTCGGGGGGACGGATCCGGCGAACTGGTAGGGGGCGGGGTTGACGCTGTAGCCGACGTGGGCGCTGACGGTGCCGGCGAGGCCGGCGAGGCTGGCGCCGAGGGCGAAGGCGATGAGTTTGACGCGGAAGCCGTTGATGCCCATGGCGGTGGCGGCGGTTTCGTCTTCGCGGATGGCGATCCAGGAGCGGCCGATGCGGCTGTCGGCGGCGCGGTTGAAGACGACGACGACGATGCCGGTGATGATCAGCATCAGCAGGAAGTAGTTGGCGAAGCGGCCGAGGGTGATTCCGCCGATGGCGTGGGTGGCTCCGAAGTCGAACCCGAAGATGTTGAGGTCGGGGATCATCGAGATGCCGTTGGGGCCGTTGGTGAGGTTGGGTCCGGAGGATCCGTCGAGGTTGTTGACGCCGATGCGGAAGATCTCTCCGAAGCCGAGGGTGACGATGGCGAGGTAGTCGCCGCGCAGTCGCAGGGTGGGGGCGCCGATGAGGACGCCGAAGACGAGCGATGCGGCCATGCCGGTGAGCATGGCGGCCCAGAAGGGGAACTGGACGCCGGAGAAGCGGGAGAATTCGCTGCCGGAGACGAGGGCGGCCGCGTAGGCGCCGACGCCGAGGAAGGCGACGTATCCGAGGTCGAGGAGTCCGGTGAGGCCGACGACGATGTTGAGGCCGAGGGCGACGGTGGCGACGACGAGGATGTTGACGCCGAGGTTGGCGTTGTGTTCGTCGTTTTCGACGAAGGGGAAGATCGCCGCGGCGAGGAAGGCCATGGAGGTGGCGAATCCCTTGTGGCGGGCGTTGAGTTCGGCGAAGCGGTCGAAGAGTCCGGCGCTGAGGAGTGCCCAGGCGCCGAGGACGACGAGGAGGAGGAAGCCGATGAAGGTTTCGCTCGCGTCGGGGTCGACGCCGATGCCGTAGGTGAAGACGATCAGGGCGACGGTGGTGGCGGCGGTGATGACGAGGCGTTCGCCCCAGCCGGGGAGTGTGGCGGCCGGGGGGATGCGGTCGGGCTTGGTGACGTAGTCCTTGAAGGTGTCGCCCGGCTTGGGGAGGGCGAGGGTGCCGAGGAGGGCGGTCAGTGAGCCGACGGCGGCGAGGTAGGCGCCGGGGTCGAGGGCGACGAGGCCCTTGAGGTCGACGGCGATGGCGATGGCGCTGAACCAGCTGACCGCGAAGGCGGAGGCGGCGGCGAGGACGACGGGCTGGGTGGCGCCGGCGGGGTTGAGCCAGCGCAGGCCGCGGATGTCCCAGAGGGTGAGCGTGTAGAGGAGGGTGAGGATGCCGGCGACGAGGGCGAGGACCTGGAGTCCGGCGGGGGAGCCGTAGTAGGTGAGGTCCCCGGGGAATTCGTCGGTGTAGGTCCAGGACATGAACGTGCTGGCGATGGTGGCGACGGCGCCGGCCGCGACGAGGGCGCGGGCCGCGGTCGGGGGGAGCGCGATGAGGCCGCGGGCGGGGGCCTGCCGGGGGGTGGCCGGCGTGGCTTTCTCGGTGGTTGCCATGGTGGTCACGCCCTGTCCGCGACGCGTTCGCCGACTAGGCCTTGTGGCCTGAACAGCAGTACGAGGATGAGGAGTACGAAGGCCCAGACGGAGGACCAGCCGCCGCCGCCGAGCTGCTGCATGCCGGGGATGCCGTCGATGTAGGAGGTGGCCATGGTTTCGGCGAGGCCGAGGACGAGGCCGCCGATCATGGCGCCGTAGATGTTGCCGATGCCGCCGAGGACGGCTGCGGTGAAGGCCTTGAGGCCCATCTGGAAGCCCATGTCGTACTTGATCTGTCCGTAGCGCAGGCCGTAGGAGACGGCGGCTACGGCGGCGAAGAAGCCGCCGATGGCGAACGCGATCACGATGATGCGGTTGGTGTCGATGCCCATGAGCTGGGCGGTGTCCGGGTCCTGTGCGGTGGCCTGCATGGCGCGGCCGGTGCGGGAGAGGCGGACGAAGAGGGCGAGGGCCGCCATGCAGAGGGGGGCGGCGATGATGACGAAGGCGGCGCCGCTCTGGATGCGGATGTCGCCGATGTGCCAGGGGCCGAAGTCGAGCTGGGGGAAGGTGCGGTCGGTCTTGGCGTCGGGGTACCAGTTGAAGACGGCCTGCTGGAGGGCGAGGGAGAGGCCGATGGCGGTGATGAGGGGTGCGAGGCGTGGTGCGCCGCGCAGTGGCCGGTAGGCGAAGCGTTCGGCTCCGACGGCGATGAGGACGGAGACGAGTCCGCCGCCTATGAGCATCGCCGGCAGGGCTATCCACATGGATGTGCCGTTGGGCAGGACGTACAGGTAGACCGAGAGTGCGCCGAAGCCTCCGGTCATGAAGATCTCGCCGTGGGCGAAGTTGATGAGCTGGACGATGCCGTACACCATCGTGTAGCCGATGGCGATCAGCCCGTACATCGAGCCGAGGAACAGCCCGTTGGCCAGCTGCTGCGGCAGAGTGTTCACCGCATGGCCTCCATGTGGGTGGGGAGAGTTGAGCAGGGCGTATGAAACGGGCCGCGCGGTGACGTGTGGTCAGTGGCCGCGCGGCCCTGTGGTGGTGCTAGCGGCGGTGTGGATCAGCCGTTGAACGTGCCGCTCTTGACGGCCTTCCACTTGCCGTCCACGACCTGGTAGACGGTGAGCTGCTTGTTGGTGGTGTCGCCGTACTCGTCGAAGGCGACGGGGCCGGCGATGCCGTCGAACTGGGTCTTCTGGACTTCCTCGACGACCTTGGCGCGGGCGTCGGAGGGGACCTTGCCGTCCTTCACGACGTTGCCGATCGCCTTGATGATGGCGGTGGCGGCGTCGTAGGAGTAGCCGCCGTAGGTGCCGTAGTCGCCCTTGAGGCCGGAGGCCTTGTACTTCTTGATGAACTCGGCGGCGGAGGGCAGGGTGTCGACGGGCTGGCCGACGGAGGTGACGAGGTCACCCTCGGAGGTCTTGCCGGCGGTCTCGATGTAGGTCGGGGTGAACATGCCGTCGCCGCCGAAGAGCGGGACCTTGGCGCCGGCGTCCTTGAGCTGCTTGGTGAGCTTCTCGGACTCGTCGTACTGGCCGCCGTAGTAGACGAGGTCGGCCTTGGAGTTCTTGATCTTGGTGACGAGGGCCGAGAAGTCGGTGTCGCCGGTGTTGACGTGGTCCTCGCCCGCGACCTTGCCGCCCGCCTTGGTGAAGCCGGACTTGAAGAGCTTGGCGAGGCCGGCGCCGTAGGTCTGCTTGTCGTCGACGACGAAGACCTTGCGCTTCTTCAGCGTCTTGTAGGCGTAGTCGGCCGCGAAGCCGCCCTGGAGGGCGTCGGTGGTGGCGGTGCGGAAGTACGTCTTGAAGGGACGCGCCTTCTTCGTCTGCCAGTTCTTGCCCTGGGTGAGCTCGGGGGCGGTGTTGGAGGGCGAGATCTCGACCAGGTTGGCGGTGGCGAACACCTGCTGCATCTGGGTGGCGACGCCGGAGTTCAGCGGGCCGACGACGCCGAGGACCTTGTCGTTGCCGACGAGCTGGGTGGCGTTGGTCTGGCCCTGGGCGGGGATCGCCTTGTCGTCGAGGGCGACGACCTTGAATGTCACGCCGGGGACGAGGTTCTTCTTGTTGGCGTCGTCGACGGCGACCTGGACGCCGCCCTTGATGCCGAGGCCCGTGGCGGAGTTCTGACCGGTCAGCGGCGCGTCGACGCCGATGATGACCTCGGTCTTCTTGCCGCTGTCCTCGCCGCCCTTGTCGTCGTCGCGCGAACCGCAGGCGGTCAGCGTGAGTGCTCCCGTCGTGAGCACGGACGTGAGTATGACCAAAGAACGCTGTCGCACGTTGAATCCTCTCCCTGGCGCAGCAGCCCTGCTGGGCTGCCGTGTGTCTCGCCGGGCCGTACTGGGGTGGTACAAGGTGCCGTGCTGCAGACGCGCCCGGCGGCGCGGTGACTGGCCGTGACTCTAAGCCCGTCTGTGGGCGGCGGCATCGCCGTGGGCTGGCTTGTGACTTTCTTGTTATGACGTGGTGGTTGGTGACCTTCGTGGACGGGGGCTCTCGACCGGTATGGCGGAAATGCTCCGGAGTCCACATTTTGAGAATCCGCACTTCCGGTTGTGCGTGGGCGGCGGCGGTGGCCGGGTGGGCGCGGGGGCGCGGTGCGGGGGTGTGGATGAGGTCGTGGGTGTGCTGTCCGCCGGGGAGGGGTGGGGGTGCTGTATTGCGTCTGTGTCACGCAGCGTCACGCCGGGAGGGGGAATGTCGGCGTTCTGGGGCTGCGGGATACGGATGTCTGCACCGTGATCGGCCGGGTTGTCCCGGAGCGGACGGTGCACGCCGCTTGCGCGGAGTCCGGGGGTGGTGCGTGTGGTCCTCAACCGCGTTCGTTGGCGCGGGAGTTGGGGTCGGCGGTGCCGTGACTCTGTTGTGCGGGTGGGGAGTTGCTGTCCGTGTGGGTGTGATTTCCGCCGGGGCGGGCCGTGTTGGGTGGCGGCCCGCCCCTGGCGGGAATTTCGGTCAGCGGGCGGCGCGGGCGTGGTCGGCGTCGCTCGGGCCGACGGTGCGCAGCATGCAGGTGAGGCGGGCGGAGCAGACGCGCTTGCCGTCCTCGTCGGTGATGACGATCTCGTACGTGGCGGTGGAGCGGCCCTGGTGGAGGGGGGTGGCGACGCCGGTGACGACTCCGGAGCGTGCCGCGCGGTGGTGGGTGCAGTTCAGGTCGACGCCGACGGCGAGCTTGGAGCTGCCGCCGTGGAGCATGGCGCCGATGGAGCCGAGGGTCTCGGCGAGGACGGCGGAGGCGCCGCCGTGCAGGAGGCCGTAGGGCTGGGTGTTGCCTTCGACGGGCATGGTGCCCACGACGCGGTCGGCGGAGGCTTCGAGGATCTGCACGCCCATGCGGGTGCCGAGGTGGCCCGCGGAGAAGAGCGCGGGCAGGTCGACGCCGAGGGCGGCGTATTCGTCGATGACCTCTTGCGGGAACTTCGCGGTGTGCTGCTCGCCCATGGGGCCGGGCTCCGTTCGTCGTGGATCACTTCGTCGTGGATCGCTGTCGCTGAGCAAACGCTCAGTCGGTCGCCGATTGTTCCAGACGGACGACGACGGACTTGCTCGCCGGGGTGTTGCTGGTGTCGGCGGTCGCGTCCAGCGGGACGAGGACGTTGGTCTCGGGGTAGTACGCGGCGGCGCAGCCCCGGGCGGTCGGGTAGTGCACGACGCGGAAGCCGGGCGCGCGGCGTTCGACGCCGTCGTGCCATTCGCCGACGAGGTCGACGTACGAGCCGTCGGCGACGCCGAGTGTGCGGGCGTCGTCGGGGTTGACGAGGACGACGCGGCGGCCGTTCCTGATGCCGCGGTAGCGGTCGTCGAGGCCGTAGATGGTGGTGTTGTACTGGTCGTGGGAGCGCAGGGTCTGCAGCAGGAGGCGGCCTTCGGGCAGCCGGGGGTGTTCGACGGGGGCGGCGGTGAAGTTGGCTTTGCCGGTGGCGGTGGGGAAGCGGCGTTCGTCGCGCGGGGCGTGGGGGAGGGTGAAGCCGGCGGGGTCGGCGACGCGGGCGTTGAAGTCGTGGAAGCCGGGGATGACGCGGGCGATGCGGTCGCGGATCGTGGCGTAGTCCTTCTCGAACTCCTCCCAGGGTGTCCGGGTGCGGTCGCCGAGGACGCGGCGGGCGAGGCGGCACACGATGGCGGGTTCGGACAGCAGGTGGGGGCCGGCGGGCGCGAGGCGGCCGCGGGAGGCGTGCACCATGCCCATGGAGTCCTCGACGGTCACGAACTGCTCGCCGCCGTGCTGGAGGTCGCGTTCGGTGCGGCCGAGGGTGGGCAGGATCAGGGCGCGTGCGCCGGTGACGGCGTGGGAGCGGTTCAGTTTCGTCGACACGTGCACGGTCAGGCGGGCGCGGCGCATGGCGGCCTCGGTGACCGCGGTGTCGGGGGACGCGGAGACGAAGTTGCCGCCCATGGCGAAGAAGACCTTCGCCTTGCCGTCGCGCAGGGCGCGGATGGCGCGGACGACGTCGTAGCCGTGTTCGCGGGGCGGGGCGAAGCCGAATTCCTTCTCCAGGGCGTCCAGGAAGGCGGGGGCTGGGCGTTCGAAGATGCCCATGGTGCGGTCGCCCTGGACGTTGGAGTGGCCGCGCACGGGGCAGACGCCCGCGCCGGGGCGGCCGATGTTGCCGCGCAGCAGGAGGAAGTTGACGACCTCGCGGATGGTCGGCACCGCGTGCTTGTGCTGGGTGAGGCCCATGGCCCAGCACACGATGGTGCGGCGGGAGGCGAGGACCATCTCCAGTGCCGTTTCGATCTCGGCGCGGGTGAGGCCGGTCGCGGTGAGGGTGTCGTCCCAGTCGGCGGCGCGGGCGGCCTCGGTGAACTCCTCGTACCCGTGGGTGTGTTCGCGGACGAAGTCCTCGTCCACCGCGCCGTCGGTCTCCAGGATCAGTTTGTTGAGGAGGCGGAAGAGGGCCTGGTCGCCGCCGAGGCGGATCTGCAGGAACAGGTCGGTGAGGGCGGCGCCCTTGATCATGCCCTGGGGGGTCTGCGGGTTCTTGAACCGCTCCAGGCCCGCCTCCGGCAGCGGGTTGACCGTGATGATCCGCGCGCCGTTCGCCTTGGCCTTCTCCAGTGCGGAGAGCATGCGGGGGTGGTTCGTGCCGGGGTTCTGTCCGGCGACGATGACGAGGTCGGCCTGGTACAGGTCGTCGAGCAGGACGCTGCCCTTGCCGATGCCGATGGTCTCGGTGAGCGCGGAGCCCGAGGACTCGTGGCACATGTTCGAGCAGTCAGGCAGGTTGTTCGTGCCGAGTTCGCGGGCGAACAGCTGGTAGAGGAACGCCGCCTCGTTGCTGGTGCGGCCGGAGGTGTAGAAGATCGCCTCGTCGGGGGAGGCGAGTGCGGTGAGCTCCTCGGCGACGATGTCGAAGGCCCGCTCCCAGGTCACCGGCTCGTAGTGGTCGGCGCCCTCGGCGAGGTGGACGGGGTGGGTGAGGCGGCCCTGCTGTCCCAGCCAGTAGCCGCTGCGGCCGGCGAGGTCGGAGACGGGGTGTGCGGCGAAGAAGTCGGGGGTGACCCGGCGCAGGGTGGCCTCCTCTGCGACCGCCTTCGCGCCGTTCTCGCAGAATTCCGCCGCGTGCCGGTGCTCGGGCTCCGGCCAGGCGCAGCCCGGGCAGTCGAAGCCGTCCTTCTGGTTGACGCGCAGGAGGGTGAGGGCGGTGCGGCGCACTCCCATCTGCTGCTGGGCGATGCGCAGCGTGTGCCCTATGGCGGGCAGTCCGGCCGCCGCGTGCTTCGGCCCGGTGACCTGCGGCGCGTCCTGGACCGGGTCGCCCTTGGGCGGTTTGCTGGCCATCGCTTCGACCCTTTCGCGTGCACGCGTGTGCGCTGTGTGTCCGGCTCGTCCCGGGGGTCCGCCCCGGGGGCCTGCGGGGGATCCGATCCTCGCACGCACCGGTGGCGGTGTCCGTGCCCGGGCCCGGGCGGCTCTGGCTGTCAGTGCGGCGTGGCAGGATCGGGGGCGTGGCAGAAACAGCATCGAAGAAGACCGAGCAGACCTCCGGCACGGGCCGTCCGCGGCTGATGCTCATGGACGGGCACTCGCTGGCCTACCGCGCGTTCTTCGCGCTCCCCGCGGAGAATTTCACGACCGCGACGGGCCAGCCGACGAACGCGATCTACGGTTTCGCGTCGATGCTGGCGAACACGCTGCGCGACGAGGCGCCCACGCATTTCGCGGTGGCGTTCGACGTGTCCCGCAAGACGTGGCGCTCCGAGGAGTTCACCGAGTACAAGGCGAACAGGTCGAAGACCCCGGACGAGTTCAAGGGGCAGGTGGAGCTGATCGGTGAGCTGCTCGACGCGATGCACGCCGAGCGGTTCGCGGTGGAGGGCTTCGAGGCGGACGACGTCATCGCCACGCTGGCCACGCAGGCCGAGGCCGCGGGCTTCGACGTGCTGATCGTCACCGGCGACCGCGACTCCTTCCAGCTGGTCTCCGAGCACACGACCGTGCTCTATCCGACGAAGGGTGTCTCGGAGCTGACGCGCTTCACCCCGGAGAAGGTCTTCGAGAAGTACGGGCTGACGCCGGCGCAGTATCCGGACTTCGCGGCGCTGCGCGGTGACCCGTCCGACAACCTGCCGGGCATCCCCGGTGTCGGGGAGAAGACCGCGGCGAAGTGGATCAACCAGTTCGGTTCGTTCGCGGAACTGGTCGAGCGGGTTGACGAGGTCAAGGGCAAGGCCGGGCAGAATCTGCGCGACCACCTGGAGTCCGTCAAGCTGAACCGCCGGCTCACCGAGCTGGAGCGCGCCGTCGAGCTGCCGAAGACGGTCGCCGACCTGGAGCGTGCGCCGTACGACCGCAAGACCGTCGCGCTGGTCCTGGACACCCTGGAGATCAGGAATCCCTCGCTGCGCGAGCGGCTGTTCGCCGTGGACCCGGGGACGGCGGAGGCGGAGGCGGCCCAGCCGGTCGCGCCCGGTGTGGAGCTGGACGGCGCGGTGCTGGGTGCCGGTGAGCTGAAGCCGTGGCTCGCCGAGCACGGCCGGGCCGCGCTCGGCGTGGCCACCGTCGACGCGTGGGCGCTGGGCGCGGGCTCGGTGGCGGAGGTCGCGCTCGCCGCGGCGGACGGGAAGGCCGCCTGGTTCGACCCGTCCCAGCTGGACGAGGCCGACGAGAACGCGTTCTCGCGGTGGCTCGCCGATGCCGCCCGGCCGAAGGTCCTGCACAACGCGAAGGGCGTGATGCGGGTCTTCGCGGAGCACGGCTGGAGCGTCGAGGGCGTGACGATGGACACCGCGCTCGCCGCGTACCTGGTGAAGCCGGGCCGCCGTTCCTTCGCTCTGGACGCGCTGTCCCTGGAGTATCTGAACCGGGAGCTGGCGCCCGCCGCCGCGGCCGACGGCCAGCTCGCCTTCGGCGCCGACGACCAGGCCGAGGCGGAGGCGCTGATGGTGCAGGCCCGCGCGATCCTCGATCTGGGGGTGGCGTTCGGCGAGAAGCTGGAGGAGGTCGGTTCGGCCGACCTGCTGCGGGACATGGAGCTGCCGACCTCCGCGCTGCTGGCCCGCCTGGAGCGGTACGGCATCGCGGCCGACCGGGCGCACCTGGAGGCCATGGAGCAGATGTTCGCGGGCGCCGTGCAGCAGGCGGTGAAGGAGGCGCACGCCTCGGTGGGCCACGAGTTCAACCTCGGTTCGCCCAAGCAGCTCCAGGAGGTCCTCTTCGGTGAGCTGGGCCTGCCGAAGACGAAGAAGACCAAGACGGGTTACACGACGGACGCCGACGCCCTGGCGTGGCTGGCCGCGCAGACCGACCACGAACTGCCGGTGCTCATGCTCCGCCACCGTGAGCAGGCCAAGCTGCGGGTGACGGTCGAGGGCCTGATCAAGACGATCGCCGCGGACGGCCGCATCCACACCACCTTCAACCAGACGGTGGCCGCGACGGGCCGCCTGTCCTCCACGGACCCGAACCTGCAGAACATCCCGGTCCGTACCGACGAGGGCCGCGCGATCCGCCGCGGGTTCGTGGTCGGCGAGGGCTTCGAGTCCCTCATGACCGCGGACTACAGCCAGATCGAGCTGCGGGTGATGGCCCACCTGTCCGAGGACGAGGGGCTCCTCCAGGCGTTCACGTCCGGTGAGGACCTGCACACCACGGTCGCCTCGCAGGTGTTCTCCGTGGAGCGGTCCGGGGTCGACGCGGAGATGCGCCGCAAGATCAAGGCCATGTCGTACGGCCTCGCGTACGGGCTGTCGGCGTTCGGTCTCTCCCAGCAGCTCAACATCGACGCCGGTGAGGCGCGTGCCCTGATGGACACGTACTTCGAGCGCTTCGGGGGCGTCCGGGACTATCTGCGGCGCGCCGTCGACGAGGCCCGCGCCACGGGTTACACGGCGACGCTCTTCGGGCGCCGCCGCTATCTGCCCGACCTCAACAGCGACAACCGCCAGCGTCGCGAGGCGGCCGAGCGGATGGCGCTGAACGCGCCGATCCAGGGCACGGCCGCCGACATCGTGAAGATCGCGATGCTCAACGTGGACCGGGCGCTGCGCGAGGCGGGCCTGAAGTCCCGCATGCTGCTCCAGGTCCACGACGAAATCGTCCTGGAGATCGCCCCCGGCGAGCGTGCGCGGACGGAGGAGCTGGTCCGCCGCGAGATGGCGGGCGCGGTGCGGTTGCGGGCTCCGCTCGACGTGTCCGTCGGCGCGGGCCCCGACTGGGAGTCGGCGGCACACTAGCCCTGGCCGGGCCGGGGTCGGGCGACTTCGGCCCGGGGCCGACCGGGGCAGGTGACACCGGCCCGGTTTCGGGCCCCGGCTCACTGGGGCGGGCGGACACGGGCGGTGCGCTCGCCGCGGGCTGCCCGGGGGGCGCTCGGCGTCCACCCGGCCCCTGATTCGACACGGTCGCTCGGCCGGGCCCGTCCGTCCCACTCCTCCCGGGCGGGACGTGGCGTCCCGGTGCCCGCTGCACCCCCTCCTCGGGCAGGCCGCCCCGTCTCCGGGCCCGAGTCCGGACACCGGGCGGGGCCGGGAAGCGGGCGGGCCCGGGGAAGGCTGGTCCCGGCTCGACGTCTCCCTCCGTCGGCCCGAGGCCCCGTACCGTCGGCCCGTGGCCCCGCAGGGCGGAGGTCACCCGGGTGGCCCCCGCGAAGGCGCCCCCCGGCGCGAGGCCCCGTAAGGATGCGGGCATGGGTATACGTCTGCTCCCCCGCCCTCCGGGGAGAGCCACCCCCTTCTCGGCTGCCGTCCGCGCGGCGACGCTGCGCACACCGGCCCCGGTCTTCGCGGCCGGGGCGAGTACCGCCCGGGTACGCGCCCCTCGTCGCAGCCGCCCGCCCCGCGACCCCGCTGCGGGGCTCCACGCGTGCTTGCGCAGGGCGGGGGAGCGGACGCGGCTCCGCACCCCCTTCCGGACGGCGCACGCGGGCCCCACCTGCGTCGGCGCGGGCCGGAGAAGTCCGGACGCCCCGACGAGCGCCGTCGCCGGCCCGACCGGCTTCACGCTCGTGCGCCGGCTCCGGGGAACGGGCCGTGGCCTCACCCACGGAGCGCGGCCCACGCTGCGCGCCGTGCTCACCCGCCCGGACCGGGGCGCCGCCCGCCGGCTGTGGGCCGACCTGAGCCGTACGGTCCGACGGCACAGGGGGCGCAGGCATCGCGGCGCCCGCCTGGCCCGCATCGTCGCCCGCGTCGCCACGACGAACGACGCCGAAGCCGCGTAGACGTTGCCCGCGCATCCGCCAAGCCGCGTAGGCGCGGGCCACGCGATGCCGCGAATCCGCCAATCCGCGAAGGCGTGGGCACTGCCCATCCGCGAAGGCGTGGGCAACGCGCACACTCCGCAGCCGCCGGACCGAGCCCGCCCGCCCCGGGAAGAGGCGCCCCCGGCACGTCCGCTCAGCGCGCCCTCTCGCGACTGGGCCCCGCCGGTGTCCCGGTCGGCCGGGGCGGGGCCGGGCGGCACAGTCTGGTGCCGGTGCCGTACAGGAGCAGGCCGAGCACGAGTCCGGCGCCCGCTCCGAAGCACACGGTCGGGATGAGTTCCCAGAGCTTCGCGTCCGACCCCCAGTACGCCCACCAGCGCGAGGCCCGCTGCACCGCGCCCACGAGGGCACAGCCCACGAGGAGCGCGCCCGCCACCCACCGGTCCGCCCGGGACAGCAGGGGTACGCCCACCGGCTCGCCCGGGGAGGTCCGCCGGAGTGCGACCAAGAGGAAGGCCACGATCAGGACGGCCGCCACCACCGAACCCCCGTACTGCAGGTACCAGTAGAGCGGGGAACCGGCGATCTCCCGGCCCAGGACGGGGAACAGCCGCATCCCCCACCGGTCGAGGTGCGTGAACGCGTCCCAGACGACGTGCGTGAGCGCACCGAGCACGGCGGAGACGTACCACCACAGCGTCGGCGAAAGGCCGGGACGCGCATGCGGCGTCCCGCAGCGCAGCAGGGCCGCCGGGCGCCCCTGCCGGGCCCGCGGCAGCAGGGCGACCAGCGGTTCGCGCAGGACGAGCCACAGGCCCACGAGCGCCCAGGCGATGAGGACGTCGACGGTGAGGACACCGGTGAAGGAGTGGGTGAAGCCGCCGAACTCCATCGCACCCGGCAGCACGCTCGCCGCGTAGTAGGTCATGTCGGGAGCGAACGACCCGGCGACGAGGACGGCCGGTAC
The DNA here is from genome assembly GCF_056387915.1 of Streptomyces sp. GLSS-08. Lineage (NCBI taxonomy): Bacteria > Bacillati > Actinomycetota > Actinomycetes > Kitasatosporales > Streptomycetaceae > Streptomyces > Streptomyces sp. GLSS-08. Next base: position 129,379 of record NZ_JBWJAQ010000014.1, read on the forward strand.
GAGCCGGCCGCGGCCGGTCCCGTCGCCACGTACGGCGGGCAGCACGGCCGCCGCGTGGCTGAGAGTGAAAGGCACGTCGTCCCCCTGCGCCGGGCGTCGGGCGCGTGGTGCGGCCCCTGGCGATCACTCACGCCAGTATGAGGGGTCCATGAGAATGTCCGGGGGATCCGCCCCCGACGGGCCCGCGGGCAGCGGGTATATGGCCAACCGGTGAAAACCGGGCGTGAACGGGTGCCCCGGCGGCGGAAGTTGTCGTAGGGTCACCTGCGTCACGTGCCGGGGAGCACGGCAGGACGAGAAGAGCGCGCGGAGCGCGAGGGTCGGCCACGGGAGGGTTCACTCAATGGCGGCGCATTTCGGCAGGCTGCGCAAGGGAGCGGCGACGACCGCCGTGGCGGCGGTCGCGGTGGCGGCACTGTCCGCGTCCCAGGCACCGGGAGTGACCGCCGACGACCCCGGCAGACAGACCGCGGGCTCCGACTCCTCGGCCGACGGCGCGGTCGGCGGCACCGCGACCGGCAACTCGCCCTACTACACGGACCTTCCGCCGCTCAACAGCCCCACGGCCACACCCGCCCCCGGCGGGGCCGGCGGGACGGGGGCGGACGCGGAGTCCGACATCCCCGCGACGGTCCTCGACGCCTACAAGCAGGCCGAGGCCTCGCTGCGCGAGTCCAAGCCGGGCTGCAACCTGCCCTGGCAACTCCTCGCCGCCATCGGCAAGGTGGAGTCCGGTCACGCCCGCGGCGGCCGGGTCGACGCCGACGGCACCACGTACCGGCCGATCCTCGGCCCGGTCCTGAACGGCCAGGGCTTCGCGAACATCTCCGACACCGACAACGGCGCGTACGACAGTGACATCCGGCACGACCGCGCGGTCGGCCCGATGCAGTTCATTCCGTCCACCTGGGAGTGGGCGGGCCGCGACGGCAACGGCGACGGCGCGAAGAACCCGAACAACATCTACGACGCGGCGCTGGCCGCCGGCCACTACCTGTGCCGGTTCGACCACGACATGTCGGTCCAGTCGGAGATGAACGCCTCGATCCTCAGCTACAACAACTCGACGGCGTACCTCAACACCGTCCTGTCGTGGCTGACTTCCTACCGCAGGGGCACCCACCAGGTGCCGGACGGCACGGGCAGCATCCCCTCGCACCGGAGCGACACCCCCGCCGTCACGGTCCCCGGCCCGACACCGCCGGTCACCCACACGCCGGCCCCGGAGCCGAGCGAGCCCGGCGACAAGGACCCGTCGGGCCCCGCCACGCCGCCGTCCACGCCCGGTACGCCGAGCACACCGCCGAGCAAGCCGCCGACCACGCCACCCACCACGCCGCAGCCCACGCCCACCGACACGGTGCACCACCTCGAGGACGCGGGCACCGGCAAGCTCACCGCGACGGCGGGCGACACCTTCGCCCGGAAGATCACCGCGCGGGCCGAGACGAAGCCGGGCCGGGCGGTGGCGAAGGTACGGGTGCGGTTCACCGTCGTCGGCGACACGGACGCCGTCTTCACCGGCGGTGAGAGCGTCGCCACCGTCACGACCGACAGCGCCGGCAAGGCCACCGCGCCCGCGCTCGTGGCCGGCGAGAAGACGGGCGACTTCACGGTCCGTGCCACCGTGGTGGGCCGTTCGGTGCCCGCCCTCGACTACACGGCGACCGTCACCGCCCGCCAGGCCGACGCCCTCGCCCGCACCGGTGACACCGCGCCGACCTGCACGCCCGGCGGCGAGTTCGCGGACCAGATCGAGGTGAAGGCCACCTACAAGGGCGCCGTCGCCGGCGGTGTCGCGGCCACCGCGACGCTCGTCAGGTCGGCCGAGGACGCCACCGCGAACGACAAGGGCCCCTACTTCAAGGACGCGGACGGCAAGACCGTGCGCACCCTCACGGGCCTCACGACGGACGCCGCCGGTCTGCTCAAGCTGCCGAAGCTGTACGCGGACGACACCGTCGGCACGTACCTGCTCCGTGTCACCACCACGGGCGGCGCGACGCTGACCGTGGAGCTGAAGGTGGCCGCCGCCGCTTCCTGAATCCCCGCCCGTTCGCACGGCGCCCCTCCGGCTTTCCCGCGGAGGGGCGCCGTCGTCCGTGCGCGACGTGTTCTCATCTGGCTCCGCCGTTGCTACGGTGCCCGACCTGACGATGTATCAGTTCCTGGTTCCGTGTTCCGTGTTCCGTGTTCCGTTCCTGGTTCCCGTACCGGTTCAGGTTGCCCAGTCAGCCGGGAGGCCCCCCATGCGTGCCCTGATCGCCGCCGCGACCGGTCTGGCCGCCGCGCTCGTCCTGGTGTTCACGATCACGGCCCTGGGCTCGCAGTCCGGCACGACCTCGCCCGAACCGCTGCTCACCACCGTCCCCGAGCACCCGTAGTCGTTCCCCGACGCACAGGGAGGGCCGCCGAGATGCGACGCAAGGCCAGCCTCGTCCTGCTCGCCCTCGCCGTGTTCTGCGCGGCGGTGTCCCCCCTGCTCCGGTGGTACGCCTACCCGCGACTGGCCAAGGTCCCCGCAGGCCAGTACCAGGACATGGTGCTGGAGGCGAGGAACGCGACCCTGCTCGACTACGGCACGATGAAGGCCGAGAAGGTCTCCCGGGTGACCGTCGTGCAGACCCTCAAGGGCAATGTGGAGGCGTCCGAGGCGATCGAGCGGTCCGCGGGCCGCGACGTCGTCGTCTGGGACTCCCTGTCGTACGTGGAGGGCCCCGACGGCACGATGGTCTCCAAGCTGCCGGAGCGCTACATCTTCGACGCGCACAGCCAGGAACCCGTCCACGCCACGGGCGAGTCCGTCGACGGCGACCCCGTCGAACGGGACGGCATCGAGTTCAAGTGGCCCTTCCGAACGGAGAAGCGGGACTACGAGTACTTCGACGCGCAGACCCGCACCACGGCCCCCATCCACTACAAGGGCACCCAGGACTTCCGGGGCGTCGAGGTCTACTACTTCGAGCAGACCATCCCCTGGACCAAGGTCCCCTTCCCCAAGACCATGCCGGTCGAGGGCGTCACGGCGGAGTCGGTCGCCGGGACCGGCACCACCCGCTGGTACACCACGGTCCGCAGGTTCTGGGTCGAACCGGTCACCGGCGCGCCCGTGTACGGCGAGGAGATCCACCGGGAGGAGCTGCGCGGCGGCACCCTGCTGGACGGCCGCGACAAGGTGACCGCCTTCTCCGGGCATGTCAAGATGCGCGAGGACTACATCGACTCGACGGTGTCCCTCGTCAAGTCGAACCGCACGCTGATCCTGTTGATGACCACGTACCTCCCCTGGGGCCTCCTCGTCCTCGGCGTCGGCCTGCTCTCGCTGTCCCTGTACCTGGAGGCCCGCGGCCGCCGACCGGACGGCCCGGCACCGGCCGGCCGGCCGGAACCGGAAGCGGTCACCGCCTGAGCCGGGCGTTCGTGTACCGGGTCGGCGCGGCGGCGGCCGGATCCTCGGGCCACGGATGCTTCGGGTACCGCCCGCGCAACTCGGCCCGCACGGCCCGGTACCCGTCCCGCCAGAACGACGCCAGGTCGGCCGTGACCGCGGCGGGCCGTCCGGCGGGCGAGAGCAGATGCACGAGCACGGGCACGCCCGCCACCGCCGGTGACTCCTGCAGCCCGAACATCTCCTGGAGCTTCACCGCCAGGACCGGCCGTTCCGGATCGCCGTAGTCCACGCGGACCCTGGAACCAGTCGGAACCTCGATGCGCTCGGGTGCGAGCTCGTCCAGCCGCGCGGCCTGCCCCGACGCCCACGGCAGCAGACGCGTCAGCGCCTGCCCGGCGTCGATCCGGCCGAGGTCGGCCCGCCGCCGGGCCCGGCCCAGCTCGGGCTCCAGCCACTCGTCCACGCGCGCGTGCAGCGTGTCGTCGCCGACGTCCGGCCAGGGATCTCCCAGGTGCAGCCGCAGGAAGGCGAGCCGCTGCCGCAGCGCCTCCGCGTCGCGCGTCCACCGCAGCAGCCCGAGCCCTTCCTCGCGCAGCCCGCGCACCAGCGCCTCCCGTACGAGCGCGGGATCGGCGTCCCTGAGCGGCCGCACCGTGAGCTCCACCGCCCCGAGCCGCTCGACCCGCCTCGCCACGACGTCGCCGTCGGCCCAGCCGACCTCGTCGCCCTCGGCGTGCAGGGTGCCCGCGGCCCGCCGCGCGGTTTCCTCGTCGACGGCCGCGCCGAGCCGCACGCGCGCGTGCCCCGCGCCCACCGGGCGGTCGGCCACGGCGACGGCCAGCCAGGGCGCTCCCCGCAGGGCCGAGCCGTCCCCGGCCTCGGCCCGCGTCCCGGACACCATGAGATACGAGCCGCCCTGCGCCCGCGCGACCCGCTCGGGAAACGCGAGCGCGGCGACCAGCCCGGCGACCCGGTCGTCCCCGCCCGGCCCCCGGCCGCCCGCCTCGACACCGCCGACCACGACACCGCCCGCCCAGGCGGCCGTACCGGAGCCGCTCCGTCCCGCCCGGGCGCCCCGGCTACCCGGCCGGTCCTCTTTGCCGGTGCCGACCGCGTCGCCGCCCGCCCCGGCTGCCGTACCGGAGCCGTTCCGCCCGGCCCGGGCGCCGCGGGAGGCCGCCCGTCCGTCCCCGCCTGTGCCGCCCACCGCGTCACCGCCCGGCCCGGCGGCCGTGCCCGTGCCGCCGCGTCCGGTCCGGGTGCCTTCTCCGGGCCCGTCCGCCCCGGCGGACGGGCCCGTGTCGCCGCCTGTGGCCCGGGTATCCCGGGAGGACCCGTGGCCGTCCGCCCCGGCGCCGCTCGCGGCCGAACCATCCGCCCCCGTATACCGCTCCACCCTGTCGCCGCCCGGGGTGAACGCCCGCCGCAGGCGCCGGGCCTCCGTGCGCCAGCGGGACGCGTACGCGTCACCTCCGCGGCGGGCGTACCGCCACGCCGCGGCCAGATCGTCGCCGTACTCCCGCGGCGGCTCCTCGCTCAGCAGGGCGACCACCTCGGCGGCCCGCTCGGCGCCCACCTCCGGTGCCGCGTCCAGCAGGGCCCGCGCGAGCCGCGGATGCAGCCCGAGCCGGGACATCCGCACCCCCCGCTCCGTCGCCCGCCCCGCCGCGTCGACCGCGCCGACGGCCTCCAGGACGGTTCGCGCCGCCGCCATCGCCCCGGCCGGCGGCGGGTCCAGCAGCGCGAGACCGGACGCGTCCGGGTCGCCCCAGCAGGCCGCCTGAAGGGCGAACGCCGTCAGGTCGGCCACCTTGATCTCGGGCGCCGGGAAACGGGGGAGCCGCACGTCCTCCGCCTCCGTCCAGCAGCGGTAGACCACGCCCGGCGCCTCCCGCCCGGCACGCCCCGCCCGCTGCCGCCCCGCCGCCTGCGAGGCCCGTACGGTCGCCAGCGCGCTCAGCCCGCGCGCGTGGTCCACGCGCGGCTCCCGGGCCAGCCCGGAGTCGACGACCACCCGCACCCCGGGGACCGTCAGCGACGACTCGGCCACCGAGGTGGCGAGGACCACCCGGCGCCGTACACCGGCGGACAGCACCGCGTCCTGCACGGCCGCCGGAGCCCGCCCGTGCACCTGGAGCACCTCCGCCCCGCCCAGGTCCCCCAGCTGTCCCGCGACCCGCGCGATCTCGCCCACCCCGGGCAGGAAACACAACACGTCCCCCGCGTGCTCGGCCAGCGCCCGCCGCACCACCCCCGCGACATGCGCCAGCTGCGCCGGGTCCACGCGCATCCCGTGCGGCGGCCGGACCGGCCGGACGGGCGGCGCCCACACCACGTCCACCGGGTGGGACACGCCCGCCGCCTCGACCACCGGCGCCCCGCCGAGCAGTCGCGCCCAGCCCGCCGCGTCGGTCGTCGCGGACGCGGCCACCAGCCGCAGCTCAGGACGCAGCGCGGCCCGCACGTCCAGCAGGAAGGCGGCGACGGTGTCGGCGTCCAGATGCCGCTCGTGGCACTCGTCCAGCACCACCACGTCGACGCCCGCCAGTTCCTGGTCGCGCTGGAGCCGTTGCAGCAGCACCCCGGTCGTGACGACCTCCACGCGCGTGTGCCGCCCCACCACCCGCTCCCCGCGCACGGTGTACCCGACGCTCTCGCCCGCCTTCTCCCCGAGCAGCCACGCCATCCGGCGCGCAGCGGCCCGGGCGGCGATGCGCCGCGGCTCGGCGACGACGACCCGGCGGGCCGGCCCCGCACCGGTCAGACCGGCGAGGACCAGCGGTACGAGCGTGGTCTTGCCGGTCCCCGGCGGCGCGCACAGCACCGCGGCCCCGTGTTTCTCCAGGGCGGCGCGCAGCGCGGGCACGGCGGAGCGGACGGGCAGCCGGTCGAGGGCGTCGGTACGGTTCACGCCCCCAGTCTCGTACGAGCGCTCACCTGCCCCCCCCACGCGCGTGCGGCGCAGGCGTCAGTCGCGCTCGCACACGAAGATCGCGGTCCCCGGGATCAGTTTGCCGCGCAGCGGGGACCAGCCGCCCCACACCTGGGTGTTCCAGGCGGGCCACTCCGGCTCCACGAGGTCGAGCAGACGGAAACCGCCGGCCACGACGTCGCGGACCCGGTCACCGACCGTCCGGTGGTGCTCGACGTACACCGCGCGCCCCTCGTCGTCCTGCTCCACGTAGGGAGTGCGGTCGAAGTAGGAGGCCGTGACGCTCAGGCCCTCCGGGCCCGGCTCGTCCGGGAAGGCCCAGCGGACCGGGTGCGTCACGGAGAACACGAAGCGGCCGCGGGGACGCAGCACCCGGTGCACCTCGCGCAGCACGCGGACCGGGTCGGCGACGAACGGCAGCGCGCCGTACGCCGAGCACGCCAGGTCGAAGGAGCCGTCCGCGAACGGGAGCGCACCCGCGTCGGCCTCCACGAGCGGCACGCCGCCACCGATGCGCAGCGCGTGCTGGAGCTGGCGGTGGGAGAGGTCCAGGGCGACCGGACGGGCTCCCTGGGCGGCCAGCCAGCGCGAGCACTGGGCGGCGCCGGCGCCGATCTCCAGGACGTCCTTGCCCTTCAGCTCCTCCGGCGGGCCGAGCAGCTCGGCCTCCACCTCGTCCAGGCCCTCGGGGCACCAGACGAAACGGTCGTCGCCGAGGAACGTGCCGTGCTCGACCTGGTAGTCGTCCGCGTTCCGGTCCCACCAGCCCCGGTTGGCCCGGGTGCTCTCCGTGACGTCGGCGGCACGGCGGGTGGCTTCCGGCTCGAACGGTTCGTGCTCTTGGATGATCGGCTCCCTCGTACTAGTCTTCGGGCACTTCGGTGCAGGGCGTCCCGGGCGTGTCACCGCAGAGGCTTCGAGGGCCCACACGGCCTCCAGGGACACGTCTTGTGCCGGGTATGGGGCGTTCCGCCCCGGGTGTGGGCCTTCGCGCATTGACCCTGCCCGGCGGCCCCCGTATGCTACAAGTTGCGCTGCGGGCCTGCGCTCCTCAGACGTAGCAGGCTGCGCTCGCATCTGTTGTATGTCCCCTCGGTTGTCGAGGCGCCAACGGACGTGTCCTTCATTGGGCATCACCGATTCTGGCGCTTCCTTGGCTGTCCGGCTTCTTCAGAGCGAAACGGGCTCCCGGCGTAAGCAGTACCTACGACTCTCTGTCCGTACCGGAGCCCTTTCCCACATGACGAGCAGCACCGAGACCACCTCTACCACGCCGCAGGTAGCGGTCAACGACATCGGTAACGAGGAAGCCTTCCTCGCCGCGATCGACGAGACGATCAAGTACTTCAACGACGGCGACATCGTCGACGGCGTCATCGTGAAGGTCGACCGGGACGAGGTCCTGCTCGACATCGGTTACAAGACCGAAGGTGTCATCCCGAGCCGCGAGCTCTCGATCAAGCACGACGTCGACCCGAACGAGGTCGTCAAGGTCGGCGACGAGATCGAGGCCCTTGTCCTTCAGAAGGAGGACAAGGAAGGCCGCCTGATCCTCTCGAAGAAGCGCGCCCAGTACGAGCGTGCCTGGGGCACCATCGAGAAGATCAAGGAAGAGGACGGCATCGTCACCGGCACCGTCATCGAGGTGGTCAAGGGTGGTCTCATCCTCGACATCGGCCTCCGTGGCTTCCTGCCGGCCTCCCTCGTCGAGATGCGCCGTGTCCGCGACCTCCAGCCCTACGTGGGCAAGGAGCTCGAGGCGAAGATCATCGAGCTGGACAAGAACCGCAACAACGTGGTCCTGTCCCGCCGCGCCTGGCTCGAGCAGACCCAGTCCGAGGTGCGTCAGACGTTCCTCACGACCCTGCAGAAGGGTCAGGTCCGCTCCGGTGTCGTCTCCTCGATCGTCAACTTCGGTGCGTTCGTGGACCTCGGTGGCGTCGACGGTCTGGTTCACGTCTCCGAGCTGTCCTGGAAGCACATCGACCACCCCTCCGAGGTTGTCGAGGTCGGCCAGGAAGTCACCGTCGAGGTCCTCGACGTCGACATGGACCGCGAGCGTGTCTCCCTGTCGCTGAAGGCGACGCAGGAGGACCCGTGGCAGCAGTTCGCCCGTACGCACCAGATCGGGCAGGTTGTCCCCGGTAAGGTCACGAAGCTCGTTCCGTTCGGTGCGTTCGTGCGCGTCGACGAGGGCATCGAGGGCCTGGTCCACATCTCCGAGCTGGCCGAGCGCCACGTGGAGATCCCGGAGCAGGTCGTCCAGGTCAACGACGAGATCTTCGTCAAGGTCATCGACATCGACCTCGAGCGCCGCCGCATCAGCCTCTCGCTGAAGCAGGCGAACGAGTCCTTCGGTTCCGACCCGGCCTCGGTCGAGTTCGACCCGACGCTGTACGGCATGGCCGCGTCGTACGACGACCAGGGCAACTACATCTACCCCGAGGGCTTCGACCCCGAGACCAACGACTGGCTCGAGGGCTACGAGACCCAGCGCGAGGCGTGGGAGGGCCAGTACGCCGAGGCGCAGCAGCGCTTCGAGCAGCACCAGGCCCAGGTCATCAAGTCCCGCGAGGCCGACGCTCAGGCCGAGGCCGAGGGTGTCACCACCCCGGGTGCGGCTCCGGCCGCCTCCGGTGGCAGCGGCGGCGGCGGTTCGTACTCCTCGGAGTCGGACGACAACTCCGGCGCCCTGGCGTCGGACGAGGCGCTGGCGGCCCTGCGCGAGAAGCTGGCCGGCGGCCAGAGCTGATCGCTCACCGCTAGCCACTGACCGACCAGTGCGGGCCCGCTCCCTTCGGGGAGCGGGCCCGCAGTGCGTTCTCCGCGGCCCTCGTCCACGCCCGTCCCCCACGACCCTCCCGCGACGGAGCGAAGAGCCGTGCCCCGTCCGCCTGTTCGGCGGGCGAGGTGCCCCGTGGCGGGAATGCCCGCGCTCCGCACCACGTTGTCCAGGGTGAACACGAGGAGGAGCGGTCACAGTGCTTGATCCGCAGGGTTTGTACGCATGGGAGCCGAAGGGCCTGGCCGTCGTCGACATGGCGCTCGCCCAGGAGTCGGCCGGCCTTGTCATGCTCTACCACTTCGACGGATACATCGACGCGGGCGAGACCGGCGACCAGATCGTCGACCGGCTGCTCGACTCGCTGCCCCACCAGGTCGTGGCCCGTTTCGACCACGACCGGCTCGTGGACTACCGGGCCCGCCGCCCGCTGCTGACGTTCAAGCGCGACCGCTGGAGCGACTACGAGGAGCCCACGCTGGAAGTGCGGCTCGTCCAGGACGCCACCGGGGCCCCCTTCCTGCTGCTGTCCGGCCCGGAGCCGGACGTCGAGTGGGAGCGCTTCGCCGCCGCCGTGCGGCAGATCGTGGAGCGGCTCGGCGTCCGGCTGTCCGTGAACTTCCACGGCATCCCCATGGGCGTCCCGCACACCCGCCCGGTGGGCCTCACCCCGCACGGCAACCGCACCGAGCTGGTGCCCGGCCACCGCAGCCCCTTCGAGGAGGCGCAGGTTCCCGGCAGCGCCGAGTCCCTGATCGAGTTCCGCCTCATGGAGGCCGGCCACGACGTCCTGGGCGTCGCCGCGCACGTGCCGCACTACATCGCCCGCTCGCCGTACCCGGACGCCGCGCTGACGGTCCTGGAGGCGATCACCGCGGGCACCGGCCTGGTGCTGCCCGGCATCGCGCACGGCCTGCGCACCGAGGCGCACCGTACGCAGACGGAGATCGACCGGCAGATCCAGGAGGGTGACGAGGAACTCGTCGCCCTCGTCCAGGGCCTGGAGCACCAGTACGACGCCGCGGCGGGCGCCGAGAGCCGCGGCAACATGCTCGCGGAACCCGTCGAGATCCCGTCCGCGGACGAGATCGGCCTCGAGTTCGAGCGCTTCCTGGCCGAGCGGGAGGGCGACGGCTGAACCCCCGGGGCCCCGCCCGGCGCGGCCGGCGGCAGGCCCTAAGCTTCCGGTCATGCTGAAGGTGGGCCTGACCGGCGGTATCGGCGCCGGCAAGAGCGAGGTGTCTCGGCTGCTCGTGGAGCGCGGCGCCGTGCTGATCGACGCCGACAGGATCGCGCGGGAGGTCGTCGCGCCCGGCACGCCGGGGCTCGCCGCCGTCGTCGACGCCTTCGGCGAAGACGTGCTCGCGGCCGACGGCGGCCTGGACCGGCCCAAACTGGGCTCGATCGTCTTCGCCGACCCGGAGAAGCTCGCCGTCCTGAACGCGATCATGCATCCCCTGGTCGGTGCCCGCTCCCGGGACCTGGAGACGGCCGCCCCCGCGGACGCCGTCGTGGTGCACGACGTCCCGCTGCTCGCGGAGAACGGCCTCGCGCCGCTCTACGACCTCGTGGTGGTGGTGGACGCCCGTCCCGGCACCCAGCTCGACCGGCTCGTACGGCTGCGCGGCATGAGCGAACAGGACGCGCGCGCCCGGATGTCCGCCCAGGCCAGCCGCGAGGAGCGCCTGAAGATCGCGGACATCGTCATCGACAACGACGTACCGCTCGACCAGCTGCGACGCCGGGTCGGCGAGGTATGGGCGGATCTCGAACGCCGGGCGCACACGGCAGGGGAACAACCGGGTGCACCCACCGTCAAAAGGGCGGCCAAACCGCCCAAGGAATAGCGGCCCCGGGCCGGGGCGTTGAACCGTTCCCGTGAGGGAAGGACTCAGCCGTGCCCGACACCAGCGGTTCCACCGGACGTACTCCGGAGACACACGTCATCGACTTCCGCGCCGCCGAGCAGCTGCTCGCCGCCCGCGATCCGCGGGGCGCGGTGAAGCTGCTCGACTCGGTCATCGCCGCCCACCCGGAGAACACGGCCGCCCGGCTGCTGCGTGCGCGTGCCTTCTTCGCCGCCGCCCAACTGCGGCCCGCCGAGCTGGAGTTCACCATCGTCCTGGAGCGTGAGCCGGACAACGCGTTCGCGCACTTCGCGCTCGCCCGCACCTACGAGCGCCAGCGGCGCCCGGACCAGGCCAAGCGGCACTTCAGGCTCGCGGCGGCCCTCGACCCGAATCCGCAGTACCTGGAAGCGGCCCGCTTCGACTCCTGAGCGCCCACTCCGTGCCCAGGTCTCGGGTCTCGCGAGGGGGCGCTGGGGTCAGCGGGGACGGTGCTCCGGAGGAGGGTACGGCGGCACGTCGGGTCCCGGCTGGTAGTGGGGCCCCTGGTGGATGTGCCGCAGGATCATGATCATGTCGGCGGTGGTGATCAGCCACAGCGCGCCGCAGGCGGCCGCCCATCCGGGCCGTCCGGCGAGCGCGAAGCCCACCACCCCGCCGATCGCCCAGACCAGCCCCCACAGGCTCAGCCAGAAGCGCAACCGCAGAGCACTGCGTGCCGTCCTCGGCTCACTGCCTGTGCGCATCGCCATCACCGCTCCCACGAAAAAACGTACTCTTCGCGCCGCACGTCCACCACGGGACGGCGGCCGGGAACCCGGGGGAGGCGACGCTGCTGCCGGAGGGGCCGTAGTGGTGCCGCGACCCCGGCGGATTCGGCACCCACCCACAAATCCCGGTCCGCAGCGATGAGTTCCGGGCGGACGGCCGGTCTACCTCCACGACAGCAGCCCACACCGCTTCGCAGGAGACCCACATGTCCGAGACCACCGCCTCCGTCGCCCGCGCCGCCTCCGTCACCCCCGCCGCCCGTACCGGCCGCAGCCGCCGTGCCGAGATCTCCCTGAGGGCGCTGCAGACCGTGCTCGGCCTCTTCTTCGTCCTCGCGAGCGCGCTGCCCAAGCTGATCGCGCACCCCTCGGCCGCCGAGGGCTTCGACAAGCTCGGCTGGGGGAGCACGGGGATGTACATCATCGGCGCGCTCGAACTCGCCGGGGGCATCGCGCTGTTGATTCCGCTGCTGTCGTCGGTGGCGGCGGTGTCCCTCAGCGCGTTGATGGTCGGTGCCTTCATCGTGAACGTCACCGCCATCCACGGCCCGTACCCCGCGACCCCGCTCATCCTGATCCTGCCGCTCGCGCTGATCGCCTGGGCGCGCCGCAGCCACAACGCCGAACTGGTACGGGTGGTGCGGCGGCGCGCGTGAGGGCCGCAGGAGGCGGGGGTTTTCCCCGGCTGGACGTCATCGAGGGCTCCCCGTTCGTGCCGGGGAGCCCTCGTCGGTGTTCACGGGCGACGCGCCGGGCGGGCCCGCCGCTCAGCCGCCGTCCGCGTCCCCGTCCGGCCGGACCAGACCGCGCAGACGGTCCATCTCACGCCGGTCCCGCTTGGTCGGGCGGCCCGCTCCGCGGTCGCGGATGCCCGCAGGGGCGACGGCCTCGCGCGGCGGGGGCGGCGGACTGTTGTCCACGTAGCACTCGGCGGCGACGGGCGGCCCGACCCGCTTGCGGATCACGCGCTTCACGACGACGACCCGCTCCCGGCCCCCGTGACGCAGGCGGACCTCATCGCCCACGCGTACCGCGTAGGCGGGCTTCACGCGTTCACCGTTGACGCGGACGTGGCCGCCGCGGCAGGCGGTGGCGCCCATGGACCGGGTCTTCACGAGCCGCACCGACCAGATCCAGCTGTCGACCCGCACGCTCTCGCCGGTCCGCGGCCCGGCCGCGCGGGCGGCGGCAGCCGCCGGGTCGTCGGAGCCGTGCGCGCCGTCCGTACCCCGCTCGTCCTCGTCAGCACCCTCAGAAGCCATGCCCCGACCTTAGCCCCGGCCGTGCGGGAGCCGGACGCCCTTTTCCGCGCCGTCGCTCTCCGGCCCTTCCCCGCCGAACCCGTGGGGGACCGTTCACGACCCGGTCGTACGGTGGGGGGATGGACAGCAGCCTGGCCGGACTGGACGCCCGCATCACCGGATGCCGGGCCTGTCCGCGCCTGGTCGACTGGCGGGAGGAGGTGGCCCGTACCAAGCGCGCCGCCTTCGCGGACTGGACGTACTGGGGGCGCCCCGTCCCCGGCTTCGGGCCGCCCGACGCCTCGCTGCTCGTCGTCGGACTGGCGCCCGCCGCCCACGGGGCGAACCGGACGGGCCGGATGTTCACCGGCGACCGGTCCGGCGACGTGCTGTACGCGGCCCTGCACGAGGTGGGACTGGCGTCGCGGGGGACCGCGGTGAGCGCCGACGACGGACTCGCCCTGCACGGCGTGCGGATCACCTCGCCCGTGCACTGCGCCCCGCCCGCGAACAAGCCGACGCCCGAGGAACGCGACACCTGCCGGCCGTGGCTGCTCAGCGAACTGCGGCTGCTGCGGCCCTCGCTGCGGGCGGTGGTGGTGCTCGGAGCGTTCGGCTGGCAGGCCGCGCTGCCCGCCTTCGCGGAAGCGGGGTGGACGGTTCCCAGGCCGCGTCCGGTCTTCCGGCACGGCGCCCGCGTCACCCTGGACGGCGAGGCGGGCCCCCTCGACCTCTTCGGCTGCTTCCACGTCAGCCAGCGCAACACCTTCACCGGGCGTTTGACCCCGCTCATGCTGAGGGACGTCCTGCGTACGGCGGCCCGCCGAGCGGGGCTGCCGACGGCGCCGGAGCCCCCGTAGGCCGACGGCGCGGGGCACGACGCGGGCGTGCGTGGTGGAGGTGCCGGTCGCGGCCACGGACAGGTACGCGGCGACCCGCTGACGGTGCCCGCCGTTCCCCCCGGGGTGACGCCTGCCCACGCTCCGCATCCCCGCCCGTCCGTCCGCCGTACGCCGGGTGACGGCCCCGCGCCGGCATGCGACGCCCGCCCACGGCCGGGGTGACGCCCTCCGCGCCGGCGCGCGGTGCGCCGGCACGCGGCGCCCGCCCACGGGTCGGCGGGCCCGCCCACGGCCGGGGTGACGCCCTTCGCGCCGGCACGCGGTGCGCCTGGCACGCGGCGCCCGCCCACGGGTCGGCGGGCCCGCCCACGGCCGGGGTGACGCCCTTCGCGCCGGCACGCGGTGCGCCTGGCACGCGGCGCCCGCCCACGGGTCGGCGTGATGCCTCTCGCGCCCGCCCGCCGCGCCCGCCCCACGCCCGGGTCGCAGCCCGCGTCCCACACCGGAGCCACTCCCGTCACCGCCCTCCTCGTACCCCCGCAGCCGAGTTGCGTTCATAAAGAACGCGGCGTCCCCCGCACGCGTCACACCCCGGAAACGTTTGCGTCCCCTTTACGGCGGCAACGCGATCTACCCTGGACCCACCGCCCGGCCGACGTCGCCCGAAGGCAGACCCCCGCCCTCGTCACGACAGGAGTCCCGTGCCGCTCCGCACCTCCCGCCTCGCCGTACCACCCTGGCTCGCCCATGCGCTGCGCGCCCAGCGGGGGCCGGTCCCCTGGAGCGCGGTCGTCCGCGGGGCGCTCGCCGCCGGGCCGCTGCTCTTCGTCGCCGTGCTCGCCGGACGCCCCTCCGGCGGGGTGGCCGCCGCACTCGGGGCCATGCTCGCCGGGATCAACGACCGGCCCGGCAGCAGGCGGACCGCCGTCACACGGCTGGGTCTGCCCGCCCTCGCGGGAGCGTGTGGGCTGCTCGCCGGGACGTACGCCGGACTCCACGTCGGCGCGGTGGCGCTGACCGTGCTGCTGACCGGGCTCGGGCTGCTCGCCGGAGCCGTCAGCGCCGTCGGGCCCGTCGCCAGCGGAGCGGGCACGCAACTCCTGGTCACCGCCGCGATCGGCGCGGGGATGCCACTGCCCGAGCCCGGATGGCAGCGCGCGCTCTTCTTCCTCGCCGGGGCCGGCTGGCTGCTGGTCCTGCGGCTCGCCCTGCCGGCCCGGGCGGCCGCCACCGGCGGCGACTTCCGCTTCGACGGGGAACGGGACGCCGTCGCCGCCGTCTACGACGCCGTCGCCGCGCTGCTCGCCGCGGCCGGGGGAGCGGACGCCACCGCCCGTCGCGCCCGCCTCACCGCCGCACTCGACCACGCGCAGGACGCGCTGTCCGGACCCCGGCTGCGGCGGTACGCGAGCTCCGCGGCCGAGCGGCGGCTGCACGCGCAGTACGCCGCCGCGCTGCCCCTCGCCGAGGCCGCGACGGCGCTGGCCTGGGCCGGCGACGACGTGCCCGCGCGCGCCGCGCGGGGGCCCCGGCGGCTCGCCGCCGCGGTGCGCTCCGGCAGCCACCCGGGCCCGCTCCCCGCGCCCGCCCGCTCCGCACCCGCGCTGCGCGCGCTCGACGACGCCCTGCTGCACGCCGCGGACGCCTTCGACCGCGGCGCGGGCACCCCGCACCCCGGGAAGCCCGCCCGGCGCCGTACCGCCAAAGCCCTGCTGCGCACCGTCGTCGGCGCCGGGGGACGCGAGTACGGCCTCCGGGTCGCCCTTTCCTTCGGCGCCGCCGTCGCCGTGGCGCAGGCACTGCACCACACCCACTGGTACGGGGACCACGCGCACTGGTACTGGCTGCCCGCGACCGCCGTCTTCCTCGTCAAGCCCGACCTCGGACCGCTCGCCTCGCGCGTGCTGTGCCGGGCGGCGGGGACGGTGCTCGCAGCGGTGGTGTTCGCGGGACTCGCGGCGCTGCTGCCCCGGCCCGCCGGGCACGTCGCGCTGGTCGCCGTCTGCGGGGCGCTGATCCCCGTCGCCACCCGGCACTTCGCCGCGCAGACCGCTGTCATCACCGTCCTGGTGCTCGCCCTCGTCATGGTGGGCGGGGAGCCGCCCGCCTCCTGGAGCCGGATCGGCGAGACGCTGCTGGCCTGCGGGATCGTCCTGCTCGTCGGGCACCTGCCCGCGCCCGGCCAGCGCGGCGGGACGGTACGGGCGCGGCTCGCCCGAGCCGCACACGCGGCGGACGCCTACCTCGCGCACGTACTGGGCGACGGCACGGCCGGCGACCGGGCCGGACGGTGGGCCCTGCGCCGCGAGGCCTACCGCACGCTGGCCGAGGCCCGCACCGCGATCGACCTCGCCGCCGCCGAACTCCCCGCCCTGGCACGGCAGTCCGAGGGCACGGACGAGGTGGCCGCGGTCCTCGAACGGCTCGTCGACCTCACGACCGCCTGCGCCGTGCACCTGGACGACACCGGCCGGCTCACCTCCCGCCACACCGAGCGGATCACCGGCCTCCTCGACGAACTGGCCCGGCTCCGGGAGCAGGCGGGACTCCGGCCCTCGGAGATCCCGGACGCACGGGAGGCACCGGCCACCGCCTAGGGCACGCCCGTGCCGCGAATCCGCGTGGAAGAGAATTCTCCCCGTACGCCGATGAGTTCCGCTCCCGCCACCGGTCCACCCCTGGGAAGGCACCGTTCCAGGTCTTCCGCAGGCAGCGGGGATCTTGTCGGCAGGAGGGGCACATGACGTTTCCGCAGATCGTCTCGCGCGAGGAGTGGCGCGTCACGCGCGAGGAACTGCTCGTCAGGGAGAAGGCCGCCACACGCGCGCGTGACGCGCTCAACGCCGAACGGCGCAGACTGCCGATGGTCGAGATCGACAAGGAGTACGTGTTCGAGGGCGGTGACGGCAAGGCGACCCTGCTGGATCTCTTCGAGAGGAGGCACCAACTCGTCGTGTACCACTTCATGTTCGCGCCGGAGTGGGAGGCGGGCTGCCAGGGCTGCTCGGCGTTCCTCGACCAGATCGGCCATCTGGCCCACCTGCGGGCCCGCGGTACCGCGTTCGCCGCCGTGTCCCGGGCGCCGTACACGAAGATCCTGCCCTTCAAAGCCCGGATGGGCTGGACGCTGCCCTGGTACTCGGCCCGCGACACGGACTTCAACCAGGACTTCCAGGTGTCCTTCGGCGGCGAGGGCGACAGCGAGCCCATCGAGCGGCCGGGGATGAGCTGCTTCCTGCGCGACCGAGACCAGGTCTTCCACACGTACTCGACGTACGAGCGGGGCCTCGACGGGCTGGGATCGACGACCTCGCTGCTGGACCTCACCGCCCTGGGCCGCCAGGAGGAGTGGGAGGAGCCGCGGGGCCGGGCGTCGCTCCTGGGCGCGCCCGCGGGCAGCGAGCGGATCCGGTACCACGACGAGTACGAGGACTGACCGTCACGACTGCCTGACCGGCGAGCCCGGAGCGACGGAAGGGATCGGAAACCGTATCCGTAACGACAGAGTGTGCTACAGAGGGTGAAAATCCGTACCCCGAGACGGTGAACACGTGTCGACTGCGTATCAGTACCGTCACTTCGCGAGCCGTTCACCCCATCGTTGGCGTTTAACTCTACGAGTCGGCGCGACATGGAGGTGCAGGGTGAACGGGCGAATGGTGCTGGAGCGCTTCCCCGCCGGTGGACCGCGCGGGTCGTGGCCGGCGGAGGAGTTCGCGCAGGCGTGCCGTCTGCAGGGTCAGGCCGCGGAAGTCGTCATGGACCTCTCCACCGACGCGTTCCTGGTGATCGTGCGCGGCGCGGACGGCGTCGAGTGACCCGGGGCACGACGGGGTGACGTCACCCGGCGTCACGGGTGGGCACCTTCGCGTCGGCGGCGGGCGCGCCCGTGTCCTGGACGGGCACCCTCGCGTCGGCGTCCCACTCGGACACCTTCGCGTCGGTGGTGGGGGCGTCGGCGTCCTGGAGGGGATCTCTCGCGTGCGCGTCCCCGGTCGGCAGCCCGGCCGTGAACTGCTCCGCCTGAAGCCCGTACAGCTCCGCATAGACACCGCCCCTGGCCAGCAGCTCCTCGGGGCTGCCGGACTCCACGAGACGGCCCTGCGCCAGCACGTGCACCAGATCGGCGTGGCGTACCGACGCCAGCCGGTGCGTGATCAGGACGACCGTCTGGCCGGTACCCGCCAGGGCGCGGATCTTCTCGAAGACCTCCAGCTCGGCCCGTGCGTCGAGCGCCGCCGTCGGCTCGTCCACGATCAGGATCCGCCCCCGCCGGTACGCCGCACGCGCGATCCCCAGCCGCTGCCACTGGCCGCCCGACAGCTCGTGGCCGCCGCTGAAGCCGCGCGCGAGGAGGGTGTCGAGGCCGCGCGGCAGATCCGCCACGACGTCCTGCGCCCCGGCCTCGGCGACCGATGAGGCGAGCCGTTCGTCGGTGAGCGGCGCCGAGGCACGGCCCACCGCCACATTGACGCGGGCCGTGAACGGCCACCGCTTGAAGTCCTGCGCCACCATCGCGATGCGCTCGGCGAGCCCGCGCCGGTCCGCGGTCGCCGCGTCCACGTCGTCCCACAGGATCCGCCCGTGATCGGGCGTGTACAGCCCGGCGAGCAGCTTGATCAGGGTCGTCTTCCCCGAACCGTTCTCGCCGACGAGCGCCACGATCCTGCCCAGCGGCAGCGTGAGGCTGACGTCGTCCAGGGCGGGCCGGGCCGCCTTGCCCGGATAGGTGAAGGTGACGTTCTCGAAGCGGATCTCGCGCGGTTCCTCCGGCAACGGGTCGCCGCCCTCGGGAATCGCGCGCTGCGCCGCCTCGACGTACAGGCGTTGCAGGTCGCCCACGAACAGGGCGTCCTCGTGGAGGGAGTTGACCTCCAGCACGAGGGTGTCGAGGCTCGCCGAGCCGGTGCGGATCGCGATGACCGCCGTACCGGCCACGGAGAGCGCCATCGTGCCGCCCAGCAGCAGCCCGCCGAGGGTCGCGTACGTCGCCACCGTGGCGAGGCCCGTCCAGGCCGCCGCGATCAGGCCCGTACGCGCGGCCAGGCGGGCCAGCCGGGCCTGTTCCGACTCCGCCGTCTCGGACATGGAGCGGAAGTGGCGCAGCAGGAAGGGCCCGACGCCGTGCACGCGGATCTCCGGGGCCGCGGCCGGCTCGGTGAGCAGGTTGCCGATGAGCCGTCCGGCCCGGGCGTGCTGCACCCAGGCGTGGAACGACTCGTACCTGCGCCGGGCGATCGTCAGGGCGCTCCACGCGCTCGGCAGCGTCATCATGACGAGGAGCGGCAGCAGCGCGGGATGCAGCACCGTGAGCACGCCCGCCGCGGCGACGAGCGAGATCATCGCGTTCACGACCTGCGTGGAGATGGAGATCATGCGCCGGGCGGACGAGGCGCCGTACTGGGCGGTGTCCAGCAGCTTGTGGAACGCGTCGTCCTCGATCGCGGAGAGCTCCACGGCCGCCGCCCGCTCCAGGTACAGCTCCGTCGCCACCCGTTCGACCTTCGGCTCCAGCCGGCCGGTGGCGTAGGTCGAGGCGGCCCGCAGCAGGGCGGCGAGCAGCATGACCCCGGCGACCGTGACCAGCGCCGGGACAGCGCCGTGCAGTCGGTCCTCGACCGGTCCGCCCGTCATCAGCCGGCCCAGCACGCTGTTGACCGCCAGCAGGCCCACCGCCTGCGCCGCACCGCGGGCGATCTCGGCGCTCAGCACGATCCGGGCGGCGCGGCGGTCCGCCTGCCAGGCCAGCCGGAAGCTGGACGAGAGCAGGGTGGGAAGCCGCGTCACCATGGCGCGGAAGCCCAGTTCCAGGAAGGCGTCCGAGTGCTGCGACCAGCCCATGTCGTAGCGCAGTGGGCCGCCGAAGAGCAGGCGTTCCGAGTCGGACGGCGACGGATCGGTGTCGTCGCGCTTCTTTCCCACCGGTGACCTCCCCCGAGTGCGCACGCACGGTGCCCTCCCCAGGAATGGGGGCCTCCACCCGTACCGGCGGCGGGGATTGCGGCGGACCGAAGCACTTCGGACACCGGGGGTTCACGCCGTCGGCGCCCGCCGGTGTCTCCGCGCGGGAGTGCGCCGCGAGACGGTGACGGAGCGGAGGGGGCGCGGCAGGCGGCTCTCAGGCACCGATGGAGTGCGACCAGGGCGGTGGGGTGCCCATGACGCGGCATACGGCCAGGTACAGCGGGATCGGCGGAGTGTACGGAACCGTACTCTCCGGTTTGTGTATGAGCCCGGGAATGGAGGGTGCCTCCGGTACGACCGCCCCCGTGGCGTACCGGGCGGGCGCGGGCCAGTCCAGGGCGACGTCCGAGTCGGAGGGGACGATCCACCACCACTGGGCCGGGTCCGCGTACACGCAGCCGACGCGCGGCAGACGGGACAGCAGGACCGGGCCGAAGTGCGCGGGTACCGCCACCGCGTCGCAGCCGAGCGGCACCGTCATGCCGTCGGGTATGGGGAGTCTTCTGGGTGCCCCCGGTGAGCGCTGTTCCCGCTTGAGGCGGACCAGCGTCTCCAAGGTCAGAACAGGGGCCGTCCCGGTCGACGCCGCCCTCACACCCATTCGGCCCCCGTCCCCCGGAACGCCTGTGTCCCGGAACCCCGGCCGTCGGCCGGGGGCTTCTTGGCGCTCCAGCCGAGGTCCGAACGCGCCTGCGTGTCCGGTTCCCGGCCCCCCGAGCGGCCCGGGACTCCGGAGTGCGGCGCCTGCGCGCCGGTCGGCCGGCAGGCGTGCGGCACGGTCGCCGCGCGGGGCGGCTCCGTCGCGTGCGGCAAACCGTCCGCCAGGTGCGGCAGGTCCTCCTCCGCCGGGTGCGGCAGCGCCAGCGTCAGGTACGGCTGTTCCTCCGCCAGGTGCGGCAGGTCCTCCGCCAGGTACGGCTGGTCGTCCGGCACGTACGGCTGGTCCGCCGCGTCGATCGCGAAGAGGTCGTCCGCCGCATCCGCCAGGTCCGTGAGGTCCGCGGTCGGATCCGTGGTGTGCGTGGCGTCCGCCGTGCGGGGCAGCTCCGCCCAGACCAGCAGGCCGGGCCCGTGCTCCTGGGCACCCCAGGCGCGGCAGACGGCCGCCACGAGCATCAGGCCCCGGCCGTGCTCGTCCTCGGCCCCCTGCGGAGAGGGCCGCGGCTCGCCCGGAGCGCACCCCTCGTCACGTACGGCTATCCGCACCAGATTGTCGCCGTCGTGCAGCTCGCACACGATGCTGCGGCTCGCGGTGTGGACGATCGCGTTGGTGACCAGTTCGGAGACGACGAGGTCCGCCGTGTCGCACGTGTCCGCGCACACCTCCCAGCCCGACAGCCGGGCATGGGTCAGGCGCCGGGCCTGTCTCACAGAACCCGGGTGTGCGGCCAGCTCGAAGCGGAACCGGCGCTCCGCGGTCGCATCGGGGCGCACCCCTGCTGCGGCACGGAGACCGGTCCGGTCTGCGGCGGCGTCTGTTCCTAACGGCGCGGACGGAGTCACGCTTGCCACTATCGCCCCGCCGTGAACACTTGGCAAGTGTCACTCTGAAAATTGCAGAGTGCCGCATGACTCCGTGAAGGGCCATGGCACACTGCTCGCAACAGCACATCGAGCGGCGCCAGTTGGAATCCGGGAAAAGGACTCCGAACGGCGCCGCCCGGGCTGTCCGGACTCAGTGGAGGTGGGACGTGAGCGAACCGCGGTCCGCGCCGACGGTCGGCCAGGTCGTTCTCGGCCGGCGTTTGCTGGACCTGCGGGAACGCGCGGGTCTGAAGCGTGAGGAGGCCGCGCGCATCCTGCGTGTCGCACCCGCCACGGTCCGCCGTATGGAGATGGCCGAGGTCGGCCTGAAGATTCCGTACCTCCAGCTCCTGCTGAAGTCGTACGGCGTCTGTGACGAGGAGGCCGAGGGCTTCGTCCAGCTGGCC
Organism: Streptomyces sp. GLSS-08; assembly: GCF_056387915.1. Taxonomy (NCBI): domain Bacteria; kingdom Bacillati; phylum Actinomycetota; class Actinomycetes; order Kitasatosporales; family Streptomycetaceae; genus Streptomyces; species Streptomyces sp. GLSS-08. The sequence goes on from NZ_JBWJAQ010000014.1 coordinate 151,079, forward strand.
GAGGAGGCCAACAAGCCCGGCTGGTGGCAGCGGTTCCACGACATCCTGCCGGGCTGGTTCTCGATGTACGTCAGCCTGGAGGGCGCGGCGGCGGTGATCCGCTCGTACGAGCCCCACTTCGTGCCCGGGCTGCTGCAGACCGAGGACTACGCCCGGGGCGTCCTGAAGTCGGGCGCCATCGGCCAGACGCAGCCCGACGACATCGAGCGCCATGTCGCGCTGCGCATGCAACGGCAGAATCTGCTCACTCGCAAGGACGCTCCCCGGCTGTGGGCCGTGATGGACGAGACGGCCCTGCACCGCCCCGTCGGCGGCCCCGAGGTCATGCGCGCCCAGATCGACAAGCTGCTCCAGGCCACGAAGCTGCCCAACGTGACACTGCAGATCGCCCCCTTCTCGTCGGGGCCGCACCCCGGCACGTACGGGCCCTTCGTGCTGTTCCGCTTCGCCATGCCTGAACTGCCCGACATGGTCTACAGCGAGTACCTGACCGGTGCCGTCTACCTGGACGCGCGCTCCGAGGTGGCGACCCATCTCGAGGTCATGGACCGCATGGCGGCCCAGGCCGCCACGGCACATCGCACGAAGGAGATCCTGCGGGACCTCCGCAAGGAGCTGTGAATGGAACGCATCAAGCCGCGGATACGCACCATGCGGATCTACAACGGCATGCCCGCCCGCGAGCTGGGCAGCGAGGGCTGGCACAAGCCGTGGAGCGGCGGCAACGGCGGCAACTGCCTGGAGGCGATGAAGCTCGACGACGGCCGGATCGCCGTCCGTCAGTCCGCGGACCCCGACGGGCCCGCGCTGATCTACACGCCCGGCGAGATGACCGCCTTCATCCAGGGCGCCAAGGCAGGGGAGGCGGACTTCCTGCTGTCCTGAGCGGTCCTGCCTCCCGTTACGCCTCCTCACGGCGCTGAGCCGCCACCCTCGCGACCTGGGCCGGGGTCCGTTCACCCCGGCGGCAGCAGCCCGCACAGCGCGTCGAGCGCGGCGCCGTACGCGTGCTCCGCGGGGGTCGCGTAGCCCACGACCAGGCCGTCCGGCGCGGACGTCGTCGCCTGCGGATGACGGAATCCTGTGAGCCCGTCGAGGGCGACCCCCTGCCAGGCGGCGGCCTTGAGCACGGAGGCTTCGGTGCCGGACGGCAGCCGCAGGACCGCGTGCAGACCGGCCGCGATCCCGGTGACCTCGACCTGCGGCGCGTGGGTGGCGAGCGCGTCGACGAGCCGGTCGCGCCGCCCCCGGTACCGCTGCCGCATCCGCCGCACATGACGGTCGTACGACCCGCAGGCCACGAAGTCCGCCAGCGTCAGCTGGTCCAGAACGCTCACCCACGCCTCCCGCTCGCCCTTGGCCGCGAGCACCCCGTCGACGTACCGCTCCGGAAGGACCATCCATCCCAGCCGCAGCGCGGGGGACAGGCTCTTGCTGACGGAGCCGATGTACACGACGCGCTCCGGGTCCAGTCCCTGCACGGCGCCGACGGGCTTGCGGTCGTAACGGAACTCCCCGTCGTAGTCGTCCTCCAGGACCACCCCTCCACGCGCGCGTGCCCAGTCGATCAGCGCGGCCCGCCTTGACGGGTGGAGCGGTCCGCCGGTGGGGAACTGGTGCGCGGGCGTGAGGAGTACGGCCCGTTCCCGGCCCAACCGGCCGACCCGGGCGCCGTCTTCGTCCAGGGGCAGCGGCACCGTGCGTACCGACGCGCCGCTCAGCAGCTCGCGATGGAAGCCGAGGCCGTACGACTCCACGGCCAGCGGTCCCCGCAGCACCGCGTCCGGGCCCGTGAACAGCAGCCGCAGCGCGTGCGCGAAGCCCGAGCAGACCACGATCCGTTCCGGGTCGGCGCGCACCCCCCGCGCGCGTGCCAGGTAGGCGGCGAGGGCGGCGCGCAGTTCGACGCGGCCGGCCGGATCGCCGGGGCCGAAGACCTCGCTCGGCGCCTGCTGGAGCGCCCGCCGGTACGACGCGAGCCAGGCGGCGCGCGGGAACGACGACGCGTCCGGCGTGCCCTGCCGCAGATCGTGCCGGGGGCCACGCGCGCGTGGAGGCGCCTTCTTCGGTACGCGCGTGCCGGTGCCCAGCGGTTCGGCGCGCTCGGCGACGCGGGTGCCGGAACCCTGGAGGGCGGTGAGCCAGCCCTCGGCGACCAGTTCGGCGTACGCGTCGGCGACCGTGTTGCGGGCCACGCCGAGGTCGGCGGCGAGCGAGCGGTACGGCGGCAGGCGCGTGCCCGGCACCAGCCGGCCCGACCGGACGGCCTCGCGCAGCGCACGGGCCAGCGCCGCCCGACGGCCGCCCGCCCCCGCCCCGGACATCTCCAGATGCAGATCCGCACCGATCCGCTCCGCCGAATTGACCCAGGATTCCGCCACGGGAATGCACCCTACAGCGGGTCTTTCAGGCCCGTAGATTCATGGTCATGACGACGAACGAGATGAACACGACGACGGTCACGGCGAACACGGACTCGACGACGACGGCGCTGACGGCGGCGGACGGGACCCCGCGTGCGGCGGACGCCGCGGGCACTCCGGCGGCCGGGAGCGGCTCCACCCGCCTCGACTTCGCGAAGGCCGCCCCGAAGGTCTTCCGGGCCCTGATCGGTTTCGACGCGGCGGCCCGTGAAGGACTCGACCCGGCCCTCGTCGAACTCGTCCAGATCCGGGCCTCGCACCTCAATCGCTGCGCCTACTGCCTCCACATGCACACCAACGACGCCCGCAAGGCGGGCGAGAGCGAGGACCGCCTGCACATGGTCCCGGTGTGGCGCGAGGCCCGTCACTTCTTCACCCCGAAGGAGCGCGCGGCGCTGGCGCTCACGGAGGCGGTCACCCTCGTCGCCGGCTCGGGGGTCCCCGACGACGTCTACGCGGAGGCCGCCGCCCACTTCGACGACCAGGAACTGGCCCACGTCCTCGCCCTGATCTTCACGATCAACACCTGGAACCGGGTTGCCCTGTCGACGGCGAAGCAGGCCGGCACGGACACCCGCGGCTGAGCACGCACGCGCCGACCGCCCGCCGGAACCCGCGGCCGTCCCGGCCGGGCTCGGTTCCGGTGGGCGGGCTGCGGCAGCCGGTCGGGTGGCAGAGGGTCCGCCGGTCACGCGGCGGCGGGCCGGCTACGCCGTCATCGGGCGGTCGTACGGTCCGATGGGCGCCGGCAGCCGCGAGTGGCCGGTCAGGTGGCGGTCGACCGCGGCCGCCGTCGCCCGGCCCTCGGCGATGGCCCAGACGACGAGGGACTGCCCGCGGGCGGCGTCGCCGGCGACGTACACACCGGGCACGTTGGTCGCGAAGTCCGCGTCGCGGTCGATCGTGCCGCGGGGGCCGACCGCGAGACCGAGCCGGTCGATCAGGCCGTCATGGGGGTCCGGCCCGAAGAATCCGAGAGCGAGCAGGACCAGATCGACGGGCAGGACGCGCTCGGACCCCGGAACCGGGCGGCGCAGCTCGTCCACCTCGACCAGGTGCAGTGCGCGGACATGCCCCCGCGAGTCCCCGGTGAAGCGCAGCGTGGAAGCCGCGAAGAGCCGCGCGTCCGCGTCCGCCGCCGGTGACGTCTCCAGGTCGCGGGCCTCCTCGTGCGCGGCGGAGAGCCGGTAGATCTTCGGGTACGTCGGCCACGGCTCGACGTCCTCGTCGCGAGCCGCGCCCGGCTGGGCGTAGATGTCCAGCTGCGTCACGGACGCGGCGCCCTCGCGCACGGCGGTGCCCAGGCAGTCGGCGCCGGTGTCCCCGCCACCCACGATGACGACGTGCTTCCCCGCCGCGGACAGCGGCGAGACCTCCAGATCCCCCTCGCACACCCGGTCGGCGAGCGGCAGATACTCCATCGCCTGATGGATGCCGGTCAACTCCCGTCCAGGTACCGGAAGTTCGCGCCAGGCGGTGGCACCCAGGGCGAGTACGACGGCGTCGTAGCGCGCCCGCAGCTCCTTGGCGTCGACATCCCGCCCGACCGCCACCGACGTACGGAACCTGGTTCCCTCGGCCCGCATCTGGTCGAGCCGCCGGTCCAGCTGCCGCTTCTCCATCTTGAACGCGGGGATGCCGTACCGCAGCAGGCCGCCGATCCGGTCGGCCCGCTCGTACACGGCGACGGTGTGCCCGGCCCGCGTCAGCTGCTGGGCCGCCGCCAGCCCGGCGGGACCCGAGCCGATCACGGCGACCGTGTGTCCGGAGAGCCGGTCCGGCGGGCGCGGTGGCGCGAAACCGTCCTCCCAGGCCCGGTCCGCGATGGCGACCTCGACGTTCTTGATGGTGACGGCGGGCTGGTTGATCGCGAGCACGCATCCCGCCTCGCACGGCGCGGGACACAGCCGGCCCGTGAACTCGGGAAAGTTGTTCGTCGCGTGCAGCCGGTCGCTCGCCGCCCGCCAGTCGTCCCGGGACACCAGGTCGTTCCACTCCGGGATCAGATTGCCCAGGGGGCAGGAGTCGTGACAGAAGGGGATCCCGCAGTCCATGCAGCGGTCGGCCTGCACGCCGATGATCGGCAGGAGCGCCCCGGGGACGTACACCTCGTCCCAGTCCCGCACCCGCTCCGCGACGGGCCGACGGGGCCATTCCTCGCGCGAAGTGGTGAGAAAACCCCTGGGATCGCCCATGGCCGTCTCCCTCGTGTGCGCGTGACGGGGGGCGTGCTCTTTCGGCCACGATACGGCGTCACCGCACCCCGCGCCGCTCGGCTCCGCCCACCGGTTTCCGCTGCTCCGGGGGCCTGTCGACAAGGGCTGGGCTCGGCGCTGCTGGAGTCGGCGCGGCTGGAGTCGGCGCGGCTGGAGTCGGCGCGGCTGGAGTCGGCTGGGCCGGGGTCGGCTGGGCTCGGCTCAGGCGAGGGCGAGCACGTACGACATCGCGGCCGCGGCCGACGCGACCGTACGGACGTGGTTCCACCTCGTCCACTCGCGCACATAGGCGGGCCAGTACGCGGCGGCCTCCGCGGTGCCGGGATCCAGCTTGGCGAGCTTCTCGTTGCGCGGGACGTTGGCGACGGCCGTCACGCCGAACGAGCCGAACAGATACAGTGCGCTGCCCAGCAGCAACTCCACCGTGCCCTCGTCCGGCCACACGACGAAGGTGATCACCGTCAGCACCGCACACAGCACGGTCGTCCCCACGAACACGAGCATGAAGGCCGGAGTTGTCGCCGCCCCGTTGATCGCCCGCATGGCGGCCGCCCCCTGCGTCGCGGGCAGCTTGGCGAGCCCCTTCATCACGAACGCGGAGAACCCGCAGAAGACGCCCGCCACCAGACCGGTGCCGAGCACACCCAGCACCGTCAGCACGAAGTACGGCCCATCGATCATGTCAATTCCCCCGTCCGGCCCCAACCAGATCCTGCCCAACACCCACCGTCACGACTAGTGAAGCCTGCCGCTGCCCCCGTGACCATGGCCGAGCTGCGCAGGAGCATGCGCGAACGTCCACGGCCACCGGTTTCGAGATGCCTGCCCGCCGATGCCGCGACCGCTTGGAACTGCTCCGCCCGGCACCGGCCTCGCCCGTGAGGGCAGGTCGTGAGCGGGGCATCATGGCCCTGTGCGACTCGAAGCGATCACCTGGGAACGGCTCGGCGACCTGCTCGCCGAGCGCCTCCTCGACCTGAAACCGGACGACGGCAGTCCCTGGCCGCGCATCGCCTTCGACGGGGCACCGGCCGCCCGCCCCGGCGACCTCGCACACCGGGTGTCGGAGGCGCTGCGCATCCGCGGCAGGGCCTCACTGGTCGTCGGAACCGAAGGATTCCTGCGGCCGGCCTCGCTCCGCTTCGAGTACGGGCACCAGGACGCCGACGCCTACTACGACGGCTGGTTCGACACCGGCGCCCTGTGGCGGGAGGTCTTCGGCCGTCTGGAACCAGGCGGCGACGGCCGTGTCCTGCCCGACCTCTGGGACCCGGCGGCCGACCGGGCCACCCGCAGTCCCTACATCCAACTCCCGCCCGGCGGGCTACTGTTGCTGCACGGGCCCCTCCTTCTGCACCACTGGTTCCCCTTCGATCTGACCGTCCACGTCCGCCTCTCGCCGGCCGCCCTGCACCGCCGCACTCCCGAGGGTGAACGCTGGAGTCTGCCCGCCTTCGAGCGCTACGAGGCCGAGGCGGATCCGGGTGCCGCGGCCGACGTCCTGGTGCGGGCCGACGATCCGCGCCACCCGGCGTGGAACGGCTGACCGGGATCGCCCGCCCCAAGGGCTTTTATATGCACGTGCATGTAGTTAGTCTGGGTCCCATGACACAGGCTTCCGATCATCCCGTCTCCTTCAGCGACTCCGTCCGGGCTCTCCTCGACGGCAAGAACTTCGCCGCCGTAGCCACCCTCGGCCCCGACGGCGCTCCCCAGAACTCGGTGGTCTGGATCAAACGCGAGGGCGACACCGTGCTCTTCTCGTCCACCGCCCGCCGGCAGAAGGTGCGCAACCTGATGCGCGACGCCCGCATCAGCCTCTCGGTCTTCGACCTCGCCAACCCCTACACCTCCGTCGAGATACGCGGCACCGCCGAGATCCTTCCCGACGAGCGCAAGCGCCTGCCGCACGAGCTCTCGCACAAGTACCTCGGCATCGACCCGCCCGGCGAGAAGGACGACGAGGTCCGCGTCATCATCCGCGTCGTCCCCGAGAAGGTCGTGGGCTTCTCCGCCTGATGCCCGCAGGGGCCGGCCGGCACCAGGCGGACGCCCGCCGCGGACGCCCGCCGCGGACGCCCGCCGCGGGCGGCCGGCCCCGCAGGCCCGCGGTCTCCGGGTGCGTGGCCCCCGGAACACGGAGAGAATGTAGGGCGCCGGGACTAGCGGCGCCCACCCGCGCCGCGCCGGCCGTCCGGCACCGGGAGGTACCCCATGACCACCGCCGGAGACATCATGCACCGCGGTGCCCAGTGGATTCCCGCGCACGAGACGCTGGACCGCGCCGCCCAGCTGATGCGCGAACTCAACGTGGGCGCGCTGCCCATCAGCGACGAGAACGAACGACTGTGCGGCATCCTCACGGACCGCGACATCGTCATCGGCTGCGTGGCCATGGGCCATGACCCGGCCCGGGTCACCGCGGGCGAGATGGCTCAGGGCACGCCGCGCTGGATCGACGCGGACTCCGACGTCGGCGAGGTGCTCGCGGAGATGCGCGGGCACCAGATCCGCCGTCTTCCCGTCATCGAGAACAAGCGTCTCGTCGGCATGATCAGCGAAGCCGACCTGGCCGAACATCTGACGGACGACCAGCTGGCCTCCTGGGTCGAGGGCGTCTATGCGAGGAGCACGGCTCACTGACGCACGGCTCGCTGACGCGGTCATGAGAAGACGGAGCCCTTCGTCCGGACGCCCGTGCCGGGCGAGAGGTTTCAGAGCCAGCCGTTGCGCCGGAAGCCCCGGTAGAGGGATAGGCACGCCGTGCTGATCACGCCCAGGACCAAGCCGTAGCCGTACTTCCAGTGCAGCTCGGGCATGTGGTCGAAGTTCATGCCGTACACCCCGCAGACCATCGTCGGCACGGCGATCACCGCGGCCCATGCGGTGATCTTCCGCATGTCCTCGTTCTGCGCGACCGTCACTTGGGCGAGATGCGCCTGCAGGATCGAGTTGAGCAGCTCGTCGAACGCCGCTATCTGCTCGGTGACGCGCAGCAGATGGTCAGAGACATCCCGGAAGTAGGCCTGTATCTCCGGGTCGATCACCCGCATCGGCCGGGACACCAGCTCGAGAAGGGGGCGGCTCAGGGGGGCCACGGCCCGCTTCAGCTCCAGCAGTTCACGCTTGAGCTGATAGATGCGCCCCGGGTCGGTCCGCGCGCCGTTCTCCGCGAAGACGTCGGTCTCGACCTGGTCGATGTCCGCGTGCACGGCGTCCGTGACGGTCAGGTAGTCGTCGACGACGTGGTCCGCGATCGCGTGCAGCACCGCGGCCGGGCCCTTGGCCAGTTGGCCGGGGTCGGCCTCCAGCTCCTCGCGCAGCGGGCCGAGCGAGCCGTGCCGCCCGTGCCGCACGGTGATCACGAATTCCTGGCCGACGAACACCATGATCTCGCCGGTGTCGACCACCTCGCTGGTCGCCGTCAGCTCCGCGTGCTCGACGTAGCAGACCGTCTTGAAGACCGCGAACAGCGTCTCCCCGTAACGCTCCACCTTCGGGCGCTGATGGGCGTGCACCGCGTCCTCGACCGCCAGTGGATGCAGGTCGAAGAGCTCGGCCACGCCGGCGAACTCCCGGACCGTCGGCTCGTGCAGCCCGACCCAGACGAAGCCGTCGCCGTGCCTGCGCACCTCCTTCACGGCGTCGACCAGATCGCCACTGCCGGGGACGCGGACTCCGTCCTTGTACGTCACGCAGTTGACCACGGCGGAGCCCAGCGGGGACCGCGCGGGGTGGCTCAGGTCGACCCGCGGCCGCCGCCGCGCGAGCCGTGCCACTCTGCGGAGGCCCCCGGCCCTGCCGAGGCTCGTGACCTTCCGCAGATTCCCTGCCATGGACATCTGGATCTCCTCGCGTGGATCTCCTCGCGCCGCGATTGCGCCTTTCCGCGGCCAGTCTGCCAGGACGGCCCGGGGGCCGGGAAAGCCTGTGGGAACGGAGTATTCCGCTTCACTTCGCGGAATGGCCCTCCCGGGTCGCCCGGCCCGCCTTCCGTTTCGCCGATCGAGCTCGCGCTCCCTTTCGGTCGTCAAGTCCGGCCTCCCCTTCGTGGGCCGGGTCGCGCACTCCGTCTCTCCGACCGAGGTCGTGGGCTGTCATGAGCGCTCCGTGTGCGGCGAGGGCCGGGCGCCCGGACCCGGGTGCGTCAACCGCGCCGGATAAGTCGGGCAAATGGGATGATCTACTCGTGATGCGAACCGACAGGTATCTCCTGGACAACCGGCAGGCCGAGGCGGGACAGCGTTTCGACGCCGTCGCCACTCTCTTCGACCCCACGACGTTCCGGCACCTCGAGCGCTTCGGCGTCGGCTCCGGCTGGCGCTGCTGGGAGGTCGGCGCGGGCGGCACCTCGGTGGTCTCGTGGCTGGCCAAGAAGGTCGGCCCGACGGGGCGGGTCCTCGCCACCGACATCGACACCTCATGGGTGTCCCTGGCAGCGCGTCCGCCGGTCGAGGTGCGCGTCCACGACGTGGGCGCGGACGAGCCGCCGGGGGAGGGTTTCGATCTGGTGCACGCCCGGCTCCTCCTGGTCCATGTGGCCGACCGGGAGCGGGCCCTACGGTCGATGATCAGGGCACTGCGGCCCGGGGGGCGGCTCCTCGTCGAGGAGGCCGACCCGGCTCTGCAACCCCTTCTCTGTCCCGACGAGCACGGCCCCGAGCAGCAGTTGGCGAACCGTCTGCGGGGCGGCTTCCGTGACCTCCTCGCCGCGTGCGGCGGTGATCTGTCGTACGGCCGCAAACTCCCGCGCCTGCTGCGCGAGGCGGGGCTGCGTCCCGTGGAGGCCGACGCGTACTTCCCCGTCACCTCGCCCGCCTGCGCGGCGGTGGAACTCGCGACGATCCGGCAGATCCGCGACCAGCTCGTCAGTTCGGGCCTGGCCACGGACCAGGACATCGACCGGCACCTGGCCAACGTCGCCTCCGGCACCATGGACCTGACCACGGCTCCGATGATCTCCGCCTGGGGGCGCAAGGTCTGAGGGGGCGGGCCCGGCGGCGGTCAGGGATCCGACGGTGGTCTCCCGCCCACGCGTTCCACGGCCGCCGCCCCCGCCCTGCATCCCTCCGCCGCCGCATCCCCGGGTTCCGCTCCCGCGAGCAGAGCGCCGAGAAAGGCGCCGGTGAAAGCGTCGCCCGCGCCGGTCGTGTCCCGTGGCGTGGCGATTACCGCGGGGACGCGGGCCAGCACCGTGCCGCCGCGGGCGACCAACGCTCCGTCGCCTCCCCGCTTCGCGACCACCAGTGGGACGTGGCGGCTCAACTTCGCCGCCGCGTCCGCCACATCGGCAAGCCCGGTCAGCAGGTATGCCTCGTCGTGACTCGGCAGCAGCACGTCGACGCCCTCGACGAGCGCGAGGAACCGGTCCGCTCCCAGCTCCGCCAAAAACCCCGCCGACGCCGGATCCACGCTCACCGGCACGCCACGCGCGCGTGCAGACGCCACAGCCACCGTCACCAGGGCGCGGCTCGGCTCGGAGAAGAACAGATATCCCGACAGATGAAGGTGGGCGACCCCGTCGAGCAGTGACGGCGACCAGTCGCCGGGTTCGATCCGCAACGCGGCCCCGCTGTCGGTGAGGAAGGTGCGCTGGGCCGCGGCGTCCGTGTCCACCAGGCAGATCACCGTCCCGGTGGGCGCCACGGGATCGACGACGAGGTGGGTGCGTACGCCGGAAGCCGTCAGCTCCCGCTCGTGCCAGGCGACCGCGTCCCCTCCCACGCGTCCGAGCAGGCGGACGTCCGGGCAGCCCGTGTACGAGGCCCAGCACGCCACGTTGGCCCCCGCGCCGCCCGGAACCGTCCGGACGGCCGCCACCGTGTCGGTGCCCGACGCGAGCGGCCCGCGGTGCCGGGCGACGATGTCCGTCACGATGTCGCCCACGACGAGCAGCGCCCCGCCGGCTGCGTCCGGCGCCCCGCCCCCGCGCGCACCGTCGCCCCGTCCGGGTCCGCCTCGGTCCGTTCCCGTCACGCCCCCGCCCAGGCCGACGCGATCCGGGCCGCGAGCCGGACATTGCCGCGCACCGCCGCCAGGTTGGCGCTCAGGGAGGCGCCGTCGGTGTGGCGGACCAGATGGTCCAGCAGGAAGGGCGTGACGGCCTGACCGGTCACCCCTTCGGCCTCGCACGCGTGCAGCGCGTCGGCGAGCACGCGCGCGTGGAGCCCGGGGTCGAGCTGCTCCTCCTCGGGCACGGGATTCGCGACGACGAGCGCCGACTCCGGCCCGCCGATCGCGTCCTGGGAGCGCATCACGTCGGCCACCTGGCCCGGGGACCCGAGTGTCCACTCCACCGGATGTCCCGAGTCGGACAGATAGAAGCCGGGGAACCGCTCGGTGCGGTACCCCGCCACCGCGACCCCCAGGGTCTCCAGGCGCTGGAGGGTCGCCGGCACGTCCAGGATCGACTTCACCCCCGCGCACACCACCGTGATCCGGGTCCGGGCCAGCAGGCCCAGGTCGGCGGACTCGTCCTGCGTCACCGTCCACTCCCGGTGCACCCCGCCGAGGCCGCCCGTGGCGAACACGCGCACGCCCGCGCGTGCGGCCAGCAGCGCCGTGGCCGACACGGTCGTCGCCCCGCTCGCCCCCGTGGCCACCGCGAGCGGCAGGTCGCGGTGCCCCAGCTTCCGGATCCCGTCCTCGTTCGCGACCCGCTCCAACCGCTCCTTGTCCAGGCCGACGCGGGGCTGCCCGTCCAGCACGGCGATCGTCGCGGGGACGGCGCCCTCCTGCCGTACGACGTCCTCCAGCTCCACGGCGACCTGGAGATTGCGCGGGCGCGGCAGCCCGTGCGCGATGATCGTCGACTCCAGGGCCACCACCGGCCGGCGCGCGTCGAGCGCCTCCCGCACCTCTTCGGACACCACGAGCACGCGCCTGCCTCCTGTCTGTCGGTCCTCCCTCATCCCTGGCGGGCGGCGTGCCCGGCCAAACCCCTTGCGGCCTGCGGGATACGGCACCAGCCTGGGCGCATGACGGACAACACGACACGTCTCGACCACATCGTCCTCTGGGTCGAGGACCCGGTCTCCGCGGCGGACTTCTACGAGAAGGCGGTCGGCCTGGAGCCCCTGCGGGTCACCGAATTCACGGAGGGAAAGGTCTCCTTTCCCTCCGTACGCCTCAACGAGGAGACCATTTTCGATCTCGCGCCCCTGCCGACGGCCGAGCGCATGACCATGCTCCCCGGTGCCGCCGACAGCGCGGGCCATCCCGTGAACCATGTGTGCCTCGCCCTGGGGGAGGGCGATTTCGACGCGCTGCGGGCCCGGCTGGAGGAGCAGTCGGTACCGGTCTCCGACTTCTCGTACGACGCCTTCGGCGCCCGGGGAGCGGCAGTACGCAGCTTCTACTTCCGCGACCCGGACGGCAACGTCTTCGAGGCGCGGCACTACGCGTAGGCCGCAGCGGCTGCGGACGGCTGCCCACGCGGGGGGGGGGGGGGTACTCCTCGGGGCGCCAACCGGCCGTATTCTCGAAGAAAGCAGCCCTCCGTAACGCCCTTGAGTGTGTTCCGGCGGCCGGATACGGGAGTGAACCGTGTGCGGTCGCCGGTCAGTCCTGCCGCTAGGGTGACCGCCCATGACCACGAAGAACCAGACCGTCCCCTCCTTCACCGTGCACATCCCCGACGCCGAACTGGAACCGGAGCCGCTCGACCCGGCCCAGATCGTCTCCGGCGCCCCGGTGGTGACGGGCAAGGTGCTGTGGGAGTCGGCCGACGGCAAGCAGCTGCGCGGCATCTGGCAGATGACACCGGGCGTCGCCACCGACACCGAGGCCGATGAACTGTTCGTCGTCGTCAGCGGGCGGGCCACGATCGAGGTCGAGAACGGTGACGTCCTCGAGGTGGGCCCCGGGGACGCGGCGGTCCTGCGTGAGGGCGACCGGACGGTCTGGACGGTCCACGAGACGCTCCGCAAGGCGTACCACGTCAGCCTCTGACCCCGGCCCGCCCGCCTCTCCGCGCCGCGCTGCCGCCCTCGCCGCAGCCTCTCCGTGCTCCGGCCTTCGCCGCCCGTCTCTCCGTGCCGGCGTCGCCGCCCGACCCCGCCCCCGGCAGCTCAGCCTCCGGCCGTGGCCGTCCGGCGTCCGCGCCGGGTGAAGAGCATCAAGGCGGTGAGCGGCAGCAGCAGGCAGGCGGCGAGGAGGTTGAGCCAGCCGTAACTCCCCCGCGCGATCACCAGACCGGCGGCCGCGCCGCCGATACCGGCCGCCGTGTTCATCATCAGGTCGGACAGCCCCTGGGCGGCGGCGCGCGCGGGCTGGGGCACCGAGTCGGTGAGGAGCGCGGAACCGGACACCATTCCCGCGGACCAGCCCAGCCCCAGCAGGAAGAGCCCGACGGTGATCTGTACATGATTGCCGTCGGCCGTTCCGGCGAGGAGGGCGGCGCAGGCCAGCAGGCCCACCGCGAGGCCGATCCCGGAGAGCCGCCCGAGCCGGTCGGACAGCCGTCCCATGAGCGGTGAGAAGGCGTACATACCGGCGATGTGACAGCTGATCACGAACCCGATGAGGTCGATGCCGGCTCCGTGGTGATCGAGGTCGATGGGCGTCATCGCCATGATCGAGACCATCGCCGTGTGGCACACCGCCACCGTCCCGAGCGCCAGCCGCGCCCGCGGTGAGGCGGCGACGGCGGCGACACCGGCCCGCAGGGAACGTGCCTGCGGAGACTGCTCCTCGGCAGGAGCCAGGGCGCGGGCGGTCAGCAGCGGATCGGGCCGCAGCAGCAGGGCCACGAGCAGCGCCGAGACGAGGAAGACCCCGGCCGCCCAGAGGAAGGGGCCGGCGGCGGCGGGGATGCCCAGCCCGGTGACGCTCCGCCCGGCCGGTGCGGCGATGTTGGGGCCCAGTACCGCGCCTACGGTGGTGGCCCACACGACGTTCGAGATGGCCCTGCCACGCCGCTCCGGCTCGGCCAGGTCGGCGGCCGCGAACCGCGCCTGAAGGTTCGCCGACGAGGCGGCGCCGAACAGGGCCATCCCGGCCAGCAGCAGCGGAAAACTGCCGACGGACGCCGCGAGCACGACGACACCGGCCCCCAGGGCACCGATGAGGTAGGCGAGCACCAGCCCCGGCCGCCGTCCGCGCGCCGTCATCAGCGCGGCCAGCGGCATGGACAGCACCGCCGTTCCCGCGACGGTCGCCGTGGGAGCCAGCCCCGACAGGGACTCGGTGCCGCTGACCTGCTCGGCCAGCACGACCGCTAGCGCGATGCCGGTGGCGACGCCGAGCCCGCCGAGGATCTGACTGGCGATCAGTACCGCGGTCGTGCGGCGCCGCAGCGCGGGTATCGCCGCGGCGTCGACGGGCGCGTCGGACCGCTCGACGGCGGTCACCGCGGGCGCCCGGGTTCGGCGGCGGACGTCTCGGCACATCGGAAGAAGCGGTTCACCCGCGCAGCCTCCCAGTTCCCGGCCGTGTGCGCACTCCTCAGAACAGCGGCTCCGGAAGCACTCCCTCCAGCGCCAGCAGCCTCCGCTTGGTCTCCAGGCCCCCTCCGAACCCTCCTATGCCGCCGTCGCTCTCGACGACGCGGTGGCACGGCACGACGACCGGCAGCGGGTTGGAGCCCATGGCGACACCCACCGCCTGTGCCGCGCCCGGCCGGCCGACCCGGTCGGCGAGGTCGCCGTAGCCGACGACCGCCCCGTACGGGACACCGGCTGCCAGCTCGCGCAGCACCTGGCGGTTGAACCCGGAGATCAGTGACCAGTCGAGGGGCAGCTCGAAGTCGCGGCGCTCACCGGCGAAATAGGCCCTCATCTGGCTCGCCGCTTCGGTCAGCAGGGGAGAGCCGGGAGCCTCGGCGGGCTCGGCGCCGAGGCGGGACGCGAGTCTCTCCAACGCTTTCTCGCGCACCGCGTCCGTGGCATGGAACACCACGTTCACCAGGCCGTCGGGGGTCGCGGCCAACAGCAGCGGGCCGATGTCCGTGCCCACGACGGTCCACACGACCTGCTGCCCGTACTGCCCGTGGCTGTCCATGCGACCACCGTACGGCGCGGCACCGACAACGCCCGGGGCGTGCACGCCACACGGCGTGCACGCCCCGGGCGCCGGGCCCGGGTGGAGCCGGTTCAGTAGTCGCGCAGGGCGCGCCGCACCACGTCGGGCCTGTTGGTGATGACGCCGTCGACGTCGTAGCGGGCGACCCGGCGGGCGGTGTCCGCGTCGTCGACGGTCCAGGTGAGGACCTCCAGGGGGTTGCCGTGCGGGCCGCGGAAGGCGTGGACCGCGGCGACGTACCCGAGGGAGATGCTGGTGTACGAGGGGTTGATCTGGTCGGCGAACCGCGCGTACTCGGGCAGGTCGGCGATCGACGGCGTTCCCAGCAGCGCGGTCTTGACGGCGGGACGCAGGTCGTGGACCGTACGGACGCTGTCCGGGCTGAAGCTCTGGACGATCAGCCTGCTCCTGAGGTGGCCGGGGTCGAGCCAGCCCTCGTTGCTGAGCACCTTGAGCGTCTGCCGTTCGATGCCCGGGTACAGCTCGGGGTTCTTGATCTCCAGGACGAGCTTCTGGTGGTTGCGTGAGACACGGTTCATGTACTGACTGAGCGTGGGCACGCGTGCGCCCGCGTAGCGCGGGGCGAACCAGCTGCCCGCGTCCAGCCGCGAGATCTCCCTCGCGGTGAAGTCCGCCACCTTCCAGGGAGCCCGGCCGGGATAGACCTCCTCGACGTTGGTGGTCCGCGTCAGAGTGGCGTCGTGGAGGACGACGAGTACGCCGTCCTTGGTGCGCTGTACGTCGTTCTCGACCCAGCCGAAGCCCAGGTCGTCCGCCTTGTCGACGGCGGCCAGGGTGTTCTCGGGGGCGTACGCCGAGGCGCCGCGGTGGGCGATGACGACCGGGCCGCCGTCGTCGGCCGCGGCGTGGGCGGAGGAAGTGGGGAGCATCAGAACGGTGCCCCCGAGAAGCGCTGCGGTCGTGGCGGCGGCAACGCGCGCGTGCATACGTACTCCTCGCGTCGAGCGATCACGGTCAGCACCAGACTGACAGCAGAGGGTCAACGGGAGGCGGGCGCGGAATGGCCGCGGATTGAATGCCGCTGCCCAAATCCGTGCACGCGGGCCTCACATGCAGGGCGGGCCCGTGATTCTTTGCCGGAAAATCGTTCGACCATTCCGGTGGGGGTCATACTCTTCGCCTCGGCCCGGTCCGTTCCGGCGGACCTGTCGGGCGGGCGCTTTTCAGGAACATCCAGGACAGATCAGGGCGGGAAGGGCAACCGCGCATGCAGGGCACGGTCGACGGCTTCAGTTACGGACTCCTCACCCCGCTGGTGGCGTACCTCATGGCCTCACTGGGAGGGGCGCTCGGGCTGCGCTGCACCACCAGATCGATGCTCGTCGCCCGCTCCTGGCGGCCGGGCTGGCTGGCCCTCGGCTCGGCGGCGATCGGCTCCGGCATCTGGACCATGCACTTCATCGCGATGATGGGGTTCTCCGTCGCGGAGAGCCCGGTGCGCTACGACAAGGCGCTGACCTTCGCGAGCCTCGGCGTCGCGATCGTCATGGTCGGCATCGGGATCTTCATCGTCGGATACCGGGGCGCGACCGGAACGCCGCTCTTCACCGGTGGCACCATCACCGGCCTCGGCGTCGCCTCGATGCACTACCTGGGGATGGCGGGCATGCGCCTCAACGGGAAGCTCGAGTACAACACCTTCACCGTCTCCGCCTCGGTGGTCATCGCGGTCGTGGCCGCCATCGCGGCCCTGTGGGCCGCGGGACAGGTCCGCGGCTTCCTGTGGAGCGTCGGCGCGAGCCTCGTCATGGGGCTCGCCGTCAGCGGTATGCACTACACGGGCATGGCCGCCCTGAGGGTGCACCTGCACGGAGCGGCCAGCACCCCGTCGGGCGACTCGCCCGCCGCCCTGCTCGCGCCGATGATGATCGGCCCGCTGGCCTTCCTCTGCCTGGCCGGCGTCGTCGTGATGTTCGACCCGCTGATGATCATGGGTCGTCCCGACTGGACGCCCACCGAGAACAGGCCGGGTGTCCCGGCCCGCGCCACCGTGCCGTACCCCGGCCACCGTCCGCCGTCCCGCCTCGACCGGCGTCCCGGCCACCACGGCTCCCGCACCCCGCAGAACTGGTGATCCGACCCCGTTGTCAGTGCGGGGTCGTACGGTTGATGGCATGCGGCCCGTTTCCAAGATCGAACGTTCGGTGGCGCCCTTCGAGGTCGTCAGCCCCTACCAGCCGAGCGGTGACCAGCCGACGGCCATCGCTGAACTCGAGAAGCGCATTCGCGCAGGTGAGAAGGATGTCGTCCTGCTCGGTGCCACCGGCACCGGCAAGTCCGCCACCACCGCGTGGATGATCGAGAAGCTCCAGCGCCCCACGCTCGTGATGGCCCCGAACAAGACCCTGGCCGCCCAGCTGGCCAACGAGTTCCGCGAGCTGCTGCCGAACAACGCCGTGGAGTACTTCGTCTCGTACTACGACTACTACCAGCCCGAGGCGTACGTCCCGCAGTCGGACACCTACATCGAGAAGGACTCCTCGATCAACGAGGAGGTGGAGCGCCTGCGCCACTCCGCGACCAACTCACTGCTCACCCGCCGCGACGTCGTCGTGGTCGCCTCGGTCTCCTGCATCTACGGCCTCGGTACGCCGCAGGAGTACGTGGACCGCATGGTCACGCTCAAGGTCGGCAATGAGATCGACCGCGACGACCTGCTGCGCCGCTTCGTCGACATCCAGTACACGCGCAACGACATGGCCTTCGCCCGGGGCACCTTCCGGGTCCGCGGCGACACCATCGAGATCTTCCCGGTCTACGAGGAGCTGGCCGTCCGCATCGAGATGTTCGGTGACGAGATCGAGGCCCTCTCCACGCTGCACCCGCTCACCGGCGAGGTCATCAGCGACGACGACCAGCTCTACGTGTTCCCCGCCTCCCACTACGTGGCCGGCCCCGAGCGCCTGGAGCGCGCGGTCAACGACATCGAGAAGGAGCTCGGGGAGCGGCTCGCCACCCTGGAGACCCAGGGCAAGCTGCTGGAGGCCCAGCGCCTGCGCATGCGCACGACGTACGACATCGAGATGCTCCGTCAGATCGGCTCCTGTTCCGGCGTCGAGAACTACTCGATGCACTTCGACGGCCGTGGGCCCGGCTCCCCGCCGAACACCCTGCTCGACTACTTTCCGGACGACTTCCTGCTGGTCATCGACGAGTCGCACGTCACGGTGCCGCAGATCGGCGCCATGTACGAGGGGGACGCCTCCCGCAAGCGGACCCTCGTCGACCACGGCTTCCGGCTGCCCTCCGCCCTGGACAACCGTCCCCTGAAGTGGGAGGAGTTCCAGGAGCGCATCGGTCAGGCCGTCTACCTGTCGGCGACGCCGGGCAAGTACGAGCTCTCGCGCGGCGACGGCTTCGTCGAGCAGATCATCCGCCCGACCGGCCTCGTCGACCCCGAGGTCGTCATCAAGCCCACCGAGGGCCAGATCGACGACCTGGTGCACGAGATCCGCAAGCGCACCGAGAAGGACGAGCGCGTCCTGGTCACCACCCTCACCAAGAAGATGGCGGAGGACCTCACCGACTACTTCCTCGAGATGGGCATCCAGGTCCGCTACCTGCACAGCGACGTCGACACCCTGCGCCGGGTCGAGCTGCTGCGCGAGCTGCGCGCCGGTGAGTACGACGTGCTCGTCGGCATCAACCTCCTCCGGGAGGGCCTCGACCTGCCCGAGGTCTCCCTGGTGGCGATCCTCGACGCCGACAAGGAGGGCTTCCTGCGCTCCGGCACCTCACTGATCCAGACCATCGGCCGCGCGGCGCGCAACGTCTCCGGTCAGGTCCACATGTACGCCGACAAGATCACCCCGGCGATGGAGAAGGCCATCGACGAGACCAACCGCCGCCGGGAGAAGCAGGTCGCGTACAACAAGGAGCGGGGCATCGACCCGCAGCCCCTCCGCAAGAAGATCAACGACATCGTGGCGCAGATCGCCCGCGAGGACGTCGACACGGAACAGCTGCTCGGCTCGGGCTACCGCAAGACCAAGGACGGCAAGCCCGCGAAGGCTCCGGTCCCCGCCCTCGGCGGCAAGGCAGCCAAGGGCAGGGGGAAGAGCAAGGAGACGGTTCCGACGGACCGTCCCGCGGCCGACCTCGCCGAGCAGATCGAGGAAATGACGCAGCGGATGCGCGCCGCCGCCGCCGACCTCCAGTTCGAGATCGCGGCCCGGCTGCGCGACGAGGTGTCCGAGATGAAGAAGGAACTGCGGCAGATGAAGGAAGGAGGCCTGGCCTGACGGCCCGAGGCCCCGGCCGACGGTCAGGGGCCCCACCGAACCCTCGGGTGCGCACTGTGTTGCAAGACCGACACAAAGTCCGTCCCAGGGTTCGGCACTGTCGGTGCCGCTGCGTAGGGTTCTGGTCATCCGCGGACTCCGCGGAAACAGGGGACGGTTCGAGAGGGGAACAGCGCGTGACGGTCAACATGACCAAGGGTCAGGCCATCAGTCTGCAGAAGAACGACGGGGGCACCCTGACCGCGGTGCGCATGGGGCTCGGCTGGCAGGCGGCCCCCCGGCGCGGCCTGTTCGGCTCGCGCACGCGGGAGATCGACCTCGACGCCTCCGCCGTGCTGTTCGCGGACAAGCAGCCCGTCGACGTGGTCTTCTTCCGGCACCTCGTCAGCGACGACGGCTCCGTGCGGCACACCGGTGACAACCTGGTCGGCGGCGTGGGCCAGGGCGGCGACGACGAGGCCATCCTCGTCGACCTCCAGCGGGTCCCGGTCCACATCGACCAGATCATCTTCACCGTGAACTCGTTCACGGGCCAGACGTTCCAGGAGGTCCAGGACGCGTTCTGCCGTCTGGTCGACGAGACCAACGGCCAGGAGCTCGCCCGGTACACGCTCGCCGGCGGCGGGCAGTACACGGCCCAGATCATGGCGAAGGTGCACCGGGCCGGTGCGGGCTGGCAGATGACGGCCCTCGGCACCCCGGCCAACGGCCGGACGTTCCAGGACCTGATGCCCGCGATCCTGCCGCACCTGTAGGCACCGCGGGGCGCACAGCACACGAGGCGAAGTGACACGGGGGGACAAGGCGATGACGGCCGAGCTGGTCCGGGGACAGAACCATCCGCTCTCCCAGGTCCGTCTTGAGGTCCGCGTTTCGGCCGGCAGACCGGTCGTCGCGGGGGCCACGCTCAGCGACGAGAAGGGCAGGGTCCACGGCGTCGAGTGGGTGGCCCACCCGGGTGCTCCCACCCTGCCCGGACTCGAGGTCTCCAAGCAGGCGGCGGCCGACCACCGCCTCGCCTTCGACCTGGCCGCCCTGCCGGACGCCGTGCACCGGGTCAGCGTGCTGCTCGCGCTGCCGTCCGGGGCCGGCGGTCCGGTCCGCTTCGGCGCCGTCGCCGCCCCCTTCGTCGCCGTCACCGGCCTCGACGGCGCCGAGGTCGCCAGCTACACCATCACCGGCCTCGACGCCGAATCGGCCGTCGTCGCCCTGGAGCTCTACCGCCGGCAGGGCGCCTGGAAGGTCCGGGCGGTCGGCCAGGGGTACGCGGGCGGCCTCGCCGAGCTGCTCACCGACCAGGGACTGCCCGAGGCGCAGCATCTCGCGGCCGTGATCAACGAGGTGGTGGCCCAGGGACTGGCCCGCTCGGTGGCGGCGCCCCCGCCGCGCACGTCGGAGGGGGACCGCTCACGGCAGGCGGCCGCCTCGGCGGCCGGGCCGGACCAGCCCCTCCCCGGCACCACCCAGGGCGGCTCCGGTGACATACCGCCGCCGCCCCAGGCCCCGTACGCCCCGCCCGGTCTGCACGCCGGCCCGGCCGGACACGGCGGACACCCCGGGGGGCTCACGCAGCCGGACTCCTCGCCCGTCACGCAGCCGACGGTCCCGGCCACCGGCGGGCCGGTCGACTACAGCCACCCGCGCCGGCAGCCCGCGGCGCCCCCTCCGCCCCCGCCGACCGCACCCCCGGCCCAGCCCGGCCAACCCGCACAGCCCGTCGCGGGTGACGCGACAGGCTGGTCCATGGATGAGCGGCTCTACAACCAGGTGTGGGGCATGTTCGAAGACCTGGCGCGGAGCACGGCCGCGTACCGCAGCGCCGTCGACTTCGCCGACTCCCGCATGGAGCAGGAGCTCGACAAGGTCCTGTCCGACCCGCGCAGCCGCATCAGCGGGCAGGGCGACGCCGCACGAGAGGCGGCGCAGGCCAAGCACGCCCAACTGGTCGACCAGGCCAGGGCCGTGCTCGACCGGGACCTCGCCCAGCTCACCGCCGAGGCCGAGGTCGTCGAGCCGGCGCTGCCCCCGGCGTTCGCGCGCTGGGACAACCCGGTCTGGCACGGCTACCGGGTCCCGATGGAGATCCCGATGGCCCTGCGGCTCGGCGATCTCCATCTGCCCGAGAGCGAGGGCCTGAGCATCCCGATGCTGGTCCGGCTGCCGCTGGAGCGCGGTCTGTGGATCGACAGCGGGCGTTCCGGCCTCGACGACTCCTTTGCCGATTCCGGGGATCTGCGCAGGCTGGCGATGGAGTCGGCGGTGGCGCACGCCGCGCGTCTGCTCGCCGTCTATCCCGCGGGCGAGTTCACGGTGCACGCCATAGACCCCGCCGGTTCGGGTGCCGCCTCGCTCGCGCCGCTGGTCCGGTCCGGTGTGCTCGCCGGTCCGCCGGCCGCGGGCGCGGCGGGGGTGGCCGATGTGCTGACCCGGCTCACCCAGCGCGTCGACCTGGTGCAGATGGCGTTGCGGGGCGGCGCGGCCGACTCGCTGCCTCCGGGCTTCGACACCGCCGAGCAGCTGGTGATCGTGCACGACTTCCCGCACGGTTTCGACGACCGTGCGGTGACACAGCTGCGCTATCTCGCGGACGAGGGACCGGCCGTCGGCGTCCATCTGATGATGGTCGCCGACCGGGAGGACGCGTCCGCGTACGGGCCGCTGCTCGATCCGCTCTGGCGCTCGCTTCTGCGGCTCACGCCGGTCCCGGAGGACCACCTCGCCGACCCGTGGGTCGGTCACGCCTGGACGTACGAGCCCTCGCTCGTCCCGCCGGGCAGCCAGGTGCTCGAGCAGGTGCTCGCGCGGATCGCCGAGGCCCGCCGCTCCTGGAACCGCTGAGGGGTCTCCCGGGGTCGCGCCAAGCCTTGGTAAAGCCCTCTGATCTGCACACTTGGATTTTCTTTTACCAAGCCCTTTACCTTTCCTTGGTGATTCGCGTACTCTTTTCCGTACGGAGGGGAGTACTCCCTACGAACTGCGGCGCACCCGTCAATACGGATCAGGCCAGATCCCGGGGCGTCGGCTCGCAGGCACCGGTCGCATCACGCGCCCCGGCCGCCTCGGGTGGAAGAGACCTCCGGTAGCGACGACGCTGACCATCTGCCGTTACGTACTGCCGGAGGCGCAGTGGATGTTTCCATGACCCTGTGGGTCCTGACCATCGTGGGTCTGGCCGCACTGATCGCGGTCGACTTTCTCATCGGGCGAAAGCCCCACGACGTATCGCTCAAGGAAGCCGGGATCTGGACGGTGGTCTGGATCGTCCTGGCCGCTCTGTTCGGCCTCGGACTGCTCGTCTTCTCCGGCGGCCGGCCCGCGGGAGAGTTCTTCGCCGGCTTCATCACCGAGAAGTCGCTGAGCGTCGACAACCTCTTCGTCTTCGTCCTGATCATGGCGAAGTTCGCGGTGCCGACGAAGTACCAGCAGCGTGTCCTGCTCGTGGGCGTGCTCATCGCGCTCGTCCTGCGCACGATATTCATCGCCGCGGGCGCCGCGATCATCTCGAACTTCGCCTGGGTGTTCTACATCTTCGGTGCGTTCCTCATCTACACCGCCTGGAAGCTGATCCAGGAAGCCCGAGCCGACCAGGACGACGAGGAGTTCGAGGAGAACCGGCTGCTGAAGTTCGCCGAGCGACGCTTCGGCGTGGCGGACCGCTATCACGGCACGAAGCTGTGGATCCGGCAGAACGGCAAGCGCATCATGACGCCGATGCTGGTCGTGATGCTGGCGATCGGCACCACCGACGTCCTCTTCGCGCTCGACTCGATCCCGGCCATCTTCGGCCTGACCCAGGACCCGTACATCGTGTTCACTGCCAACGCGTTCGCGCTGATGGGCCTGCGGCAGCTGTACTTCCTCATCGGCGGTCTGCTGAAGAAGCTGGTCCACCTCAGCTACGGCCTGTCCGTCATCCTCGGCTTCATCGGCGTGAAGCTGGTGCTGCACGCCCTGCACGAGTCCGGGGTGCACGTCCCCGAGATCTCCATACCGGTCTCGCTCGGCGTGATCTGCGCCGTCCTGATCGTCACCACGATCACCAGCCTGATCGCCTCCAGGAAGCAGGCGCGGGAGGAATCCCCCGCTGCGGAGGGCGCGCCGAAGGACAGCGTCGACGTCTGACGACGCCGGCGACGGTGGGCGGCCCTCGGGGCGGTGTGCGGCGTGGTGCCGTACTCCGCCCCGCGGTGCCCGCCGCTCCTGGGCGTTCATCCGCACCCGGCGGGCCGTGGCCCTGGCGGCGGAGGCCCGCCAAGGCTGAGGCACCCCGAGGCCGGTCGAGATCACCCGACTAGGGCCCCCGGGCACCCGGCGGGCTGGGGACGACTCCGCCGCCCGGTGGACCTACGCGTGCCGCGTCACCGAACGTGCAGGGCCGGGACGCGTCTGCGACGATCGCTGCATGATCGTTCGGCTCCGGTCGCTCGCGATGCAGTGGACGGCCGTCGTGCCGGCGGTCGCGGTCGTCCTGCTGGCCTTCACCTGGGGCCGCGGCCTGTCCGGCGGCGTCGTGGCGCTCGTGACGGTAGTCCTCTCGGGATCGGTCCTGGCGGCCGTCCACCACGCCGAGGTCGTGGCGCACCGCGTGGGCGAACCGTTCGGCTCACTGGTCCTGGCCGTGGCCGTCACCGTCATCGAGGTCGCGCTGATCGTCACTTTGATGGCAGACGGCGGGGACAAGAGCTCCACCCTGGCGCGGGACACCGTGTTCGCGGCCGTGATGATCACGTGCAACGGCATCGTCGGCCTCACCCTGCTCGTGGCCTCCCTGCGCCATGGGCTCGCGGTCTTCAACGCGGAAGGGACCGGCGCCGCCCTGGCCACGGTCGCGACACTGGCCACGCTCAGTCTGGTGCTGCCGACGTTCACCACCAGCAAGCCGGGCCCGGAGTTCTCCTCGGCTCAGCTCACCTTCGCCGCGTTCGCCTCGCTGGCCCTGTACGGCCTGTTCGTCTCCACCCAGACAGTGCGTCACCGGGACTACTTCCTGCCGATCACCCGGCAGGGCGTGGTCATCGAGACGGACGACCACGCCGACAGGCCGTCCGCGCGTACGGCGGCCGTCAGCGTGGGGTTTCTCGGTCTGGCTCTCGTCGGCGTGGTGGGCCTCGCCAAAGGGGTCTCGCCCACCATCGAGTCCGGCGTGGACGCGGCCGGGATGCCGCAGGCCGTGGTCGGCGTGATCATCGCGCTCCTCGTGCTGCTGCCCGAGACCATCGCCGCGCTGCGGTCGGCCCGCCGCGACCGCGTACAGACCAGCCTGAACCTGGCGCTGGGATCGGCGATGGCCAGTATCGGCCTGACCATTCCCGCCGTCGCCCTGGCGTCCCTCTGGCTGTCGGGACCCCTGGTGCTCGGTCTCGACCCGCTGCACATGGTGCTGCTCGCGCTGACCGTCGTCGTGAGCTCCCTGACGGTCGTGCCCGGCCGCGCGACCCCCCTCCAGGGCGGCGTCCACCTGGTGCTGTTCGCGGCCTACCTGGAGCTGGCCGTCAACCCGTAGCCAGCGCCGGGCGCTCCCCAACGACACAGCACAGCACAGCACAGCACGGCCGCCACCGGCCGCACGGGTCGACACGCGCGTGTCGCAACGGCCGGAACGCCACCCGGTCGGCGCGGGCCGTGAGCCCCCTCGGTCAGTCCGTGGCCTCCACGACGGTCAGGCGGGGGACCGGCCGCGTCTCGGGCAGCAGCGCGAAGCAGCCCAGGCTCAGCAGCGCGATGACCGTCAGATAGGCGGCCACACCCCAGGGGACACCGTCCCCCCGGGCCACGGCCGTCGCCACGAGGGGCGTCAGCGCGCCCCCGAGCACCCCTCCCAGGTTGTAGCCCAGGGCCGCGCCGGTGCAGCGCACCCGAGGCTCGAACAGCTCCGGGAGATACGCGGCGATCACCGCGAACATGGTGATGAAGGCGAGCAGCGCCACCAGGAACCCGAAGAACATGGGCAGTGGCTCACCGGTCGACAGCAGCGCCACCATCGGGAACATCCACAGCGCGGCGGCGGCGCTGCCCGTCAGACACAGCGGCCGCCGCCCGAAGCGGTCACCCAGCATCGCGGCCACGGGCGTCAGCGAGCCCTTCACCACGACGGCGGCCATGATGCAGGCCAGCATGACGGTACGGCTCACCCCGAGCCGTTCGACGCCGTAGGCGAGGGCCCAGGTCGTCACGGCGTAGAACACCGCGTAGCCCACCGCGAGTCCGCCGGCCGTCAGCAGCACGAGCCGCCAGTGGCCGCGCACCACGTCGACGAGCGGCACGCGCGCGTGCTCCCGGAGTTCGAGGAACTCCGGGCTTTCCCTGAGCGAGCTGCGCAGCCACAGGCCGGCGAGCGCGAGGACGCCGGCCGCCCAGAAGGGCACCCGCCATCCCCAGGCCGCGAACTGCGCTTCGGACAGGGTCGCGGACAGGGCCAGCATCACGCCGTTGGCGAGGACGAACCCCAGCGAGGGGCCGATCTGGGGAAAGCTCGACCACAGTCCGCGCCGTGCGGCGGGCGCGTGCTCCGCGGTCAGCAGCACCGCGCCGCCCCACTCCCCGCCGAGCCCGAGACCCTGCAGGAAACGCAGCACGAGCAGGAGCACGGGGGCGGCGACACCGATCGAGCCGTAGGCCGGGACGCAGCCGACCGCGACGGTCGCGGCGCCGGTCAGCAGCAGCGAGGCGACCAGGACGGGCCGGCGCCCCCGGCGGTCTCCGATGTGCCCGAAGAGCACGGAACCCAGCGGCCGGGCGACGAAGCCGACCCCGAACGTCCCGAACGCCGCCAGTGTCCCCGCCAGCGGGGAGAACGTCGGGAAGAACAGCGGACCGAGGACCAGTGCGGCGGCGGTGCCGTAGACGAAGAAGTCGTAGAACTCGATGGCCGTCCCGGCGAGGGAGGCGGCCGCGAGCCTGAGCATGGAGGGTGCCCTCACGGAGCGTACGTCGTGCATACCGCGTCAACTACCCACAGTGACCGGCAGTTACGGGGGCGTGCGGTGGTGCGGAGTCCGCTCAGTAGGTGACCGTGATGCGCCGGGCGGGACCGTCGACGCGAATCGTGCCTCCGCAGGGGATGACGAGCTGCGGATCGGTGTGACCGAAGTCCACGTCGAGGACGACCATCATGTCCGGGGCGTATCTGCCGACGGCCCTGAGGACCGCCTCACGCTGGTCCCGCGCGTAACGGGCCTTCGCCGCCGCGTCGTTGGGCTGCTCGAAGGACCACGCCTTGGGACGCCCCATGAGGAGGGCGGGGAAGCGCCGGAGCAGTCCGCGCTCGCCCATGCTCCGCAGGATCCGGAACACGTCCTCGGCCCTGGGCAGGTCTTCCGAGGTCTCCAGGAACAGCACGTGGCCGTCGTACACGGACGGGTCGGCGGCCAACTCGCGGTCGGCCATCAGCAGCCAGGACAGGATCTCGATGTTGCCGCCCCAGGACCGGCCTTCGACGACGCGCTCGGGACGGTGCCAGCGCCAGCCGGTGCCCGGTTCCGTGGCGGGCTCGCGGTCGAAGGTCGACGGGTCCTCCCAGGGCCGGTCGACGTCGGTGAAGCGGTCGGCGGGCCGCAACTCGTAGGGGCCGGGGGTGAAGAGGGCGGCCCGCAGCGACTCGGCGGTCGGCTCGGCCATGGCACCGGGGCGGCCCAGCTCGCACATGACGGTCGCGCCGTGGTAGCCGACGATGCCCGTGTTCCAGAGGTACAGGAGCACATTCGTGTTGTCGCTGGACCCGAAGAACGGCTTCGGGTGTGCCCGGATCAACTCCCGGTCCAGGAACGGCAGGACCGTGATCTGGTCGTCGCCGCCGATGGAGGCGATCACGGCCTTGACCGACGGGTCGGCGAAGGCGGCGTTCAGGTCGGCGGCGCGCTCC
Source organism: Streptomyces sp. GLSS-08 (assembly GCF_056387915.1). Taxonomy (NCBI): domain Bacteria; kingdom Bacillati; phylum Actinomycetota; class Actinomycetes; order Kitasatosporales; family Streptomycetaceae; genus Streptomyces; species Streptomyces sp. GLSS-08. Next base: position 177,861 of record NZ_JBWJAQ010000014.1, read on the forward strand.
TCGGGCGCCGACCCGGGCTTGCGGGTCGTCGGATACTCGACCGGCTCCAGGCCGTACTCCTCGCGCAGCCGCTCCAGGCCCAGCTCGAACGGTCGCGGGAAGAGCGCGGGCAGCGCGGCGGACGGCGAGAGCACGGCTATCCGGTCCCCGGGCACGGGCTTGGGAGCGTAGACAGGGGTCGTCATGGCAAGAGGCTACGGGCGGCCGGCCGCGCGGCGCATCGTGATAAACCGGGTTCGAACAGCGGTCCTGTACGGGCCGGCAGACCGCAAGGACCGGAGGAACCGTGCCCCGCACCCTCGCCCACGCCCCGATCATGATCCTCAACGGGCCCAACCTGAACCTCCTCGGGCAGCGCCAGCCGGAGATCTACGGCTCCGACACCCTGGCCGACGTCGAGGCGCTGTGCGCCGAGGCGGCAGCGGCGCACGGAGGCACGGTGGACTTCCGCCAGTCCAATCACGAGGGCGAGCTGGTGGACTGGATCCACGAGGCACGCCTGCGTCATGCGGGCATCGTGATCAACCCGGCCGCCTACTCGCACACCTCCGTCGCGATCCTGGACGCGCTCAACACCTGCGACGGGCTTCCGGTGGTGGAGGTCCACATCTCCAACATCCATCAGCGGGAGGAGTTCCGGCACCACTCGTACGTCTCGCTGCGCGCGGACGGTGTGATCGCGGGATGCGGAGTGCAGGGGTACGCGTTCGCGGTGGAACGAATCGCGACGCTGGCGGGGACGGGCCGGGCGGAGGCGTGACCGGGGGCGAGCGTAGGCGAGACAGGGGCTGACACCCGCGCTCGCGCGGGCCCGGGGGCGGGGGAGGGCCCACCGGAGCCGGCTCACCTGGGCTCGGAGCCCACTCACCCGGCCTCAGAGCCGACCTCGCAGACGGCCTCAACCGGTTTCAAAGCCGGCCACCCGCCCTCAGAGCCGACCTCGCAGACGGCCTCAACCGGTCCCGAAGCCGGCCCCACCCGGCCTCAAAGCCGGCCCGCCTCCACGATCCGGCGCAGAAACCGCTGGGTCCGCTCCCGCTGCGGGGCGCCGAAGACCTCGTCGGCCGTGCCGCGTTCCAGGATCACGCCGCCGTCGAGGAAGCAGACCTGGTCGGCGACCTCACGGGCGAAGCCCATCTCGTGCGTCGCCAGCACCATGGTCATGCCGTCGTCCTTCAAGTCCCGCACGACGGCGAGGACCTCACCCACGAGTTCCGGGTCGAGGGCGGCGGTGATCTCGTCGAGCAGCAGCAGCCGGGGGCGTACGGCCAGCGCGCGGACGATCGCGGCCCGCTGCTGCTGACCACCGCTCAGCCGGTCCGGGTACTCGTCCGCCTTCGCGCCGAGCCCCAGCCGGTCGAGCAGTTGACGGGCGTGCTCCTCGGCCTGCGAGCGACTCACCCCGTGCACGCGGCGCGGGGCGAGCGTGACGTTCTCCAGGACGGTCATGTGCGGGAAGAGGTTGTACGCCTGGAAGACGACGCCGATCCTGCGGCGTACCGCGTCCTGGTCGGTACGGGGGTCGGTGATCTCCTCGTCGTCCAGCCAGATGGCGCCGTCGTCGATCTCCTCCAGGAGGTTCGCGCAGCGCAGCAGAGTCGACTTGCCCGACCCGGAGGTGCCGATCAGCGCGGTCACCGTGTGCGGAGCGACCTCCAGGTCGACGTCCCGCAGGACGACGGACGCGCCGAAGGTCTTGCGGACGGACTCCATGCGAAGGACGGGGGAGCTGCTCATAGGGATCCTCCCTGCGCGCGCCGGCGGTCCATCCGCGCGGTGACCCAGTCCGTGAGGCGGGTCATGGGGATGGTCAGCGCGACGAAGACCAGGCCGGCGACGATGTACGGCGTGTAGTTGAGGCTGCGGCCCACGATGATGTCGGCGGCGCGCACCGCGTCGACCGCCCCGCCGATCGACACGAGGCCGGTGTCCTTCTGGAGCGACACCAGGTCGTTGAGCAGGGGAGGCACCTGACGGCGTACGGCCTGGGGCAGCACCACGTGGCGCAGCGTCTGCCGGTTGGTGAGACCGAGCGAGCGGGCCGCGGCGCGCTGCGAGGGGTGGACGGACTCGATGCCGGCGCGGAACACCTCGGCCACGTACGCCGAGTACGTCAGCGTGAGTGCCGTGCCGCCCAGCAGCACGGGGTCCACCGTCACGCCCTGCAGACGCAGCGCGGGGACGCCCAGCACCACGATCATCAGGTTGATGATCAGGGGGAGGCCGCGGAAGAAGTCGGTGTAGGCGGCGGCCAGCGCGCGCACGGGGAAGAACACCGGACCGCGCAGCGTGCGGGCCACGGCGACCAGCATGCCGAGGACGAGGACCGCGGCGCCGCAGACGAGCAGGAGGCGGACGTTGAGCCAGAGCCCCTCCAGGACCTTGGGGAGCGCCTCGCGCGCGTACTGCGCGTTGAAGAAGGTCTCCTGGGTGCGCGGCCAGCCGGGAGCGCTGACGACCACGAAGTACAGGACGATCCCGGTGACGAGGGTGGAGACCGCGGCGATCGCCGTCGCACGGCGGGTGCGGGCGCGCTTGTGGCGCTCCCGCTCGATCCGCCGCCGCGAGGGGACGTACGTCTCGCGCAGTTCCTCACCGGAGCTGTCGCCGGACACCTCCTTGGTGACCGTCACTTGAGGACCGGGGCGTCGACGGCGTCGGACAACCACTGCTTCTCGATCTTCGCAAGTGTGCCGTCCTCGCGGAGGGCGTCGACGGCGTCCGTCACGCACGAGGTCAGCGCGCTGCCCTTGTCGAGGACGAGCCCGAACTGCTCCGGCGTACCGCCCCGGTTCTCGAACTGGCCGACGATCTTCGCGTCCGTCACCTCGGCCGCCGTGATGTAGAAGGCGGTCGGCAGGTCGGTGACGATGGCGTCGACCTGGCCGTTCTTGAGTGCGGACTTGGCCTGGTCGTTCTTCGCGTACGCGGCGGGCTGTCGCGTCGGCCGCACCACGTCGTCGATGTAGTTCAGGCTGGTGGTGCCGACCTGCGCGCCGAGCTTCAGGCCCTTGAGGTCGTCGACGTTCTTCGCCTGGGCGGCCTTGGACCCCTTCAGCGCGATGACGGCCTGGCGGACGTCGTAGTAGCCGGACGAGAAGTCCACGGCCTTCTTGCGTTCGGCACTGATCGACACCTGGTTGATGTCGAGGTCGAAGGTCTTCTCACCGGGTGCGAAGGCCTTGTTGAAGGGGACGGTCTGCCAGACGACGTCGCCCTTGCCGTAACCGAGCCGCTGCGCGACGGCGTAGGCGACGGCCGACTCGAAGCCCTTGCCGTTCGCCGGCTTGCCGTCCTTGAACCAGGGTTCGTACGCCGGTTCGTCGGTGGCGATCGTCAGCTTTCCGGCGGTCTCGGTACGCAACTCGCCCTGGGTGCAGGCCTTCGAGGCGCTCCCGGAGGCCTTGTCGTCCGTCTTCTCCTCCGGCTGCGGCGCACAGGCCGCGGCGGCGAAGAGCAGGGTGACGGTGGCGGCGGACGCGGCGCGGCGCAGGGCACGTGGGGCGAGAGACATGGCGGGAGAGTGACAGCGCGGCGACCTGTCTGTCCAGGTCACGACGGGAATTGTCCGCATCGTGGGAACGGGTGTTGCATTCCCGTGAACGCCGCCCGGTCGGCAGGCACTCGGGGCCGGGCCGCCGGCCGGGGACGGGGAAATCGAACGGCCGGCGGCCCCTACCGCGCAGGCGCCGTCTCCTGTGCGGGGAGCTTCCAGTGGACTGCACCACTGCGCGCGCCGGGAGCGCGCGTGTGCCACCGGCGCGTGCGTTCGCTTCACACGGGGCGCGTGACGCACGCCCCCTCGGTGGCCGGCACCGAGCCCGCTTCACCAGCCGCGGGCGCGCCACTCCGGGAGGTGCGGACGTTCGGCGCCCAGCGTCGTGTCGTTGCCGTGTCCCGGGTAGACCCAGGTCTCGTCCGACAGCGGGGCGAAGATCTTCGCCTCCACGTCGTCGATGAGGGTGGTGAAGGCCTGCGGGTCCTTGCGTGTGTTGCCCACACCGCCAGGGAAGAGGCAGTCACCCGTGAACACATGCGCGTGCCCGTGCGGATCGTCGTAGACGAGCGCGATCGAACCCGGCGTGTGACCCACCAGGTGGCGTGCGGTGAGTTCCACGCGCCCCACCCGGATCTGGTCGCCGTCGTCGACCAGGACGTCCGTCGGCACCGGGATGCCGCCGGCGTCGTCGCGGCCCGCGTAGGTGCGCGCTCCGGTGGCCACCACGACCTCCGCGAGCGCCTGCCAGTGGTCGCCGTGCTGGTGCGTGGTGACGACGGACGCGATGCCGTCGTCACCGATCAGCGTGAGCAGTGTCGAGGCGTCGTTCGCCGCGTCGATCAGCAACTGCTCGCCGGTCGCCCGGCAGCGCAGCAGATAAGCGTTGTTGTCCATGGGGCCGACCGCGACCTTGGAGATCATCAGGTCCGGCAGCTCGTGCACATCGGCGGGTCCGCCGACCTTCACCGCTCCGCTGTACGTCATGGCGGCAGCCTATAGCGGGGGCAGGGCGGGAAGCGGGCCGCCGTCGACGGTCAAGTCCGTCCCCTCGCGGCGCCCCGACAGCCAGCCGAGCAGTGCGGGCGCGGGGCCGGTCACGGTGACCTCCGGGGTGCCCTGCGGGCCGCGCCCCGTGCGCCACGCGCGTGTGGAGTCCGTTACCCGGGTGGACGGCACATCGGGATGCCCGGCGAAACGGTCGGCGAGGAACTCGATCTCCCGCGCCACGAACTCCTCCGGAAGATCCTCGAGCTCGTACCCGGTGCCGAGGTCCACGTGATGCAGCTCCACCTCCACCCAGCGCCGGAACGGCACCCGGGACGCGGAGTCCTTGACGCCGTTGCGCAGCTCCACCGTGCGGGACCAGTCCGCGGGTGCGGCCCCGGCCTCCTGGAACCGGGCCGCGCTCTCGCGCACGTCCGCGAGCTGCCGCGCCAGGGGGCGTGGCGCGTCCCGCTCGATGTCCGCGTCCCGGGCGTCCCCGGACACGTACATCGGGCGCCCGGCGAGGACGTTAACGAGTGCGTCCGCGTTGCGGGCGAGGTGGGCGAGGACATGGCCGCGGCTCCAGCCGGGCAGCCGTGACGACTCGGTCACTGCGGCGTTGTCCAGTCGGGCGGCTGCGCTGAGGAGCCGTTCGGTCGCGTCACGTACAGACGCCAGGTCGCGCACATGATCGTTCATGGATCCGACGATAGCCGCGCCACACCTTCGGGTGAAGGTGCTCGACCTCGCCCGTGAATCGAATGCGCGTGCTATAAGGTCGAGTGTGGCGTCGGGCATGCTGGATGGTCCGGGATTGTTACCAACCATGGGATCCGACCGGCGTTGTCAGTGGCTCCCCCTAGTCTGAAGAAGACGGGGCCTCGCCCCTGTCACTTCTCTCAAGAAAGGTGCGGACCGGCGTGGCCGACCGTCTCATCGTCCGTGGAGCGCGCGAGCACAATCTGAAGAATGTCTCGCTCGACCTCCCGCGCGACTCGCTCATCGTCTTCACGGGCCTGTCGGGGTCGGGCAAGTCCTCCCTCGCCTTCGACACCATCTTCGCCGAGGGCCAGCGCAGGTACGTCGAGTCCCTCTCGTCGTACGCCCGGCAGTTCCTCGGTCAGATGGACAAGCCGGACGTCGACTTCATCGAGGGCCTGTCCCCGGCCGTCTCCATCGACCAGAAGTCGACCTCGCGCAACCCGCGCTCGACGGTCGGCACCATCACCGAGGTCTACGACTACCTGCGGCTGCTCTTCGCCCGTATCGGCAAGCCGCACTGTCCCGAGTGCGGCCGTCCGATCTCCCGCCAGTCGCCGCAGGCCATCGTCGACAAGGTCCTGGAGCTGCCGGAGGGGAGCCGCTTCCAGGTGCTGTCGCCCCTGGTGCGCGAGCGCAAGGGGGAGTTCGTCGACCTCTTCGCCGACCTCCAGACCAAGGGGTACAGCCGCGCCCGGGTCGACGGCGAGACGATCCAGCTCACCGAGCCGCCCACGCTCAAGAAGCAGGAGAAGCACACCATCGAGGTGGTCGTCGACCGCCTCACGGTGAAGGACGGCGCCAAGCGCCGCCTCACCGACTCCGTGGAGACCGCCCTCGGGCTCTCCGGCGGCATGGTCGTCCTGGACTTCGTCGACCTCCCGGCCGACGACCCCGAGCGCGAGCGCATGTACTCGGAGCACCTGTACTGCCCGTACGACGACCTGTCGTTCGAGGAGCTGGAGCCCCGCTCCTTCTCCTTCAACTCCCCCTTCGGCGCCTGCCCCGAGTGCACCGGTATCGGTACGCGCATGGAGGTCGACCCCGAGCTGATCGTCCCGGACGAGGACAAGTCCCTCGACGAGGGAGCCATCCACCCCTGGTCGCACGGACACACCAAGGAGTACTTCGGACGTCTCGTCGGAGCCCTCGCGGACGCCCTCGGATTCCGGACCGACATGCCCTTCGCCGGTCTGCCGCAGCGCGCCCGCAAGGCCCTGCTCCACGGGCACAAGACCCAGATCGAGGTCCGCTACCGCAACCGCTACGGGCGCGAGCGGGTGTACACCACGCCCTTCGAGGGCGCCGTCCCGTTCGTCAAGCGACGGCACAGCGAGGCCGAGAGCGACGCCAGCCGGGAGCGCTTCGAGGGCTACATGCGCGAGGTGCCCTGCCCCACCTGTCACGGCACGCGCCTGAAGCCGATCGTCCTCGCGGTCACGGTCATGGAGAAGTCCATCGCGGAGGTCTCCGCGATGTCCATCAGCGACTGCGCGGACTTCCTCGGCAAGCTGAAGCTCAACGCCCGGGACAAGAAGATCGCCGAGCGCGTCCTGAAGGAGGTCAACGAACGGCTGCGCTTCCTGGTCGACGTCGGCCTCGACTACCTCTCGCTGAACCGCGCGGCCGGCACCCTCTCCGGCGGCGAGGCCCAGCGCATCCGTCTGGCGACACAGATCGGCTCCGGCCTGGTGGGTGTCCTGTACGTCCTGGACGAGCCGTCCATCGGCCTGCACCAGCGCGACAACCACCGGCTCATCGAGACGCTGGTCCGGCTGCGTGACATGGGCAACACGCTCATCGTCGTCGAGCACGACGAGGACACCATCAAGGTCGCGGACTGGGTGGTCGACATCGGCCCCGGCGCGGGCGAGCACGGCGGCAAGGTCGTGCACAGCGGTTCCCTGAAGGAACTGCTCGCCAACGACGACTCGGTGACCGGCCAGTACCTGTCGGGCAAGAGGCAGATCGCCCTCCCGGACGTCCGGCGGCCCACCGACCCGAGCCGCCGGCTCACGGTCCACGGCGCCCGGGAGAACAACCTGCGGGACATCGACGTGTCCTTCCCGCTCGGCGTGCTCACGGCCGTCACGGGCGTCTCGGGTTCCGGGAAGTCGACGCTGGTCAACGACATCCTGTACACGCACCTCGCCCGCGAGCTGAACGGCGCGCGCAACGTCCCCGGCCGGCACACACGCGTGGAGGGCGACGACCTCGTCGACAAGGTCGTGCACGTCGACCAGTCGCCCATCGGCCGTACGCCCCGGTCCAACCCGGCGACGTACACCGGCGTCTTCGACCACGTCCGCCGGCTGTTCGCCGAGACGACCGAGGCGAAGGTGCGGGGCTATCTGCCCGGCCGCTTCTCCTTCAACGTCAAGGGCGGACGCTGCGAGAACTGCTCCGGCGACGGCACGATCAAGATCGAGATGAACTTCCTGCCCGACGTGTACGTCCCGTGCGAGGTCTGCCACGGGGCGCGCTACAACCGGGAGACCCTGGACGTCCACTACAAGGGCAAGTCCATCGCCGAGGTCCTCGACATGCCGATCGAGGAGGCCATGGACTTCTTCGAGGCCGTACCGGCGATCTCCCGCCACCTCAGGACGCTCAACGACGTCGGCCTCGGCTACGTACGGCTCGGCCAGTCCGCGCCGACGCTGTCCGGCGGTGAGGCGCAGCGCGTCAAGCTCGCCAGCGAACTGCAGAAGCGGTCCACGGGCCGCACGGTGTACGTGCTGGACGAGCCGACCACCGGTCTGCACTTCGAGGACATCAGCAAGCTGATCAAGGTGCTCTCGGGCCTGGTGGACAAGGGCAACACGGTCATCGTCATCGAGCACAACCTCGACGTCGTCAAGACCGCCGACTGGGTCGTCGACATGGGCCCCGAGGGCGGCAGCGGCGGTGGCCTGGTCATCGCGGAGGGCACGCCGGAAGAGGTCGCCGGAGTCCCGGCCAGCCACACCGGCAAGTTCCTCCGCGAGATCCTCGGCGCCGACCGGATCAGCGACGGCACGGAGGTGAAGGCCCCGCGCAAGGCCACGGCCAAGAAGACGGTCGCTGCCGGGTCACCGGCCCGCAAGACGGCCACCGAGGCCGTCAGCGGCACGGCCGCCAAGAAGACCGCCGCGGCCACGAAGAAGACGGCCACGAAGGCGGCCCCCGCGAAGAAGACCACGCGGGCCCGCAAGGCCTGACCGGCGGACGCGTGCCCGCACCGGGCCTGACGCGTCGCCAGAAGTCGCGGCGCCCCACGGGACTCCCCGTGGGGCGCCGCGCCGTTTGCCGGGGGCTCGAGCGTGTCGCGGTCCGGGTCCCCGGACTCCCGTCGTGGGCCTACGCGTCGGCAAGCTCGGAGGCGTACGGCGGCTGCGCGCCCGCGCGGGAGCAGGTGACGGCCGCCGCGCGGGCCGCGAACGTCAGCAGTTCCGTCCAGTCGCCCGGGCCGAGACCGGCCAGGGCCTCGGGCGACAGAGCGCCCCGGGCGGCGAGGCCGTGCAGCAGCGCCGCGTTCACCGTGTCACCGGCGCCGATCGTGTCCACGACCTCGACCGGTTCGCCGGGCACCGAGTGCGCCGCACCGTCGCGGGTGAAGACGGTCAGGCCGGCCCCGCCCCGCGTGACCACGACGGCGGCGGGGCCCGCGGCCAGCCACTCGGCCGGGGTGCCGCCGAGCCACTCCCCGTCCTCCGCGGACAGCTTGAGCAACGAGACCGAGGGCAGCCAGCTCCTGAACCGGGCCCGGTAGGCGTCCGCGTCGGGGATCAGCCCCGCCCGGACGTTCGGGTCGAGCGCGGTGAACACGCCGCGCGCGGCGGCGGTCCGCATCAGTTCCTCGTAGGCGCTCGCGCCCGGCTCCAGGACGAGCGAGCAGGTACCGAAGGACACCGCGGCCGTCGCGTCCGGGAGGCGGTCGGGTACGGAGAACAGGCGGTCGGCCGTGCCCTCGACGTAGAAGGAGTACGCGGCCGAGCCGTCCGCGCCGACCGAGGCGACGGCCAGCGTGGTGGGCTCCGCGCCGCGCTGCACCGACGACACGTCCACGCCCGCCTCACTCAACCCGTCCAGCAGCGCCTCACCGAAGACGTCGGACGAGACGCGGGAGCAGAAGGCGGTGGGAGAGCCGAGGCGGCCGAGGGCCACCGCCGTGTTGTACGGTCCGCCGCCGAGACGGGGCGACAGGCTCACGAGCGCCCCCGTGCCCTGCGGCACCAGATCGATCAGAGCCTCACCGGCGACGACGATCACGACGCGGGTCCTTTCTCGCGGCGGTCGGAGCGCCCGGAGCGCTCGAAAGGGTGACTGCGTCCGGAGCGGTCCGCGCGGGCGGAGCGCTCCGAAGGCGCCGCACGGCCGGGACTGTCGGCGCCCACGGAGTTGAGAGGAGCAGGGCCGCCAGATCCGCCGGAGCCAGGTCCGCCAGATCCGCCGGGTCCGTCCGTGGCCCGGTGGTTCACGGTGCCCGTACGGCTCTCGGAGGTCCGGCGCTCTTCGGGGCAGCCGCACGACGTGCGGTGGACGAAGCTGCACGGCAGCCGCACGGTGCGGCCCGGCCGGTCCGGCGAGGCCAGCCGTTCCAGGAGCAGCCGGACGGCCTGGGCCCCCATCTCCCTGCTGGGCTGGGAGACCGCGGTCAGCCGGGGCGAGAAAAGGTCCGCCCACGCGAAGTCGTCGAAGCAGCACAGCGCCAGGTCGTCCGGCACGGACAGACCGAGGTCGCGCACGGCACGCAGCGCGCCGATGGTCATCGCGTTGTTCCCGGTGACCAGAGCCGTGGGAGGCGCGGCGAGGGCGAGCAGCGTGCCCGTCGCGTGCTCCGCCGCCCGCGACTGCGAGTCACCGTGCACCACGAGCCGTTCGTCGTACGGCAGTCCCGCCCCCGCCAGTCCGTGCCGGTAGCCGGAGATCCGCTCACCCGTGGTGCTGAGGCCCGGCAGGCCCGCGACGAGTCCGATGCGTTTGTGGCCGAGTCCGGCGAGGTGGGTGACCATTCGCGCCATCGGCTCGGCGTTTTCGGCGCTGATCTGGTCGAAGCGGTACGGGTGGGTTGACGGTCCGTCGTCACCGGACCCGCGGACGCCTCCGGCACGGGTCTTCCTCTCCCACGTGTCGTCGACCAGGCGGTCCAGGAACACTGTCGGAACGTCATGCCGTCCCAGGTAGTCCACAAGTCCCCGGGGGTCGGCCGAGGGGGCGACGATCAGGCCGTCGACCCGCCGCTCGTGCAGGAACCGGACGACCTTGCGCTCGTGCTCGGGATCGTCGTGCGGATCGGCGATGAGCAGGCCGTACCCGTGCTCCAGTGCCCCGGCCTCCACACCCTGGAGGATCTCCGTGAAGTACGGGTTGCTGATCGCCGAGACCGCGAGCCCGATCGACCGCGTGCGCGCGGTGACCAGCGAGCGGGCGAGTGTGTTGGGCGTGTAGCCGAGCGCCTCGATGGCGTCGAGGACGGCCTGACGGGTGTGGGGGCGCACCGGCCGCGAGTCGTTCAGGACGTGCGAGACGGTCGCGATCGACACCCCCGCGTGTCGCGCCACGTCCACCATCGTCACCACGGCGTTCCCTTTCATCACGGGGCTCTCGGGCCGGTCCTCGCGGGAACCTATCCCATCCGGCGGCAGACGTAAACGCTTGCGCAAGCGTTTAAGCGGGATGGTGTAAACGCTTACGCGAACGTTTACGCAGGGCGGTGTGAACGCTTGCGCAAGCGTTTACGCAAGCGTTTACGCAAACGCTTGCGTAAACTGGTGTAAGCGTTCGCATAACCCTTTACGCCCCAACGTCCACGGACGTCCGAGCCTTCGCGTCCGCGCCTTCGCGCCCGCGCTCACTCGCGCCCGTCCGCCGCGCCGCGTCCCGGCCGGAGCGGAGTGCTCCGCCCCGGTATCGTCGGTGCACCACACCCCTCACATACCGTCCGACCAGGGGAGACCTCATGTCCGGCCGACCGTCCGCGAGCCGTCGTACCGTCCTGCGGGGGGCCGCCGCGACCCCCGTCGCGGGCCTCGGTCTCGCCGCCTGTTCGTCGGGGGACGGCAAGGGTGCGGTGCCGCCGACGCCCACCGCACCCGTGGAACTGGGCGCGGAGAACGAGATCCCCAAGGGGAGCGCCAAGCTGTACCGGGACCACAACGTGGTGGTCAGCCACGCCGAGGACGGTTCCCTGAAGGCGTACAGCACGATCTGTACGCATGCCGGGTGCCCCATCAACAAGCTGGCGGGGACGACCCTCATGTGTCCGTGTCACGGCAGTGAGTTCGACGCGACGACGGGCAAGGTGCTGCACCTGCCGGCCACCGAGCCGCTCAACGAACTGCCCGTGGAGGTCAGGAACGGGAAGATCGTCACGGGCCCGCCGGCCTGACGGCGTCAGTCCCAGTCCCAGGCGATCCCGACGATGCCCGACCGCACCCGCGGCTCGACCAGGTGCACCGAGCGGTGCTGCCCGCTCAGCGTCAGCTCCTGGCGGCCGGCGCGCGGTGCCGCCGCGGAGTGCTGGGTGAACCGGTGGCAGCGCGCGGGCAGCGCCCGTTCGTCGAACCGGACCTGGAGCGCGTACTGGCCGCCCGCGAAGCCGAACCCGCGGAGGTACTCGCTGGACGCGCCGGCCGTGCCGTCGTCGAATCCGTAGCGGAAGAGGAACGTGTCACCGGCGCGCAGCCGGGTGTCGAAGAGGAGCTCTGCCACGAGGACTCCGGTGTCATGGTGCCAGCGCACCCGGCCCGTGCGGCAGTTCTCCATGGCGTGCACCGCCATTCGGTTCGGGGCGCAGCCCGGGTCGCCGTGGTGGATGGCCACATACCGGTCCACGCCGTCCTGGTGGGCGCGCACGATGTGCTGCGATTCGCGGCCCTTGAGTTCGCGGTGCGCGCCGATGCGCACCCGCTCGTGGTGGCCGATGGTGTGCAGTCCGCCGTCGAGCGGGGACTCCAGTTCGCCGAGCAGGCGTTCAAGGACACCGGAGGCTTCCACCAGGGCGCGGTACGAGCGGCTCGCGGGGCGTTCCGGGCCCGGCTGGTCCCCGCTGTTCGCGAGCAGTCTGATCAGCGACTCGTCCGGCAGCTGGAGGATCTCCTCCAGGGCGCGTACCGCACGCAGCGACTCGGGACGCTGCGGTCGCCGGGCGCCCTGCTGCCAGTAACTGAGGCTCGTCACACCGACCTTGACCCCGTAGCGCGACAGGTGGTGCTGCACGCGCTGCAGGGGCAGCCCGCGGGCGGCTATCGCGGCACGCAGCGCGATATGGAAGGGGCCGCCCCGCAGGGCCGTCTCCAGCTCCGCAGGTGCGAGGTCCACGTGCTCTGTGCCGTGCCGCATGCGCGGGCCTTTCTGTGAATGTCCACAAACGGCTGGTCAGACCGTTCGCGCGGGTTCCGGAGGCCGCCTCGTCGGCGTGCGGGGATGGTTCACACCCGTACGGCGCTGTTCACGGCCCCAAGTTGCACCGCATTGAAGCGTGTTGACCAAGTCCCGACAACACTTGATGCTCAACCGCAGTGTCCGACACGGTCCACTCAGCTCCTCGAACCCCACTCGGGAGGACGCGATGCGCCTCAGTAGGCTCATCGTCCCCGTGGTCGCCCCGGTGATCGTGCTGGCGGCCTTCTGTGCCGGACCGACGCCGGCCGCCGGACAGACGCCGGCCGCCGGGGCGTCGGCCGACGCCGCACCCGCCGTTTTGGCCGCCCCGGCCCCTTCCGCCGACCCGGCGCCCCGGACCTCCGCCCGTCCGGTGACCCCCGCACCCGCACCCGCTCCCGACCCCGAGAACCCCGAGACCGAGGACGCCGAGGACGCCGAGGACGCCCGGGAGACGGAAGAGGGGAACGGGACCGGTCTGACCGTCGCCGTCGTCTCGGCGCTGGCCGGCGGCGGCGCTCTCCTGGCCCTCGTGCTGAGTGCCGGACGGGCCCTGCGGCGGGGCAGTCGCTAGGTGTATCGATCACGAGCGTCGTTGACACCCGGCCGGTCCGACGGCCGGTCCGACGGCCGGTCCGACGGCCGGTCCGACGACCGGTCCCGGCGATCGGTCCGACGTCCGGTCCCGACGGCAGCGGCCGACAGGGCGGGGGGACGCTCCCCGGCGGCCGGCCCGGAGGGAGGGCCCAGGCGTCGGCCCAGGGGCACCGACCCTTGCTCGCCCGGCGGCCGTCGCGTCCTCCCAGGCCGGCCGGGGTGGCCCGGGGGGAGCGTGCCCCGTGCGGTTGTCCACAGGCGCGACCGGGAGCCCGGCACGCTGTCACCCCTCGCCAGTAGGGTGTGAGACATGGCCGACCCCTCCAGCTACCGCCCCAAGCCGGGAGAGATCCCGGACACACCCGGGGTCTACAAATTCCGCGACGAGCACCGCCGGGTGATCTACGTCGGAAAGGCGAAGAGCCTGCGCCAGCGCCTGAACAGTTACTTTCAGGACCTGGCGGGACTCCACCCGCGCACCCGCACGATGGTCACCACGGCCGCGTCCGTGGAGTGGACAGTGGTGTCCACGGAAGTCGAGGCGCTGCAGCTGGAGTACTCCTGGATCAAGGAGTTCGACCCCCGGTTCAACGTCAAGTACCGCGACGACAAGAGCTACCCCTACCTCGCGGTGACCATGAACGAGGAATTCCCCCGCGTTCAGGTGATGCGCGGCCAGAAGCGCAAGGGCGTCCGTTACTTCGGGCCGTACGGACACGCGTGGGCCATCCGCGACACCGTCGACCTGCTGCTGCGCGTGTTCCCCGTGCGCACGTGCTCGGCGGGCGTCTTCAAGAACGCCGCCCGCACCGGCCGCCCCTGCCTCCTCGGCTACATCGGCAAGTGCTCCGCCCCGTGCGTCGGCCGGGTCTCGCCCGACGAGCACGGCGAACTGGCCGATGAGTTCTGCGACTTCATGGCCGGCCGTACGGGCACGTACATCCGCCGCCTGGAGCAGCAGATGGCCGGCGCCGCCGAGGAGATGGAGTACGAGCGGGCGGCTCGCCTGCGTGACGACATCGGGGCCCTGAGGAAGGCGATGGAGAAGAACGCGGTCGTGCTCGCCGACGCGACCGACGCCGACCTGATGGCCGTCGCGGAGGACGAGCTGGAAGCCGCCGTGCAGATCTTCCACGTCCGCGGCGGCCGGGTGCGCGGCCAGCGTGGCTGGGTCACCGACAAGGTGGAGGCCGTCACCACCGGTGACCTCGTTGAGCACGCGCTCCAGCAGCTGTACGGCGAGGAGACCGGCGACTCCGTGCCCAAGGAGGTCCTCGTCCCGGCCCTCCCCGACCTCGTGGAGTCGGTCCAGGAGTGGCTCACCGCCCGCCGCGGTTCGAACGTGTCGCTGCGCATCCCCCAGCGCGGGGACAAGAAGGCGCTCATGGAGACCGTGCAGCGCAACGCGCAGCAGGCGCTCGTGCTGCACAAGACGAAGCGTGCCTCCGACCTGACCACCCGCTCGCGCGCCCTGGAGGAGATCGCCGAAGCCCTCGACCTGGAGAGCGCGCCCCTGCGGATCGAGTGCTATGACATCTCGCACCTCCAGGGCGACGACGTGGTGGCCTCCATGGTGGTCTTCGAGGACGGACTCGCCCGCAAGAGCGAGTACCGGCGCTTCCAGATCAAGGGTTTCGAGGGACAGGACGACGTCCGGTCCATGCACGAGGTGATCAGCCGCCGCTTCAGGCGCTACCTCTCAGAGAAGGAGAGGACGGGCGAGTGGGCCGACGGCGGCGCCGAGCTCACCGAGGAGGACGGCCGCCCCAAGCGGTTCGCCTACCCGCCGCAGCTCATCGTCGTCGACGGCGGCCGGCCGCAGGTCGCCGCCGCCAAGCGGGCCCTGGACGAGCTCGGGATCGACGACATCGCCGTCTGCGGCCTCGCCAAGCGCCTGGAAGAGGTGTGGGTGCCCGCCGAGGACGACCCGGTGGTGCTCCCGCGTACCAGCGAGGGCCTCTATCTGCTCCAGCGCGTGCGCGACGAGGCCCACCGCTTCGCGATCACCTACCAGCGCGCGAAGCGGGCCAAGCGCTTCCGGGCGAGCCCTCTGGACGACGTGCCGGGTCTGGGCGAGACCCGCAAGCAGGCGTTGATCAAGCACTTCGGTTCGGTGAGAAAGCTGCGATCCGCGACAATCGACCAGATCTGTGAAGTCCCCGGCATAGGCCGTAAGACCGCTGAGGCGATCGCCGTGGCCTTCGCACAGGCGGCCCCGGCCGCACCCGCCGTCAACACGGCGACCGGAGAGATCATGGAAGAGGAGGAACCCGGGACGACCGCGGGTTCCTCGGGGGAGCCCGTGTCCGCAGGCTCCTCGGACGAGCGACGGGGGCAGGAGAGATGACCGCACACCACGCTGAGGAAGAACGCCCGCCACAGGGCCGTGAAACGCACAAGGAAGCAGGCGAGGACCACCCGGAACTCGCGGCGGGCCAGGACGCCGCGGGCCAGGAACCAGCAGCCGGGGGAGACGGAGCACAGGTGAGTACGGGCATCGAGAAGGCCGGGGTGCCGGAGGTGGCCATCCCCGAGCTGGTGATCATCTCCGGTATGTCCGGAGCGGGCAGGTCGACGGCCGCCAAGTGTCTGGAGGACCTCGGCTGGTTCGTCGTCGACAACCTGCCGCCGGCGCTGATCCCCACCATGGTGGAGCTCGGCGCCCGCTCCCAGGGCAACGTCGCGAGGATCGCGGTCGTCGTCGACGTCCGCGGCCGGCGCTTCTTCGACAACCTGCGCGAGTCGCTCGCCGACCTGGCGGCGCGGCACGTCACCCGGCGCATCGTCTTCCTGGAGTCCTCGGACGAGGCGCTCGTGCGCCGGTTCGAGTCCGTGCGCCGCCCGCACCCCCTCCAGGGTGACGGCCGGATCGTCGACGGCATCGCCGCCGAGCGTGAACTGCTGCGCGAGCTGCGCGGCGACGCCGACCTGGTGATCGACACCTCCAGCCTGAACGTGCACGAGCTGCGCGCCAAGATGGACGCCCAGTTCGCCGGCGAGGAGGAGCCCGAGCTGCGGGCCACCGTCATGTCCTTCGGCTTCAAGTACGGCCTGCCGGTCGACGCCGACCTGGTCGTGGACATGCGCTTCCTGCCCAACCCGCACTGGGTCCCGGAGCTGCGCCCCTTCACCGGCCTCAACGAGGAGGTCTCCAATTACGTTCTCAACCAGCCCGGTGCCAAGGAGTTCCTCGACCGCTACACCGAGCTGCTCCAGCTCATCGCCGCCGGATACCGGCGCGAGGGCAAGCGGTACGTGACCATCGCAGTCGGCTGCACCGGCGGCAAGCACCGCTCGGTCGCCACGTCCGAGAGGCTCGCCGCCCGGCTGGCGTCCGAGGGAGTGGAGACGGTCGTCGTCCACCGGGACATGGGCCGCGAATGACCGGAAGTGCACTGCGGCTGGCCAGGCTGCGACGGTCCACGCCCGAGGGCCGCGGCGGCAAGGCGCGCCGCCGGGGCGCCCAGCCGAAGGTCGTCGCCCTCGGCGGCGGCATGGGTCTGTCCGCCTCGCTGGCCGCGCTGCGCCGGATCACCGGCGATCTCACCGCCGTCGTCACGGTGGCGGACGACGGCGGCTCCAGCGGGCGCCTGCGCGACGAGCTGGGCGTGCTCCCGCCCGGTGACCTGCGCAAGGCGCTGGCCGCGCTGTGCGGCGACGACGACTGGGGGCAGACCTGGGCCCGCGTCATCCAGCACCGCTTCCAGTCCAAGGGCGACCTGCACGAGCACGCGGTCGGCAATCTGCTGATCGTCGCCCTGTGGGAGCAGCTCGGCGACCACGTCCAGGCCCTGGACCTGGTGGGCAGGCTCCTCGGCGCGCAGGGCCGCGTCCTGCCCATGTCCGCGGTGCCCCTGGAGCTCCAGGCCCTGGTCAAGGGCCACGACCCGGCCCGGCCCGACGACGTCGACACCGTCCGCGGCCAGGCCACCGTCGCTCTCACGCCCGGCGAGGTGCAGTCCGTGCACGTCGTGCCGCACGGCCCGCCCGCCGTCCCCGAGGCCGTCGCAGCGGTCCTCGACGCGGACTGGGTGGTGCTCGGTCCGGGCTCCTGGTTCTCCTCCGTTATCCCGCATCTGCTGGTGCCCGACCTGCTCGACGCGCTGACTCAGACGAAGGCGCGCCGGGTGCTCTCCCTGAATCTCGTCCCGCAGCCCGGAGAAACCGATGGCTTCTCCCCGCAGCGTCATTTGGAGGTTTTGGGACGACACGCCCCTAAACTCGCCCTGGACGTGGTGCTGGCCGACGAGGCCGCCGTGCCCGACCGCGACTCACTCACCGATGCCGCCAAGCGGTTCGGCGCCGCGGTCGAGCTGGCGCCGGTGGCCCGGACCGACGGCACTCCGCGGCACGACCCGGAGCTGTTGGCCGCCGCGTACGACCGTATTTTTCGGATGCATGGAAGGATCGGCCCATGGCGATGACGGCAGCGGTGAAGGATGAGATCGCCCGGCTTCCCGTCACCCGGACCTGCTGCAGAAAGGCGGAGGTCTCCGCCATTCTGCGGTTCGCGGGCGGCCTTCACCTGGTGAGCGGCCGGATTGTGATCGAGGCGGAGCTGGACACCGCGATGGCGGCACGGCGGCTGAAGCGGGACATCCTGGAGATCTTCGGCCACAGTTCCGAACTGATCGTGATGGCGCCAGGCGGGCTGCGCCGCGGCTCGCGCTACGTCGTGCGCGTCGTCGCGGGCGGTGACCAGCTGGCCCGTCAGACGGGGCTCGTCGACGGCCGCGGCCGTCCGATCCGGGGGCTGCCCCCGCAGGTGGTCTCGGGGGCCACCTGCGACGCAGAGGCCGCCTGGCGCGGCGCGTTCCTCGCCCACGGTTCGCTCACCGAGCCGGGGCGCTCCTCCTCCCTCGAGGTGACCTGCCCGGGCCCGGAGGCCGCGCTCGCACTGGTCGGCGCGGCCCGCCGGCTGTCGATCGGGGCGAAGGCCCGCGAGGTCCGCGGCGTGGACCGCGTGGTCGTCCGCGACGGCGACGCCATCGGAGCGCTGCTCACCCGTCTGGGCGCCCACGAGTCGGTGCTGGCCTGGGAGGAGCGCCGGATGCGCCGTGAGGTCCGCGCCACGGCCAACCGGCTCGCCAACTTCGACGACGCCAACCTGCGCCGCTCGGCCCGCGCCGCCGTCGCCGCCGGGGCCCGCGTGCAGCGCGCCCTGGAGATCCTCGGCGAGGAGGTCCCCGAACACCTCGCCGCCGCCGGCCGGTTGCGCATGGAGCACAAGCAGGCCTCCCTCGAGGAGCTGGGCGCGCTCGCCGACCCGCCGCTGACCAAGGACGCCGTCGCCGGCCGGATCCGCCGGCTGCTCGCCATGGCCGACAAGCGGGCCCAGGACCTGGGCATCCCGAGCACGGAGTCCAACCTCACCGAGGAGATGGCCGACAACCTCGTGGGCTGACGCGCCGGGGCCGGTCCCGGCCGCGCGCACAAAGACCAACACGCCGGTGCCGACGCCCACTTGGGTGATCGGCACCGGCGTTTCCCGATGCCGACGCACCCTTGACTTGATGCTCGGGTGTCATGAGCCTGGCTCTGTCCGCCGCTGTGGCGGACCAGTGCAAAGGGGACTCATGAGACGAAGAGCGAGAGCGATCCTCGCTGCGAGCGCGCTCCTGCTGGGTGGCGCGGGTCTGGCCCCGGCCGCCCACGCGCAGGACGGCAGTTCACCCGAGCCGGACGCGAACGCCGTCAAGGTGTTCCGCGCCGAGGTCACGAAGCAGCAGGTACCCCTGCTGCTCGCGGCCGGACAGGACGGCCACGAACTCGGCGAACAGGCGCCGGACAAGGGGACCGCGACGGTCGAGGTCTACCTCACCGACAAGCAGGCGCAGAAGCTGGAGAAGGAGGGCGTCGCACTCACCGAGCACACGCTCTCGGCCAGGGCCGAGGCACGGGTGACTGCGGCGGGCGACGGCGTGTTCCGCCCGTACAGCGGCAAGGGGAATCTCCAGGAGGAGATTCTCAGGACCAGCCAGGAACATCCCGGGCTCACCAAGGCCGTGTCCATCGGCAAGACGGTCAAGGGCCAGGACATCCTCGCGCTCAAGCTGACCAAGGGCGCCAAGAGGACGAAGGACGGCGCCAAGCCGTCCGTGCTGTACATGTCCAACCAGCACGCGCGCGAGTGGATCACGCCGGAGATGACCCGGCGTCTGATGCACTACTACCTGGACAACTACTCCACGGACAAGCGCGTCAAGAAGCTCGTCGACTCCACCGAGCTGTGGTTCGTCCTGTCCGCCAACCCCGACGGGTACGACTTCACGTTCGACGCCGACGGCGACCGGCAGTGGCGCAAGAACCTCCGGGACGTGAACGGCGACGGCACCATCACCACCGGCGACGGCGTCGACCTCAACCGCAACTTCGCCTACAAGTGGGGCTACGACGACGAGGGCTCGTCCCCGAACCCCACCAGCCAGACCTACCGCGGCGCGAGCCCGGGCTCCGAACCAGAGACCAAGGCCCTGGACGCCTTCGAGAAGCGCATCGGCTTCACGTACGGCATCAACTACCACTCCGCCGCCGAGCTGCTCCTGTACGGGGTGGGCTGGCAGGTGGCGACGCCGAGCCCGGACGACGTGATCTACAAGGCGCTCGCCGGCACCCCCGAGAACTCGGCGATCGAGGGCTACCACCCGCAGGTCTCCTCGGAGCTCTACACCACCAACGGCGAGGCGGACGGCCACGCCGCCAACGTCAACGGCATGGGGATGTTCACCCCTGAGATGTCGACCTGCCAGACCGCGTCGGACCTCGACCCGGACGACGCCTGGAACGCGGCCGACTGCGCCTCCGTCTTCACCTTCCCCGACGACGAGAAGCTGATCGAGCAGGAGTTCCGCAAGAACATCCCGTTCGCGCTCTCCGTCGCCGAGACCGCCGCGCACCCGGACCGGCCGTCCTCCTCGGTCGGCATCGACGCACCCGACTTCACCCCCGCGGCCTTCCCGGTCTCCTACGCGCGCGGCGCCGACCAGGAGGTCTCCGTCGTCGCCCGCAGGTCCGTCCGCGACAAGGAGCTCAAGTACCGCGTCAACGGCGGCCGTACGCACGACATGGCACTCCGGCCATGGAAGGGCGGTGAGACCTTCGGCGGCGAGGACAACCTGTACTTCGACGAGTACCGCGCCAAGGTCAAGGACGGCGACACGGGCGACAAGGTCGAGATCTGGTTCACCGGTGAGACCAGGAGCGGCAGGCCCACCTCCAGCACCCGCTTCACCTACACCGTGGCCGAGCGGCCGCGGGCCGGCACCCTCGTGGTGGCGGAGGAGGGCGCGGCCGCGACCCAGGCGCAGAAGTACGTCGACGCACTGAAGGCCAACGGGCGCAAGGCGCTCGTGTGGGACGTCGCCACCCAGGGCGCCCCCGACGCGCTCGGTGTCCTCGGCCACTTCGGCACGGTCGTCCACTACACGGGCGCCGGCCGGCCCGGCAACGCCACCCAGCTCCAGCTGCGCGCCTTCCTCAACGAGGGCGGCAGGCTGATCGAGGCGGGGGAGCAGGCCGGCGGCAGCGTCGACCTCGGCGGCGGCACCCTCTCGAACGACTTCAGCCAGTACTACCTGGGCGCCTACTCGCGGACGTCGACCCCGGGCGCCACCGGCTTCGACGGCTCCGGGAAGCTCGCGGGCTTCACGGGCCCGCTCGGCGACGCGCCCGGCAACCCGCTGAACGCGGCGGGCACCTACGGCGTCACCTCGGACACGCTGCCCGTCGACACGTACCCGCAGTTCGCGAGCGCGGGAGCGGGGCAGTTCGCCGGGACGGTCAACCCGTACGGGCCGTACGCGGGCTCCTACATGGCCGCCGCCGTCCACACCGACGACGCCTACAAGCGGCTCACCCGCACGATCGACCTCACCGGGGTGAGCGCGGCCGACAAGCCGGCGCTGCGCACCCGGCTCCTGTGGGACACCGAGCCCGGCTACGACCACGCGGTGCTCGAGGCCCACACCACCGGGGCGGACGACTGGACCACGCTCCCCGACGCGGGCGGCGCCACCGGCACCGCCGTGCCGGCCGAGTGCGAGGCCGGCTATCTGATCAACGAGCACCCGGCCCTCAAGCGCTATCTGACCCTGGGCGCCACGGCGTGCGCCAACACGGGCACCAGCGGCGCGTGGAACAGCTTCACGGGCGCCTCGGACGGCTGGCAGCAGGTCGACTTCGACCTGAGCGCGTACGCGGGCAAGTCCGTGGAGGTCTCGCTGAGCTACATCAGCGACCCGAGCAGCGGCGGCCACGGGCTGCTCGCCGACGACGCCTCGCTCGTCGTCGGGGGCACGGTCACCGGCACCGAGGGCTTCGAGACGTCACTCGGCGCCTGGAGCGTCCCCGGACCGCCGGCGGGCAGCCCCGCCGTCCTCAAGGACTGGGCACGCGTCGGAACGCTGTTCCGCACCTACGGAGGCGTCACCACGGACGACACGGTGCTGCTGGGCTTCGGCCTGGAGCACGTCACCGCGGCGGCCGACCGTGCGGCGCTGATCGGAAAGGCGCTCGCGGCACTGCGCACCTGACTCCACCGCGTCAGCGGCGCATGACGTCAGGTAGTCAAATCCGGTGAGCGGATCTCCGGACCGGGGCGGTCCGTACCCCTACTGGCGGGTACGGACCGCCCTGCCGTGTATGGGCCGTCTCGATGTCACTCCGGAGGCATCAGGGAGGTAGGGTCGTAGGCGGTCGGGGACATCCCATACAGCTCGCCGGATTCGAACCCGGCGTACCAACGAGGAGATCGGTTTCGTGACGATCCGCGTAGGCATCAACGGCTTTGGCCGCATCGGTCGTAACTACTTCCGCGCGCTGCTGGAGCAGGGTGCAGACATCGAGATCGTGGCTGTCAACGACCTGGGTGACACCGCGACCACCGCTCACCTGCTCAAGTACGACACCATTCTGGGCCGTCTCAAGGCCGAGGTGTCGCACACCGCCGACACGATCACCGTCGACGGCAGGACCATCAAGGTGCTCTCCGAGCGCAACCCCGCCGACATCCCGTGGGGCGACCTCGGGGTCGACATCGTCATCGAGTCGACCGGCATCTTCACCAAGAAGGCCGACGCCGAGAAGCACATCGCGGGCGGCGCCAAGAAGGTCCTCATCTCGGCTCCGGCCAAGGACGAGGACATCACGATCGTGATGGGCGTCAACCAGGACAAGTACGACGCGGCCAACCACCACGTCATCTCCAACGCCTCCTGCACCACCAACTGTGTGGCGCCGATGGCCAAGGTCCTCGACGAGAACTTCGGCATCGTCAAGGGTCTGATGACGACGGTCCACGCGTACACGAACGACCAGCGCATCCTGGACTTCCCGCACTCGGACCTGCGCCGCGCCCGCGCCGCCGCCGAGAACATCATCCCGACCACGACGGGTGCCGCCAAGGCCACCGCCCTGGTCCTGCCGCAGCTCAAGGGCAAGCTCGACGGCATCGCGATGCGCGTCCCGGTCCCGACCGGCTCGGCCACCGACCTGGTCGTGACGCTGCAGCGCGAGGTCACCAAGGACGAGGTCAACGCCGCGTTCAAGAAGGCCTCCGAGGACGGCGACCTCAAGGGCTTCCTGACCTACACCGAGGACCCGATCGTCTCCTCGGACATCGTCGGCGACCCGTCGTCCTGCACCTTCGACTCCTCCCTGACCATGGTCCAGGAGGGCAACTCGGTGAAGATCCTCGGCTGGTACGACAACGAGTGGGGCTACTCCAACCGCCTCGTGGACCTCACGGTCTTCGTCGGCGGCCGGCTGTAGGTCCCGGAGCAGGCATCTCGATGTAGGAGCAGGGCTCGGGCAGCGCAACGCCGCGCTGCCCGGGCCCTCTCTCACGTACTGATCGATCAGCCCTCCGGCGATCTCACCGAGCCTTGTAGGAGTCCCTTCATGAAGACGATCGACGAACTTCTCGCCGAAGGCGTGGACGGCAAGCGGGTCTTCGTCCGCGCCGACCTGAACGTGCCGCTGGCCGACGGCCGCATCACCGACGACGGCCGCATCCGCGCCGTCCTGCCCACCGTCAAGGCCCTCGCCGACGCGGGCGCCAAGGTGGTCGTCGCCTCGCACCTCGGCCGCCCCAAGGGTGCCCCGGACCCGGCGTTCTCCCTGCTCCGGCCCGCCGAGCGGCTCGGTGAACTCCTCGGCGCCCCCGTGGCGTTCGCCCAGGACACCGTCGGCCCCGCCGCCCACGACGCGGTGAACGGCCTCCAGCCCGGCCAGGTCGCGGTCATCGAGAACCTGCGCTTCAACGCCGGCGAGACCTCCAAGGACGACGCCGAGCGCGCCGCCTTCGCCGACCAGCTCGCGGCCCTGGCCGACGTCTACGTGAGCGACGGCTTCGGCGCCGTGCACCGCAAGCACGCCTCCGTGTACGACCTCCCGGCGCGCCTGCCGCACTACGCGGGCCACCTCATCGCCACCGAGGTCGGCGTCCTGAAGAAGCTCACCGAGGACGTCAGCCGTCCCTACGTGGTCGCGCTCGGCGGCTCCAAGGTCTCCGACAAGCTCGATGTCATCGACCAGCTGCTCGGCAAGGCCGACAGGCTGCTCATCGGCGGCGGCATGGCCTTCACCTTCCTGAAGGCGAAGGGGTACGAGATCGGCGCCTCCCTCGTGCAGGAGGACCAGATCCCGGTCGTCGTCGAGTACGTCGAGCGCGCGGAGAAGAACGGCGTCGAGCTGGTCGTCCCCGTCGACGTGGTGGTCGCGTCCGAGTTCCCGGACCTGAAGACCAAGGCCCCCTCCCACCCCACCACCGTCGCCGCGGACGCCATCCCGGCCGGCGGGATGGGTCTCGACATCGGTCCTGAGACCCGCAAGCTGTACGCCTCGAAGCTCGCCGACGCGGCCACCGTCTTCTGGAACGGCCCCATGGGCGTCTTCGAGCACCCCGACTACGCCGAGGGCACCAAGGCGGTCGCCCAGGCCCTTCTCGACTCCCAGGCCTTCACGGTAGTCGGCGGTGGCGACTCCGCCGCGGCCGTCCGCACCCTGGGCTTCGACGAGCAGGCATTCGGCCACATCTCGACCGGCGGCGGCGCCTCCCTCGAATACCTCGAGGGCAAGACGCTCCCCGGCCTCGCCGCACTGGAGGACTGACCTAAATGAGCACGCGCACGCCGCTGATGGCGGGCAACTGGAAGATGAACCTCAACCACCTCGAGGCCATCGCGCACGTCCAGAAACTCGCCTTCGCCCTGGCCGACAAGGACTACGAGGCCGTCGAGGTCGCCGTCCTGCCGCCCTTCACCGACCTGCGCTCCGTGCAGACCCTGGTCGACGGCGACAAGCTGAGGATCAAGTACGGCGCCCAGGACCTCTCGGCGCAGGACTCCGGTGCCTACACCGGTGAGATCTCCGGTGCGATGCTGTCCAAGCTCAAGTGCACGTACGTGGCGATCGGCCACTCCGAGCGCCGGCAGTACCACAACGAGACCGACGAGCAGTGCAACGCCAAGGTCAAGGCCGCCTACAAGCACGGCCTCACCCCGATCCTGTGCGTCGGCGAGGGTCTGGACGTCCGCAAGGCGGGCAACCAGGTCTCCCACACGCTCGCGCAGGTCGACGGCGCCCTCGAGGACATCCCGGCCGAGCAGGCCGAGTCCATCGTGATCGCGTACGAGCCGGTCTGGGCGATCGGCACCGGCGAGGTCGCCACCCCCGAGGACGCCCAGGAGGTCTGCGGGGCGATCCGCGGCCGTCTCGCCGAGCTGTACTCGCAGGAACTGGCCGACAAGGTCCGCATCCAGTACGGCGGCTCCGTGAAGTCCGGCAACGTCGCGGCGATCATGGCCCAGCCCGACGTGGACGGCGCGCTGATCGGCGGCGCGGCGCTCGACGCCGACGAGTTCGTCAAGATCGTCCGGTTCCGCGACCAGTGAGTATGCGGTAGCGGCGTTACGTCGTACTCTTGCGGGGGTCCGGTGGCAACCCACCGGGCCCCCGTCGTCATCCAGATCCGAGGAAGTTGGTCCAGCCGTGGTTATGGGGTTCTCGATCGCCCTGATCGTCTTCAGCCTGCTGCTGATGCTGCTGGTGCTGATGCACAAGGGGAAGGGCGGCGGCCTCTCCGACATGTTCGGTGGCGGTATGCAGTCGTCCGTCGGTGGCTCCTCGGTCGCCGAGCGCAACCTCGACCGGATCACCGTGGTGGTCGGTCTGCTCTGGTTCGCGTGCATCGTCGCGCTCGGCATCCTGATGAAGACCGGCAACTGATCACCGGCTGACATCGGTACGGCGCCGCGACAGCGCAGTACGCACGCACATTCCGCACGTAAGGCCCCATGTCCGGTACGCGCAGCCCAGCGCGGCCTATCATGGGGCTTGCGTCTAGGGGCGGGAAGGTAACTCCAAGCACTGGACGCGCGTTGGGCCTTACGTAGACTGAGGCGCTCGCAGCGAAGCGTCACGCCGACTCGTTTCGCGGCACCATTACGCAGGGAGTTACGACCGTGGCAAGTGGCAACGCGATCCGAGGAAGCCGGGTCGGGGCGGGGCCGATGGGCGAGGCCGAGCGCGGCGAGTCCGCGCCACGGCTGCGCGTCTCCTTCTGGTGCTCCAACGGGCATGAGACGCAGCCGAGCTTCGCCAGCGACGCGCAGGTCCCCGACACCTGGGACTGCCCGCGCTGCGGCTTTCCCGCCGGACAGGACCAGGACAACCCGCCGGACCCGCCGCGCACCGAGCCGTACAAGACGCACCTCGCGTACGTACGGGAGCGGCGCAGCGACGCGGACGGCGAGGCGATCCTCGCCGAGGCGCTCGCCAAACTGCGGGGCGAGATCTAGGAGTTGACAGCCGGCCGGACACCAAGGGGTGTCCGGCCGGACGTGTCTCGTACGGCCGTGCCGCCCGCTCCACGGCCGATTGTCAGTGGTGCCCTATACGGTTCTTGCATCAGCGGAATCTGCGGGGGGCCTGGTGACGACGACCGGTGCGGTGGAGGTGCGCGCGCCCGCGTGGCGCGGGGGGTTCGGGCGGCTGTGGAGTGCGGCCGTCCTCTCCAGCTTCGGCGATGCCCTGCGGGCGGCCGCGCTGCCGCTGCTTGCCGCGACGCTGACGCACGAGCCGATGCTCGTCGTGTCCGTCACCGCCTGCGGTCATCTCCCCTGGATCGTGTTCGGGTTACTGGGCGGAGCGGTCGCCGACCGGGTGGACCAGCGACGCGCGATGTGGACCGTGGACCTGGTGCGGGGCCTGCTGGTGGCGGCCTTCGCCGCGGCCGTCGCCCTGGGACACGCCTCGATCGGTCTGCTGATCGCGCTGGCTCTGGCGCTGACCACACTCCAGACGCTCTTCGACAACGCGTCCACCGCCCTGCTCCCCGCCCTCGTCGACCGGGCGGCACTCGGCAGCGCGAACGCCCGCCTGATGACCGGTCAGCGCCTCGCGGGCGGCCTGCTCGCCGGCCCCCTCGTCCCCGTCCTGATCGTCGCGGGAGCGGCCGCCCCCTTCCTCGTGGACGCCGTGACGTTCCTCGTGGGAGCCGCGCTCGTCGCCTCCCTGCGGAGCGGGCCGGCCGAGCGTGCGCCGAGACCGGCGGGCAGCACCCTGCGCGGCGAGATCGCGGCGGGACTGCGCGTCCTCGGACGCGACCGGGCACTGCGCGGCCTGTGCGCGGCCACGGCTCTCTGCAACATCGGCATGGGCGCCTTCATCGCCACGACGGTCCTCCTCGTGACGGACTGGCTCGACGCGGGCAACGGCGGCTACGCGGCGGCGATGACCGCGTACACGCTCGGCAGCCTGGCCGGGGGAGCGGTGAACCGCCGGGTCGTGGACCGGCTCGGCCGGATCCGCGGCGTGCTGCTCGCCGGAGCCGTGCAGACCGGGGCCCTCGTCACCATGGGCACGGTTCGCAGCCCGGCCGTGTTCCTCGTGAGCATGGCCGTGTTCGGCCTCATGGGAATGGTGTGGAACGTGAACACGACGACCATGATGCAGCAGCGCAGCCCCGCCGACCTGCTCGGCCGTGTCAGCTCGGCGTTCCGGACGCTCGCCGTCGCCGGGGCACCTCTCGGAGCGCTGCTGGGCGGGGCCGTCGCGACGGTCTGGGGGCTCAACACCCCGGCGCTGCTCGCCGCCGCGTTCTTCGCGCTCTCCGTCACCGCTCTGATACCCGCGCTCAACCGGGACGTATCCGTTGTCCACCCGGACGACGGCGTCAGGACCGCTCACGTCAAGCCCTGATCAATTAGGTTGGGACGGCAGCGGGGCAAGGTACGCGGCAGCACACGCAGGAAAGAGGCGGAAGTCCGAGATGAACGCAGAAAGCCGTACCAGGCTCAACCAGACACCCGAATGGACCGCTCTGGCCAAGCACCGTGAGGAGGCCGGCGAGACCTCCCTGCGGGAGCTGTTCGCGGCCGACCCCGGGCGCGGCTCCCGGTACACGCTGGAGGTCGGTGACCTGTACGTCGACTACTCCAAGCACCGGGTCACCGACGAGACGCTGCGCCTGCTGCGCGAGCTGGCCGCGGCCACCGGCGTGTTCGGGCAGCGGGACGCCATGTTCCGCGGTGAGAAGATCAACGTCACCGAGGACCGGGCGGTGCTGCACACCGCGCTGCGCGCCCCGCGGGACGCGGTGGTCGAGG
>NZ_JBWJAQ010000015.1:0-163258 GCF_056387915.1 Streptomyces sp. GLSS-08
GTCCAGGCCATCGCCGGCCTGCTCTCTCACCAGCAGACCGCAGACCTGCACTCGACAAGGCAGACGTGAGCACGGGTCCCACCGAGGTTCTCGACGTCTCACCGCTTGTCGTGCACGAGCTCGTTAGGCGAACCAATCGGGGTGGCGCTTGCGGAGATCGGCGATGGCGGCGACGAAGGCATTGAGGGCGTCGCCCATCCGCTTCCCGTAGGGCTCCTCGAACACTGCCTCCTGAGCGCCGAAGCGGACCGTGGTGGTGACCAATTCCGTCTCCCCGCCCCACCCCGCTTGGTCGTTGCTGCCCGACCAGGTCTCCTACCGGCTCGTGGAGGACACCGAGAGCAATGACAGCTCCCGATACGGCACCCGCAGCAAGTGTGTCGCGTCGAGCACGCACAGATGTGTGCTCGTATAGGCCACCGCCCATTGCGAGTCCACGATGCGGCCCGTCCTGACGTGACCGCCCTACGGGCGTGCCCGCGTCGATGAGTGCGGCATCCTGCTCCCGCAGTGGTCGGCTCAACGCGATCTCGAAGTCGGCGGGTTCGGCGAGGTGGCGCTGGATGTGGGCGGCGACCGTCGCCGTCCCGGTCGCCCGTGCCGTGGCGCAGCGACTGCACCACGGCCGTGGTGAAGACCGACGGCTCGGCGCCGTCGCGGCTGCGCTCACCGTCCTCGTAGCTGTGTTACACCCGTCTGCGGCGTGACCAGCGCCCTGGATTGGGTCCGGAGCCAGTACGAGCGGGCAGCGACGATCAGTGCGACGCCATAGACCGCGAACGCGGTCATGCCTATCCAGGCGACCAGCAGTGCATCGCTCGAGGAGCGGAAGTCCCCTTGCCGCATCGTCACCACGCCGGCGGTGGCCAGCGCCACGTAGCCGACACCGAACACCCCGTACGGAGCCAGGGTGGCGGCGCCGATCAAGGCCGGGGCCAGGGGGAGCCAGCGGGGGACGCGGCGGCCGCGCAGCCACAGCGCCCAGCGCGGGAAGACCTGGCCCCACGGACGGACCAGGCCCCACAGCAGGAAGGTGCCGAGCGCAGCCAGCAGCACGGTGCCGTCCAGGCCCCAGGACTCCAGGGTGAGCCAGATTCCTGACGCACCATTGCGCTTGGAGATGGCGAGCATTTCCTCGCCGGTCATCCCGGCGAAGGTGCCGCCGGACGCCCAGATGAGCTTCATCGCCGCGTAGGGGAGGAAAGCCGCCGTCCCGGCGCAGACGGCGAGCTGGACCGGCCCGGAGGCGGCGGAAGGGGCCCGTACGACGGCTGCGGAGGGGGTGCGGCGGACGGACCGGGCAGTGGCCGCGAGCAGCAGGACTCCGGCCGCCGCCAGCGCATGGTTCGCCGCGGCCACACCGCTGTCCACCCCCTGACCGAATGCCAGTGTGATGACGTCCATCAGCAAGCCGAACGCGGCCATCCCGGCCAGCGCGCAGACCACCCACAGCAGCACCCGCAACGCCGACTGCATTCCGTACCGCGCCACCGCGCCACAGGCCAGGGCCGCCAGCGCCCCCACCGCCGCCACCCCCCAGCCCAGCGCCGAGGGTCCCGGGGCGCTGCCCAGGTAGAGCAGCGGCGTACCGCTCAGCGCGCATGCCAGGCCGAAGCCGGCGTACACCACCGCCCACACCATCGTTGCCCGGCCCACCCAGCGCGGCCACCCCATGCGCCGAGGCGCCCTCGTCGTCCCTGTCGCGCCCACCATGCACTGACCATCGCATCGCCCGCAGCAGCGCGACATCCACTGCTGGAACGAGCTCCATCCGCCTATCGAGTGAGCACTTGCTACGCCTCAGGTATGTCTCACAGAGCGTGATGTCACAGCTGACCGGACGTGGAATGTGACCTGGCCGCCGCCCTGACGGGCGGCTGGCTGCCCCACGTTCGCAGCTACGACAATGCCGTCATTTGTCCACGAAGCGTTCGCCCGCGTCTTCGACGCCCGCCTCCGAGCGCGTCATGGACGCCGTCGACCCGTACGACTTCGACGAACGGCTGCACGCCGACAACCTCGCCGGGGCCGCGGACGACGTCCGGCGCGCCTTCCACGGGCTCTAGAACCCGCCCCGCACCCATCCCCGCTCCTGGGAAGGCCACCGATGACCACCGAGCACACCGTCCCCGTCCCCGTCCCCGACCCCGTCCTCACGATCCCGCTGTCCACGCCCCGGACCACCTGGTGGCCGGGGCGCCGCATGGGTGTACGGCACCGAGCCGCATGGCCATCTGCCCGACGTCGTCGCCCGGGGCCTGGGCGACGGTGGTGTGCCGCATCCCGTTGCACGGTGCAGCACGAGGGCGGTGTGCGGCGCTGACCACTGCCCAGTTCGTGCCATCGAACCTTGACTGACCAAGTCAGCTCCCCCGTACGACAGTTCACCCGATAGAAGGCATCTCCGATCTTCACGCAGTACCGTCGGCCGGGCGCCCTTACAGTCTGCGTGCCGTCCGGATGAGATGGCAGCTGTCGCTGACACATGGGAGTGGGACGTGAGGTCTTCGGGTATGGCTGTCTCGGCAATGGCCGTGGCTATGGCGGCGCTGGGAGTAGGAAGTGGTGCCCCCGCGTCCGCCGCCCCCACGGCGACGCCGTCGTGCAGCGGGGCGGAGTGCCCCAGTTTGAAGCCAACCAGGCTCACGGCCAGCCAGGCCAGCCTGAACGTCACCCAGATGCAACTGGAAAACATCAACGCGATGGCGACAGACGCGGTGACCGGGGAGCCCATTCGCGGCGCGAAGATCGTGTTCGCCACCATGGGCGGCAGGACGCTGGGGACGGCCTACACGGACTACGACGGCATCGCTGCGATCGCCGCGCCGGAGAATTTCGGCCCCGGAACCCTCCAGGAACTGCTGGGCGGCTATGAAGCCGCGATGATCGGCGACGGCATTCACGCCCCGGCCGGAGCCCACGGAGCGATCACGATCGGCACGGACCAAGGCCCCGGTGTCCCGGGCAGCCCCTGCTCCGTCTGCAGCGACCGTGCGCTCAAGCAAGATGTGGTCCCGGTCGACTGGAGCCGGTAGCGGTGGGCATTTTCCGTCGGCGGTCCCGGGCGGCTGACCACGGTGCCCCGGCACGGCTTCGAGCTGAGGTCCGGGAGCTCAGCGACGTGGCATCGGTCAGCCCGGTCAACGGTTACGCAGTGCTGGGGACCGTGGCCGCGCTGCCCATCAGTACCTGGCGCTACCTCTGGGAGCCCGAAGGTGTGCGTCACCTGGGGCCGATGGCCCAGGACTGGCACGCCGCCTTCGGCTTCAACCACGACGACACCACCATCCCCGTCGTCGACGGCCTCGGCGTCGCCCTGGTGTGCGTCCAGGCACTGCACCGCCGCGTGGAAGAGCTCACGGCCGAAGTGGATCGTCTGCGAGAAGCCGCGAGCCTGAACACGCCCGGGGCCGCGTGACGCGCCGGATGGCCTGTTGTGATGCTCCAGCGCTCGGCCGGGGAAGGCCCGTTGCCAGGCCAGTTGCCCCAGTCGCCGCCCTCGCTGAGCGCGGCCCGTGTGGCCATCCCTTCCCTCAGAAGGCAAGGGGTCGGTCCCTGCGGAACACTCATCATGATCCAGAAGGCAAGACACCATGACAAGGCAGGACACCTTGGCACGACACGACACTGTGACGGGACCCTCCCAGGCGATGGATCTGCGGTCACCGGTGTGTACGGACGCGGTCTGGCGGCTTCCGGTGACGGTCTGTCGCATCACCCAGTTCCTGGGTGAGCAGACGGCCGGCGCCTTACTGGAGCGCGCCATCGCCTCCGCCGGCGACACGTTGAAGCCCTCCATGATTCGCGACCGGGAAGTGGTCCCCGACTTTCGCCGGTCCCGCTCGTGCCAAGACTTCGCCGCGCCTGAGTTGATGGCAGCCATCCACGAGGTGCTGGAGGCGGTCGAGCACACTCTCGGAGTCTCCTGCCAGTACACCGAACCCAGCTACAGCCTCAACGCGCACAACGACGGCGACTTTTACCGGCCGCACCAGGACACCAGCGCCGAGTTCGCCCCCCGGCGTCTGCTCACATTCGTGTACTACCTGCATCGCACACCCCGGCCTTTCGATGGGGGCGAGCTGCGTGTGTTCGACGCGGCTCTGCCACTGCACACCGAGACGGCCGGGAGATGGCAGGAGCGCACCTGGCGGGACTGGGAGCCCGAGCACGACAGCATCGTGTTCTTCCTCCCCACCGCCTGGCATGAGGTAAGGCCGGTCAGCTGCCCGAGTAGGCAGCACGCGGACAGCCGCTTCGCCATCAACGGCTGGCTGAGCAGCCCCGAGCCCGCGAACCGTGGGAATGACGCGAGCCCGTGAAACACATCGTTCCCGTGTCCGACTGGCGGGGATGTCCACTGCGCGGGCAGGTGGGTCAAGCTGGTGTCGAGCATGATGCGGTCGAGGGTCTCGTGCAGGACGCTGTCAGCACCGATGCCGGTCTTGATGTCATGGAAACGGTCACAGGCGGACGACGACGAGGGCGATGTCGTCGTCCTGGCTGCCGCCGGTGACGCCCAGGTGGGCCAGCAGTCCGTCGGCGATTCCCTCCACCGGGAGGGTGCTGTACCGGCCGAGGGCGTCGGTCAGCCGGGCCAGGCCGGCATCGATGTCCTCACCACGGCGTTCGATCAGGCCGTCGGTGTAGAGCACAAGGGTGTCCCCCCGGGTGTAGGGCAGCCCGGCCTGCGGGCGGGGAACATGTTGGGGTCGAGCGCCCAGCGGCGGGTCGGTGGCCTGGTCCAACAGCTGCCAGCTGCCGTCTGGATGGAGCAGCACCGGCGGTGGGTGGCCGGCGTTGCTGTAGATGATCAGTCGGCTGCGCGGGTCGATGAGCACTTTGGCCACGGTGGTGGCCAGTGCGCCGTCGACCGCCCGGGCGTACAGGCCCAGTACCTCCAGGGCTTGTGCGGGGCTGGGAACGGCCCGGATGGCTGCGCTCAGGGCGCTGCGCAGCATTCCCATGACGGCAGCGGCCTCGAGGCCGTGGCCCACGACGTCCCCGATGGCGATGGCGTAGCGGTCGGGCGGCAGATCGACCACGTCGTACCAGTCGCCGCACACGTTGAGTGATCCGCCGGCCGGCAGGTAGCGCACGGCGATGTCCCGGTCGTGCCTGGCCAGGTCGGGCGAGCGGAGCATGACCTCCTGCAAGGTGACGGCGATTTCACGTTCGCGGGCATGCGCCTGGCGCAGCTGCTCGTTCAGCTGTTCCAGATCACGCGAGCGGGCATACACCTGGGCCGCGATCCCTGTCGCCTGGTTGCTCAGCGGCTGGGTGAGCTCATGGATGACGGGGGAACGCATGAACTCGGTGACGTCTTCGGCTCGCGCGATGATCCATTTCACCGTGCCGTCCGGCCCCAGGACGGGGCTGGACATCCCGCACCACCATCGCTCCTCGAGCTCGCCGGGCCGACCGGCGACGGGAAGGTCGAATCGCTGCGGTGCGACCACATCGGGGCTGCGGGAGGCCAGGACGCGCTGGAGTGAGGCGCCGAAGTCACGCGCCGCGTCCGGCGCCGCAGAAGATTCCGGGAACGCCTCCAGGATGGACCGCCCGACCATCTCCTCGTAGGTCCTGCCGGTGACCTGGAGGTAGGCACGGTTGGCGTAGCGGATCACCAGTTCGGCGTCCAGCACCAGGTACGAGTTCGGCGCGGCGTCGAACAGCCCCTCGAAATCGATTTCCGCTGTCACGCGCCTGACCCGCCGATCTTTACGAGCGAGACCATTTCACCTCCAACCTACGAGGTGAACGCCAGGTGCGCCCGCCGGACAACCGCCGGTCCGTTGTGCAGGGCAGCGGGCGCGGCACGTCGGGGTACGGCGGCCTCAGAGACGGACCCATTCCCTTCCCTTGCGTTGCCTGGCCGGGTCATTGCCTGAGTGTGGCCCGTCCTGTCGGGGACGGCCTCTGATCGTGGCACGGTCCACCGAGAGCGGACCTGTCTGACAAAGGTTCTCGGAGCCAGAGGATGAGTGAGGCGAGGTGGACTCCGGCCCGGTAGTGGTGGGCGAGTTCGTCGAAGCGGCTGCACGCACCGTCCTGTACGGGCGAGCACATCGGCAGCACGAGGGCCGGGTTCCGATGCTTGGCCTTCAGGACGCGGACGCACCGCGACGCCGTCACCTCCCCCAGGCCCATCCAACGGCATGCTCGGCTGGCCGGTCACGAACCGGCTGCGAGAGCCGAACAGTCTTTTCGGTACGCGTCGTTGTTCCGCTCACATCAGGCCGGGTCAGACGTTTGCGAGCCGGATTCGCGACAACCGTGACGCACTCGTTCACCTTCTGGACGCCTTGAGTGCTCCCGCAATACACCCACGATTCTCATGGGCTCCTCATGCGCGGTTGATTGCGTCTCTTCTGGCCGGCTGGTCCGGACCGTACGACGAGGAGGCGCAGGTGTCACAAGCCGCAGGAGCAGAAGAGGACGGGCAGCCGCTGCACGTGGCCAGCAGACTGCACGCGTTCAACCGGTTCGAGCTGAAGTATCTGGTGCCGGTCGAGCAGGCCGCCGAGATCCGGGACGAGCTGGGTGAGCGGATGGACCGCGATCTCAACAGCCCGGTGGGCGGCTACGGCGTGTGGAGCCTGTACTACGACACTCCTCAGCTGCGGTTCTACTGGGAGAAGATCGAGGGGCTGAAGTTCCGCCGCAAGCTGCGGATCCGCCACTACGGTGATCTCGACGGGGTCACCGACGGGTCGCCGGTGTGCGTGGAGATCAAGCAGCGCGTCAACCGGGTCACTCAGAAGCGGCGGATCACCCTGCCGTACGGAGTGGCGCGGCGCCTGTGCGACGGCCGCGAGATGGTCAGCCACTCGGTGAAGGAGAGCGCCTTCATCCAGGAAGTGCTTGACCTGATCGTACGGCTGAATCTGCAGCCCGCCGCGATCACCGGCTACCAGCGCGAGGCCCTGGTGGGCCGGAACGCCGACACCGGTCTGCGGGTCACCTTCGACAGGCGCGTACGCGGCCGGGACCGGGACTTCCACTTCGGCACGCCCACCCCTGAGAACCGGTTCACCATCCCGCCGCACATGTCGGTGATGGAGATCAAGGTGAACGAGCGCACCCCGCACTGGATCACCGACTTGGCCGCCCGGCGCAACCTCAACCTGGTCCGGATCTCCAAGTACGTCCAGTCCATCGAGGCGTTCGGCCTCGCGCCGCGCTCGGTCTTCCACATCAATGAGGCGGACTACCCGCCGCTTTCCCCCGTCGAGCAGCAGCAGCGCACGCTGCTGAAAGCAGGAACACAGTGAATTTCGATCTGCAGGAACTCAGCGGGACGTTCAGCGTCGCCGACGTCGTGGTGGCGATGGCGCTGTCGTTCATCCTGAGCACGGTGATCGGCTACACCTACCGGTACACGCACCGCAACGTGTCCTACAGCCAGTCCTACGTCCAGACCCTCGTGATCGTCGGCATGGTCG
The DNA here is from genome assembly GCF_056387915.1 of Streptomyces sp. GLSS-08. NCBI lineage: Bacteria > Bacillati > Actinomycetota > Actinomycetes > Kitasatosporales > Streptomycetaceae > Streptomyces > Streptomyces sp. GLSS-08. The sequence continues at coordinate 7,446 of NZ_JBWJAQ010000015.1, forward strand.
TGGCGCTGATCATGCTGGTGGTCGGGTCCAACCTGGCCCGGGCGTTCTCCCTGGTCGGCGCGTTGTCGGTGGTCCGGTTCCGTAACGCGGTCAAGGAGACCCGGGACGTCGGCTTCATCTTCCTGACCATGGCGATCGGCATGGCCTGCGGCGCCCGCTTCTACACGCTGGCCGTGGCAGGCGCCATCGTGGTCTGCGTCGTCATCCTGGTCATGTTCAAGTTCAACTGGTTCGCCCTGAACGTTCAGCGGCAGGTCGTCAAGGTCCAGGTCCCGCCGGGCGAGGACTACGGCCCGGTGATCAGCGACGTCCTGATCAGGTACACCACCGAGTACGAGCTGGTGAGCACCGAGACGATCCGCGGCGGCGCGCTGACCGAGGTCTTCTACACCGTGCGGATGAAGAAGGGCACCGAGCCCGGTGATCTGGTGGCGGCACTGCAGGAGCGTACGTCCGGGCAGCGAGTGACGGTCCTGACCGGTTACGACACCACGGACCTGTGATGACCGGCGACCAGCGGGACCCGGTGGTGCCGGTACGCAAACGGCGGCTGAAGGACCGGCTGCCGGTGCGGCTGCGCCACCACTGGAAGCCGGCCGGGGCGCTGTGTGTGGGACTCGCGGTGGCGGTCTACTTCTTCGGCGACGCCCGCGTGTCGCCGTACGTGACCTCCTCCTCGCGGGTGGAGGCCGACGCCATCACCCAGAACATCGAAGGCACTGTCGACCTGTACGACGCTTCGGTGTCCCATTCGATCCAGCTCACCTATGAGCAGACCGACTTCAACAAGATGATGAAGGAGTTCCGGGACGAAGGTACGAAGGACTGCATCTCGGCCGACCTGACGATCGACGGCGTCCATCTGGAGGACGTCGGGATCCGTCTCAAGGGGAACTCCACCCTGATGTCCCTGCGGGGCAACGGCAAGGGCATGGCCGGTGGCGGCCGGAACATGCCCGGCAACACCGGTGACCAGCAGGGCAACCCGCTCGCCGCCGATCAGGGCGCGGGCGGGGGCCGGGACCGCGGCCGGAACACCGGCGGCGGTCCCGGCACCACCGAGCAGCAGCCCGGCCAGAAGGCCGAGAACGGTGCGACCGGCAGCCCGCCCGCCGCCACCGCAGGCCAGGACGGCACGGCCGGGGCTCCCGCAGGAGGGCAGAAAGGCACGGGTGGGGCTGCGACCGGAGTTCAGGACAGCACCGGAGGTGCCGCCGGGGGTCAGGACGGTACGGGTGGGGCTGTCGGTAGTGGTCAGGGCAACCCAGGCGGGGGGCCCGGCGGGATGGTTCAGTACGACCTGTCCGCGAAGAAGCCCGAGGAACTGCCCTGGCTGATCAAGATCGACGAGTACATCGAAGGGCGCGCCTACCAGGGTGAGCGAGAGATCTCGCTGCGCCCGGGCGCCGACGAGCAGGTGCCGCTGAACGAGGCGCTGTCGCTGTCCCTGACCAAGACCTCCGGACAGCCTGCCGAGGCGTACAGCTTCACCTCGGTGCAGGTCAACAACCGGCCCGCGGTTTCCCGTCTGATGGTCGACAACCCGGACACCGAGTACGCCGGGGCCATCGGTGACGGCAACGGGGTGCTGTACAAGGCGCGGGCCGGCGGAAGTTTCGCCTACCGCGGGGATGACCCGTCCGACTACGAGACGTCCTTCCGCCAGCTCAACAAGGTCGGCAGCCAGGACCTGAAGCCGCTCATGAAGCTGATCAAGTGGGCGGACAAGGCTTCCGACAAGGAGTTCGAGGAGGAACTGCACCAGTACGTCGACGTCGACTCGCTCGCCACGTACATCGCCACGCAGAACCTCCTGCTCAACTTCGACGACATCTCCGGTCCCGGTAAGAACTACATGCTCTATTACGACCTGGACACCAAGAAGTTCTCCGTCCTCGGTTGGGACTACAACCTCGCCTTCTCCGGCGACACCGCCGCAGGCCCGGACGACGAGGTCGGCATGGGGGGCATGGGCGGCGGCCGCGGGCAGGGAGGGGAGGGGCAGAACGGCGAAGGGGCGCCTGAAGGCATGCCGCACATGCCCGAAGGACTGCCTGAAGGAATGCCGGAGGGCATGCCCGAGATGCCTGAAGGACTGCCTCAAGGAATGCCGGAGGGCATGCCAGGCGGCGGGAACGGTGCAGGGGACCAGGGTGGCTTCATGGCCGGGAACGCTTTGAAGGACCGCTTCCTGGAGTCCGATGCCTTCGATGCGGTCTACAAGGCGGCGTACAAGAAGGTCTACGCCAAGACCTTCGCCTCCGGTACGGCGGCCAAGGCCCTGGACACCATCGCGGATCAGGCCCGTGAGGCGGCCGGCTCTTCCAAGGAGCTGGACGCCGCCGTGGAGAAGCTGCGCACCACGGTGACCGAACGCACCGCGGCGCTCGCGAAGAACAAACAGGTCACCGGATGACCCCGGAGCCCGGGACTGCCACCCCCGTCCCGGGCTCCGGCCTCCTCTCACAGCCGGTGCCGCTACTCTCACGCGGCACCGCCTTCTACCCCAGTGAGCCGCACATGTCCCGCCTCGCCTCCGGGCCCACTTCGGCCCGGTCCACCATCCTCGTGGTCGAGGACGACCCCAGTATCCGCACCCTGCTCACCACCGCCCTGGGGGCCGCTGGGTACGCCGTCGTCGCGGCCGTCACCGGCCAGGAGGCCATGTTCAGGGCAGGCGACAGGCAACCCGACCTGATCATCATGGACGTGATGCTGCCCGACGCCGACGGCTTCGACCTGACCCGGCAGCTGCGCGCCCAGGGCCTGTACACACCGGTGCTGTTCCTCACCGCGCGCACCGAGGTCGAGGACCGCATCATCGGCCTCAGCTCCGGCGGCGACGACTACGTCACCAAGCCCTTCCATGTCCAGGAAGTGCTGCTGCGCATCCGCGCGATCCTGCGCCGCGCCGCAGCCCCGGCAACTCCGGCCCGCACCCGGCCGCCCCTGCGCTACGCCGACCTCGTCCTGGACGAGGACGCCCACACCGTGCACCGCGCCGGCCGGCCGCTGCAGCTGTCGCCGACCGAATTCCGGCTCCTGGCCTGCCTGATGGCACGGGCCGACCGGGTGCTCGACAAGGGCGAGATCCTGCAGGAGGTGTGGCAGTACGACTTCGCCGGCGACACGCGGATCGTCGACACCTACATCAAGAACCTGCGCCGCAAGATCGACGCCACGCCTCCCGCCCTGATCCACACCGTCCGGGGCGTCGGCTACTGCCTGCGCCTGACGGGCAGCGGCAGCGCCGAGACACCTCACTCATGAGGAACCTCGCCAGCCCGCCGCGCTCGCTGCGCACCCGGCTCGTGCTCATCGCCACCGTCCTGGCGACCTGCGCCGTGCTGCTGTGCCAGACCGCCGGACTGACCGTGCTGCGCTCCTGGCTCACCGACCAGGTCGACGGCCGGCTCACCGGCTTCCGGCCACCCACCCGCCTCTACGAGGACATCGCCGACGACGGCCGGCTGCCCACGCCCAAGGGCGACGACGTCCTGCCCTCGGACTACCGCGTCTACTTCTACGACTCCGACGGTCGCCTGATGGGCAACTCCCTGGGCCGCACCGACGACCGGGGGCCTCGCCTCCCCACCCGCGCCGACGAGCTGGGCCTGCGCAACAACGAGCCCACCACCGTCGATGCCCGCGACGGCGGAGGCAGCTGGCGCATCGTCACCGACTCCGGCCCCGACGGCATGCGCGCCGTGGTCTCCCTGCCCCTGGACACCGTCGACGGCGCGACCGCCAAACTGCTCTGGTTCAGCGCTTTCCTCGGCGTGATCGTCGCCGCCGGTGTCGCCGTGCTCGGCAACGCCGCCGTACGCCTGGGCCTGCGGCCCCTCTCCCGAGTCGAGGCCACCGCACAGAAGATCACCGACGGCGACCTGAATCTGCGCGTCCCCGACACCGATCCCGCCACCGAAGTCGGCCGGCTGGGGCAGGCCCTGAACACCATGCTCGACCGGCTGCGTACGGCTCTGCACCGCACCGCTGCCTCGGAGCAACAGATGCGCCGGTTCATGGCCGACGCCGGTCACGAGCTGCGCACCCCGCTCACCGCCATCCAGGGATTCGCCGAACTCCTCCACGACGACCCCCGCATGCCTGCCGAGCGGCGCACCGAGGCCCACGCGCTGATCGCCGCCAACGCCAACCGCATGAGCCGCCTGGTCGACGACCTCTTCCTGCTCGCCAAACTCGGTTACGCACCAGGACCCCACCCCGAACCCGTGGACCTGCTCTCCCTGGCCGCCGACAGCATCACCAGCACGGCCGTTCACCACCCTGAACGCACCATCACCATCGAACCGCTCCGCACCGGCTCCGCCGACACCAGTGGCCAGGAACTCGACGTCGTCGAGGCCGTCGGCGACGCCCACCAACTCGCCCAAGTCGTGACCAACCTGCTGGACAACGCCTGCGCCCACACCCCCGCCTCCGCACGCATCCACGTACGCGTCGGCACCATCCGTACGAGCCCCGCCGCAGGAGGCGTCGACCGGCCCGGCCGCACCAGCGCCACCCCTGCTCTTCCCCCCGGAAGCGCCGCCGCGGTGATCGAGGTCGCCGATACCGGCCCCGGCCTCACCCCCGACGACGCCCAGCACGTCTTCGACCGCTTCTACCGCGCCGCCCCCGCGGACGCCGACGAGCCCGGCAGCGGCCTCGGCCTCGCGATCGCCGCCGCGATCGCCGAAGCCCACCACGGCCGCATGGAACTCGACACCCGGCCAGAAGCCGGATGCACCTTTCGGCTCCTTCTGCCCGCGCACTGAGGAAGCTCAGCGATGAGACTGACGACCCTGCGCATCACCAGCACTCGCACCGCCGCGGCAAGGCTGGACAACAACCGTCGTACCCTCCTGCCCTTCTGTGCAACGGTCGCCGCCCGGAGGCGGCAGGTTGAGCCACCTCGGCTTCTCGGCCGCAAGGCTCCAGCGGAGCGCGTGTTGCAGCCGTCGGAGGGGTTGGCGCAGGCGCTACGGTCCGCCGACGGAGTCGGTGGACCGTCATGCAAGATCCGGAAGGCATCCCGGTCGTAGCCATCCCGGGACTCCGTCCCCAGAGGCAGGCCGGCGACGGCCTCGGTCAGGGGAAGCGTCTGTGCCGCGTGGGGGCGCTGAGACGGTAAGGGACAGGACAGTGAGGGAGGCGGCGGCCAGGCCCTGTGGACAGAGTCCGGCGAAATGGGGGCCGGGAGCAGCTGCGATCTGTGGACCGTGGCTCAGCGCGCTGGTTGGCCTTATGCGCTCCGGCTGGCCAGTCGAGCGCGCAGTCCATTACTCCAGCGCTGGCGGGCCCGTTGCTCGAACGCCAGCATCAGTTGCCGATCCGCCATGTGGCTCACATACAAGCTGGGTATGAGGTCTGTCCAGACAGACAAGACCGCGGAGGGCCAAGTGCAGTGGGATCGTTTCGCACAGGGGATGGCGTCGATGGCGCGGGATCTCCTGGCGCAGGATTCAGTCGATGCCACACTCCAGCGGATCACGGCATCGGCCACGGAGCTGGTGGACGGCTGCGACGCGGCCGGCATCCTGGTGCTGCACGGCAATCAGGTGGAAACACTCGCCCCCACCGACCAGTTGGTCATCGACAGCCATGAGCTACAGGAGCGGCTGCGTGAAGGGCCGTGCTTCGATGCCGCCCGCAGCGCACGGACAGAGCGGGTCTACCGCATCGCCGACCTCACCAGCGAGCAGCGGCACTGGCCCGCCTACGCCCCACAGGCTCACGCGCTCGGTGTGGGCAGCATGATGGGCTTCGTGCTGTTCACCGGGGACGAAGACCTCGGCGCACTGAACCTCTACTCCCGCCAAACCGGCGCATTCACCGAGGCCAGCGAGACGGCGGGGCTGCTGCTGGCCTCCCACGCGGCGGTCGCCTTCTCCAGCGCCCGCACCCACGCCCAGATGGAGCAGGCCGTCACCACCCGCCATGTCATCGGCGAGGCCATGGGCATCCTCATGGGCGGCCACCACCTCACCGAAGAGCAGGCGTTCGACGTGCTGCGCCGCCACTCACAGGAAACCAACACCAAACTCCGTGAGGTCGCCCGACTGGTCTGCGAACAGGGCAGCCTCTCGTAACCGACCACGCTGATTGAAGGCACGGGTCACCCGGGAGACGAGGGGGCTCGGGCTGCCGGCTCCCCGGATCCCTTCTGAACCACAGGAATGAGCCGTAGAGCAGTGGATGGGGGTCTTCCGCAAGCGCCTGGGCGAGGCCGGCGGTGACGGCGGTCTTCCCGACCCCGCCTTTCTGGTTGCAGACGATGATGCGCCGTGTGGGCAACGGCTGCAAGGAGTGGGAGGAATCCGGCGCCAGGCCGCTGTCGGCAAGGGCACCGGACTGGTCACCCCGCACCGCCGCGAGACGCGGCCCGACCGAGCTCCCGGCCCGGAAAGAGGACCACAACAGGTCTCACGGAATTGGCTCAGCGCCACACCAGCTGCGGCCCAACGGAAGCTGAAACACAGCCGCCCGCGTCCGTACGCGGAGCACGCGAGGTCTCCTGACCTCGCCCGCCCGGCCCCTCCCCCGCCGCATCCCCACCTTCCGACGGCACCGCCGCTCTGACGGCGGCCTTCTGGCCCGGCTTTCAGGATGAGCCCGAATGGCGGCCCGGAATGGCCGAACGCGCACGGTGGGTCCCCTGGGCAGTCGATACGGCGGGCGGGGGCGGCCGGAGGCGGCAGGCGCGCGGTGCCTTGCACGCCCTGCCCCACACCCGGTCTCGGCAAGCTCGGTACGCGATCCGCAGCCCGATGCATCCGCCGGCCCAGCAGGAACGCGGCCGACGCAGTCCTGGCCTCCGGACTGCCCGCCTCCCCAGGACTACTGCGGTAGGGGTGCCTCGCCAGATACGGCGATACCTGCCTGGTGGAAGTCCTCCACGGCCATGGCTGTGGTGTCCGGGGCGACTCCGACGGAGTAGTCCAGGCGTACCCGTGCGCGGAAGCCGGCCTTCACGGCGTCCAGCGCGGTGGCCCGCACGCAGTGGTCCGTGGCGATGCCCACCACGTCGACGTCCTCGACCCCACGAGCGCGCAGCCACTCCGCCAGGGGGGTCCCTTCTTCGTCGGCTCCTTCGAAGCCGCTCTTGGATGCGCTGTGGGCGCCTTTGAAGAACACCGCGTCGACCTTCCCGCCCGTGACGGCGGGGGCGAAGTGGGGGTGGAACTCGCTGCCCTCGCCGCCGACCACGCAGTGGACGGGGAAGCTGTCCTTGAAGTCCGGGGTCTCGGAGAAGTGACCTCCCGGGTCGACGTGGTGGTCGCGGGTGGCAACGACGTACTGGTAGTCACTCCCCGCGCTCTGCTCCACAAGGCCGGCGATCCTGGTCGCAATCCGCGCGCCACCCTTCACGGGGATACTGCCTCCTTCACAGAAGTCGTTCTGCACATCCACGACGATCAAGCCTCGGCTCACCACGACCACCCTTCAGCACGACGGAACAACCCCCGCGTTCTACCGGCCCTCACCCACCCCCGGTAGCCGCAGACGGCTGGGCTCACTCGCACGGACCAGGGTCTTCACCGCAGGAACGATTCACACCAGCCGAAGGTCACACCGAGCTCAGGACCGCTGCCCCTTGTCTCCACAAAGCCCTGACGCTGCCCGCCGACCACGGTGGGTGAGAGCGCGACCGGCTGACACTGCTTACCCCTGGGCCTCTACCTGATCAAGAACGACTGTCTTCCTTTGGTCATGTCACATTTCTCTGTCGCGATCCGTCAGGGCAGTGACAGCAACGTGAAAGCCCCAGGGAGACGGCGATGGAAACACGTTCGATCACGGCAGAAGTCCCGATGGTTCCGCGGATGTCCGAGGACCCCGCGGAGCTCGTCCCCGAGCTGGCGGAGGTGTCGGCGGCGCTGTTCAAGGTCACCGGCAACGGTTCGGTACCGCGCTCCACGATCAGCCTGGTCCAGCTGCGCGCCGGTCAGATCGTGGGCAGCACCTACCTGACTGTTCTGCACACGGGCCTCCTGCGCAAGACCGGGGAGTCGGAGGAGCGGATCACGTCGGTGGCATCCTGGCGGGACTCGCCGTACTTCACTGGTGCCGAGCGTGCCGCGCTGGCACTGGTGGAAGCCGTGCTTCAGCCGTCCGCAGACGGCGAGAGGGTCTCCGACGAGCTGTACGTGCAGGCAGCCGAGCACTATGAGGCCAAGGCGCTCGCCACACTGATGTTCGCGATCGGCCAGATCAACTTCTTCATCCCCATAGCGCTCATCGCCAAGCCGGTGCCCGGCCGGTCATTCACCGACCCGTGGAAGTAGAGCCACTGGTGCAAGGCTCGATGTTCGGGTCCCCAAGCGGGACCCGAGGAGGTGAGGGCCTGGGCCGCTCGTCCTAGTAGCTGTCGTAGCTGGGCCTTCCGTTCGGCCGGTAGACGCCGACGACGGTGCCGCCCTTCGTCGTCGAGACGCTGACCGGCTCCAGCGCGGTGGGGATCGCTCCGTCGGCGAACAACCGCTTGCCGCTGCCGATGATCACCGGATGGACGGTCAGCCGGTACTCGTCGACGAGGTCGTGCTGCATGAGGGTCTGGGCGAGGTCACCGCTGCCGACGACGTTGATGTCGCCGCCGTCGGACGCCTTCAGTTTGCGTACCGCATCGACGACGTCACCCTCCAGCAGCGTGGAGTTCTGCCACTCGACGGAGGTCAAGGTCCGAGACGCCACGTACTTGTGCATGCTGTTCATCCGATCGGTGAACGGGTTGCCGGGATCGGCGGTCGGCCAGTACGACGCAAAGATCTCGTACGTCTTGCGGCCCAGCAGCATCGCGTCGGAGGACTCGTACCAACCCGCGATGGCCACACCGACCTCGTCATCGGCCACCGGTTTCTGCCAGCCGCCGCGCTCGAAGCCGCTCTCAGCGTCCTCGTCCGGACCACCCGGCGCCTGCATGACGCCGTCCAGCGTCAAGAACGTGCAAACGATGATCTGGCGCATGGTGCGCTCCCTTCGTCGACAGATAGACCCCACAACCGCTGCAAACTCATCGACGGGACTCCCGCGGCGCCGGAACTGCAGCGACTGGCGACCAGGCGGCCAGCGAGGCACTTGCGCCGACGGAAGGGGCACAAGAGCCTTGTGCGCTGCGGACACCGACCCGTCACCCGATGGGTGGCACTCCGAACAAGCTCAGGGTCTTTATGCAACTCTCGGACCAAGCGATTGGGTTGACGCGATGGTGGCCGGTGCCGGGCCCTCGTCCGCTGTGCGTCCCTGCCGTATGCCGACGGGCAAAGCGTCCCTCTGCAGCGCCAGTTGGCATCCACGCCGGGCCGGCTCCTCCCTAGGACACGGATGGCCTCCGTGCGCCTGCCACTGGGCGCTACTGCTAGTGTTCACCCAGTCACGCTAGGCAACTAGCCATCATGTGCAAGCAATGGAGAACCGAGGGTCCCATGCATAAGTTTCAGCAGGTCGTGATCGCAGCAGCAGTGGCGGCCGGTGGCCTGTCCGCCGTCAGTGCCGGAACGGCTGCCGCCGACACCCATGACGACGGACCGCGGGTGATCAACCTCTACCGCCCCTACCAGGAGTGCAGCCCGCAGACGGTATCGGAAAACGACATCCCCATCGGGGTGCTCGGCTTCGGTCAGACCCTGGACACCACCTGCGGCCAATACAACAGCGCCTCCACTGACTGAAGTCAGCGGCGCCATCGTCGCGACGGTTGGGACGGGATCCCTTCGGGTTAACCCGAAGGGATCGAATGCGGTCCGGCTGCTTCAGAGCGCCGCCGTGCGGAGTGGGCGAAGAAAGGCCTGTCCGCGCTGAGGCCTGGCCACGGGGTGCCGAGTGCGTATACCGACGCACCCCTCAAGCAGGCGGCAGGAAAGCGGAGGGCCGGGCTGCTGGAGACGCCCCTGGTGGAGACGGTTCCCTTGCCGGGGACTTTCCGTTCCCGCAGGGCAACCGCCCAGCCGATGCGAGAAGTTGAAAATGACCCAGCGTCGCAGACCACGCCCGCGGCGCGGCCGAACGTGAAGGAGCGGCGCCCTGGCGCCCGCATTAAGGACACGCATTCCATGTTCAGCAGGAAAAAGATCGCAGCCCTCTGGGGGCTCGTCGGGGGGCTCGCCGTGGCCTCCACCGGCATCACGTATGCGCACGTCTCGGGATACACGGCACCTTGCACTCGGAGCCCTCAGGGAGACGTCGTTTGCGTGCAGCACATCGAAGGTGAGGTCCCCGAGGGCGGCACCATTCCTCATCAGGAGACCTGCTTGCCGGTGCAGGCCGTCACGCTGCCCGCCGCTACGGGCAACGGCACAACACGACTCGGCCCTCAGGTGACTTGTTCACCTGCCGAGTCCGGAGCACCTGAAACGGTCGGGGGGAGCGGAAGCTGACCGGCTTCCTCCCGGAGGAGCGCGATGGCTGAACTCCTGGCTTCAACCTCATGGGCACCCCATGGCGACAGGGCGCCAGCGCGACATGGGAGAGCAGATCCCGAATGATTACACACGGTGTGCCTATGATTACCGCGAGTGGTCAATCCAGGCAGCTGCCTGGGTCAGGAAAGGGTCATGCTATGCGTAAGTTCCAGCGCGCCGCGGTCGTAGCGGCAGCGGTTGCGGGGCTGTCCGTCTTCGGTGCCGGCGTCAGCTTCGCACACGGTAACGACGGCGCGCCGGCACCGGTCACCGCCGTTGCCTCCTCCTCTGCCAACGCCGTAGCCGTCGGGGGTGGCTACTACTTCCAGCCGCAGGTTCAGCCCGCGGTCCAGCCGCAGGCTGAACCGCAGGCCGAACCCCAGGCTGAACCCCAGGCTGAACCCCAGGCTGAACCGCAGGCCGAACCGCAGGAGCAGCCGCAGGCCGAAGCACAGGAGCAGCCGCAGGCTGAAGCGCAGGCTGAACCGCAGCAGCAGCCGCACGAGCAGGAAGGCTCCGCGCCGGAGCAGGGCGGTAACGGTTACGGTCACAGCTGACCGTAAAGGTGCGCCGCGGTCTCACTCAGCGTCGGGGATACGTATTGGCTCGATCTATGCGGTGCGCTGAGTGACACCTGTGGTGCAGGTAGCCCGGGCGCGTAATTGGCGTCCGGGCTACCTGCCATCCCATCGGCAGGTACAGATTCAATTGTTTGACTCCCGGACGGGGCCGGTCAACAAACGACTGTCCGATCCTTCACTACAAAGGAATACAACGCATGCTCTTTTCGCAGAAGACTGCGGCCGCCGCAGCATTCATCGGAAGCCTCGCCGTCATCTGCCTCGGCGCTACCCATGCCGATGCCGAGGGAAACTCAGGTGAGTGCGCCACGGCCGTACAGGAGGGCGTCATGTGCGTCCAGAAGAACAAGACGTACATCGACAAGGACGGCACGCACGTCATCCAGCAGGACCAGCAATGCTCGACAACAGAACGACCGAACGTGGCCATGCAGCAGGAACCATCGCTGGGAAGCGAGCCTGTCAAAGAGGGACAAGTTGTGGACTGCTCCAACACGGCCAAGCTCCCTGAGGGGTTCAAGAAGCCGCACATCGGCATCTGAGAGCTCACGGAAATTCTGGTCCGGGAAGGGTTCCCGGACCAGAATTTCTTTTTCGCAGCGGCAGCCCTTCTCCCGAAGGAAACAGACTTCCCGTGCCTAACGGGCTCGTGCACGACAAGCGGTGAGACGTCGAGAACCTCGGTGGGGCCCGTGTTCACGTTTGCCGTGTCGAGTGCAGGTCCGCGGTCCGCTGGTGGGACAACAGACCGGCGACGGCCTGGACGGTGTCGCTCATGTGCTCGCGGCGGCCGAGGTGTCAGGTGGGCGATGCCGTGCTCGACCCGGATACGGCGCGAGGAGTGTGCCTTGCGCTGGCGCTGGTACATCTCCTCGTACCAGTCGGGGGCGTTCTTCTTGACCTTGCGGTGCGGTGCTGTCACCACCCGGCCGCCGGTCTGAGCGCCCAGGCCCTGGTAGCCGGCATCGGCGTGGAGCACGAGCGCGGGCCCGTCGGCCAGGAGCGCGACCAGCCCCAACTGGCGGGCGTGGGTGATGTCCGCGCAGCTCGCGGGACGAGCCGGGCTGCACCACAGCACGCGGCCTTCGCCGTCCGTGACCACCATGGACTTGACGGCGTTCTGCTTGTTCTTGCCCGAGATGCATGTGTCCCGGTCCTTGCGTCCTGGGGCGGGTCGCCGGACGCGGATCTCGGTGCCGTCAATGATGCCGGTCGTTCCGCTCGAGCCGAGGGGGTCGACGACCTCGGCCAGGGTCCGCAGCCGCACGTCGGGGCTGACCGTGCAGCCTCGCTCGGCGAGCAGAGGCCGCACCTCGTTGACAGCTCGGGTGATCATGGAGCGATCCACGCCGAACCAGCAGGCCAGCACGTCGTGGGTGGCTCCATGACGAAGATCGACGAGGGTGGCCAGCACCCGTCGACGAACACCAGGCGGTGTTTCGGCCCGCCGCCCACGGCCCGCTTCCGTGGCCGGGAGGCCGGCTCGGCCTGGTGACGCTCATGCCACAACAGACCTATCTCGGCTATGCGTTCAGCGATCACATCGCCCGTCAGGCCCGTGATGCGACGGTTGCTGATGATCACTGCACGAGTCCTGTTTCCCACCACCCGACCATGGTCAGCCATCACGGGCTCGACGTCTCACCGCTTGTCGTGCAGGAGTTCGTAAGCGCTGTCCCGTAACTCGCCGGATGCGATCGCTGAACTCATCGCCGAGGTGGCCCCGTTGCTCGACCGCGGCGGCGGGCTGTGACAGCGCCGGCCGGCCTGGGCCCCAGGTAGTTGGCGCACGCCGGAAGTTCCATGAGCAAGCCCCGTGACCCGGTACTCCCCCACGCGCTCCGACTCCTCCACCTCGGCGTCCGCGCGTGCCGCCTCGCCGTCCGTGAGGGCGTCGGACTTCGCGGCGTGACGGGCGGCGTCACGCGCCGCCTCACTGCTGCATACCGGTGTGCAGGACGAACAGGATCCCGCACAAAGCCCGGTGGTCCGGCGCTTGAGGTCTGCCCTCGACCAGCCTCGGCATCGGCTTGGGCAGTAACAGCTCGATGAGCGACCACAGTTCCCGCCACGCCCCACGGCGCCGGGACTGACGCCTCCCCACAATCAGACCCACCAGTAGACCGCCAACACACTTATGAACAGCCCTTGTTCGAGCCAGTAGTCCCTGGGCACACGCGAATGGTCCCGGCACTTGGCTTGATGCCCAGTGCCGGGACCATTCATTGTTCGGCGTCGCTACGCCGGAGGGAACTTCAGAAGGCGCTGTTGTTGCAGCCCATGGTGGAGCCGATGTCGGTGGACTGAGCGCCCGGGTTGCCTTCACCGTTGAGGGCGTTGCCCAGCAGCCCGTTCAGCACGCCGACCTGGCCGAGGACGTCGAGGTTCAGGTCGTGCGACTTGCAGTTGGAGCTCTGCGTGACGCTGAACTGGTCGCCGCCGCCGTGACCCTCGCCGCCGGCGTAGGCAGTGCCGCCCACGAATCCGATGCTGCTGAGGGCAGCGACCAGGACCGCAACGTTGCGAAGCTTGAGCATTTCATCTCCGATGGGTGAGTTTTACGATCTGTGGAAGATCGCGGTTACAATGGGGGAGAATACTCACAAATTCCCTGAAACGGACAGCGACACGCGGACCTCGTGTCGCCGGAAAGCACGGAAAGCCGAATCGCAGGGCCAGCCGAGCCCGGTCGTCCACGGCCCGTGCCCACGCCGACGTGGCCGTCCGTCAGTGCTGCTGCACACTGGCGAAGGAGTTCGACTGGCTGTTGGCCTGGGTGCACTCGACGCCCTTGGTCTGTGCCGGGGCAAGCAGGGCGACCGGGACGTTCGCATCGAGCAGGGTCTGCGGGCTGCACTCCTGGTACGGACGGAACAGGTTGGCCTGCCCCGCCGAAGCGCCCTGTTCCTTCCGCGGCGCTTCAGGAGAGATCTGCGGGCTGAGCTGCGGATTCAGCTGCGGATTGACCTGCGGGGAGACCTGAGTGCCACGCGACGGTGCCGCCTGTTGCGGTGCCGGCGAGCCATAGGTCTGCGCGGTCGCCTGAGCGGAAGACGCCGAGGCGGCCTGGGCGTCGGGCTGCGAAACCGGGGGCGGTGCAGCGCCGCTGTTGGCGGGCGGGGTGACGGCGGAGCTTGGGCCGACGCCCGCGCCGGACAGACTGCCGGCTGCTGCGACGACGAGCGCGACCTTATGAAGCATGCGCATGAGTTCCTCGGCTCTTCAATTGACCTGTACACGGGAGCTGATAGCCGATGGGGCAACGCAGTCTTCGCTGTCCTTGCTGCCCTGTCCGGCTGCGATGGGCCATCCCTATCGCTTCGTGGGGAACGAATTGAGCACGGACTCGATACGGGGGCAGGGGTGTGGTCACCCATTTGAGCAGGGGCGCGCGAACCGTGACACCCGGATCGCCAGACGGCAAATGGGTGACAAGTCGTCGAGTGCCGTGACTGCGGCGCCGAAACCTCGTTCCTCGGACGAGAGGCAGCGACCGAAAGCCATCTGTTGCCAGCTCCGACACCAAGTCCGCTGCTCCTTGAGATAACCGTAACCCCCGACGCGATGCGATTAGCGCACCGACTGCGCGTGACCGCATTGAATGCAATTGACTCACATTTTCAGGTAACGAAGGGCCGAGAGTTTCATGCGGAAGCTTCACAAGGCCGCGCTCGTCGTCGCAGCGGCCAGCGGGTTGGCCGGCATCGGCGCCGGCGGCAGCTATGCCAACTCGCCGGATGGGCGCCTCAGTGCCACTCCGGCATCGGTTCCGGATCAGCCAACTGCTCCGGCCGCGGCTCCCCAACCAGCCCCACCGGCCGCCCCGTCAGGACCACAGCAGACCGGATACGCCTCGGCCTCGGCTTCCTCACAGGGAACGGCCCAAGCCGCCAGCTCGCCGAACCCGCAACAGGCCGCCCCTGCACAGGCACAGGCCGCCCCCGCACAGCAGGCACAGGCCGCCCCGTCGCAGGTCGTGCCGCAGGTCATGCCGCAAGTCATGCCGCAAGTGGCCCCACAGGTAGCAGTACCCCAGGCATTCGACGAACCCCCGGTGTTTGTCGCCCCGCAGGTGAACCCGCAGCTCAACCCTCAGGTAAACCCGCTCGTCAACCCGTCGATCACGCCCACGAGCGCACCGGAGCTGGCTCCGGTCGGCCTCGGACAGATCGCGGCGCCTCCGATCGGACAACTGGGACTTCCCCGACTCGGCTGAGAGCCCGCGCTCTGCCCACCCGCGGTCCTGACTCGACATGTTGGATCCCTACACTTCCCCCAAGGAACGTCAAATGCGCAAGATGCACACGGTGATTCTCCTGAGCGCCCTCCTCGGCAGTGCCGGCTCCTTGAGCGCCAACCCCGCCTTCGCACACGGCGAGCCGGGCCACGACATCGACAGCATCGACATCACGCAGGGCACCGAGTGCCGATCACACGACATGAACATCGAGGTGCTCGGCAACATCGGCGCGCTCACCGGCCTGGCAGGCAACTTGCTGAACGGAGAAGGGGCCCCGGGCGCACAGAACAGCCACCTCGGTTCCGACATGGGTTGCAACAGCCGGGCGCTCTGACCGACTTCGAACTCTTAGCCGGCACCATCACTGCATCGGGTTGCATGGAGGCGGCGTGGACGCGTGAAGCGTCCGCGCCGCCTCCATTTTCCTTGGGTTCCTGAGCACAGACCGTGACCGCATGTCGGTGACCTGCCGGCGTATTCCCATTTGGATGTCGGTACGCAGCACGAACGGGGGGTCCGAAGTGTTCGTGGCAGGCACCACGATTGCTGAGCTGGTCAAACGTATCAAGGGCCCCAGGAGGAAGTGTCATATCCTCCTGGGGCCCCGGGGGGGAACACGCATACTTCAACGACGCTGTGCCCTACAGGTTATGCACCGGCAGGCCGCTCACCCCGCATCGGCATCCGCGTCAGTTACTTGGGCGGAAGCGGCGGTACAAGATCGCACCCATCAGGAGGGACGCTGCTCCGCCGGCGACGGCAGGGACGGTCAGATCCGCTCCCGTGTGGGCCAGCGTGGGCGCTGCCGTATCCGGGATGTTCGGAACGGGCCGATGCCGGGGGGTCGGGGGGTGCGACGCTGGGGGCTTGGGGGCCGGAGTCTGCCGGGGGACGTGTGGGTGGGACTGGTCACTTTCGTTGACCGAGTGGTTGCCGATCGCTGGGTTACCCACGCCGACCGCGTTGACGCTGTTCCCTGACACGTTCACCGGCAGATCGATCGGCAGTTGAATACCGTTGCCTGAGATCAGCCCGGGCGAGTCCTTGACGTGGCCATGGGCCGAAGCTCCGCCTGACAAGTCCGGTCCGCCGTCGGTTTCCGCACCGTGGGCCTTCACCGCGTCCTGGTTTCTGCACACGTTGCCCACGGCCGGGTTGAGCAGCCCCACGACGTCCACCGTGTTGCCGCAGACGTTGACCGCCGCAGACAGCGGAACCTGGATGTTGTTCCCTGAGAGCACCCCGGGCGAACCGGCCGCCGCACCCCCGGCATCAGCACCGTCGGTCGCGAAAACTGCGGACGTGGGAAGTGCCACGGCCATCGCGCCGGATGCGGCGGCAACGGCGAGCATGCGGTTTCGAGTAGCCCGTCTCATAGATCCTTACCTTCCTAGCATCACCGCGGGTACTCACCCGCACATCTGCAAACGCTGGAAAGGCAGCAGAGTTATGGCATACCGCCTTCCAAGTCGTTGTGCTGGGCCATGGGGTTCCGACAGCCGCCCTCAATCATGTGACTGTCGGTCAGAGCGAAACCGGTCGGGGCCGCGTTCCCGCGCGCGGCACCCTCCCCTCCCCGAGTCCCCAGCGGCGAGAAGCCCGTGCGGCTGCTGCGGCCGTCGTCACGGCCGTGGCTCCCGCTCGCGCTGGCCCACCGTGGCGGATGCCACCCTGGCTGGGGCGGGAGGCCGGGAACTGGCGGGTAACTGCCGCTTGCCCGGGCGTCGCGGCGGGGAGGTACGGGACAGCCGACGCACTCCTCGCGTCATCAGGGTCAGGTGATCGCTGTGCAGATGCCAGGCGCCGGCCGGGACGGGCCGGTGAGTGTTCCGGTGCGTTTCGCCAAAGGCGGCTCAGTCGGGCCAGGCGGGGCCGACCTCGGCAGGGGCAGCCCGTGACGCTCCACGACGACGTTGCTCCGCTATGGACTGGTTCGGTGGCGCTGGAGCCTGGACTGCTGGTCTTCGAGGGCGTGGTGGGTACGGCGCACGCGCATGCCCATGCGGCAGTGCAGCTCCTGGTCGTCACCGCCGGCCGGGTAGAGCTCGCGGACGGGCATGGAGAGGCGCGCGCCGTCGAGGCTGCCTTGATCCCTGCCCGAGCCGTGCACGTGGTCAACGGCGAAGGCGCGACAGCGGTCTGTGTCTACTGCGACCCGGACAGTCCTGTGGGCCGGGCCCTTCGAGCCCGCTTCACGCACGCACCGGGTGACCGCCTCACCGGCTGGATCACCGCCGCCGCCCCGATCGCCTCCTCGCTGCGGGCGCCGGCCGCCGGCGGGATCGGGGAGAGGGTGATGCGCAGTCTGGCCGTGGGCCGGTCCGCGCGTGGCTGCCATCCGGCGGTACGCGCCGCGACCGGCCGTGTCCAGGCACTGCTGGGCTGCCCCATACGGCTGGGCGACGTGGCTGCGGAGGTCGGTCTGTCCGCCGATCGGCTCGGGCACCTGTTCGCTGAAGAGCTCGGGCTGTCCTTCCCCGCCTACCTGCGGTGGGCCCGGCTGCGGCGGGCGATGGAGCTGGCACGAGGCGGAGCGACTCTCACGCAGGCCGCCCACGGTGCGGGGTTCGCCGACAGTTCGCATCTGACGAGGGTCGCCCACGAGATGTTCGGGCTCGCACCCTCCGAGGTCATCCGCGGTGTTCAGTGGGCGCCGGCCTCGACGAACCCCCTGCTCGCCACTTGAGGGCGCACGGCAGCGGATCCGTCCAAGCCAGTCCTGGCGGTGCGCAGCACGCTGGACTGCATGGTCGGCAACCTCATTCGGTACGGATATGCCCCGCTCCTGCTGGTCGGGGTCAACGGCTGCGGCATCGCCCTGGCCGGGGCGGGCGCGTCGAAGGTGTGGCTGCTCGCTCTGCTGGCGGCTGCGGTCGGGGCGTCGTTCGCCGCGGAACGGCTGTTGCCCTACTGCCGGGAGTGGAACACGCCGGCGGGTGACGGTCGTCGCGACACGGCCCATGCTGTGATCAACGAGACCCTGATCCTCGGTGGCGTCGCTGCCATTCCGGTGCTGGCGGCCGTCGTCACGGTGGCCGAAGTGTGGCCGCACCGTTGGCCGTTCGCCCTCCAGGTGGTCTTCGCGGTCCTGGTGGCGGATCTTGGGATCACGCTCGTCCACCTCGCCAGTCACAAGGTCGGTGTTCTGTGGCGTTTCCATGCCGTCCACCACTCCGTGAAACGCTTCTACGGCTTCAACGGTCTGATGAAGCATCCGCTGCACCAGAGTGTGGAACTGAGTGCGGGGGTCGCGCCGCTCCTGGCCATGGGCCTTCCGGTCGATGTGGCCGCGGCTCTGGCCCTGATCGTTGCCGTGCAGTTGCTCCTGCAGCATTCCAACGCGGACTACAGAGTGGGTCCTTTGCGGTACGTGCTGTCGCTGAACGAGGGGCACCGGTTCCACCACCTGAAGTGGGCGGGTGTGGGTGATGTCAACTTCGGTCTTTTCACCCTCGTCTGGGACCGGATGCTCGGCACGTACTCGTACGATCCCGGGCGCCGGTTCTCCAGCGATGATCTGGGGATGGCCGCGAAGCCGTGCTATCCGGGCGGCTACCTCGCACAGCTTGCCGAACCGTTCCGTGCCCGCGGCGCCTGCACCGCACCACCCGCGGACCACGGCTCTCCCCCATCGCGGACCCGTACCGGGGACGCCACCGGCCGGGCGTAGCGGGCTTTGAGGTCCGCTCTGTTCAGCCGTGGCCGAAGGGGCATCCGCCCTTGCCACGGCGTTTGGCGTCGTCGTCGAGGTAGAAGTTGGGGCGCTGGTCGGCCTGGTGGTAGTAGCGGTGGAAGACCGGTGTGATGCCGCCGGAGACGGGGGGCACGATCCAGCTCCAGTCGGCCGGGACGGTGCGGCCCTGCCGTTCCTCCTTGGCCAGGTGGGTCAGGAAGTGCCGGGATTCGGTGTGGTGGTCGCTGATCTTGACCTCGGCCTCGTTGAAGGAGTGCAGCACGGCGATGTTGAGTTCGACCAGGGCGCGGTCGCGCCACAGGGTGGCCTCGCTGCTGGTGTCGAGCCCGAGGTGTTCGGCGATGGCGGGCAGCAGGTCGTACCGGTCGGCGTCGACGAGGTTGCGGGCGCCGATCTCGGTGCCCATGTACCAGCCGTTGAAGGGGGCGAGCGGGTAGTCGACGCCGCCGATGCGCAGCCGCATGTTGGAGATGGCCGGGACCGCATGCCAGCGCAGGCCCAGGTCGGCGAAGCGCGGGTGGTCGGGGTGGGTCAGGCGGACTTCGAGGACGAGGTCGCTGGGCACGTCGAAGAGTTGGGGCTTGTCGTGGTCGGTTTCGATGACCCAGGGCAGTACGTCCCAGGCGCCGCCGGGGGCCTGCCATCCCAGTCGGCGGGCGGTGTCGGTGAAGTCCACGTAGGCGGGGTCGCCGACGGTGTCGTTGCCGTCCTTGCGGTATCCGGCGTAGCGGATGAGCTGGTCGTTCCACACCCGCGGAGCTCGTCCTTGGGGTGTGTCGGGGGCGAAGACGGAGATGACCGGGCGGATGCGCCCGTTGTTGGTGGCCTGGCGCAGGTGCTCGGCGAGGTGCCGGTTTATCTGGTCGGCGCTGGTGGCGTCGCGGCGGTCCAGGACACGCAGGCTCTTCCAGTACAGGCGGCCGATGCAGCGGCTGGAGTTGCGCCAGGCGACGCGGGCGCCGAAGGCCAGTTCGTCTGCGGTGTGGGTGTAGGTGCCGCTCCGTTCGATGTGGGTGCGGATCTGTTGCAGGCGTGCGTGCAGTGGGGCCGGCTGGTCCGGCTGCTCGGCGTGGTGGAGGCGCACGAACTCTTCGGCTTCGTCCCAGTCGGCCGTCGCGTCTGCAGGCGCCCGGCGGGCCGCGTCCGGCCAGGATGAGGGCGCGGCCGAGGTGCCGGAAGGGGTGGGGGTCGGGTCGGTGGGGGTGGAGCGCGCCAGAAGAGTTTCGGAGTTCATGGGTTTCCTCGCGGGTGGCGTTCGGCTCCGTGGGTCGCCTTGTCGGCAGGGCGAGCCGCGGATGAGCTGTGGCGCGGGGGTGATGGGCGGGGGCACCCGCGCGTGGGCATCGACGACTTCGGGGGTGAGCCGTGCGACCGCGCCGGTGCCCACGCCGGCACACGGGGTCCGGGTCATCTGCCGGACCGGCGGGGCGCGTCAGGCGGCCAGGTCGCCTGACGCTGCTGTACGGGGATCTGAGTGCCGGGCGATGGAGGTGCCGAACAGCTCGTCCCAGTAGGGGGCGGAGATACCGAAGCCGCGGGTGTCGTCGCGGAAGTGGTGACGCATGTGCAGGGAGCGCAGGTGCCGCATCAGCCTGCTCTTCGGTTTGGCGTGGTGGAGGTAGAGGTGGAACAGGTCGTAGGTGAGGTAGCCGAAGGTGTAGCCGGCTCCGAAGGTCAGCGGGAGTGATCCCGGCCCGGAGGCGAGATAGAGGGTGCCGCCGACCATGGGGATGCTCAGCAGCGGGCTGAGGATGGAGCGGCGCGCATCTTGCGGGTAGTCGTGGTGAATGCCGTGCAGGATGTAGTGCAGGCGTGCCCCGAAGCCCTTTTCGGGCTCGTAGTGCAGCACGATGCGGTGGCCCCAGTACTCCGACAGTGTCCAGGTCAGGTAGCCGGCTGCCGCCCAGCCGGCCAGCGCCCAGCCGCTCGCCCGGCCGGTGGAGAACCACACGCAGAGGGCGATGACGGGGCTGAACATGGCTACGGTGGTGACCGGGTGGACGTGGATGAGGTTGTCCAGCCACCGCCGGCCGACGACGGCGGGCGCGTTGCCGCGGCGGACGGCGCCCTTGTAGCTGCCCCGGGCGGGTGATGGGGAGGTCACGCCCCGGCTCCTTCCGTGGTGGGAACCTTCACCCGCGTCTCGTAGGCGACACGGGCCTGGTAGTTGGTGGTGCGCAGCAGCTGGTCGGCTTTGAGGAAACGGCCCATGGCGTCGCGCCAGGGCTGCGGCAGCAGGAACAGGGAGCGGGTGACGGGGTTGGTCCAGCCGGGTACGTACCGGTTGTAGACCGGGCGGCGGGCGGTGCGCAGCACGGACTTGGCGATGTCGTCGGGGGTGAGCAGGGGTACGAAGCGGCCCTTGCCGACGCCGGAGGTCAGCTCGGTCTGGGCGGGGATGGGCAGGATGATGGACAGGTCCACGCCGGATCCGCGCAGTTCGGCGCGTACGCCCTCGGACAGGCCCACCACGCCGTGTTTGGCGGCGGAGTAGGTGGCGCAGCCGGGCAGGCCGATCATGCCGACGGCGGAGACCATGTTGATGATGTGGCCCCGGCCGCGCTCGCGCATCGGGCTGATGGCGGTCTTCATGCCGTTGAGGGTGCCGAGCAGGTTGACGTTCAGCTGGTGGGCGGTGTCCTCGGCCGACTCGTTCTCGAACCGGCCGACGATCATCTCGCCGGCGTTGTTGACGAAGATGTCGATGGCGCCGAGGTCGGCTTCGACCGCGGTCCAGAATGCCTGGACGCTGCGGGGGTCGGTGACGTCGAGGGGGTAGGCGTGGGCGCCGATGTCGGCGGCGACCTTGGTCGCGAAGTCCAGGTTGCGGGCACCGATGGCCACCTTGGCGCCCTTGGCGAGGAACAGTTCGGCGGTGGCGCGGCCGATGCCGCGGCTGCCGCCGGTGATGGCGACGACCTTGTTGTTGATGTCCCTGGGCACGGAGGGTCCTCCTGAAGTCGCGGTGGGTCGGTGGGGCACGGGGTGGGTCAGGCGAGGATGCGGAAGGTGCGGTTGTGCCAGATCAGTGGGTGGCCGCCGCGGTGGCCGAGGGCTCGGACCGCGGCTGTGAGGATGGTGTGGTCCCCGCCCGGATAGGCGGCCTGGACCTGGCACGTCAGCCAGGCCAGTGCCTCGTCCAGAACCGGCAGGTGGTCCATGCGGTGGTGCGCGGTGTGGGCGAAGCGGTCGGTCTGGTCCACGCTGCGGTCGGCGAACCGCTTCGCGAGGTGGACCTGGTCATCGCGCAGCACGTTGACGGCGAACGCGCCGGTGGCGCGGATCCGGGCCAGGGTGCGGCTGTGGTTGTCCGCGCAGGCCAGGATCAGCGGCGGGTCCAGGGACAGTGAGCACACCGCGCTGGCCGTCATCCCGGCCGGGCCGGTGCCGTCGGTCGCGCTGGTGGTCAGTACGGTGACGCCGGTGGGCAGTTGGGCGAACAGATTTTTGAACTGTTGTGCGGTCACCGGGTCCGTGGCGTCGCCTGGGTGTTGCGGCGGGGCTGCCGGCGTGGTGAGGGAGCGGGTCACGGCCGGGCGTCCGCTGCGGTGGCCGGGACCGGCAGCGGTTCGGAGGCGGTCAGGGTGATGTGCTCGCCCAGCAGGCCGCGCAGGATCAGGCTGATGGCTTCGGCCAGGGCCTGGCAGGCGATCGGGTCGATGATCGCGGCGAGGCTGGGCATGCCGAGGTCGAAGGTGGCGGTGAACCGCACGGTGACCGCACGGTCGTGGCTGTAGACCTGCCAGCTGCCGTCGAACTGGTCGAAGTCGCCGTCGGTCTGGGTGAACTCGATGGTCAGGTTGGCGGCGTCGACGCGGTCACGTTCGGACCAGCACAGGATGCCGTTGCGGAAGTTCACCGACCAGTCCGAGTCCAGGGTGTCGTCTCCCTTGTCGGTGACGTTCACCTCGCGGACGGCGTCGGTGTACCGCGGGTAGGCGGCGAAGTCGCGCAGTCGGTCGAATACGTCGGTGGCGGAGGCGTCGGCTATGAGGGCGTCGAGGGTCACCTCGGGCATGTCAGCGTGTCCCCTTCTTGAAGGCGGTCGGGCGGGTCAGGGCGGTGGCCGCGGAGGTGAAGGCGCTGCTGATCCAGTCCAGATCGGCGGGCGTGAGTACCGCGGGCGGGGTCAGGCGCACGACCCGGTGGGCGTTGAGGGAGTGGTTCACCAGCAGCCCGGCCTCCAGGAGGTGCAGGACGAGTTCGCCGGCGGCGCGTTCGTTGCGCATCTCGATGCCGATGAGCAGGCCGCGGCCTCGGATGTCGACCACGGTGTCGCCGTACAGCGGCGCCAGAGCAGCGTGCAGCCGGTCCAGCAGTTCCTGGCCGAGGGTGCCGGCCCGCTCCACCAGGTTCTCGTCGCGGATCGCGGCCACGGCCGCCGCCGCGGCGGCCATGGCAACCGGGGCGGCGGCGAAGGTGGAGGTGTGCAGGAACGGGTCCTTGTCGAAGGGCGTGTACGCCTCGGCGGTGGCGACGGCGGCGGCGACGGGGATGACGCCGCCGCTGAGGTTCTTGCCGACGAGCAGCACGTCCGGCCGGACGGCCTCGGTGTCGGCACCCCACCAGGTGCCCAGGCGGCCCAGGCCTGTCTGGATCTCGTCGAGGACGAAGAACGCGCCGTGCTCGGTGCACAGTTGCTGCACGCGGGTGAGGTAGCCGGGCGGCGGCAGGACGGCGCCGCCCTCGCCCTGCATCGGTTCGAGGATGACGCAGGCCGGCCCGCCGGTGGCGAGGGCCTGCTCGAGGGCGTCGGCGTCGCCGTAGGGGACGTGTTCGGCCGGCAGCAGCGGGCGGAACGGGTCCTGGTAGAGAGCTTTGGCGGTGACGGCGAGTGCGCCGGTGGTCTTGCCGTGGTAGCCGCCGACGGCGGAGATCAGCCGGTGCCTGCCGTGGGCGCGGGCCAGTTTGATCGCCGTCTCGGTCGCTTCGGCGCCGGAGGTGACGAAGTGCACGCGCTCCAGCCCGGGCGGGGTGACGCTGGCCAACGCTGCCGCGGCGGTGGCCGCGGCCGGCTCCAGGAGCAGGCGGGTGGCCATGGGGTGCCGTCTGATCTGCTCGATCACCGCGTCGACGACCCGGGGGTGGCGGTGGCCGAGGAGGAAGACGCCGTAGCCGCCGCAGTCCAGGTACTCCTTGGCGTCGGCGTCCCACACGCGGCTGCCTTCGGAGGCGGTCTCCATGGCCGCGCCGGTCAGGGACGCCAGGCGGGCCCGGCCCTTGCTCAGGTGCCGCCGGTAGATGCCCAGTACCTCGGCGGACGAGGCATTCGCTGCCGCCGGAGGGGTCAGGGTGAGTTCGCTCATGCCGTCACCTGCGCGGTGTCGAGGACGGGCGCCGACGGCTGGCGGACCATGCCCCTGGCATGGGCCATGTAGGTGACCGACGTGCGCAGTGCCGCCTCCAGTTCGGCGGCGCTGAGCGCGCCCGGTATGCCGGGCAGCTCCCCGAGGCTGGTGGGGAAGACGTGCCCGTGCGCGAAGAGGGCGGTCATGGCGAGCATGTCGTCGAAGCGGCGCCGCGCCCGTGGGTGCAGGTTGGCGATGAACACGGGTCTGATCAGCCGGTCGACCATCTCGGGGCCGGTCATGCGCGGCCGCACCGGGTCCAGGCCGAGTTCGCCGGCGGTGTCGCCGATTACCTGAAGGGCGCGCTCGGTGCTCAGCGCGTTGTTCCCCGCGGTGACCCATATTTCGCCGTCGCGGCGGCCCTGCCGGATCAGAGCGGTGATGGCGGAGGCGACGACGTCCTGCGGTACGAAGTCGACGGGCGAGTCGGCCGGCACCGGGACCAACGGCAGCAGGCCGCGCAGGAGGCCGTGGATGATGCCGTGCATGCCCTGGAACGCCGAGATCTCGCCCGTGGTGGCGTCCCCGATCACCACGGACGGACGGATGATCACCGCGGGGATGCCGGCCGTGCGCACGACCTGTTCGCCCGCCCGCTTGGAGTCCAGGTAGTCCTCCGGGCGCGCGGTGGCCTCCCCCTGGTCCTGACCCAGGTGGGTCCGGGTCAGATCGGTGCGGTCCACGAACGCGGTGGACACGTGGTAAAGCACGGCGTCGGCGTCGGCGGCCAGTTGCACGATCTGCCGGGTACCGGCCTCATTCAGGGCGTGGGTGGCCTCGGGACCGCTGGAGAAGGCGGTGATGGCCGCGCAGTGCACGATCACGTCCACCCGGGAGGCGAGGTGGCGGTAGGCGGCCCGGGCAAGGCCGAGGCTGGGCGCGGTCAGGTCTGCGGTCAGCTGCTCGTCGGCGCCGGGCGCGGGCGTGCGGTGGGTCAGGGCGATGACGTGGCAGTCGGCGAGTTGGGGCAGCAGCGCGCTGCCGAGGACACCGGACGCGCCGGTGAGCAGAACAGTGGGACGGCAGGGCACGATCGAGCACCTCACGGACAGGTCTACGGGCGTACAGGAGTCGACGGGCAGCGGCAGCCGGACGTGTCGTGGCTGCGGCGTGGCAGCACGGCTTGCACGGTCGGCAGGGCGCGCAGGAAGAGCGCGACGAGCGAAAGGCAGGGAGGGCGGCGCGGTGGGACTGCGCGGCGGCGGTCCGTCAGGGGATGCGCAGCGGGGCGTGGCCGGCGAAGTAGTCGGCCAGCGGGGCGGCCATGCGGGCCCGGGACGGAGGGTGGAAGGCCAGCGCGCTACAGGCGGAGTGCAGGTAGGCGATGTCACCGGAACGGATGAACGCCATGCCGCCCAGTGCCTCCACGCACACCGACAGCACGTGGCTGATCGCGTCCTGGGCGGCGTAGCGGCACACCAGGGAGCGGGCCAGGGTGTGCTCGCTGACGCCGTCGGATGCCACCTCGGCGGCAAGCCCTTCCAGGGTGAGGGCGACGGCGTCCACGGTGGTGACGGCGTCGGCTCGTACGGTCGTGTCCACGCGGGTGTTGGCCAGGGTGTGCTCGACGAGGGCGGAGGCCGCGCCGAGGTAGCTGGCGGTCATGAGGGTTTCGAACCAGACGAAGCCGACGGTCTGCAGCGCGTCCAGGCGGCCGTCGTCGGTGACGTCGGTGCGCACCAGCAGTTCGGCGGGCACCTCGACGTCGTCCAGGACGACTTCCTCGCTCTCGGCGCCGGCCAGGATCGGGCTGCTCCAGAACGGTTTGACCGACACCCCCGGTGCGTCGGCGGGCACGAGCGCGATGGCCAGTTGTTCGGTGCCGCCGGGGCCGGGCAGCGGCAGGGATGCCGTGAGCAGGTTCATCGAGCGGGCCAGACTGCATGGCTTCTTGGACCCGCTCAGGAACACCTTGTCACCCTCGGTCCGGGCGGTCAGCGCGGGATTGAGGATGCCCTGTCCGGTGCGGCCCTCGGCGAAGCCGGAGGCGAGCAGCAGACGGTCTTTGGCGATGGCGGCCAGCAGCATCCACTCCATGCCGCTGCTGGTGGCCGCCGCCTCGACCAGGGAGGCCACGGAGAAGTGGTGCATGGTGGTGGCGACCGCCAGCGACGGCGATCGGGAGCCGAGCGCACGCTGTACGCGGAGGGCGGTGAGCAGGTCCGCGCCGCGGCCGCCGTGCTCGATGGGCACCAGCAGGCCCGGTCCGTCGGCTTCGGTGAACAGTTTGATGCCGGGAGCGCCGGGAGCTTCCAGCTCCGCCAGCGGCACGGCGGCCAGGGCCTGGTCCAGTCCGGGCAGCAGTTCCTCGACGATGGCGCGTTCACGTTGCAGATACCGCATGGACCTGGTTCCCCCAACCTGGTTGCCTACCCGTATCAGCCGCTGCGTCCGCCCGAAGTCGCTCCCGGCCGAAAACCCCCCACGGCATGGGCAACGTTATGAGGTGATGCTGCAGCAGCCATGCAGCGGAGTTGCAGGTACCGCTCAAGAGTTCGGCACGGCGTGCTGCGAAGTGTCCTGTACGGGTGATGGGGCCCGGCGTGAAGACGTCCGCCCCGGTCGGTGACCGGGGCGGACGGGTGAGGGCGGGTCGGTTGGTCAGTCGTCGAGGCCGATCTTCTGGTGGAGGCGGGCCAGGGGACGCGGGGCCCACCAGTTGGCGCGTCCGGCAAGGCGCATGAACGCCGGCACCAGGATGCCGCGCACGAGGGTGGCGTCCACGATGACGGCGAGCGCGAGCCCGACCCCGAGGAGCTTGAGCGGGGTCAGGGAGGAGGTCGCGAACGCCAGCAGGACGGTGGCGACCAGCGCGGCAGCCGCGGTGACCAGCCGTCCGGTGCGCTCGAGTCCCCAGGCCACGGCGGAGACGTTGTCGCCGGTGCGGTGGTATTCCTCCTTGATCCGGGAGAGCAGGAAGACCTCGTAGTCCATGGAGAGGCCGAAGGCGACGCAGAACATGAGGATCGGGGTGTCGATGTCGAGCATGCCGGTGACCGTGAAGTCACCGACCAGCCAGCGCAGATGGCCGTCCTGGAAGACGTAGACCATCGCGCCGAACGTGGCGGTCAGGGACAGCAGGTTGAGCACGATCGCCTTGACGGGGATGAGCAGGCTGCCGGTGAACAGGAACAGCAGCACCATGGTCGAGGCTGCGATGATGCCCAGCGCCCAGGGCAGCTTGTCGCCCAGGGTCGCTTTGGAGTCCACCAGCAGCGCTGCCTGCCCGCCCACGAGGGCCGTGTCCGGGGCGGGCAGGGCACGGACGGTGTCGACCAGGTCCATGCCCCGCGGGGAGTACGGCTCGGTGTCGGAGACCACCGACAGCCAGGTGCCCTTCTCTGCTTCGAACCGCTCGGACGCTTTGCCGGGCGGGGCGACCCGCTGCCCTTCGCTGTAGGAACCGGTCAGTGCATCCACCCGGGTGATGCCGGGCACCGTCGACAGTTTCTGGGCGTAGTGGGCCACTTTCGCCGACGCCGCCTCGGGGTCGATGTCGGGCATGACCACGTTCAGTGGGGAGCTCTCGCGGTTGTCGAACTCCTGGCGCAGCACCTCGGCGCTTCGGTGGGCGGAGGAGCTGGCGGGCAGCACCCGGTCGTCGCTGTCTCCGAACTCGGCTCGCAGGAACGGCAGTCCGAGCGCCACCAGGACTGCCGTCACGGCCAGTGCGAAGGGCAGCGGACGGCGCATCACCGCCATCGCCAGTTTGTGCCAGAACCCCTCCCGGTTGCTGCGTGCGGCGGCGACCGGGGCGTTCCGGCGGAAGAGGCGGCGCACATTGAGCGCGTCGATGCGGCGGCCGAGGACGGCCAGCAGGGCGGGCAGGACCACGACTGAGCCGAGCGCCGCCAGGCCCACCACGGCGATACCGGAATAGGCGAAGGACCGCAGGTGGTACATGGGGAAGACGAGCATCGCCGACAGCGACACCGCGACCGTCAGCGCAGAGAACAGCACGGTGCGGCCGGCGGTGCGCACGGATTCGGCTACGGCCTCGTGCACGGTCCGGCCGCGGGCGAGTTCCTCGCGGTAGCGGGTGACGATGAACAGGCTGTAGTCGATCGCCAGCCCGAGGCCGAGCGCGGTGGTGATGTTGACGGAGAACACGGAGACCTGCACGACCATGTCCAGCAGCCGCAGGATGACAAATGATCCGATCACGGCGAGGATGCCGACGGCCAGCGGGGTGCTGGCGGCCACGACGCTGCCGAACACCAGCAGCAGGATGATCAGCACCAGCGGACCTGACAACAGCTCCGCCTTGGTCAGGTCCTCCTCGCTGCGCTTCTCGATCTCCATGCGCACCGCGGTCACGCCGGTCGCGGTGACCTTCAGCGGCCCCCGCTCGCCGACGACGTCGGGCACGATCCTCGCTGCGGCCTTGCGGACCTGGTCCTCGTTCCCGGCCAGCCGCACCATGATCAGCCCGGTGCGGCCGTCCTTCGAGCGCAACGTGGGCGCCTTGTCCAGGGTCCAGTAGGAGGCCGCCTGCACCACTCCGCGTTCGTCGACGAGCCGCTCGGTCAGCGCGGCGCCTTCTCTGCTGACCTGCGCGGCGTCGATGTCGGTATCGGCGGAGGCGATGAACACCAGGTGCGGGGAGCCGCCCTCGAAGCGGGTGTTGAGCAGTTCATCCGCGCGGGCCGACTCCGAGGCCGGGACCGTGATGCCGCCCTCGGACAGGCGGCTTTCGACATCGGAGCCGAACGGGACCGCGACGAGCACCGCCGCGAGGGTGGCCAGCAGGACCAGAAGTCGGCGGCGGGCCAGCCAGTGGCCCAGCCTGGCAAGCCCCCGGGTGGGTACGGACGGTGCGACATCAGGTGGGGTCTGGTTGCGAACGGTGGATGGGGATCCCACGCCTCCTCCTTGGAAGGTGCAGATGGGGCGGCGGCCGGCGAGCGAAGGCCGCACACGAACAGGGGTGAAGGGCCGACGGCAGCCGGCCGGACGTGGCCGGGGCCGGGCGTCAGCCTAGGAACGCCCGTATCAGCACTCCGGCAGGGCAGATGCAGGGCAGATGCAGGGGACATGCAGGAACATGACAGGATCACCTCCGGGTGTGGTGGAGCATGCCGCTGTGCGGCTTGTGGGGTGCGGGCGGCCAGACCGGCAGGCGGGCTTCGGCGTGCAGGCCGCCGCCCGGCGCTTCCTGGAGCAGGACATGGCCGTTGTTGACGCGGGCGAGGCTTGCGGCGATGGCCAGACCCAGACCGGATCCCTCACCCGGTGCGGCCCGGGGTCCGCGCCAGAACCGGTCACAGGCACGGCCGCGCTCGTCCGGGCTCATCCCGGCCCCGGCGTCGATGCACTGCACCGCTACCATCCCGGCGTCCTCGGCCAGCCGCAGAACGACGGTCGAGGCGGCCGGTGCGGCCCGGACGGCGTTGTCGAGGAAGACATCGAGGATCTGGTCCAATGTGCCCCCGATCGCCCGTGCCACCGGCTGGCTGTCGCTGTCGATGGCGAGGGTGACGTTCTGGGGCGTGGCCACCAGCCTCCAGGAGGCCACCCGTTCCTCAGCAACCGCCAGCACATCGACCGGTTCGGCCGCCTGGGTGCCGGACTCCGCACGGGCGAGCAGCAGCAGCGCGTTGAGGATGCCGGTCATCCGGTCCACTTCCCCAAGGGCCTGCTCCAGGCTGCCCGCCCCGGCCGAAGCCACGTGCGGTTCCAGGTTCTCCAGGCGCAGCCGCAACGCCACCAGCGGAGAGCGCAGTTGATGGGAGGCGTCGGAGACGAACGCCTTCTGCACACTCACCTGCTGTTGCACCTGCACGGCCAGGTGGTTGAAGGTCTCCGCCAACACCCGCAGATCCGGCGGGCCCAGGTGCACTGGTACCCGCGCATCGTGGTCACCTGCGGCGAACTGGCGGGCCGCTGCCTCCAGATACCGCACCGGGCGTAGGATCCACCGGGCGATCGGCTCAGCCAGGAAGCCGTTGAGAGCCAGCGCGAGAGCGGCGATCACGGCGACCACCAGCCACATCCTCAGCTGCTGCACCTGAAGGTCGTCCAGGGCCGAGCACACCACGACCACCCCGACCAGCACCCCGCCGTGGATGACCGGCACCGCGACCACGAGTTCTTCTGAAAGCCTGGATGACTTCCAGTCGGCCGAGTCGGTGGACTGCCCGCGCAGCGCCGCCCGCACCACTTGTTGCTGCGCCAGCTTTTCCGGTGTCAGCAGGCACAACGCTCCCTCGACGGAGCGGCCGTGGGCATCGAAGACGTGGGCGCGGCCTCCGGTGTCGTCCTGATACGCGGCGATCCGCTCACGCAGTTCGTCCCGCTCACCCATCGTCAGGGCCTTGACCGCGGCCGGCGACAGTTGCCTGGCCTGCTGGGCCCGGGTGTGCGCCAGTTCCCGCAGCGCCTCGTCCCCCTGGTCCATGGCCAGCGGCAGGC
This sequence comes from Streptomyces sp. GLSS-08, assembly GCF_056387915.1. NCBI lineage: Bacteria > Bacillati > Actinomycetota > Actinomycetes > Kitasatosporales > Streptomycetaceae > Streptomyces > Streptomyces sp. GLSS-08. The sequence goes on from NZ_JBWJAQ010000015.1 coordinate 38,120, forward strand.
CCAGCGCAGTGACCACCACAGCCGGTAACGCCACCAGGGCTGCTATTAAGTGACGCCGCACGGCATCCTTCCCCTCACGCCGCGGCGGACCCCGCAGACATCCGGTTTCGTGGTCACGGCCGCTGGGGCAGCACCAGGCGAAACCCCACCCCCCGCACCGCCTCGACCCAGTCCCGGCCGCCGAGTTTGGAACGCAGCGAGCCGATGTGCACGTCCAGCGTCCGGGTGGAGCCGTGCCAGTTGGGATCCCACACCTCGTTGATCAGGTCCTCCCGCTCGCGCACCGCCCCGGCATCGGCCAGCAGCGCGGCGAGCAGGTCGAACTCACGGCGCGTCAGGTGCACGGGGCTTCCCTCCACCTCCACCTGCCGGGTCCGCAGATCCACCGAGATCGGCCCGAACACGCACCGCTCCGCTGCCCCCGCACCGTCGCCGCCGGCCGGCACGGCGCTGTGGGTACGCACCCGGCGGACCACCGCCTCCATACGCGCCAGAAGCTCCCGCATGCTGTACGGCTTGACCAGGTAGTCGTCCGCACCGGCCTGGAGTACCAGGACCCGGTCCAGCTCCTCCGTCCGGGCCGTCACCGCGATGATCGGCACCGCCGACGTCTGGCGGACCCGCCGGCACACCTCCTGCCCGTCCAGATCCGGTAGTCCCAGGTCCAGGAGCATGAAGTCGGTGTGAGACGCCGCGTCGAGCGCCTCCTCGCCGCTGCCCACGCAGTCGACCTTGTGCCCGAAGCGCTGCAGCGCCTCCGACAGCGCCTCGGCGATCCGTATGTCGTCCTCCACCACGAGAACCTGCATCTCCGCACCCCCGTCGCAGTGGAGCCGTCCTCTGACGACCCACCCCGACATCGGATGTTATCGATGAAATCGGAATACATGGATGAAACTAACGGGTAACCGAGCGGACAGCCGAATACATGCATTTATCACATCGGCGTTCCGCGCTATCATCGTCACGTGTCGATGAGTAGGGCCGCCGCCGTGATCCGGGGGACGGCGCGCGGCGACTTCCCCGGCGACACGGCCCATTAAAGCGGAGAGTGACGATGCAACAGACAGAACCAGCCCCCGCAGCCGACCCATGTAACGCCGCCCCGACGGCGGCAGTGGCGCTCTTCCGCTCCCTGGGGGACCCGGCACGACTTGCCATCATTCGCCGCCTGGCCGAGGGCGAGGCACGCGTCACCGACCTGGTCGCCTGCCTGCAACTGGCCCAGTCCACGGTCTCCGCCCACTTGGCCTGCCTGCGCGAGTGCGGACTGGTGGTCTCCCGCCCGCGGGGCCGCGCCTCGCTGTACTCGCTGGCCCGCCCCGAACTGCTGGACCTCCTCGCCTCCGCCGAGCAGCTGCTGGCCGCCACGGGCGAAGCCGTCGACCTCTGCTCCAACTACGGCAAGGGCACCGAAGTCCCCGGGAAGCCCGTCCGATGAGCACCGCCCCGCCACCACCCCTGACGTGACCGCCCCTGCGGAACCTTCCGCGAGCAGATTCCCGGCCGGCTAAAGCCCCTCCAACTCCGGACAGTGCAGCTGGCCTGCCAGATGATATCGGCGGTGGCACGGCAGGCGGTGCCGCGAGTGATCGGCGTCGACGACTTCGCTACGAGCAGGCCGCTCGCGACGGCGACGCGGTCCGGCTCACCGGGATCCGTCCGGGCAAGCACCGCCGGTGGGGCCGGATCCGTGTCCCGGACGACGGCCACGAGACCTCGATGGAGGCGCCGCACCGCACTGGGCCACAGCAGCCAGTGGCAGCCGATCGCGTGTGGGGCAGCGCGTCCGACGGCTGGTGAGTGCACCAGCCTTACGCCGCCGCCCTCCGGCTGGAGCGGCGGACGTAAGGCTGGTGGGCAGGGCCCCAGGCGGGCGTGGTGCGGCGGTGGCTCCTGGCCGGGGCGCCGCCGTGTTGCGCCTGCGGCGCGCTTGCGGGTCTTGGCCGACTGCTGTGCCCCCGGCTACTCCACGGTGATTGCCCACTTCACACCGGAGGGGGCCGAAATGCGAAGGGCTGCCTCTGCTCGTTCGCGTTTCAGGTTGATCTCGTTGTAGGTGCTGCTGACTTCTTTCTGTACACAGTCGAGAGAGAAGCTGAGGTCCGCAGGTTCGAAGCTGACTTTCAGCTTTCCGGCACCCAAGCAGTTGATTTGAATACCAAGTGCGCCAGTCTTGGCCCCTCCGTCCAGAGGGAGTACTGCACTTCCCTGGCGCGAGGCCGCACTCAGCAAGGCCTTGCCGCCGCTGATCGGTTTCGGAGCGTCGGTTACGGTCTCGCCTTCCACGTGCTCTGCTCTGCCGTTCTCAGTGGACGCGGAGGACGGTGCAGAGTGCGTCGTGGAGGCGGTACGCGGTGGTCCCCCAGAAGGCTGCTCATCGCCGGTACATGCGCTGACGCCGCACATGGCCAAGGCCAGCGTCATGCCGCCGACAGCCGCCCGAAGCTGCAGTGGGCGCTGCGTCACTTTTCCCATACGTAACAACCGATCTTGGCCACAGGTGGGGCGGAGTTGGCGGCGGGGCGGGGCTGGGTGTTCTTGGTCGCAGTCCTGTCCGCGGCGTCGGATGCCGGAGCGGGGGGCAGCGTCTGCGCTTGCGCCGCGGTGGGGGCGGCGGCCGGCTCCTCCGGGGCGGTGGGGTAGAGCTCCGCGAGCTGCCGGAGCAGCCGTGCGTATGCCTCACGCTCGGGGCCGCGCGGCTCGGTCGGCTTCCTGGCCGACTCCCAGCCGGACACGGTGGCCCGGCGCACCTGGAGTGCTGCGGCGACTTCGTCCAGCGTCAGGCCGTGCGCGACCCGCAGCCGCTTTCGCTCCTCCGCAGGCGGCAGCGGAGAGCGGGACGCGACCAGCGCGTCGACCGCGTCGAACAGCTCGGACATGGAACACCTCCTGACCCACACCCTACCCCTCAACCCGTAAGGATCGCGTACTTCAGCCGTACGGATCGCGTACGCATGCCGTTCGGAGGGTGGGCCGGTGTGCTGCGGAGGAGCCTGCCTCTCGCAGCGAAGGTTCAGTGCTCTCGTCGGACAGTGAGTGGTGGCCGCCATCAGCAGGACACGGTCAGGGCCAGGGTGGCTACGGCGGTGGCGAAGTAGAAACCGGGAAACGCGAGGTTGTACAGCACGCGGGCGCGCAGATGGAAGGCCAGCGCGCCCAGGTAGAACAGGGCGAGACCGCAGGCCGCGGCGGCGCCAAGGGGGCGCAGCGCGGCGTCGAGGAGGCCGAGGAGGAGGCCCGCCGCACCAGCCAGCTTGAGGGCGGCCAGCCAGGGCAGCCAGGATCGGGAGACACCCACCTCCGCCGAGTTGGCCAGCACGAAGCGCGCCCCGGCGAGGTCGGCGGCGGCGATACCGACATTGACGACGGCGGTGAGCAGGGTGACGAGGAGGAGCGCGAGCTGGATACCGGTCATGCCTTTGAGGGTCCGCGTGCACATCGGCACCGTCCAATACCTGCTTCTATAACCTGGCGGCATGGACGTGGACACGCGCCTGCTCCGGTACTTCGCCGCAGTGGCGGAGGAGGGCAGCCTGACCGGGGCAGCGGAGCGGCTGTTCGTCTCGCAGCCCGCGCTGACACGGCAGATCCGTCGCCTGGAGGACGATCTCGGGGTACGGCTCTTCGCGCGTTCGCGGTCGGGGATGGCGCTGACCGAGGCTGGTCGTGAACTCGCCCTGCGGGTGCCCGTGCTGTTGGACGGCTGGGACGAGGCGGTGCAGGCGACCGGCCGGGCGGCGCGGGTGCTGCGCCTCGGCTTCCTGGACGCGGGCGCAGTGGGTGCCGTCCCCGAAGTCATCGCCGGGTTCCGCCGGGCGCAGCCGGAGTGGCGGGTGGAGCTGCGGCAGTTCGACTGGTCGGATCCGAGCGCCGGCCTGGCCCGGGGTGAGGTGGATGCGGCAGTGGTGCGTCTGCCGTTCCCGGGGCAGGAGCGGTTGACGGTGCGGGAGTTGTTCGTCGAGGAGCGTGGGGTGCTGCTACCGGCCCGGCATCCGCTGGCGAACAGCGAGACGGTGGAGTTCCGGGAGCTGTGGGACGAGCCGTTCGTCGCGGCCGGAGCCGAGACCGGAGCCTGGAGGGAACACTGGCTGGCGGCGGAGGAGCGGGGCGGGCACCTCGTCCGGGTCGGTGCCGTGGCCAGCCGTCCCGACGAGTGGCTCGGAGCGGTGGCGGGCGGCTGCGTGGCGCTGGCCCCGGTGTCGGCGGCCCGTTTCTACTCCCACCCCAACGTGGTGTTCCGTCCGGTCCGCGGGATCTCACCTAGCCGGGTGGGGCTGGCCCGGCCTCGGGGGCGGACGCACGACGCGGCGCTGGATGAGCTGCTGGCGGCCATCGCCCGGCAGCTGAACCCGAGTTGACGACGGGGCCGACACCGCCGGGCTGCCCGGGCGGATCGGCACTGCTCCCGGCGGCCGCGTCGAACGACTCGCCCAGCACGAGGACACTCCCGGCCACCGCAGCAAGGTGCGCTGATCAGCTCGGCAGGCAGCGAGGCCTCCGCGCAGGCACGTGCCCGGAACTGTGGCCTCCATCACGGCGAATGTGATCTTGACCTGGTGAGATCGTCGGATGCTCGGTTTCCTCCTCCGCCTCCTGCCGTTCTGGGTGCGCGAGCCCCTGCTCATCGCGGTCGGGTCCGTTCTCGGCGTACGCATCACGTACCTCGCCGTCCGTGATCACGATCGGGTCGCGGCCGGTCTCGGCGCGGTGTTCCTCGTGTTCACCGCGATACGCGTCCACACGGTGATCCGGGCCCTGCGCGCACGCCGGAACCCGGGTCAGGCGGCCTCCGCGGAGGGGGCGGCCGTCGACGCCGGCGCCCGGCCACAACCACAGCCGCAGCCCGCGCCCCGATTCGAGGCCCAGGCCGGCACCGGGCCCCTTCCCGGCCCCAGCACCGCGGAGAAGGAGCACAACGCATGGAGCCAGGCCGTGGCGGCCGTGGCCGTGTTCGGGGCACTCGCGGCCGCGCTGTGGCTGGCACCACGCTTCACGCCGTCCGACGACAACACCGCCGAGCCCGCCTCGTGTTCGGACGGGGCACACGAGAAGCTTCCGAAGGTCTACAAGGACACGCCGCAGCCGGTGACCGGTGAGGAGCTGTGCAAGGCGCTCAACCACTCAGACCTGGCCGAGCTCCTGGGAACGCCCCAAGAGACCGCGACCACTGCCTCCGGAACCAACAACACCGCTCCCCTCACCGATGGGAGGGTCGCCCAACCGGAGGCCGAGGTCGCGTTCGACACGTACACCGTGAACGTCTCGGCCACCTACAACGAGCTGACGACCGGCCAGTACGTGAAGCTGATGAAGTTCGGGGACGAGAGGGACATCAAGAAGCTCACCGTCCTCGGCCGGCCCGCGGTCCTGTCCTCGGACCACACCATGAAGTTCGAGATCGATCTCGGGAGCAGCGGGTCCGGCGGACCGGTCGAACAAGGCCCCCTGGCCCGGACGCTGTCCGTGGCCCTGGACCGTCATGACCGAGGCGGCTACTGCGACATCACCGTGTGGAGCTCGTCCGGAGCCCTCCCGGACGACAGCGCTCTGCTCGGCATCGCCGAGAAGGTCCTTCCGAGGATCCCCGAACGGCCTGTCCGGTGAGACGGCCTGAGCCCCGCGTTGATGCGCCCAGGTGAGATGACGTCCTCTGCGTTTGGGCCACTCTCCCCCGCCGCGAGCCGGTCCCTGTCGAGCGCCTGGAACAAGAGGAATTCCTTCTTCCTGTGAGTTGGTGGATCCGCTGGGTATCCGGGGTGATCTGCGGCCGCAGGGGTCGTGGGTGCACGGGGGCGCAACTGCGCCTCATGGGAGGGAACTTGATGGGCAACAGGACGTCAGCGATGGCCGCCTTAGCGGGAGCTGCGGTGTTGGTCCTCACCGGGTGCGGGAGCGGCTCCGACTCCGACTCCGAGGAGCAGCCGTTCGAGGGCAAGAGCGCCGACAAGATCGCAGCCGAAGCGGTCAAGGCGACCGAGCAGGCCGACTCGATGCACGTGCAGGGCAACCTGCGGCAGGCCGATGGGGCGGCACTGGACGTGGATCTCTCCGTGGACCAGCGCAAGAACTGCGAGGGCACGGTGAAGACGGCCGGAGCGACGGCTGACGTGCGCCACGTGAACGCCACGCTGTACCTGCGGGGGAACGAGGCGTACTGGAAGAAGGCCCTCAAGGACCAGCCCCGGGGCGACCGGATCGTGCCGAAGGTGAGCGACAAGTGGGTGAAGGCTCCCGCCGACGACTCCATGACGCAGGGCCTGTGCGACAAGCAGGGGCTGGTGGCGTCGATGGACGAGGACAAGTCCGAGCGCAAGGGGCTGAAGAAGGGGGCCACGACGACCGTGGACGGCAAGAAGGCCATCCGGCTGACCAAGAAGTCGGCGGGCGGTGAGACGCTCAGCCTGTTCGTGGCCACCGAGGGCAAGCCCTACATCCTGCGCACCACCACCAGCGGCGGGAAGAGCCCCAACACCGCCACGTTCAGCGAGTACGGCAAGGCCGTGAACCCCGAGAAGCCCGCTGCCGGTGACACCGTCGACCTCAACGAGGTCGCCTCCTCGGGGCAGACCAGCTGACCTGTGCACGGTACGGCAGCAAGGCCCGCAGCCGTCAGCGCCGCCTCCGCCTCGGCGGTCGACGGCAGGAGTGAGCCGACGGGAGCGGCCGGCGCCGAAACCGGTGGCGTTGTCCGCCCGTCGCCGGCGGGGCCGTGTCCTGCGCACGGCCCCGTCAGGCGCTCTGCTTCTGCGGGTGCAGGTCGAGTGCGATGTGCGGGGCGAGCGCGTGAAGGAAGTCGGGGGCATCGAAGATCTCGCCGGCGGAGACGACGCCGACAGCTTTGGTGCGGCCGGTCAGGACGCGCTCGAGGGCCTCGGCGACCAGGGGCGCGGTAACGGCGTAGATGTCCTGGCCGCTGGCCGTGGCCCGGCGTTCGGCTCCGCCGGAGCGCACGACCACGTCGACGACGAAGGTCTGGTCGGAGCGCCCGCTCTCGTCGGCGGCGGTCGGGGCCGGAGTGTGGGGAGCTGCGACGTCGCGGGCCGCCTCGGCGCTCATGTAGGTGGTCACCTCGGGGATGGACAGGTGCTGGGAAACGGTGACGGCGTCCGCCATCGTGAACTCCCCGATCACCTTCCGCGGTCCCATCGGTTCCGGGAAGGTCCACTCCAGGGTGGGCGCGGCGTCGGTGCGGTGCTCCCATTGTCCGCCGCTGTAGCGCAGGCGGTGGTCGCCGCGCCGCTTGCGGGAGACCGCGCCCGAGAGCCGGGTGCCGGAGGTGGGGTGCCAGTTGCTGAGCGCGTAGGCGATGTGAGCCTCGTCGGCCTCGGTCCAGTCGCCCATCGCCACGGTGGCCAGCAGGTCGCCGAGGCCGCCGAAGAAGGCCATGGCCGGGACGATCACCGCTCCCGCCTCCCGGGCCCGCTCGCGGTAGTGGGCGAAGGTGTCGAGGTTGGCCTCGAGCTCGGCGGCCACGTCCAGGTAGGGAATGTTCGCGCGGAGCGAGGCCTCGATGACGGGGCCGGTGGTCGAGGCGAAGGGGCCGGCGCAGTTGATGACCGCCGCCGTGCCCGCCAGGGCCCGATCCAGCGAAGCCGGGTCCTCGACCGAGGCCACCCGGGCCTCCAGCCCGTGTTCGCGGGCCAGCTCCTCCAAGGTCTGCGCGTTGCGCCCGGACAGCACCGGGACGAACCCACGCGCGGCCAGCTCCGCGACCACGAACCGACCGGTGTGACCGTACGCGCCGAACACCGCCACCAGCCGACCTGACCCCATGAGACTCTCCCGTGCCCTCGAACGCTCGCCGCGATGTCGAACCGCTGCGGCCCGACACCCACATCCTGGCCTCACGGCGGCACCCCGCACGACTGTCGGAAACGACACGACGCATACAGTTTCGGACATGCCTGCTGTCGCGCTGGCCGTCACCGACGGCATGCTCCACTACGAACTGTCCGTGGCCGTTGAGATCTTCGGAGCCGACCTGAGCCACATCGTGGACCCCTGGTACGACTTCTCCGTCTGCGGAAGCGGTCCGGTACGCCTCGACCGCTTCCGCCTTGAACCCGACCACGGACTCGACCACCTCACGCACGCGGACACGGTGATCGTCCCCGGCTGGGCCGACACCGACCAGGACCCGCCCGCCGAGCTGGTCGAGGCGGTACGCGGCGCCCACGAGGCCGGCGCCCGCGTGGCCTCACTGTGCACGGGTGCCTTCGTCCTGGGCGCGGCAGGACTGCTGGACGGCAGGCGCGCGACCACGCATTGGGCCCACACCGGGGAGCTGGCCCGGCGCCACCCAGCGGCCACCGTCGATCCGGACGTCCTGTACGTCGACAACGGCGACGTCCTCACCTCCGCGGGCAAGGCCGCCGCCATGGACCTGTGTCTGCACCTGGTCCGCCTCGACCACGGCTCGGCCAACGCCAACAAGATCGCCCGCCGGCTGGTCATTCCGCCCCACCGCGACGGCGGCCAGGCCCAGTTCATCGCCACTCCCCTCCCCGCCCCGGGCAACCACCCACTGGACGAGCTCTTCCCCTGGGCGCTGGAGCGGCTGGACCAACCGCTCACCGTGGAGGACCTGGCCCGCCAGGCACGCATGAGCTCACGCCACCTCGGCCGCTACTTCAAACACCTCACCGGCACCACACCACTGCGCTGGCTTCACACCCAGCGCATCCGCCACGCCCAGGAACTGCTGGAGACCACCAACGCCACCGTGGACACCATCGCCGCGGCCACCGGCATGGGCACCGCCACCACCCTGCGCCGCCATTTCCACCGCAGCGTCGGCGTCCCACCCGACACCTACCGCCGCACCTTCCGCCCCTGAGGAGTGGTCTCCAAGACCCCACCGGGGAATCGGGTGTGGTGCCTCGCGTGCCGCGCGGCACCCCCGTGATGTCAGGCGGCGCGCTTCACGTGGCGGACCAGCCACCTCAGCAGGGCATCCAGGTCGGCGGCGGCCGAGAGGACCCGGTCGACCGCCTCGGGCGTGTGCAGCCATTCCGCGCAACCGAGGGGCCGCGCGGCGATCAGCGAACGGTGGCGCAGCAGGTGCGTACGGGAGTGGTCCGCCGGATAGCCACGCGGAGGGCGCTTCATCATGTCCCCCGAGATGTCGTAGCCCTTCTTCCGCACCTCCTCGACGATGCCGGACAGCTCCCGGCCGCTCCCCTCGGAGGCCACGGCCTTGCGGAACATGTCCACCTGGCCGGGATCGGGGTACCACCAGGCGCCCTGGATCCGCAGGCCGTCCAGGTCGAACCGGAGACCGATCTCGATCTTGCGGCCGAGCCGGATCACCGCGCTCTGGTGCTGCCACCACCAGGAGTCGGTGCGGTAGTGCCAGACGGAGAAGTCCTCGTACCGGGGGTCGGTGTCCGCGACCTCGTTCAGCAGGGCGATCATCGGCTGCCGGACCAGGCGCTCGCGGTCCGCGCGGCAGCGCTCGCGGGTCGCGTGGGTCGGTTCGCCCTGCAGCTGCCACAACACGTCCATGGCCTGCTCCGGCCAGCCGGTGAACTGTCCACGCATGCGCGCAGGTTAGCTCACCCGTGATCCGTGCGCGGGGCAGTGAGACGGGCGGGGAGGTGCAGCCGCAGGCAAGGGGGGGTGTTGCGGCGGGGCTCGCCGGCCGGTTCGCTGTGCTGTGCGCGGTGGGTGGGTTCACCCAGACCCGTCCCTGCCGCCCACGGGTGTGAACTGTCAGGAACGGGAAGGAAGTCGGCGGGAGCCGGGAGAGCGGGGAGGCGCTGTGGGGAGCGAGATCTCGGACAGGGTCCGGTACAGCATCACGCACACCTACGTCACGCGGCACGTCGGTGACAGCACACAGACGGCGACATTGGTCAACGCGGAGGTGGGCAGCCTGGACCGGTTCGCCGAGCGGCCGAGCGAGATAGGCGCATGCTGCGAGCACTGCGAGGCACGGCTGCGGGTCGTGCTCCGGTCCACGGCCGACGTACGGCAGCGGCGGCGTACACATCGGCTGCTGTGGCCGGTGTGGGCGCTGCTGGCCGTGTCGAGCGTCTGGGGTTTCGTGCATGTGCTGCGGACCGGTGACGGCTTGGGGGAGGCGGACCTCCGCCTGTACCTCACCGCGGCCGCGATCGTCCTGTTCGGGTACAGCACCTTGCGCAGTCTGGTCCTGGCCCAGGGCTTTGACACCCCCGAGGTGACCAGGACGGATGACCGGGAGCCGTACGGGGTTGACCACAGCTGGACCACGCCCCGGCAGGCGGACGCCGAGAACCGCAGGTGACGCCTATGAACACCGCATGCGAAAGGTCCGGAAAGGGCGTTGTCGGTCCCGCTCGTCCCGTCCGACAATGTCACGGCCGCCACCAAGGCGGCAGCCGGGACCGGCACCGCACGCACCTGAAGGTGTCCCCCGCCGTGTGACGGGGGTCTGTGGTGCTGCGCATTCACTTCACCGCGGAGGATCTCGCCCGCACCCGGGTGGCCAGTACCATCGGGGCCGCCGCGGAGACGTACTACAGCCTGGAGATGTTGTGCGGGCGCTCGCTCCCGTTGCCCTTCCAACGGTGGCGCGCCACGGTGGCCGGCCTGCTGGGCCAGGACGCCGGGCCACTCACCGCGCTGCTGCCGGCCCGGGGCCCGGGCCTCGACCTGCTGGCGCTGGCCGGTGACTCGCCCGACATCGACCACGCCGTGGAGGCTCTGCTGCGGGCACCGCGCACCCTGGTACGCCGCGAACTGGAACCCGTCGCCGTCGGCCCCGCCCACATGCCGTGGGCGCGGGCCCTCGCCGACTGGGACGCCGATGCCCGGCGGCTGCTGGCGGCCAGCCTCGCGGCTTGCCACCGGGTGGCCGTCGCACCGTACTGGGCGGCTGCCCGGTCACAGCTGGAGGCCGTACGGGCGCAGTACGCCCGCACGTTCCTGGAAGGCGGAGTTGACGCCCTGCTGGCCGCTCTGAGCCCTTCGCTGGTGCGCTGGCAACCGCCCGTGCTGGAGATACGCCACCCCCGCCCGGTCGAGATCCACCTGGGCGGCAGAGGGCTGGTCCTGACGCCGACGCTGTTCTCCTGGCGTGCGTTCAGCCTGCTGTACGACCCGTACGACGACGCGTCGTTGCCGCGGCTCACCGTACCCGCGGTGACCGACCCGGCCACCGGCGCCGCACTGTGGCAGCCCCGGGGCCCCGTGAGCGGCGATCCCCTGGGCGCTCTGCTCGGACGTACCCGGGCCACCGCGCTGCGCGTGGCTGCCGGCGGTTGCAGCACCACCGAACTGGCCGCGCGGCTGGGTGTCTCGCCGGCCGCCGTCAGCCAGCACACCAGGGCGCTGCGCGAGGCGCGCCTCATCACCACCAGCCGGCGCGGTGGTTCCGTGCTGCACATGGCCACCGCCCTGGGCCGGGAACTGCTGGACGGGAACCGATAGCACCGCGCAGCGTGGCCGGGGCCCTTAAGCCATGGCTTAAGGGCCTGGCCGCCCGTGCCGGCAGCCCGGAGCATTCATGGCGTTCGGCGTTTCCGGATGGCCGGTGCCGAACTCCTGGAGAAAGGAGAACGCCGATGATCAAGCGTGTCCTGTCGAGGGCGACGGCGCTGGCTGCGGGAACGGCGGCAACACTGGCCGCGGCGGCCCTGTTCGCTGCACCGGCTCAGGCGACAGCAACCGCGTGGAACACCTGGGACAATCTGGCCTACGCCGATCGCTGTCTCGACGGCAGTGCATCCCAGGGGGTCCGCCTCAACACCTGCAACGGGAGCTCCTACCAGAAATGGGACTATTTCTGGGACAGCACCGCTGCGATCAGGCATTACCAGTCCGGGCGGTGCCTCGACGGCAGCGTCTCCCAGGGGGTCCGGCTCGTCGCCTGCAACGGAAGCACGTACCAGAAGTGGCGTCCCACCTCCTCCACCGGCGAGATCAGGCACGTTCAGTCCGGGCGGTGCCTCGACGGCAGCGTGTCCCAGGGGATCCGGCTCGTCGCCTGCAACGGAAGCCTCTACCAGCACTGGGGATAGACCACCCCGCCGTTTCACCCGGGGCCGGCTGACCGGGGGGCGCAAACGCGCAGGTGGGGTGAAGCGGATGGACCGACGAGGGGCCGCCCTCCGCACGAGGTGGGCGGTCGGCGGCCCTGGTCGGCACATGGCGGCGGTCAGTGGGGGAGCCGCTCCATGAGCCAGTGGCACAGCTCTTCGGTGACGGCGGTGTGTGCGGTGGTCGCGGACGAACAGACGAATTCGTCCAACTCGCTCTCGTCCGGGTTCAGTTCGTGGATGCTCGCGTACAGGTCGTCCTGCTTGTCGATGGTGCGGATCGCGACCGCGCTGACCGAGGGGACGAAGCAGACCTCCTCGTGCCGCAGATCCGCCTTGCCGCCGAGCTTCTTGATCGTGTCGGCGAGGATCCTGTAGGTGTGCAGGGTCCCACCCGGCGCGCCGTCCAGTTCCGGGAAGCCGCTGGTCGTGATGGTCTTCTCGGCCTTGGGGAACCGGCGGTTCAGGTAAGCGGCGGTGACGTCGTCGCCCTGGGCCTGGGTGTAGAAGGCGGTGCCCGGGTAGATCCGGTCGATCCGCAGCGCGACATCGCCGGGCTTCACGTCCGGCAGGCCGACCCCGTCCGCGCGGCCGTTGGCCACGGCGACCTTCATCGGGATCGCCGGCCAGTTGCCGACCCGCTCCAGCTCGGCCAGGAACTCCGTGCGCTCCGGCGCGACGCCGATCTTGCCGGTGTCCTTGTCGTAGTGCTGCCACAGCATCTGGCGCGCGGCCGGGCTGTTCATCTGCTTCGCGAAGTCGTTCGGGAAGGGGATGAAGTGGGAGAACGCCTGCACGCCGACCGGGATGGAAGCGCCGCGGTGGGGGCTGTCGTAGGAGAAGTACAGCGCGGTCCGGTGGTCGACGTGCTCCTTCTCCATCTTGGCGAGTGCGTAGCGGGTGACGATGCCGCCCATGCTGAAGCCGCCGACGACCAGACGGTCGTCGCCCTGCTGCCTTCCGGTGGCCTGAATGACGGCGGCCACGACCGTCTCCGCGTTGTCCAGGATCGAGGCGCTGCGCTCCTCGAAACCGAGCAGGATCACGTCCCTGCCACGTCGGCGCAGCTCGCTGATGAACGCGAAGTCGCCGCCCTCCAGGCCTTGGTAGAGCGCGTCGAGCTTGCTCCGACCGAGGTTGAAGCCGTCGGCCATGATCACGGGCCGGGTGAGACTGCGGTTGCCCTCACCGAGGAAGACCCACGCGAAGCCGTTCGGCAGGGGCCACTCCTCGTGCTCCGGCACCTCGATGGTCCCGGCGGATTCGGCGATCAGCGGACCGCCGAGAGTGAACGAACCAACGTTGGGCTCGGTCGTCGCAGACATGGACGTACTCCTCGTGAGGGGGGTGGGTGAGACGACGTCATCATGAGGGGCGATTCGGGCGTATCGCCCTTCTGGGCTGCGGAGTTCACCACATTTGATGGAGCACGCACGGGAAGTGTTTGACGTGCCCGGCATGTGCTGCCGGCCTGGCGAGGCCAGCGCCGAGGGACGACATGGTCCATGACGAGCCCGCCGCATGCGGGGTCCCGGTCCAACCGACGGGACCCCGCACGCGTGCTCACGTCGGTCAGCTCGGCTGGTCTCCGGTGTAGCGGTAGATGCCGCCGGCGGAGTTGACGACCCACACGGTGCCGTCGGCAGCCGCGCCCGTCGGACCGGAGGTCAGCCGCTGCGTACGAGGCGGACGACGACGGGGGCGCCGAAGGGGGCGCCGGACTGATTGACCTGGACGTGTCCGGCGCCCAGCCACGTGCCGGTGCCGGGCACCCGGTGGATCTGCGACAGCCACAGCGACTGACGTGAATCCTCGCGGGCCCCGGTCGAGGTGGGCAGGCGGCGGCGTTCCACCTTCACGCACTCGCCGTCGTCGGTCAGGTACCAGTTGCCCTGAAGGAACAGACCCTTGTCGTCCTGCCCCACCGGGGTCCGCGCGGCGCACTCGCCGGGCGCCGGCTCCTGCTCGACCCACTTCGAGCCGTCCCAGCGCAGTCGCAGGTACTCGTCCGCGGGTTCGTCGTCGATCTCGCCGTGGTTGAAGGTGTTGGTGCCGTACGCGCGCACCTCGCCGCTGTCGAGCGGGAAGACCTGGACGAGTTCGGCGCTGGGTTCCGGCGGGAGCGGTTCGTCGAAGCCGGCCTGCGGAGTCCTGACCGACTTCCAGCTCGTGCCGTCCCAGTGCATGGAGGCGGGCTGGCTGTAGCGCACGCCGTAGCCTGCTTCGGTGCCCGGGCCCGTCGAGCGGCTGCCGACCGCCCAGACGTCGTGCGGTCCCGCCACGGCGAGGTCGGTGGTGCGGTACGGGAGCCGGGTCGTGGTCCAGCCAGTGCCGTCCCAGTGCCGGGCGGACCGCTCGCCGGCCTGCAGGGCCCAGATGTCGTCCGGGCCCGCGGCCTCCAGGTCCATGACCGGGCCCGGCGGCGGGTCCGGCACCGCGGACCAGCGGGTGCCGTCCCACCTCGCCCAGGAGTTCTCGGCGGTGTCCTGCTGAGAGGACTGCTGTCCCAGCCACAGGGCCTGGTCACCGATCTCTTCGAGCACGAGCGGAGCCACGACGGTGCCGACGGCCTCGGGGACCGGCTCACGCTTCCACCGCGTACCGTCGAAGTGCAGCAGATACGGGCGGGACCCGGCGGTGTGGCCGCTCCCGACGGCCCAGACGTCGTCCTCGGCGAGAGCGGCGACATCCACCAGGTTTCCGCCGCCCTCCTCGATGTGTTCGAACTCCCAGGCCAGGGAAACCGTGGAGGCGTTCGGCGGGCCGCTCGTGTCGCCGGGGCGCGTGGTGCCGGCGGGGCGCGTGGTGCGGGAGGCGGTCGGCTCGGAGTCCGTGCCGCACCCCGCGGCCGTGAGCACCGCGGCCAGTACGGCGACGGCCGCCGCTGTGCCCCTGGTCCAAGTCCCCGCAGAGCTGCGCATGACCGCCCTCCCCTGTCGCTCCCCTTGCCGACGCCCATCCTCCCCGACCGCTCAGAGGTCTCTTCGCAGGAGAAGGCACATCGTCTCGTGGCGACGGATCAACCCGTCAGGTCCTTCTGCGTCCCAGGCATCAGGCCGGCGGCCGTACACGGCGTATCCCAGGCGCTCGTACAGGGCGCGCGCCCGCGGGTTGGTCTCCTCGACGGCGAGTTCGGCCCTGCGCAGGCCGCGGTTGGTGATCCTGTGCTCGGCGGCTCGGATCAGCAACGTTCCCAGGCCGCACGACTGCAGTGCCGGGAGCACGGCGAGCTGCCACAGGGTTCCGGCTCCCCTGGAAACCTGGTAGTCGATGCCGCCGATCGCCACCGGCAGGTCCACCGGGGTGCATACAGCCAGGTAGTCCACCTCGCCGGCGGCAGCGCGCGTCAACTCCCGCTCCACCTGGCGCAGATGGGTGGCGGAGCCCGACCACGTGCATGCGGTCAGGTCTCGGGGCAGCAGGTCGCGCACACTGACGCGTACGACGGCGGTGGCATCGGTGGATCCGTGTGCGGTGGTCACGGCCGTGAGCATGCCGACCGACGCAACGGCACGGCAATGCATTTCCGGGACCGGTGCCGGGTGCCGGCCTGGCCCGCGGCATGGTGCTGCCGCTTTGCCGTACGCGTCCGAGCTTCGGGTCAGGTGGCGGGGCGGGTGCCCGTGCGACCTGCGGTCGCCAGGAGCGTGCCGGCGGCTGCACCGTTGACACCCGGCTCGGCCGTCCGGCCGAGCAGCGGACGCCCCCGGCAGCCATGCCGGGGGCGGGGGCCGGGCACGGACACCGGGCCGGCAGCCGCTGGGCGGATCCTGGCCGTGCTGCACACCCGCCGTGCGGGTCAGGCGGTGCTGAGTGGGTGGGCTGCCGTGGCGGAGCGTGGGGGCCATGCGTGGGGGGCGAGGATGCCGAGGACGTAGGCGCGGGCGACGAGCGCGGGGCGGGTGGCGGCGCCCAGGAGTTGCCGCAGGCGGCTGAGGTGGTAGTCGAGCGTCTGCCGGGACAGTTTCAGCGAGGTGGCGATGTCGCTGTTGCTGCTGCCCTGGGCCAGGAGGGACAGGATGCGGATCTGTGCGGCGGTGAGTGGCGGGTGGGCCTCGTGGGCGAGGCTCTGGTGGGTGACCACGGCCCAGACGTGGCGGGCCCGGCTGGTGGAATGGCCGATTGTCGTCAGGTGGAGCTCCGCGCGGCGTTGCAGCCCCTGGGGGTCGACGAGCAGGGCGGTTGTCTCCACGCGCCGGGTGCGGCGGGCTATCAGGCTGTTCCACCGGTGGTGCAGCGTGTCGAGGCCGCGGGCGGGCTCGGGGGCGAGCAGGGTGTGGGCGCGGCGGCCGACCAGGTCGGGCAGGCTGAGACCGAAGAGTTCCGCGGCTGCCGCGCTTGCTTCGATCACGCGCCCGTTGGCCGACAGCAGGGCACAGGGCAGTCCGCTGTGGTCGCGCAGGGCGCTGAGGTTTTCCTCGGCCTCCTGGCGCTGGGCGGTGGCGCGCAGGTGGTCGGTGATGTCCACGTAGATCCCGGCGATGCAGGTGCGGGCGTGTTCCCGTACGGGGAAGCGGTGGCCGAACGCCCGGCCTGTGCTGCCGTCCGGGCGCCGGTAGCGCAGGGTGTGGCGCACCGGCGTGCCCCGGGTGAGGATCTGTTGGTCGAGGGCGCGGAAGCGGTCGGCCTCGGCGGGAGTGTCGAAGTCCTCGATGTACTTGCCGACCAGTTGCCGGGGGACGGTGCCGTAGAGGTGCGCGTAGGCGTGGTTGGCCCACAGGTAGCGGCCGTGGCGGTCCCGGATGAAGGCGGCGGCCGGGGCGAGGTCCACGAGGTCCGCGAAGGCGGTGTAGCCGCGGGGCACCGCGGCGTGGGTGTCGGGTTCTGTCGCGTGAGTGCGGGCGCGGTGCTCGGGGTGGTGCCGGACGACGTCGAGGGTGCGGCCGTCGACGGGGATGCGGCCGTCGACGGGGGTGCGGCTGTCTGCGGGGGGCTGCCGTCGGCCATCGTCGTTCCGGTGCGCGGGAGTTGCGGGGTCTGGGCGGGTCCGGTCCGGGAGGCGCTGTGCGGTGTCCGGGCCGGTGAGGGCGTCGCCTCTCCGTTCCCGTGCCTGCTGCGGCTCGTCGGCTTCCTCCCGGACCACGGGGGGGTGCTCGAGCAGTGTCTTGGGGCTGGGATCGTCCACAGCGGTCTCCGTCCGTATGCGACTGGCTGACGCACAGTCACATGACGTTGGATATCCCGCTCGGTCCGGCACAAGCTCCGTTCCCGGCCGAAGTGCCGAAAGTGGACGGTGGACCGAGGGACTGCTCCACCGGCGGGTGCGGGGGCGGTTCGCGGCTGCGTACGCAGGCCGGGTGCAGCTCGCCCGCTCCGCAGGACTCGGCGCGTACGCGCAGATCGCGCCGGGCGGCCCGCCACGGTGTGCGACTCAGGCATTTGCCTGAACCGCGGGCGCCCTGTGCGGTGTTGGAGGCGGGTGCCGCCTGGTCCCCTTGAGTGTGCGGGTGAACACGCTTCCGGCGTTCACCGCACGCGATGTTCCCCGGGCCCGTCACCGCACCAGCGGTGCGGGCAAGGGTCCGTACCGAATGGGTGAATGGAGACGGATTTCTGTGAGCACGGTGCTGTTGGTGCATGCCAAGGGTGGTCCGCCGCTCGGCCATGTCCTGTCGCGGACGGCTGCGAAGGCGGACGTGCACCTGCTGGCGCTCAGCGCTCTTCCGCCTGCCGTGACGGGGGCCGCCGACAGACTGTGCGCCTCGGTGGTGACGCCCGGCGACGCGGGATGCTCCGACCTGGTGTCCTTGATCGTGGCCCGGGCCAGGGAGGTGGGCGCGGACGCGGTGCTCACGTTCTCCGAGTACGCGGTCGTGGCCGTCGCCGGGGCCTGCGAGAAGCTCGGTCTGGTGGGCGCGGGCGGCGCCGTCGAACTCGCCCGCGACAAGCGGCTGATGCGCAGCACCTGGGAGCAGTACGGTCTGCCGCAGCCCGCGTTCCGTGCTGTCGCCACGGAGGCGGACCTGCATGCGGCGGTGGATTCCCTGTCCTGCCCGCTGCTGCTCAAGGCGGCCTGGAGCGCGGGGTCCACCGCGCACCAGATCATTCGCTCCCCCGGTGAGGTGTCCGCCGCCTGGGCTCGTTCGCGTGAAGTCATGGCGGAGTCGGCCCGGTTGGGATTCGCGGAGCTTCATGTCGCCGCGGCCGACGCGGACTTCGTGGTGGAGGAGATCGTCAGCGGTACGGCCGCGGACTGGTTCGCGGAGCCCGGCTGGGGCGATTACCTCAGTGTCGAGGGTGTCGTGGCGGGCGGTGTCTTCCATCCCGTCTGCCTCAGTGGCCGGATGCCCACCATCGAGCCGTTCACCGAGCGCGCCGGTATCACCCCCGCCCTGCTCTCCCCCGACGCGCAGGACCGGGTCGTGGCGCTGGCCCGTCGCGCCGTCGACGCTCTGGGCCTGCGCGACTGCGGGACACACACCGAGATCAAGCTCGGTCCGGACGGCAGCATGTGGCTGATCGAGACGGCTGCCCGGTTCGGCGGTGCGATGACGGTGCCGCAGATCGAGGAGGTCTTCGGGCTGGATCTGATCGGCATGCTCGTCGATCACCTCCTGGGGCGGCCGGTCGCATGGCCCGAGCAGGCTCTGACGCCTGCTCAGGCGCGCGGTGCGGCGGGTTCCCTGGTCGTCCTCGCGGTCGACGGGCGGGGTGAGGCCTGGCAGGACCGCAGGGTCTGGGACTTTCCCGTGGTCGCCTCGGAGGTGCCGCTGAGCCGGGGCAGTGAGCTGTCGGTGGTGGCGGAGAGTTCGCTGGCCGACGGCAGCGTCGTACCGGTCTACGACCCGGCTGCGGGCGCCAACACCATGGCCGCGCTGTGCCTGCTCTTCGCCGCTGACCCGCAGACGGTGCTGCGGGACTTCGAGACCCTGGTGGGCGCCCTGCCGCGGGTGCTGCCCGCCGCGCGGTGCGAGGAGGTCCCGGCATGAGCGCCCCGCTGGTCACCGGTGCCGCCGAGCAGGCCACGGACCGCACGGTCGTCGGCGAGAACCTCTCCCTGCCGCTGTTCAGGACGCTGTCGGGGGTGCTGGCCGGGCACCCCTATCTCAAGGTCGTCGTCGACCGTGCGGAGAACACCTGGCACGTGCTGGACACCAGCGCGCACCCCTTCCACGTCAACTACGTCGCCACTCGGGTGCTGGGGATGGACCTCACCGCGCTGGACGAGGATCTGGACGCGTTCAACGCCTCCGTCTACACCGATCCCGGGCGCCGTTTCCTGCTCGGTGTGCTGTCCCTGCACAGCGAGCAGGACCCGGAGGGCCGCGAGCGGCTGTTCCTCGTTCTGGAGACGACCGAGGCCGACACCATGCACGGCGAACTGCTGGAATTCTTCTATGAGTTCGTGCGTGCGCGGGTCGACAGCAGGCTGCCGCTGCTGCTCAAGCCCGCCAACCACGGGCAGGAGGAGGAGCTGTCGGCGATCAGCGAACAGCGTGTGCCGCGCATCCTGAGCCACGAGCTGTTCGGGTCCCGGGAGCGGACGCCGCTGAACCCGGGCGAGGCCACCGGGCGACTGCGGTTCTTCCGTACGCAGCAGGAGTACGCGGCGGCGGAGGCGGGCCTGGGCTGGTCGGACATCGTGGCGATGCCGTGCCTGCCCGACGACGTGCCGCGGGTCGCCGGTTTCGTCAACACCGCGCCCATCACGCCGCTTTCGCACACCAATGTCCTCGCCTCCGGCTGGGGCATCCCCAACGCGATCGTGCGCGACCTGGAACAGCTGGTCGAGCAGGGCGGCCTCGACGGCGCGTGGGTGCGCTACCGGGTCGGCGAGGACGAGATATCCCTGCGGCGGCTGGATCACGAACCCGACCTGCGGGCCCCTGCCTGGCACCAGCAGCGCATCCGCCTCGAACCGCCGCTGCTCGAGGACGCCCCCGTGCTGTCCCTGCACCGGCTGCGCAGCGCCGACCGTGACCGCTACGGCACCAAGGCGGCCAACCTCGGCGAGCTGCACCATGTGCTCGACAGCCGCACCGCGGATCTGACGTCCTTCTACGGACGGCCCCGGCCGCCGCGCGAGGACCTCTACGGGCACCTCGCGGCCCGTCTCGGCCTGAGCGCGCCCTCCGCCGGACAACTGCGCGCCGCCGCAGCCGAGTTCGTAGCCGGCGCGGTCAGCGCTCCGGAGGGGGTCGCGGTTCCCTTCGCGCTCCAGCAGCGTTTCCTCGCCTCCTCTCCCGTCCTCCAGCAGGGCATCGGCAAACTCAAGCTGGCGCTCGAACTCGACGCCGCCGACGTCCTGGACTCGCTCTGCCTGCACCTGCAGCACCTGATCCGGCACACGCCCGTCCCCGAGGCGGTCACCCGGCAGATCGACCAGGCCTTCCCCGCCGCGACGGCCTCGCGCGGACCTCTGGTGGTGCGCTCCTCCTCCAACGCCGAGGACCTCCCGGGGTTCTCCGCGGCGGGCGTCTACGACTCCGTCACCACCGTCCACGGCACCGGCGAACTCCTGGACGCCGTACGCCAGGTGTGGGCCTCCCTGGTCTCACCCCGCAGCGTGCGGCTGCGCCACCAGGTCGGCATCTCGCTCGACGACACCTACATGGGCGTGATCATCCAGGAGTACGTGCCGGCCGTTCTTGGCGGTGTCCTGGTGACCTGCAATCCGACCCGCCGGGAGGACTTCCGCAACGTCTACCTCAACTGCTCCCCCGGCTCCCCCGAGCAGGTGGTCGACGGCTCGGTCCTGCCGCAGCAGTACCTGTACAACACCGTGGAGGGCGGCGGCCGCACCGTCGCCCTGGGCTCCTGGGGCGAGGGGCTGCCGGCCGCCACCCGCGCCCGGCTCGCCGACCTGTCCCTGACCGGACGGCTCCTGCAGTCCCACTTCAGCGGGGCGGACGTGGACAAGCCGCTCGACATCGAGTGGCTGATGACCGAACGGGGCGACTTCCGGCTGGTCCAGATCCGCCCCTACGCGCTGTGAGGACGCGTCCTGGCCCACCGCGTCCCGGCACGGGGTCGACCGCGGGCCCGACGGACACCGCCCGCCGGATCATCCGGCTCAACTACGGCTTCCAGCTGCTGTTCAACCTGCTGTGGTGGATGCCGGTGTTCTACGCCTACCAGAAGGCGGCCGGTCTCTCGGACGGACAGATCTTCGGCATCCAGAGCATCTACTACGTGGCCTTCTGCCTGCTGGAGATCCCGACCGGGCTGATCGCCGACCGGATCGGCACCCGCAACTGCCTGCGGGCCGGAGCGGTGGTCATGACGGCGGCGAACCTGGTCCCGGTCGTCAGCGCCTCCTACACCGGTTTCCTCCTGCACTTCCTGGCCATCGCCGCCGGCCGGTCACTGACCTCCGGAGCGGCGAGCGCCTACCTGTACGACGGGCTGCGGGCGGAGCGGTGCGATCAGCACTATCTGCGGGCGGAGGGCACCGCACGGGCCCTGGGGCTGGCGGCGAAAGTGGTGTGCTGGCCGCTGGTCGGGCCGTTGATGGCCCTCGCCCACCCGGCGCCGTACGTGCTCAGCGCCGCGAGCGCGGCGGGCTCCCTCGTCTGCGCCGTGATGCTGCCCCGGCTCGCGGGAACAGGCGCGGGTTCGGGCCGGGCCGAGGGGGGACGGCGGGGCGGCGCGTTCCTGCGGGACGCGGGTACCGCGCTGCGCTGTGTCGCCTCCTCGCGGTGGCTGGCCCTGGTGATGGTGCAGGGCGTGGCGGTGTTCACGCTGTCCCGGATCTGCCAGGTCAACCTCTTCCAGCCGATCCTGCTGGACCACGGCATCGCCGAGGCCTCGCACGGCGGGGTGCTGGCCGCGATGACGGTGGCGGAGGCGCTGGCCTCGGCCCGCCCCCAGTGGCTGAGCCGCCGGCTGCCGCCGGTCGCCTGGGTGTCCGTCCTCAGTCTCGCGCTCGCGGGCACCCTGGCGGCGATGACGCTCGGCGGGCCGTGGGTCGTCGTCGTGCTGCTCTGCCTGTTCGCCGCCGCGACCGGTTTCGCGTTCCCCGTCCAGCGCAAACTGGTCAACGACGCGGTGCCGGCACACGCCCCGCGGGCCACGCTGCTGTCGGTCGAGAGCATCGTGGACCGCGCGGTGTGCGCACTGGCCGCGATCGCCGCGGGCGCGTACCTGTCGGCCGGGCACCTGGACGCCCTGCTATGGCACAGCGCGCTGGCGACGGCGGTACTGCTCGGGGCCTTTCAACTCCTGGTGCGCAGCGGGGTGGTTGCGCGGGACCGGCCCGGGGAGCAGGTGGTGCCGGCTTCGGAAGCCGGCCGTGCCGGGGCCGCGGGCACGGATGACGGCGGCCCGGAGACTGCGGACCGGCTTCCCGGCTGACCGGAGGAGGCCTTGGGGGTCGCGGTCGGATCCGTGGCCCTGGTGCCGGCGCCGGCGCCGGCGCCGGCCCGCGGCCGTACGCACCGGAGCGGGAAAGGGGCGTACGGCCGCGGGCACTGCGCGTGGACGTCCGTCAGTGCCGCCACCGGGCCGCTACCGGCCGAGGAGTTCGACCAGCCCGGCCGGCAGGAACGCGGGCCGGTGGGGCCGGCCGGCCTGGTAGGCCACGAAGCCCAGCGAGGAGGCGACGGTGACCTCCTGGGCGGTCTCCGCCTGGTAGACGACCCGGCAGCGGCCCGAGTCGGTCTTCGCGCGCTGCCACAGGACCGGAGAGGGTTTGCGTTCGGCTTCGGTGCGCGGGGTGCGGATGCGGTCGCCGAAATCCTCCCAGGCGAACGGCACCGGGCCCCGCCACGTCGCGTCGACCTCCTCCTTCAGCCGGGCGGCACGCTCGGCGTCGGTCGTGCCCCAGGAGGGCGGAACGTTGGTGATCAGGCCGACTCTGATGTGGCGTTCGCGCAGGGTCCGCAGATATGAGGCGGCGCCGCGCAGGTAGGCGGTGCTGCCGTCGTCGGCGGTGTGCACCAGGGTCTCCCCCAGGTCGAAGTACACGACGGGGCAGGTGTGTTCGCTGCCGGCAGGGGCAGTGCGGGCTGTGCCCGTGTCTGTGCTCGCGTTCCCGGGGGCGGCCGCAGCCACCGGGGCGCAGAGCAGTGCCGGCACCAGGACTGCGCCCAGCGCGAGGCGCGCACGGACCGAACTGTTGGAGGCCATATCACCCTTCACCTTCTCTTGCCGCGGACATGACACGGTATCCGGCGGATGGCCCAGCGGTGGGGTGAGCGCGTCATCCGCCGGCGCGGAGCAGCCCGGCACGAGCCAAACGTGTGAACGCGGGCCGCGCCCCTCGAGCTGCGGCGTGCCGCACCCACCCCGTCGAGGCTTCGCCCTCAGCCAGGAGTCGCGCACTCGGGCGGTCTGGTGGTGCACGACAGCGACGCCCCCCTGTCCTGGGGTTTCGACACCTACAACGGCCGCCAGAACCTGATCCATCCGTTCCTGCGACGCCGGCGGGCCCGCAGCACGACCATCCCCTACCGGCAGAACCGGGCGGTGATCTTCAACTCCGACCTCGGACGCCGTCCGGCACCGGGTCGACAAGACCTGTCGGCGACGTCATCAGGAGGTGAAGACCTTCCCCGGGTTGAAGATTCCGGCCGGGTCGAAGACCTTCTTGGTCGCGCGGTGCAGGTCGAGCACCGCGGGGCTCAGTTCCCGGGTCAGGCCGCGCATCTTGAGCAGCCCCACCCCGTGCTCCCCGGTGACGGTGCCGCCCAGCGCGATCGCCTGGTCGACGACCTCCTCGAACACCCCGCGCCCCCGGGCCAGGGCGGCCTCGTCGCCCCGGGGAACGACCATCATCGGGTGCAGGTTGCCGTCCCCCGCGTGGGCCAGACTCGCGATGTGCACGTCGTGCGCCGCGGCGATCCGCTCCAGGTGGGCGAGCATCCGCGGCACGAGCATGCGCGGTACGCAGATGTCCTCGCTGAGCACCAGGCCCAGCCGCTCCAGCGCCGGATAGACCAGCCGGCGCGCGGCGAAGAGGGCATCCGCCTCGGCAGCGTCGGTCGAGCGGGCGCTCCAGGTCGCGCCCGCGCTCTCGAAACAGCTCAGGACGGTGTCGGCCTCCTGGTCCCCGGCGGCTCCGGGGGCGTCACAGCGGGCCAGCAGCAGGACGTTCCCGGCGTCGGTGAGACCCATGTTCTTCCAGTCGTCCACGGCGCGCAGGCAGTAGCGGTCGACGAGTTCGAGGGCGCTCGGCACCACTCCGGAGGCGACCACGCGGGCGACCGCACGTCCCGCGCCGGGCAGGTCGTCGAAGTAGCCGACGACGGTCCGCTCCCTGGCCCGGGCGCCGCGCAGCCGCAAGGTGATCTCGGTGACCAGGCCCAGGGTGCCCTCCGAGCCCACCATCAGCCCGGCCAGTTCGTAGCCCGCGGTGCCCTTGGCGGTCTGCCGCCCCAGCCGGACGGTCTCGCCGCGTCCGGTGACGGCCTCAAGCCCGAGGACGTAGTCCCGGGTCACCCCGTACTTCACGCAGCACAGCCCGCCCGCGTTGGTGGCCACGTTCCCGCCGATCGTGGACCACGGGGCGCTGGCCGGGTCGGGCGGATACCAGAGGCCCTTCTCGGCGCAGGCCGCACGCAGATGGTCGTTGACCACGCCGGGCTGTACGACGGCGAGCCGCTCGTCGGGGTCGATGCGCAAAATCGCGTCCATCGCGGTGAAGGAGACGACCACGCAGCCCTCGATGGCGTTGGCGCCGCCGGACAGCCCGGTGCCCGCGCCGCGCGCGACCAGCGGGACGCCCCGCTCGGCGCAGTACGCGACCACCGCGGCGGCCTCGGCGGTGTCGTGGGGGCGTACGACGGCGGCGGGCATGCCGAAGGGGGCGCCCGCCGCCTCGTCGTGGGCGAAGGAGGCGCGGGTGTCCCGGTCGGCGATCACCCGTCCCGCTGGGAGGAGCCGCGCCAGCTCGGATGAGGTCGTGGCGGCCGGAGGAGCTTCGGTGGCCGAAGAGGCCGTGGTGGCTGAAGGAGTCGCGGTGCCCATCTTGGCGACGCTTTCACTGGCCCCGCCGGGGGTCAATTGGCCTTTGGTCCAGCCGGATCCGCAGGTGTACGAAAGGCCAATTGCCGTGCCTCAGAGGGCTGCGCGAGGGTGGTTGGACGCCAGGTCAGACAGTCAATGGCGGCCAGCAGGGGGGAAATTCACATGGCGGTGGTGCTTTCGGGTATCGGAGGATTTCTCCCTCCCAGAGTGGTCACGAACGACGACCTTTCCGCGACGCTCGACACGAATGACGAGTGGATCAGGACGCGGACCGGAATCAGTGAACGCAGGGTCGTCTCGGACGGCCTTTCGACCGGCTCCCTGGCCGTGGAGGCCGGTGCCCGGGCGCTGCGGTCCGCCGGGGTGAGCGGGGTGGACCTGGTGGTCGTGGCGACCACCTCCCCCGACCGGCTCTGCCCCGCGGTGGCACCGGAGGTCGCGTCCCGGCTCGGCATGGGCACGGTCGCGGCCTTCGACCTCACCTCGGCGTGCAGCGGGTTCCTCTACGGACTCGCCACGTGCGCCGGGCTGATCTCCTCGGGGACCGCGGACAGCGTGCTGTTCATCGGCTCGGAGGCCTTCACCACGCTGGTCAACCAGCAGGACCGCGGAACGGCGCCGATCTTCGGCGACGGAGCGGGCGCGGTGGTACTGCGCCGCGGTGAGGACGACGAGCCCGGCGCGCTGGGCCCCTTCGACCTCGGCAGTGACGGCTCGCTCGCCGATCTGCTCGCCATCCCGGCCGGCGGTTCGCGCCAGCGGTCCGCGGACGCGGGCCTCGGCCACGAGGTGGTGCCCACCGGGGACTGGTACCTGCGGATGGAGGGCCGCCCCCTCTACACGCAGGCGGTCGAGCGCATGACGCAGTCGGCCGGGGCGGTGCTCAAGCGCACCGACTGGTCCGTGGCGGACGTCGACTGGTTCGTCGGGCACCAGGCCAACGTCCGGATCGTGCGTGCGGTGGCCGAGGAACTCGAAGTCCCCATGGAGCGCGTCGCGGTCAACATCGACCGGGTCGGGAACACTCTGTCGGCCTCGGTCCCCCTGCTGCTGAACGACATCGCCGCCGACGGCGGTCTCAAGGCCGGCGACCGGGTGCTGCTGTCGGCGTTCGGAGCCGGTCTCTCGTGGGGCTCGACGACCCTCGTCTGGCCCGACATCCCTGCCGAGCACGTGAACTGACCGAGCACGTGAACCGACCCGCCTTCACCAACATATTCCGAACCAGGAGACACACCATGAGCACCGTTCAGGAATCCGTCGTCGAGGTCTTCGTCTCCCGCTTCGATCTCGACGCCGAAAGCGTCGTCCCGGAAGCGACCTTCGACGACCTCGGTCTCGACTCGCTGTCCCAGATCGAGCTGGCGACCGCGCTGAAGAAGCGCCTCGGCGTCGTCATCACCGACGCCGAGCTGTCCGAGGTGGAGACCGTCTCGGACATCATCGCCCTCATCGAGCAGAAGCCCGCCGCCGTCTGATGAGCGGCTTCACGGCTCCCGTCACCGGTATCGGGCTGATCACCCCCGCGGGCATCGGGGTCAAGGAGAACTGGGAGCGCGTGGTCGACGGACGGCCCACCGCCGCCCACCACGACGACCTGGCCGGCCTGCCGGTGACCATGGCCTGCCGGGTGCCCGACTTCTCGCCCCGGCGGCTCGGGCTGCGCGGCGCCTGGCAGTTCGACCGCTACTCCCAGTTCGCCATCGCCGCGACGCGCGAGGCCCTCGCCCAGGCCGGTCTCGTGGCCGGGGAGTGGGCGGACAGCGCACGGGTGGCCGTCATCGTCGGTTCGGGGGCCGGCGGCACCGCGACGCTGGAGGAGCAGCACCGGGTCCTGATCGAGGAAGGACCCGACGAGGTCTCCCCGATGACCCTGCCGATGGGGCTGCTGAACATGGCGGCCGGGCAGGTCGCCATCGACATCGGGGCCAACGGCCCCTGCCTGGCGCCATGCACCGCGTGCGCAGCCGGAGCCAGCGCGATCGGCCTCGGCCGGGAGCTGCTCCGCTCCGGGCTGGCCGACATCGTGATCGCGGGCGGCGCCGAGGCTCCGATCACCCCGCTCTACGTGTCCTCCTTCGCCCGGATGCGGGCACTGTCCAGGCGCCTGGACGACCCGGCGACGGCCTCCCGTCCCTTCGACGCGACCCGCGACGGGTTCGTACTGGGCGAGGGCGCGGGGATCGTGGTCATGGAGTCGGAGGAGCACGCCCGGGCCCGCGGCGCCCAGACCCTGGCCCGCGTGATCGGGTACGGCGCCTCGGCCGACGCCCACCACGTGACGTCCCCGCATCCGGAGGGCAGGGGCGCGGAGCTGGCGGTCCGGGCGGCGCTCGCCGACGCGGGCCTGACCGGCCGCGACGTGGACTACGTCAACGCCCACGGCACCTCCACCCCCCTCAACGACGTGATCGAGGCCGGGGTGATCCGCCGGGTGATCGGCTCGGACGCCAAGGTCAGCTCCACCAAGGGGGTCACCGGGCACCCGCTCGGCGCGGCGGGCTCCATCGAGGCGGCGTACGCGGCGCTCGCGGTGCACCACGGCGTGATCCCGCCGACGGCCTCGCTCACCGAGGTCGACCCGCGGGTGGACGTCGACGTCGTGCACGGCGCGCCGCGGCTGGGCCCGGTGGACATCGCCCTGAGCAACTCCTTCGGGTTCGGCGGCCAGAACGCCGCCCTGCTGATCTCCTCGTGAACCGCACCAGAACCGTGAAAGGACCTCCCAGATGAACCCGGCCGCCACCGCCGACCTGGCCAGGCTGCTCTTCGACGGCAGGTACGAGCAGGCGCACAAGGACATCAGCGAGCTGCTGCTCGACCCGGTCTTCGATCCCCGTGAGGGCCTCACGATGAACGAGGCCGGGAAGCTCGCCTACGAACGGTCGCGGGTGGTGCACGCCGGACTGGAGCGGCCCACGGAGATTCTCAAGGACCCCTGGCGGCTGTTCGCCCTGGCCGAGTGGCCGTCGCTGGTCGACGTGTCCACGTTCTCGCTCCTGATGGTCCACTACAACCTCAGCTTCGGCACGGTCGTCGAGCACGGCGACCGGCCCGAACTCAAGGACCTCGTCGACGAGCTGGACCGGCTGGACTCGTTCAGCCCGTACATGGCCACCGAGCTGGGCTACGGCAACAACGTGGCCGCCATGCGCACCGAGGCGGTCTACGACGCCGCCTCCCAGACCTTCGTCCTGAACACCCCGGACGCGCTGGCCCAGAAGCACATGTCCTACAGCGGGTTCCAGGACGTCCCCAAACTCGCCGTCGTCATGGCGCGGCTGAAGGCGGACGGCAGGGACCACGGCGTCTACCCCTTCCTCGTTCCGATCAGCGACGGCACCCGCCTGCACGAGGGGGTCCACGCGGCTCCCTGCCCGGAGAAGCCCGTCCAGGGCCTGGACAACGGCGTCACCTGGTTCGACCACGTCCGCGTCCCGCGCCGCAACCTGCTCCACGGCGACATGGGCGGCTTCGACGAGAACGGCACCTTCCGCCCCACCTCGGGCAACCAGCGCAAGCGGTTCCTGCGCGCCATGAGCCGGATCCTGCCCGGGCGCCTGTGCGTCTCCAGCTCGGCGGTCGGCGCGGGCCGGGCCGGCGTGTACATCGCGCTGCGCTTCGCGGCGCAGCGGCTCACGAACGCCCCCGGCCGCAACGACCTTCCGGTGATCGAGTACCGGAGCCACCAGCTGGCCCTGTTCACCGCGCTGTCCAAGGTCTACGCGATGACCCTGCTGCTCAACCACGCCAAGCGGGAGTTCGTGGCGGCCCCGGCTGCCGTGCCGGCCGAGCTGAACCACCTGATCTCGATCACCAAGGCCCTCTCCACCTGGGAGATGACCGAGGTCATCGCGGTCTGCCGGGAGCGCTGCGGGGCCCAGGGCATCTTCAGCGCCAACCGGATCGCGGACTACGGCTCGCTGCTGCAGGGCCTGGTGACCGCGGAGGGCGACAACCAGGTCCTGCTCGCCACCACGGCCGGCCAGATCATCGCCCAGAGCCAGGCCGAGGAGGAGGTACCGTCCGAGGCACCCGACCCCGCCGGGCGCGATCTGCGCGACACCGCGTTCCTGCTGGCGGCCCTGCGCCACCGGGAGCGGGAGCTGCTCGGGGCCGCCCGTGCCGCCATGGCGGACGAGTCCCGTGAGCGTACCTACCTCGAGGCCTGGAACGACACGATGAACACCGGGCTGACCATGGCCCGGGTGCGGGGCGTGCGTACGGCACTCGAGTGCTTCACCGAAGCGGCCGGGGGCGCCGAGACCGAGGAGGCACGGACCGCGCTCGGCCTGCTCGCCTCGCTGTACGCGCTCACCGAGGTGCAGCGCGACGCGGGCTGGTACCTGGCCCGCGGGGTGTTCACGGCCGGGCAGGTCGAGGAGCTGCCGCAGGTCCTGGACGCCCTGTGCGCCCTGATCCGGCCGTACGCGCAGACGCTGATCGGCGGTTTCAACCTGTCGCCCGAACTGCTGCGCGCCCCGATCGCCGCGGACGACTACGTGAGCGCCTTCCAGCAGCGGACCGGAGCGTTCGGTCCCGCCGGCGCCCAGCCGACCACCGGGAACTGATCACCATGACACGGCACACCTATCCCTGCCCGATCCGCTGGTCCGACATGGACATCTACGGGATCGTCAACAACGTCTCCTTCGTGCGCTACCTGGAGGAGGCCCGGGTCGACTTCATCTTCCGGATGGCCCCGACCGAGGGTGACGCGTTCTTCCGGGACGGCTCGGTGGTCGTCTCCCACCAGATCCGCTACCGGCGTCAGCTCGTCCACCGCCACGAGCCGGTCGACATCGAGATGTGGGTCTCGGACCTCCAGTCGGCGACGGTGACCGTCGACTACGCGGTGCGGGACGGCGACCTCGTCTACGCCACCGCCTCCACCACGATGGCCCCGTTCGACTACCGGGCGGGCCGCCCCCGTCGGCTCACGGACGCGGAGACCGGCTTCTTCGAGAAGTACCTCGAAGAGACCGGGTCGGCACGCTGACATGCGCCTGCTCCGGATCGGCCCGCAGGGCGGGGAACGGCCGTGCGCGGTCGGCCCCGGTGGAGTGGTCCGCGACCTGTCGTCCTGGGTCGCGGACTGGACGGGCGAGAGCCTGGACCCGGACGTGCTGCGCGAGCTGGACGCCCGGCTGGTGCGGGAGGCCGGCACGCTGCCGGTGGCCGACCCGGCCGCCGAGCGGGTCGGCCCGCCCGTCCGGCCGGGCGGGCACCTGCTGTCGATCGGCCTCAACTACCGTGCGCACGCCGCCGAGGCCGGTCTCGAGCTGCCGGACGAGCCGATCGTCTCCAGCAAGGCCCCGATGACGCTGGTCGGTCCGAACGACGCCCTCCTGCTGCCCCCGGGCGGCGAGAGGACCGACTGGGAGGTCGAGCTGGCGGTCGTCATCGGACGGCGTGCCCAGTACCTGCCCGACCGGGCGGCCGCCCCGGCCCACGTCGCGGGCTTCGCCACGGGCAACGACGTGTCCGAGCGGCGCTGGCTGCTGGAGCGCGGCGGTCAGTGGGTCAAGGGCAAGTCCTTCGAGTCCTTCAGCCCGCTGGGGCCCTTCCTGGTCACACCCGACGAGGTGCCCGACCCGCAGGACCTGCGGCTGAGCTGCACGGTCAACGGCCGGGTCATGCAGGACGCCTCCACCGCCGACATGGTTTTCGACGTGGCCCATCTGGTCTGGTACCTCAGCCAGTTCATGGTGCTGCACCCCGGGGACGTGATCCTCACCGGCTCCCCGGGCGGGGTCGCGCTCGGCCGCCCCGACCAGCCCTACCTGCGCCCCGGCGATCTGGTCGAGGCCGAGGTCGCGGGTCTGGGCGCGCACCGCCAGCACTGCCGCCAGGCCGTGCGGCCCGCTGCGCCGGCCCGGGCGGCGTCGCCGCGCGGCCCGGCGCCGGGAGTCAGCCGGCGGCCGGTGCCGCGCCCACCGGCCGCCGGCGGGTCAGCGGCACTCTGATCGTCACCGCACATTGCCGTACCGGCTCCGGAAGGGGAACGACAAGAGATGCCCGCCCCGCAGAAGACCGCCCCGGCGAAGACGCCGGCCCCGGCCCCCGACTCCCACGGGCGGGTGGCCGAGCTGCACGCCATCAAGGAGCTGGCCCGCCGCGGGCCCGGCGAGCGGGCCACCGCGGCCCAGCACGCCAAGGGCAAGCTGACCGCACGGGAGCGGATCGACCTGCTCCTGGACCCCGGCTCGTTCAACGAGGTCGAGCAGCTGCGCCGGCACCGCTCGGTCGGCTTCGGCATGGAGGACCGCAGGCCGCACACGGACGGCGTGATCACCGGCTGGGGCACGGTCGAGGGCCGCACCGTCTTCGTCTACGCGCACGACTTCCGGATCTTCGGCGGGGCGCTCGGCGAGGCTCACGCCGGCAAGATCCACAAGATCATGGACATGGCCATCGCGGCCGGGGCGCCCCTGGTGTCCCTGAACGACGGCGCGGGCGCCCGCATCCAGGAGGGCGTCTCGGCGCTGGCCGGGTACGGCGGGATCTTCCAGCGCAACGTACGGGCCTCGGGCGTCATCCCGCAGATCTCGGTGATGCTCGGCCCGTGCGCGGGCGGCGCCGCCTACTCCCCCGCCCTGACCGACTTCGTGTTCATGGTCCGGGGCACCTCCCAGATGTTCATCACGGGCCCGGACGTGGTCAGGGCGGTCACCGGCGAAGAGGTCAGCCAGGACGGCCTCGGCGGCGCCGACGTGCACGCGGAACTGTCCGGCGTGGCCCACTTCGTCCACGACGACGAACCGAGCTGCCTGGCCGAAGTCCGCTACCTGATCTCGCTGCTCCCCTCCAGCAACGCCGAACTGCCGCCCGCCGCTCCGCAGTCGGACCCGGCGGACCGGCGCGGCGAGGCCCTGCTGACGCTCGTGCCGGCCGAGGGCAAGCTCCCGTACGACATGCGTCACGTGATCGGGGAACTCGTCGACCACGGGGACTTCCTGGAGGTCCACGAGCGCTGGGCGCCCAACATCCTGTGCGGGCTGGCCCGGCTCGGCGGGCAGGTCGTGGGCATCGTCGCCAACCAGCCCGTCGTCCTGGCCGGTGTCCTGGACATCCGCGCGAGCGAGAAGGCGGCCCGCTTCGTCCGGATGTGCGATGCCTTCAGCATTCCGCTGCTGTCCCTGGTCGACGTGCCCGGCTTCCTGCCCGGCGTGGGCCAGGAGCACGGCGGGGTGATCCGGCACGGCGCCAAACTGCTGTACGCCTACTGCGAGGCCACGGTCCCCCGGGTGCAGGTGATCCTGCGCAAGGCCTACGGCGGCGCGTACATCGTCATGGACTCCCGCTCCATCGGCTGCGACCTCTCCTACGCCTGGCCCACCAACGAGATCGCCGTGATGGGCGCCGAGGGCGCCGCCAATGTCATCTTCCGGCGGCAGATCGCCGAGGCGGACGATCCGCAGGCCACCCGGGCCGCGATGGTCAAGGACTACAGGGCCGAGCTGATGCACCCCTACTACGCGGCCGAACGCGGCCTCGTCGATGACGTGATCGACCCCGCCGGGACCCGTGCGACGCTCATCCGTGCCTTTTGGATGCTGCGGACCAAGAACTCCGAGCAGCCGTCCCGCAAGCACGCCAACACCCCCCTGTGACCGGCCACTTCCACCGTCCCGGAGCGTTCTCATGACCATCACCTTCACCACCGAGCCGGCCGAGCGGCTCGCCGACGCGGAGCGCGCCCGGGTGCTTGAGGCACCCGCGTTCGGCGACGTGTTCAGCGACCACATGATCAGCATCGACTGGGGCGTGGAGCGCGGCTGGTACGACGCCCGGATCACGCCGTACGCACCGCTCGTCCTCGATCCTTCCGCCCAGGTGTTCCACTACGGCCAGGAGGTCTTCGAGGGGCTCAAGGCCTACCGGCGCCCCGACGGATCGGTGGTCACCTTCCGCCCGTACGCCAACGCCGCCCGCCTCAACCGCTCCTGCGAGCGCATGGCCATGCCCCCGCTGCCCGAGGCGACCTTCGTCGAGGCCCTGGAACTCCTGGTCACCACCGACCGGGACTGGGTGCCCGAGCAGCCGGGCCACAGCCTCTACCTGCGCCCCTTCATGATCGCCACGCAGCGCACGATCGGCTTCTACGGCCCGTCCAACGCCTACCGCTTCATGGTGATCGCCTCCCCGGCCGCCGCGTACTTCAAGGCCGGGGCCAGGCCGCTGACGGTCTGGCTCTGCGAGGACTACACCCGCGCCGCCCCCGGCGGCACCGGCGAGGCCAAGTGCGGCGGCAACTACGCCGGAACCCTGGTCGCCCAGGCGCAGGCCCAGGAGATGGGCTGTGACCAGGTGGTCTGGCTGGACTCCGCCGAGCACCGCCAGGTCGAGGAGATGGGGACCAGCAACATGTTCTTCGTCTACGGCGACCGGCTGGTCACCCCGGAGCTGTCCGGCTCGCTGCTGTCCGGCGTCACCCGGGACTCCGTCCTCGCGCTGGCCGGCGAACTGGGCTACACGGCCGAGGAGGGGCGGATCAGCGTGGCGGACTGGCGGGCCGACGCCGAGTCGGGCCGGCTCACCGAGGTGTTCTCCTGCGGCACCTCCTCCATGATCACCCCGGTCGGCGAGGTCAGGAGCAAGGACGGCGGCTGGACGATCGGCGGCGGCGAACCCGGCCCGGTCACCGCCCGGCTGCGTGCGGAGCTGTCCGGGATCCAGTCCGGCGAGCGGCCCGACCCGTTCGGCTGGGTCCACAAGATCGCCTGATCCGCGGTGCGACTCCCCTCCCGACACATCAGAGATGATCCGAGCAAAGGTGCGCTGAACCGATGAGCCGTTCCGTCCTGGTCACCGGAGGAAACCGGGGCATCGGCCTCGCCGTTGCCCTCGCGTTCGCCGAAGCGGGCGACAAGGTCGCGCTGACCTACCGCTCCGGAGAGCCGCCGGAGGCCGCGCTGCGGCTCGGCTGCCTCGCCGTACGGTGCGACGTCACCGACTCCGCGCAGGTCGAGAAGGCCTACCGGGAGGTCGAGGAGGCACACGGCCCGGTCGAGGTGCTCGTGGCCAACGCGGGCATCACGCGGGACCAGCTGGTCATGCGGATGACCGAGGAGGACTTCGCCGCGGTCCTGGACACCAACGTGATGGGGGCGTTCCGGATCGTCCGGCACGCCGCCGCCGACATGGTGGCGGCCCGCCGGGGCCGGATCGTCCTGATCTCCTCCGTGGTGGGCCTGCTCGGCGCGGCGGGACAGGCCAACTACGCGGCCTCCAAGGCCGCTCTGGTCGGCTTCGCCCGCTCGATCGCCCGCGAACTGGGCTCGCGCGGGATCACCTGCAATCTGGTGGCGCCCGGTTTCGTGGAGACGGACATGACCAGGGCGCTGAGCGAGAAACAGCGCGCCGCGTTCCTCGGCAGGGTGCCGCTGGCGCGCAGCGCGGAGCCGCAGGAGATCGCCGCCACCGTGCGCTTCCTCGCCTCCGCGGAAGCCGGGTACATCACCGGGGCCGTCGTCCCGGTGGACGGCGGCCTCGGCATGGGGCACTGAGCCCGCCGTACGGTCCCCGGGCCCGGGTCCGAATCAGGAGTGCTCGGGCCAGGGGGCCGGGGGCCGGGGGCCGGGGGCCGGATCAAGGGTGCTCGGAGACCAGTACCGCGGTGGTGCCGCTCTCCAGCGCCTGGAACACGTGCGGGACGTCGGCCGGGTAGCTGATGTAGTCGCCCGGCAGGAGTTCCACCGGTTCCTGCGCGGTCCCGACCAGCGCCCGGCCCGTGCCGATCACCACGTGTTCCACCACCCCCGGCGTGTGCGGTGCGGACGAACGCTGCGGACCGGGTTCGGCGGCGATGCGGTAGACGTCCCGGCGGGCGCCGGGCGGGGAGGCGGCCAGCAGGGTGGCCCGGTAGTGGGCCTCGGCCGAGACCACGGCCGGGCCCTGGCCCGCCCGGATCACCTGGACCGGGGGCCGGGAGGTGGCGCCCAGCAGCCGGGAGAAGGGGATCTCCAGGACGACGCAGAGCGCCCAGAGGGTCTCCAGGCTGGGGTTGCCCGCGCCCGATTCGAGCTGGGAGAGCGTGGACTTGGCGAGTCCGGCGCGGCGGGACACCTCGGTGAGGGAGAGCCCGGCCCGGACGCGCTCCGCGCGCAGGGAGGCGGCGATCACGTCGAGGGGCGGCTTGAGCAGGAGGTCGGCTTCGGACACGAGACGTTCGCTCCAATGGTCAATTGTTCGCCTTGACGAACACCTTTGTGCCGTTCATTATAAACACCATGCGTTCGTTATGGAGAACCCTCGACCGTACCCAATGGCGTGACATCTCGCTCGTCTGCCTCGCGGTGGGCGTCATCGGTGTGTCGTACGGCGCCATCGCGGTCACCTCGGGCTTCGCCTGGTGGTTCCCGGTCCTCATGGGCGCACTCGTCCTCGCCGCGTCCTCCGAGTTCCTGTTCGTCGGGATCATCGCCGCCGGCGGCAGCCCGGTCGCCGCCCTGCTGGCCGGACTTCTGGTCAACGCCCGGCACGTGCCGTTCGGCCTGGCCGTACCCGACGTCCTCGGCCGCGGCTGGAAGGGGCTGCTCGGCACGCACCTGATGAACGACGAGACGGTCGTCTTCGCCATCGCCCAGGACGGACTCCCGCGCAAACGGGCCGCGTACTGGGCCTGCGGGCTCGGCATCCTGATCTGCTGGCCGGCCGGGGCCGCACTGGGCGCCCTGCTGGGCAGCGTCGTCCCCGACACCGACGCCCTCGGCCTGGACGCCATGTTCCCCGCGGTGATCCTGGCGCTGATCCTGCCCGCCCTGAAACAGCGCGAGTTGCGGCAGACCTCCCTGGCCGGCGTGGTCCTGGCACTGGCGTCCACCGCCTTCCTGCCGGCCGGACTCCCGGTCCTGGTCGCCCTGGCCGCCCTGCCGCTCTTCACCGTCACCGCGGCGACGAAGGAAGCCGACCGAGGAGCCGACCGATGAAGAACACCGTCCCGGCGCTCCTCGCGATGCTGGCCCTCGCGGGAGGCACCTTCCTGCTCCGGCTCGCCGGCCCGGCCCTGCGGGCCCGGATCACCTTCCCCCAGCGGGCGGAGAAACTGCTGGAGGCCTCCGCCGTCGTCCTGCTCGCGGCCCTGACGGCCACGGCCGCGCTCACCGACGGACACGAATTCGCGGGCCTGGCCCGCCCGATCGGCGTGGCGGTGGGCGGCGTACTCGCCTGGCGCAGGGCCCCGTTCCTCCTCGTCGTGCTCGCCGCCGCCGGCACGGCCGCCCTGCTCCGGCTCGCCGGAATGCGCTGACCGGAAAACGACGGCCGGAAAATGACGGAAGGCGGCCGCACAGCCGGAATATTTCGTACCGCACACACAACGCGACAAACGGCTTTTCGCAGACCTTTGCGGCGCGCTCAGGCCTCGCATCTCACATAGTGAAGTATGGATTGCCCGCCAATATCGGCCGCTAGTACGCTGCCCGCCGGGATTAACCCCGTGCAGGGCTCCGATAAACGTATCCCGAATTTCGCCTTCCCCAAATCTTCCGGTGGGTCGGCTGATATTCGGCCGACAGAGCGGCCAAAAGAAGCTGCCGGTTTCCGGGGGTAAACTGAGAGACTTTCTCCGTATTCCGCCAAGCCGCGACCGGCCGACCGCCGTCGTCTCGCTCCACCCCCGTACTTGAAGCAGGAGTACCCGAGCACGATGCGCATCACCGACACTCTCAGCTCCCCCGGCCGGAAGACCCGCATACCCACGGAGCGCCCGGTCCTGCACCGCGACCACACCTGGGACACGGTGGTGCGCCGGGTCCCGCTGCTCTCCGAGCGCGAACTGGAGGTGTTCCACCTGCTGGCGAAGGGGGCGTCGAACCGGACCATCTCGACGCAGCTCGCCATCACCGAGCGCACCGCCAAGGCCCATGTCGCGCAGATCCTGGCGAAGCTCGACGTGGAGTCCCGGTTACAGGCGGGGATCGCCGCCTTCGCCTACGAGACCCTCAGCAGGGGCGGCGGAGCCTGAGCCTGCCACCATGACGCCGGGACACCGGGCCTGTGCCTCCCGGCATGGGGAGACCTCATGGCCGGCGGCCCGCAGGGGGCCAAGTGCCGCCCGGCACAGCCGGGTTACGATCTGTCGGGTGGATCCAGCTGCCGGGCCGGTGACTGTGCCTCCCGCGGCTCGGAGTTCGATGGGCAGGGGGACGGGGGAATGCCGGTGGAGCGGTTCGGCCCGTATGTCGTCCTGGAGGAGCTGGCCAGCGGAGGCATGGGACGCGTCCTTCTCGCACGTTCCCCCGGGGGCCGCGTCGTCGCGGTGAAGACCCTGCTGGCCGACTCGGCCGACGACCGGCGGAGGTTCGCCCGCGAGGCGCGGATCGCTCAGCGGGTGCGCGGCGTCTACACGGCGAGCGTGATCGAGGCTGCCGCCGAGGCCGCGGTGCCGTGGATGGCGACGGAGTACATTCCCGCCCCGTCGCTGCGTGACCTGGTCGAGGACTGCGGAGTACTCGGAGCAGGCGCGCTGCACTGGATAGCCGCCGGCATGGCGGAGGCCCTCCTCAGCATCCATGCGGCCGGATTGGTGCACCGGGACATCAAGCCGTCCAACGTGCTGCTGCCGATGGAGGGTCCGCGCGTCATCGACTTCGGCATCTCACAGGCCCACGACGTCACCCGCACGCAGGTGGCGCTGGGCACGGTGGCGTACGCCTCGCCCGAACAGGCACGGGGTGAGCCGACCACCGCGGCGTCCGACGTGTTCTCCCTGGGGGCGACGCTGTTCCACCTCGCCGTGGGCCGTGCGCCCTACCGTGACGGCGGAGCCGGATCGGCGCTGGAGCAGCTCGTGCGCACCGCTGCGGGTGAACTCGACGTCACGGGACTGGCCGGTGACCTGCAGGCGCTCATCCTCCCCTGCCTGCGATTCGACGCCGCCGCCCGGCCCACACCCGAGCAGATCGTGGCACGCGCCCAGGAGCGGCTGGAAGAACGGCCCGGTGCCAGAAACGGCGAGGACTGGCTGCCGGGGAACTGGGCCGAAGCCATCGAGCGCCACCGAACGCAGCGTTCGCACGCGGTACGGGAGGCACGACGCCGGGTGGGGCCGAACGCTGACGGCCGGCCGCCGCGGCCGACCGCGCGCCTGACCACGGCGCAGGGCACCACCGCGGCGGCCCGGCGCCCGAGACACCTGCTGCCGGCGGTCGGCGGGGCGGCCGCCGCACTCGCCCTCGGCGCTCTGCTCGTTCTGCGTCCCTGGGCCGGGGAGGCCGGAGCCGCGGGGGAACCGGACGGTCCCGTCGGCATCCTGCCGGTACTGAGCGAGTCGCCCGGCGTGTGCCCCTCGGACTTCCCCGAGGGACGGTCCTTCACGTCGGACGACCGCCAGACCTGCGTGGTCACGGCCGCCGAACAGGGGCTCACGGTACGGCGGTTCAAGAACGTCAGGGCCTTCTACCAGTCGGAGA
This sequence comes from Streptomyces sp. GLSS-08, assembly GCF_056387915.1. Classification (NCBI taxonomy): domain Bacteria; kingdom Bacillati; phylum Actinomycetota; class Actinomycetes; order Kitasatosporales; family Streptomycetaceae; genus Streptomyces; species Streptomyces sp. GLSS-08. Next base: position 76,464 of record NZ_JBWJAQ010000015.1, read on the forward strand.
ACGGCCTGGACGGGTGGACCGTGGAAGTCACCCTGACCGACGGCGACCGGACCGCCTTCTCCCGCCTCACCGGGAAGGTGGCGGGACAGCCCCGGCCGCACGACGAACTGGCCCTCGTCATCCGGGACTCGAACCGCCTGCTGGCCAGCCCCGCCATTCTGGAGAAGATAACCGGCCCCAGGATCGCGGTCGCCCTGAATCTCAAGAAGAACGAGGCCCGCTTCATCGCCCAGGCCCTGGGAGCCCCGTCCTGAAGCGTGCAGGACACTCAGCGGGTGGCCGCCGACCGCCGGCCCATGACGGCGGGGCGACGGCGGTCACCCGCACCTGGACGTGCCGGCACCAAAGGAGGTGCCGTCCGGGTCGGTGGCCGTGTGCAGGTCTCCGGCCGGGTGGGGGCCACGCATGTGCGCCGCTTCTTCGAGTGGGCCGGTGGCCGCTCGCCACAGCTGCCGTTCGGTGGACCGGGCCGGCCGGCGGCGCCGGGCAAAAACCGATCGGCGGCAACCTTTGTGCCTGCGGCGGCCACTGAAGAGCGCAACACTTCCTTCGCTCTTCGGAATGGACGGACATGCAGGAAACACGGTTGGCTGCGCGGCACCGCAAGCGGAGGCGCGGGCTGATGAAGGGCATCACTGCGGCGTTGGCCGTGGTGGGCGTGCTGGTCTGGGTGGTGGTGGCCGTGCGGTCGGGCGGCAAGGCCGATGCCGGGCGGGACACGGCGGTGTCCGCCGCCGTCTCCCGGGGCAGCCTCCCACCGGGACCGCCGACGCCCGAGCCGTCCGGCGCCTCGCCGAGCAGCACGCCCTCCACGACCGTCCCGAAGGCTTCCAGAACCCGCTCGAAGGCGCGGTCGTCGGCGACCCCCTCGAAGGCGCGGACGTCGGCGGCCCCCCAAAGGGCTCCCGCCGCGTCAGTGCCGGCCGGACGGATCCGGCCCGAGGTCACCTACCGAGGGGTCGCCACGGTCTACCGGGCCGGGACCGGGGACGGCGCCTGCTCGTACGGGCCGAGCGCCGACATGATGATCGCGGCCATGAACACCGCCGACTACGAGACGTCCAAGGCCTGCGGGGCACACGTGCTCGTCCGCGCGGCGAACGGGGCCTCCGTCACGGTCCGGATCACCAACGAATGCCCCCTGCCCTGCGCACCCGGCCAACTCGACCTCAGCGAACAGGCCTTCGCCAAACTGGCCGCCCCCTCCACCGGCCGGATCGCGATCACCTGGAGCCTCCTGAGCCCCGGCAGTGCCGGCCCGATCTCCATCCGCTACAAGACCGGCTCCAGCCCCTACTGGTGCGGCATCCAGGCGATCGGCCACCGCAACCCGCTCGCCCGGCTGGAGGTCCGCACCGGCAACGGCTGGCGCCGGCTCGCCCGCACCGACTACAACTACTTCCTCTCCCCCGACGGCAGCGGGTGCGGCAGCGCGATCCGGATCACCGACATCTACGGAGAACGACTGACCGTCGACGGGATCGCCCTGCGGCCGGAAGCCGTGCAGCCGACGCGCGTGCAGTTCGCGAGGCACTGAGTCAGGTGTCGGCTCCGGCGTTCGCGCGGCGCCCTTCGGGCTGGGGACCGTGCCAGTCCAGGCACAGGACGGTGGCGTCGTCCTTCACATAACCGTCGCAGGCGTCGGAGACCGCGGCGACCAGAGTGCGTACGACCTCCCGCGGGTGTTCGGCCGCGGTCTTGCGCATGAGACCGGGCAGGTCGACGGTCCGCGCCTGGCGTTCTTGCATGCCGTCGGTGTAGAGCACGAGGCGGTCACCGGGGCGCAGGTCGAGATCCTGCACCTGGTAGGGGCCCTGCCCCACGACGCCGAAGGGCAGGTTCACCGTCAGGCGCAGTTCCTCGACCGCGCCGTCGCGCAGCCGCAGCGGCCCGGGATGCCCGGCGTTGACGAGCTGCGCGCTGGTCCCGTCCAGGGCGATGCGCAGCAACTGGCCGGTGGCGAAGGTGCGTCTGCCGTGGTCGAGGAGGGCCTGATGGATCTGGCGGGCCTGCTCGGCAAGGTCGGTCCCGGCGCGGCGGGCGCCGCGGGAGGCGTTGACCAGGAGGGTCGCCATGAGGGAGGCGTCGACGTCGTGCCCCATGGCGTCGGTGACGGACAGGTGCACGGCGTCCTGGTCGAGGCTGTAGTCGTAGGTGTCGCCTGCGATGTCGGAGGCCGGGACCAGGGCGCCGGCGAGAGCGAACTCTGCGGCCTCGCAGGAAGGCGCCGAGGGCAGCAGCTGGCGCTGGATCTCCGCGGCCAGGCGGACCGTGGTGGTGCGGTTGCCCCAGTGGTAGAGGTCGGTGAAGCGGCGGTCGGTGACGATGATGTACGCCAGCGCGTGCGCGGCCTCTTCCACCTGCCGCAGCACATCCGGTGTGACGTGGGTGAGGAAGAGTTCGAGGACACCGACGACGTCGCCGCGGTTGGTGACCGGGGCGAGCACCCGCCAGCCCTCCTCGTCCTGCTCGCCCTGCGGTGCCTTCATCAGTTTCTGGGTGCGCAGGACGTCGTCGTAGACGCTGCTGCCGGCCAGGGGGACCTGTTCGGCATGGCGCTCCTGCCGGGTCTGTCCCATGTCGTGGACCCGCAGCAGGCGTCGGCCGACGACGTCGACGAACAGGAATGACACGTAGCGTGCGCCGAGCCGTTCGCGCAGGTGACGCGCCACTGCGTCGAGGGAACGTACCGGCGCGGCGTTCTCCGCCTCCGCCAGTACCTCGGCCAGTGCCATCCGATCGCGCTCCACAGTCGCCTCCCTTGGGTCACACACTCTCCTTCCCCCTGACGCACGGGGCACGACTGCGGACGTGGTCCACCGGCCGCTCCCTCGGCAGGGGGAGACCGCATGCCGTGGCAGAGGGAGCTGGCCCCGAGGCTCGTCAGGCCGGGCTGTGAGCGGTGGTGCCGCCGGGGGTGTCGGACAGGGCGATACGGGCCGTGATGCGCTTGCCGGCCGGCTCCCGCTCGACGTGGAGGCTCATGGCGACCGCCTTGACGATCTCCAGTCCGTGCTGGCCGATCCGGCCGGGATCCGGGGCGCGGGCGGCGGGAACCGTGGGGTCGCCGTCCCGCACCACGACGTCCACGGCGGCCGCGGTGAGGCGCAGCTCCAGCAGGACGGGACCGGGGGCGTACTTGCGGGCGTTGGTGACCAGCTCGCTGACCACCAGCTGGGTCAGGTCCACCGCGCGCGCCGACACGGTCAGGTGGTGCTCCGTGCGGGCCTGTTCGAGGAAGGCGGCGGCGTGGTGGCGGGCGTCGGCGATACAGCCGTCGTCCTCGCCCAGGGCATAGCCGGCGTCCATCAGGTAGGTGCCGGGCGTCATACGGCCGTCCCCATAGGCGTGACTCCCGCAGCCGTCGTCCTCATTTGCCGCTCATGTGCGCACCGGTACCCGCCATGCCGATGCATACACCACACAGGCCACTCCGGCATTCTCCACAGGTCCGCCCGGGGCATCCTGCGGGCGTGTTGGGGCAGAATCATCCGCGCACGCCCGACCCCCCGGGCAGGCCCGGAACGCAGCGCACGCCCGACCGCGGGCAGGCCCGGAACGCAGTCGAGGAGCCAGTGACCAACACCCCGAAAGAAGAACGGCCGGACCGGCTGTCCGTCACGCACCGCGAGGTCGACGGCATCCAGGTCGTGGCTCTGCACGGCGAAGTGGACCACGACGTGCAGGACGTCCTCAGCCTGGCCCTGCTCGCCGGTGACGAGCGGGTGCCGCTTCGGACCGTGGTGGACCTCAGCGGCGTGACCTTCATGGACTCCAGCGGCATCAACGTCATCGTCGCCGCGCACCGGCGGGCGACCGGCGCCCGGGGATGGCTGCGCATCGCCGGCGCCCACGGGTTCGTGCTGCGGGTCCTGCAGATCGTCGGCCTCGACGACGTCATCCCCTGCCACCCCACCGTCGAGCAGGCGCTGGCCGCCTGACCCGCGGCCCGCCCGCTCCCGCCGGCGGCAGGCCGGCTGCCCGAACTCCGCCCGGGGGCCTGCTGATCGGGGGCGCAGCGCTCGAGCCCGGCCGACCGCTCCCCGGTAGTCTCACCATCCGCCCACACTGTGCTGTGCCTCTGTCTCTGCGGTGAAGACTGGGACGGAGCTGAGGGGAGGCGCTCGTCCGGGGTACCCATGCGGACCCGGCACGTGACGTACATGACGCAAGGCGGACCTGATGGACCAGACCTTATACAACGGACCGCCCGCACCTTCCCCGGTGGAACCGGCACCGCCCGCCTGCGCAGCCTACGACGGGGCCACGTCGTGCATCGGTGCCGCGCGCCGTTTCGCGACCGCCTACCTCCACCGCATCCACACCGAGCAGCAGACTCCGCTCACGCGGCGAGCGGTCGGGACGGTGCAGCTGGTGGTCAGCGAGCTGGTCACCAATGCCTGCCGGTACGCCCCCGGCCCGCTGCGCCTGGATCTGCGCCACCTCCGGCACAGCCTGGAGATCACCGTCTGGGACACCGCCCCCACCCTGCCCACGGCTCACGCGCCGGACCCCAGCCGCACAGGACGACACGGGCTGGAGATCGTCCTGGCCGTCTGCGCGCACTACGACGTGCGGCCGACGTCCGGGGGCAAACGCACCACCGCCGTCCTGGCCCTCACCGAGCCCCCGGCCGGGCGCTGAGCGCCTGATTCGCGCCCTGTCCGCGGTCAGTGGCGGTCCGACCGCCCGGACTGCGCGTCCGGCCGGCAGGCGCGCCGCCGCACGGCTGTCTCCAGGCCCTGCTCCATCCGTCCCGGGAGGGGTTCGCCCAGCGCCCAGTGGATCACCGCCTCGGCGATCGTGTGCAGCTTGGTGTTGGTGCGCTGGGAGATTTCGCGCAGGATCTCGAACCCGGCCGCCGGCCGGAACCGGTACACGGCGGTCAGGACGCCGATGGCCTGGTCGACCACCGCGTGCGAGGCGACGGCGTGCCGCAGTTGGGCGTTCTCCGCCTCCAGGCGGGCGATCGCCGTGTCACGCGTGCCGTCGGCCTGAAGCTGCCGTTCGCGGGAGGTGGTCATGACGGGTCTCCAGACAAGGGCGAGGTCTCCCGTACGCCTGCCCGCCCGGCGGGACGCCAAGACTCCCTCTGTGCGGCACGGAGATCACATGCGGGCGCAGGGGGAAGCCGTGTGACCGCGGTGCCCGCCGCCGGCTGCGGGTGAGGGATCCGTGCGCGGGGAACTGCCGGCCGGGCGCGCTCAGGTCCCGCCCCGGGATGGATGGATCAGCCATTCGGCCCAAAAACGCCGATGCCAGGCGGTGGTGACGATTCAACAGGAGTAATTTCCCGGGAGTTGGTTACGCACTGCCCGTCCGACGCCAGTGGGGCAGGTGCTCCACCGGCCCACCCCCACTGCACCGGTCGTGCCGATTGAAGGATCTGATGGCGACCCTTACCGAACCCGTTGCGCCCGTCCCGGCGGCCGAGCGCCGCAGCCGCGGCCGGGTGATCGTCTCCTGGCTGACCACGACCGATCACAAGAAGATCGGTCACCTCTACCTGATCACCTCGTTCGCGTTCTTCCTGATCGGCGGCGCGCTGGCGATGCTGATCAGGGCCGAACTGGCCCGGCCGGGACTGCAGATCCTGTCCTCGGAGCAGTACAACCAGTCCTTCACCATGCACGGCACGATCATGCTGCTGCTGTTCGCCACCCCGACCTTCGCCGGGTTCGCCAACGCGATCATGCCCTTGCAGATCGGCTCCCCCGATGTCGCCTTCCCGCGGCTGAACATGCTCTCCTACTGGTTCTTCGCCTTCGGCGGGCTGATCGTCATGTCCAGCTTCCTCACCCCCCAGGGTGCCGCCGACTACGGCTGGACCGCGTACACCCCGCTCAGCGGCGGAGAGCGCAGCCCCTACGTCGGCGGTGACCTGTGGGTCATGGGGCTGGCGCTGGCCGGCTTCGGCACGATCCTGGGCGCGGTCAACTTCATCACCACGATCATCTGCATGCGCGCGCCCGGGATGACCATGTTCCGCATGCCGATCTTCACCTGGAACGTGCTGCTGACCTCGGTGCTCGTCCTGTTCGCCTTCCCCGTTCTGGCGGCGGCCCTGTTCGCGCTGGAGGCGGACCGCAAGTTCGGCGCCCACGTCTTCGACCCCGAGAACGGCGGGGCCATCCTGTGGCAGCACCTGTTCTGGTTCTTCGGCCACCCCGAGGTGTACATCCTCGCGCTGCCCTTCTTCGGCGTGATCACCGAGATCATCCCCGTCTTCGCCCGCAAGCCGATCTTCGGCTACATGGGTCTGGTCGGCGCCACGATCGCCATCTCCGGGCTGTCGGTCACCGTCTGGGCCCACCACATGTTCGCCACCGGAGCGGTCCTGCTGCCGTTCTTCGCCTTCATGACCTACCTCATCGCCGTCCCCACCGGCGTGAAGTTCTTCAACTGGATCGGCACCATGTGGAAGGGCTCACTGTCCTTCGAGCCACCCATGCTGTGGGCCGCCGGGTTCCTCGTCACGTTCCTCTTCGGCGGCCTGACCGGCGTCATCCTCGGCTCGCCGCCGCTGGACTGGCATGTGACGGACTCCTACTTCGTGGTCGCCCACTTCCACTACGTCCTCTTCGGCACGATCGTCTTCGCGATGTTCGGCGGGTTCAGCTTCTGGTGGCCGAAGATGACCGGCACCATGCTCGACCACCGTCTGGAGAAGATCCACTTCTGGACCCTGTTCGTCGGTTTCCACACCACGTTCCTGGTGCAGCACTGGCTGGGTGCCGAGGGCATGCCGCGCCGGTACGCCGACTATCTGGCGGCCGACGGCTTCACCGCTCTGAACACGATCTCCTCCATCGGCGCGTTCCTGCTGGGCCTGTCCACCCTGCCCTTCCTGTACAACGTGTGGAAGACCGCCCAGTCCGGCAAGCGCATCGACGTGGACGATCCCTGGGGTTTCGGACGTTCCCTGGAGTGGGCGACCTCCTGCCCGCCGCCGCGTCACAACTTCGTCACCCTGCCCCGGATCCGCTCCGAGTCCCCGGCCTTCGACCTGAACCACCCCGAGCTCGCCGAGATCGAACACCATGCGAACGCCGGCAAGCGCGACGCCGTCGAGCCGGACGGGCACAAGGGTGAACCGGGGTGAGACACGGCATGCGCAAGGTGCCCAAGGACGACCGAAGCGATCTGGCGAACACGATCGAGGGCTACCTCCTGGTCCGCAGCCACCAGGACCAGGCACGCCGCGAGGCCGAGGACCTCTGCGCGCGCATGCCGTGGCTGACCGGCGCCCAGGCCGAAGACGTCACACGCCACTACCTCCACCAGCGCGTCGACCTCACCCGCCGGCTTCTCCAGGACACCGTCGAGCGGGCCGGCCAACTACGGCAGGAGTACGAGGAGCGCTACGCGGCCCTGCGCCGCAGCCTCCTCAGACGCCATGCCGTATGCGCTGCCGCCGTCGTGGCCTGCACCAGCGGGATCGGCGTCCTGGCACCGCTGTTCACCCGCTGACACACCGCCGGAACGACGCGCCCGGGGGTCCGGTGCGCGCCGCGCCGGACGTGGTCACGCGGCTGCCAGGACGATGGCGGTGTAGTGCGCGGCGAAGGCGGCGATGGTCAGGGCGTGGAAGACCTCGTGGAAGCCGAACCAGGCCGGTGAGGGGTCGGGGCGCTTGAGTCCGTAGACGACGGCGCCCGCGGTGTAGAGCAGGCCGCCGGTGATGACGAGGACGACGACCGCGGTGCCGCCGGTGCGCGCGAAGTCGGGCAGGTTGAAGACGGCCACCCAGCCCAGGGCGATGTAGCAAGGGGTGTACAGCCACCGGGGAGCGCCGATCCACAGGATGCGGAAGGCGATGCCCGCCAGGGCGCCCGCCCACACCACGGTCAGCAGCACCAGTTGCCGGCCCGCGGGCAGCAGCAGTACTGCCAGCGGGGTGTAGGTGCCGGCGATGATCAGGAAGATGTTCGCGTGGTCCATCCGCCGCAGGACCGCTTCCCCGCGCGGACCCCATGTTCCGCGGTGGTAGACCGCACTGGTGCCGAACAGCAGGCAGGCCGACACCGCGTACACCGAGCAGGCCGCCACTGCCGCGGCCGAACGTGAGACGGCGATCAGGACGATGCCGCCGACCAGCGCGAGGGGGAACACCCCGGCGTGCAGCCAGCCGCGCATCCTCGGCTTCAGCGCGGCCGCCGCGCGCTCCACCCCGCCTTCCGGACCGACGGCCGGCTGCCCGGAGGCAGGCCGGCTGGCTGTGCCGGAAGGCGCATCGACCGCCGGGGTGCGCAGGGTGTCGGGCGTGGTACCGGGGCGGGCGGGGGACTCCCGTCCGTGTGCCGGCGGCTGAGTGTCTTCGGCGATCATGCGCTCTTATTCTGAAATGTTGGCGGACGAGAGCGGCCGGGCGCGTTGCCGCGGGCCGCGGGTCAGAGGACGGCCGTGTGCCGGGATGCGGTGCGGCGGTGTTCGGCGTTGAGTCGCTGGGCTTCCTCGAGCTGGTCCTCGAGGATGACGATGCGGCAGGCGGCCTCGATGGGAGTCCCCTGGTCGACGAGTTCCCGGGCGCGGGCGGCGACACGCAGTTGGTAGCGGGAGTAGCGGCGGTGGCCGCCTTCGGAGCGGAGCGGGGTGATGAGGCGGGCTTCGCCGATGGCGCGCAGGAAGTTGGGGGTGGTGCCGAGTATCTCGGCGGCCCGGCCCATGGTGTAGGCGGGGTAGTCGTCGTCGTCAAGACGGCTGAATGAATCGTCTGCTGTCATCTCGCCTCTCTGGGGCGCACGTTGAGGGGCCTTGGTGCCGTACTGGCACCAAGGCCCCGAAGGAACTGCTACACCATCTGCCGGCCTCAGTGCTGCGCCGGCCTACTGAGTCCGCGGCCGCCCTGTACGGGACGGGGATGCGGGGATCGCGAATGCGTGACCGGAGACCACCTCACTGTCGATGTCCTGCGGTACCCGGGCCCACGTCTTGCGCCCGGGCGATCCGATGGTGCTCAACTCCTCCGTTCTTCCCTCTGAATCAATCACTTGCCAAAACCGGTACTGCGCACTGCTGGTACTGCTGGTATTGCGAACCACTGGCACTGCGTACTGCTTGTCCTGCGAACTGCTGGTGGCCTGGAAGAAGCGCCACTCTCCGGCAGCCAGCCCCGTCGCCCGTCCTGCGTCTGCTCTGGCTTGGAACCCCACTGCCGGACCTCCCGGTACGCGCGCCCGCAGCCGACGCCTTTACCGAGGTGCTGCATCAACTTCACTGCTGGATACCGCGAACTGCACTTGCGGGTACTGCCACCGCATCAAGTGCGGTCCTGCTCGTGGCGGCCCCTGATCACTGCGGGCCACCCGGTCCAGCCGTCAGTCCCGTCACCGTCCAGCGAAAACCCTGGCTCCGGAACTCCACCGCCGCACCGAACTGCGTACTGCTTCCCGGCAGTTCATCCCTGCCGGGCTTCCTCGATCTCGACTACGAGAGAAACCATACCCATGCCGCCATCCAATGTCTACTCCGGCCAGCACAGATTTTCGTTGGTCACGGAGGCCGCGGATTCAGGGCCGGGTGAGCCGGCTCGGCGCGGCGTCCGCGAGGGTCACCGGTACGAAGTCCGCGCTGCGCAGGGGTGCGGAGTAGCCGAGGTGGGCGAGGCTGGCCTGCTCCTGGCGCATGTGCATGAACGATTCCAGGATGTAGCCGACGAGCAGGACCAGAACCGCGATGATCATGATCGATGCGGCGAGCACGGCGGTGGGCAGGCGCGGCACGGTGCCGGTGCGGGTGAACTCCAGGACGACGGGCAGGCCCAGGGCGAGCGCGACGACGGTGAGCAGGCCGGCGATGACGGCGTGGAACTGGGAGGGGCGCTGTCTGCGGGCCAGCCCCAGGATGAGCCTGAGGATGCGCCAGCCGTCGCGGTAGGTGCGGAGCTTGCTGACGCTGCCCGCGGGCCGGTCCTTGAAGCCCACTTCCATCTCGGCGGTGGGGAGCCGCAGGCTGAGCGCGTGGACCGTCATCTCGGTCTCGGTCTCGAACTCGCGGGACAGGGCGGGGAAGGACTTGACGTAGCGGCGGGAGAAGACGCGGTAGCCGCTGAGCATGTCGCTGACGTCGTTGCCGAAGAGGGTGCGGACGGCGCCGGTGAGCATCTTGTTGCCGACGGCGTGACCCGTGCGGTACGCGGTCTCCACGCTCTCGCGGCGGGCGCCGACGACCTGGTCGTAGGGGCCCTCGAAGAGGAGGTCGACCATTTCGCGGGCCCGGGAGGCGTCGTAGGTGTCGTCGCCGTCGATGATGAGCAGCGCGTCGGCGTCGACGTCGGCGAAGGCGCGGCGGATGACGTTGCCCTTGCCCTTGCGGGGTTCGTGCCGCACGACCGCGCCGGCCGCGCGGGCCTCGGCGACGGTGTTGTCGGTGGAGGCGTTGTCGTAGACGTAGACGGTGGCCTCGGGGAGGGCGGCGCGCAGGTCGCGCACGACCTTCCCGACTGCGGCCTCCTCGTTGTAACAGGGAACGACGCACGCGACGGTGGGGTTCATGGTCTTTCCTCGGCCTCTGTGCCGCCCTGGTGCCGGTCGATGCGCTCCTCCACGAACGGCAGTCTGATTTGGTGGCTTTTGCGGCATACGTTACCTTCGGCGTCATGCTGCGGCCGACGGCTTGGATGCGACGTTCACCCGCGTGGATGCGGTCCGTCCGGCGCGAGGTCGCGGCCTTCGGCGCCGTGGGCGCGCTCGCGTTCGTGGTGGAGACGGCGAGTTTCAACCTTCTCGCCTTCGGCCCACCGGGTGAGGGGCCGCTGCACGACGTCCCGGCCGGCGCCTCGGCCCTCGCCACCGTGCTGGCCATGCTGGTCGGTTGGTTCGGAAACCGTCACTGGACCTACCGCGACCGCAAGGGGCCGGTCGATCCGCGTGAGGTGGCCTGGTTCGTCGGGGTGAACCTGGTGGGCCTCGTGATCACCGCCGCCCCCGTGTACGTGACTCACCAGTTGTTCGGCTCTTCCTCGGCCCTGAGCGACAACGCGGTCCGCCTGACGGGATGGGCCGCGGCGACTTTCGTCCGCTTCACCGTCTACCGGGAACTCGTCTTCACTTCCCATCGAGAGGATCCCCCCGACGTGACCGCACCGATTCGCCGTGGCGCGGGAGTGTGGCGGGACGACCGGCTCTGGCCGGGGTTCCTGGCCCTGACGGCCGCGGTGTGCGGTTACCTCGTCTCCACCGTCTTCCATCCCGGCTTCCTCACCGCCGACAGCGTCGAACAGCTTCTCCAGGCGGAGGGCACGCGGCCGGTGACCGACTGGCATCCGCCGGTCATGGCACTGCTCTGGCGCGTCCTCATCCACACCACCGGCGCGCTCTCGGCGATGGCGGCCCTCCAGACGGCCGTGCTGTGGGGAACCGTGTGGGTGCTGGCCGTCGCCCTGTGGAAGCGGACAGGAAGCCGCCCCCTGTCGCTGCTGATGCCCGGGTTCGGGCTCGCACCGCACATCGCCAACTTCACCGGAGTGGTGTGGAAGGACGTCCACCTGGCCTACGCCCTGCTGGCCGTGTGCGCGATCGCCCTCTTCGCGCGTGAGCTGCCGCCGGGACACGACCGGGCACGCTGGGCCCTGCTCGTGCTGGGTCTGCTCTTCACCGCCTACGCGATCCTGGTCCGGAAGAACGCGCTGCCCGCCGCCCTGCCCGTCCTGCCGATGCTCGTGCTCGCCCTCTGGCCGGCACCCGGCAGGCGCCGGTGGCTCATCACCGCCGCTTCCCTGCTGGCCTTCACCGCGGCCGGCAGCGTGGCGGTCTCCTCGCTCACCCATCCGATGGCCGTCCGCCAGTACGCGCAGATCCCGCTGGACGACCTGACCCACGTCCTGACCCCACGAGAGGTACGGTCGGCCGCCGGGCAGGCGGGTGCCACCCCCTCGTTCCGCGACGACCTCACGGAGACCGCGCGGACCTGCCGGACGAAGGGGATCCTGTGGGACGCGTACTTCACGTGCTACCCGCACCGCCCCGGCCACAGGGACACCATCGGCCCGCACTTCACCGCCGACGAGGCGGACGTGCTGGTGAGGATGTGGGTGCAGCAGATGCCCCACCGGGCCTCCGGTTACGCGGAGTACCGCACCCGGACCTTCGCCCGGCTGCTGTTCGAGGGCAATCTGCGCTACGCCGGCGGCACGTTCGGCGGCACCCCGAAGAACGTCAGGGTGGATCCGGCCCTCGACGCCCTCATGAGGTCCTACGTGACGGGCCTGGCCCGCGACGTTCCCTGGCTCTTCCAGGCATGGTTCTGGCTCGCCGTCGCGCTGGTCCTGACGTCGCGCCGGAGGTGGCCGGGACCCTGGTCCAGGGAACTGCGCCTCCTCGGACTGAGTTCCGTGCTCTACATCGCCTGCTACCTGCCGACCGCCCCGCAGGCCAACTACCGCTACGTGTACTGGCCCGCGTCGGCCGGCACGCTCGCCCTGATCCTGATCGCCGCGGCAGCGCTCACCCGCCGCCGCGCCCTGCGCGCCGCGGAACAGGCCCCGGACGGGGCCGCCGCGGACGCGTCGCCCACCCCGTCCGACTCCCCCAGCACGGCGGGGGTGGGCAACTGAGAGCCCGCAGCGACCGCACACGTCTCGGAGCCAAGGACAGCCGGGGGCCATTTCGAGGCCGTGCGGGCGAGGCGTGACGTGTGTTGATCCCGATGGGACCTCACGGGCAGGTCGCGGTCCGTGCCTCTGAGCGCGGGGTCGAACGTGGCGGGTGGGGGCCGCCACTGGCGAGGATGCTCGTTATGACTGCTGACCAGGATGTCGTTCCGCTCCGTTCGACGCACTCGATGCCGGTGGTTCTCGGTGCCGGGGCGGCCATCGGCGTTCTGGGCGGGATGATCGGTCTGGGCGGTGCGGAGTTCCGCCTGCCGCTACTGATCGGCCTGTTCGGGTTCACCGGCCTGTCCGCGGTCATCCTGAACAAGGCGATGAGCCTGGTCGTGGTCCTGGTCGCGCTGCCCGCCCGCCTGGCGACCGTGTCCGCCTCCGAGACGGCTGCGCACTGGACGGTTGCCGCCAACCTGCTCTGCGGCAGCCTCCTGGGCGCATGGGCCGGGGCGACGTGGGCGGTTCGGATGCGCAGTTCCACCCTCTACAAGGTGCTGGCCGCCCTGATGGTCCTCATGGCCGCAGCCCTGCTGGCTACCCACCTCACCACCGTGGGGACACTCGCGCTGCCGCCGGGCGTGCGGGTGCCGATCGGAGTGGTGGCCGGCCTCGGCATCGGAGTGGTCGCGGCGATCATGGGCGTGGCCGGGGGCGAGCTGCTGATTCCGACGATCGTGCTGCTGTTCGGCCTGGACATCAAGACCGCGGGCAGTCTCTCGCTGCTGGTGTCGCTGCCTACGATGCTGGTGGCCTTCGCCCGCTACAGCCGTGACGGCAGCTTCGCCGTGCTGGGTGCCAACCGCCGCTTCACCCTGGTCATGATCACGGGCTCGGTCACCGGAGCCGCCCTGGGCGGGCTCCTGCTCGGGGTCTTCCCGGAGCTGGTGCTCATCCCCGTGCTGTCCGTGATCCTGCTCGTGTCCGCGGTCAAACTCGCCCGGCACGACTGACGACGGGTGCAGCACGGGGCCGCATTCGGTTTCAACGGTCCGGTCGCGTCAACCGGGTTGGGGTGACCTTGCGCAGGCGTCGGCGACCAGGTCATACACAGGCAGCAGCACGTCGGCGCCGGTCAGGGCCAGCAGTTCCCGCACCCGTGGCGGAGCCCCGGCCAGCACCAGACACCCTCCGTTCGCAGCTGTCTGTCTGTGCAGACGCAGCAGTTCCCGTTCGTCATGTCGAGGCGTATGCCCAGTTGTGCCGGATTCACGACACGACAGGGAACCAGCCACAAAACGGGGGTGGCGTGGTCCACGGGTTCACCACGGCCGTGAGGCGCCCCGTTGCGGGGTGACGGTGTCAGTGGGTGGTGAGCATGCCCTGTCGGAGCTGGGCCAGGGTGCGTGACAGCAGCCGGGAGACGTGCATCTGGGAGACGCCGAGCAGTTCGCCGATCTGGGCCTGGGTCAGTTCCTCCACGAACCTCCAGTGCAGGATCCTGCGCGCGCGCTCGTCGAGGGCGGCGATCATCGGAGCGAGTGCGTGGAAGTCCTCCACCAGTTCCAGCGCGCCGTCCTCGTTGCCGATGAAGGCGGACAGGGCCGTCTCGCCGTCCTCGCTGCCGCCGATGGCGGCGTCCAGAGAGGAGGAGCGGTAGCCGTTGGAGGCCAGGCGTGCCTCGATGACCTCCTGCTCCTCCAGGTTCATCAGCTGGGCCAGCTCCGCCACGGTCGGGGTGCGGCCCAGGCGGCTGCTCAACTCCTCGGTGGCGCGTGCCAGTTGGACGCGGGCCTCCTGCAGGCGGCGCGGAACGTGCACGGCCCAGGTGGTGTCCCGGAAGAACCTCTTGATCTCTCCCATGATGTAGGGGATCGAGAAGGAGGTGAACTCCACCTCGCGGGAGAGTTCGAACCGGTCGATGGCCTTGATGAGACCGATCACGCCGACCTGGACGATGTCCTCCATCTCCTCCGGGTCCCGGCTGCGGAAACGGGAGGCCGCGTAGCGGACCAGGGAGATGTTCATCTCGATCAGCGTGTTGCGCGCGTACTGGTACTGCGGCGTGCCCTCTTCCAGGCGTTCCAGCTGCTGGAAGAACAGGCGGGTGAGTTCACGCGCGTCCTTCGGAGCGACCTTCGACGGGTCGGCCACCTCAGGCAGTCCGGCGAACTTCGCATCCGCCGTCGCCGCTGCCGTATCCGTGATCATGTGTCCCTCCCCTTGCCGGCCATACCGGCACCGCGCCCCATCTCCACTCGCTGTTGCCGCGCCTACCCCTTTCCCTCACCTTCATGCCTACTCCTTCCGCGACACGGACGGCCCCGCGCCCGCGGGGTGCCGAAGCGGACCTGAACGGCTGCGGCAGTGGATCCAACCGGGCCGCAGCATCCGATCGAACGTGCCGGTACGCCCTGCGAAGCTCGTCGTCCGATCGGGTGCGCCGGCCGTGTTCGGTAGTGTTCCGGGGTGCTGGCTGTTCGGTCGGTGCCTTCCTGGGGGGACGAGCGAGACGAGGGACATGCCGGAACAAACGAGCCCGCCTGCGATAGCACCGAGTGAGCTTTTGACCGCGCCGGTCGAGGTGGCGCGGATGGCGGCGGTGCGCCGTTACGACATCCTCGACACTCCGCCGGACGGCGCCTACGACCGGGTTGCGGCGCTGGCCGCGCGGCTGTTCGAGGTGCCGGTGGCGACGGTGACGATCGTGGATGAGGACCGGATCTGGTTCAAGGCCGCGCACGGGCTGGAAGGTGTCAGCGAGATCGGCCGGGATCCGGGCCTGTGCGCCTCTGCGGTGCTGCGTGATGACACCACCGTCATCCCCAACACTTTGCTGGACCCGGCCGCCTGCTCCAACCCGCTGGTCACCGGCCCGATGGGAGTGCGGTTCTACGCCGCCGCTCCGATCATCACCGCGGACGGGCACCGCCTGGGCACGGTCAACGTCCTTGACACCCGCCCTCGTGAGATCAGCGAGGCCGATGCCTCCACCCTCGAAGACCTGGCCGCGGTAGTGCGTGACCAGCTGGAACTTCGTTTGTCGGCGTTGCAGGCGGTACGCGCCGAGCAGGAGCGCCGTCGGGTGGAGGAAGAGGCCCGGCAGCGTGCGGAGCGGGACAGGGTGGCCATCGCCGCGTTCGCCTCCACCCTGCAGCGCACCCTGGTGCCTCCCGCGCTGCCCGCGGTACCGGGACTTGAGCTGGCCTGCCACTACAAGACCGCCTCCCCGCAGGAGGTGGGCGGCGACTTCTACGACGTCTTCCCCATCGGCGGAGGCAGGTGGGCGTTCTTCCTGGGCGATGTGTGCGGCAAGGGCGCCGAAGCCGCCTCGGTCACCTCACTGACCCGCTACACGCTGCGGGCCGCAGCCCTCGTCGACGCGGACCCCACGGCCGCGCTCAAAGCCCTGAACACCGCGCTGCTGCTCGACCCGGCGGTCGGCACCCGCTTCTGCACCGCCGTCTTCGGCCTGCTCGACCCCGCCCGGGACGGCGGTTTCACGGTCACTCTGGCCACCGGCGGTCACCCGCCCGCCTACCACCTCAGCCCTGCCGAGGGCGGCGGTGTACGGGTCGAGGCGGCCCGCGCCAAGGGCGGCATGCTGGTCGGCGCGTTCGCCGAGGCTGCCTTCGCCTCACGCACCCTGCACCTGGCACCCGGCGAGGGACTGCTGCTGTACACCGACGGGCTGACCGAGGCCCGCACCGCCGATGGCCACATGCTCGCCGATACCGGCCTCACCGACTTCCTTGCCCGACGACCGGCGCCGATCAGCGCAGGCACCCTGATCGACGACACCGTCGCGCTTTTGGACACACTCCCCGACACCGAACGCGACGACGTGGCACTGCTGGCCCTGTCCGTTCCCACCGCGGACGCTGCTCCCGCCGGCATCACCACCACCGTTCACAGCGCCGCCGCCCCGACCGCACCCGCCGACACCTCCGTCGGTCAGGAGATCCCGCGCCCATGACCGACGCATTCCACATCGACGTCCCGCACACTGACGGCACCCTGGCCGTGATCGCGCTGTCCGGTGAATTCGACATCGCCGCCGCACCCGCCGTGCGGGCCCGCGCCCTGGAACTCATTGCGGCCGGACACCCCGACCTGGTCACCGACCTGTCGGGGGTCACGTTCTGCGACTCCTCAGGGCTGGGAGCCCTCGTCGGCATCTGGCGCTGCGCCAAGGACGCCGACGGCTCTCTGACCCTGGCGGCCATCCCCGACCGGCTGAGCC
Organism: Streptomyces sp. GLSS-08; assembly: GCF_056387915.1. NCBI lineage: Bacteria > Bacillati > Actinomycetota > Actinomycetes > Kitasatosporales > Streptomycetaceae > Streptomyces > Streptomyces sp. GLSS-08. The sequence goes on from NZ_JBWJAQ010000015.1 coordinate 93,245, forward strand.
GCCTGCTCAGCGTCACCGGAATGGACACCTTCCTGACCCCCTACCCCAGCACCGAGGCCGCGCTCGCCGCCCGCCAGGGCAATCGCACCACCGCCTGAAACATCCCGACCTGGCTCGTCCGTGACGCCCGGGGGCGGTCTCTTCGGCCCGCCCTGGTGGTGGCTGGTGCCGTCGCTCGAATGGCGGATCCGGGTCATCCGGTGGGCTTGACGGTGTGTCCGGTGACAGTGATGCCGAGCCCGATGATGAGCGGCGTCCATGAGACGGAGGCGAGGCTGGAGACCATGAACAGCATGCCGGTTCCCCGCGGTCCGGGGCTGCGTACTGTTCTGGCGAGCAGTCGTCCAGGCACCCGGTTGCAGATCAGGGCGTAGCCACCGAGCCCGGCACCGGCCACTCCAGGACCGCCATGGCGAGGAGCCAGAGCGTCAAGAGTTCACCGAAGGCCATCGTCCCCCAGTCCGGCTGCTGCAAAGCCACTCGCCGGGTCACGCGACGAGGGCGGCGGGTGCGGTCGCGGTACTTGTGAGGGCCGCGTGTCTCTCCAGTGGGCCGTTTCTCTCCAGTGGGCCGGACAAGGGCCCTATTCCTGGATGGCTTCCCCGGAGAAGTTCCTCAGGCGCTCCAACTGGTCCCAGTGACGGGCGGTGCGCTCTCTCCCGACCGCCGTCAGCGTGACGTTCGTCTTCGGCTTCCTGTGCACGAAGGTCTTCTCGATCTCGACCAGGCCGCTCTCCTCGAGCTTCGACAGGTGACTGGAGAGATTCCCCTTGGTGAGCCGTGTCGCGCGCTGGAGGAAGACGAAATCGGCGGCTTTCACCGAGGACAGCACCGTCAGGATCGCCAGCCGGCCCGGTTCGTGGATCAGGCGGTCGAGGACCAGCTCCTCGTTCCCGGCCCCCGGCACGACGGGCCCGGAGGCTTCGGACTCCGCGGGTTCGGACCCCGGCATCTCAGGCTTGGGCATTGCTGTTCCCGGCGGTCAGCCCCTCGCAGGGTCCGAAGGTGCGGTTGAGGGCGCGATGGTCGAAGATCCCCGTCACGATGGTGGCCGCCCCCGCCAGGACCAGGCCCAGATTGACCTTGCTGTCCGCTCCCGCACCACCCCAGACGGGTACGAGGCCGGCTGCCAGGAGCGCGCCGCAGATGATCGTGTTGTGTGCCCTCAGCCCTACGCCGACGGCGTAGTAGATCACCGTGATCAGGGCGAACGAGGCCGCGGTGAGGCTGAGCGGCAGATCGAGGGACCAGTCCGCCTGCACCCCTCCGGCGACCACCACCGCGCTGACGGCGGTGGCGACGGCACCCTTGGTCTGGGCGCTTGCGGACAGGGTGACCCGCCCGTAGTTCTCGTTGTAGTAGCGGGTGATGAACAGATACGCCGCCGCTGCCACCAGCAGGCAGCCCATGAAGACCCAGGTGTGGCGAAGCGGGCCCCAGGCCAGGTTGCCGAGCCCCGCGAAGATGATCATGGCGCCTACCGGGATCGAGAGAAGGCCTCTCAGGTAGTAGTAGACCGCCGCCGCCGACTCCAGACTCCTGCGTTCCATTGTCGCCCCTCCCAAACTGGTTTGTGACGCAAACCTTACGCCCGGGGCGGCTTCCTGTCGACTGGTCTGCGCGGCAAACCTCGGTGGATCCCGGCACCTTCGGGACCGGAGCCGCCATTCGTATGAGCACACCCGCCGTGCGCCGGTGAGCCCTCCTAGCGGTACAGCAGGGCGAAAAGGTACTCCCAGCGGCTCACCACTTCGTCCGGGGAGAATCGTTGAATGCTCCTTCGCGCCTGGTCCCCCATGCGGTTACGCAGGTCCCGGTCGCAGATCATCCTGTCCAGATGCTGCGCGAACACACGGGTGTTGCCTGCCGGTGCGATGAGCCCGTCCTCGCCGTCCGTGATGATCTCCCGCACTCCGGGACTCACGTCGAAGGCCACGCACGGCACGGCTGTCGCCATTGCTTCCATGAGCGCCAGGGGAAACCCCTCCCCCCGGGACGGAAGCGCGAAGACCGAGCTTTCGCGCAGCGCCCCGAGCACGTCGCCGGTGCGGCCCTTCCATTCCACCGAGGCGGTGATTCCCAGCTGCGCCGCCTGCTTCTTCAGGGCTTCTTCCTCCGGGCCCGCGCCGTAGATCGACAGCGTCCAGGAGGGGTGGCCCGAGGCGATCTCGACCCAGGAATCGAGAAGCAGGTCCACCCCTTTCTCCTCATGGAGCCGGCCGATGCTGACCACGCGCTGTTCACTCCGCCCGGAAGGGACTTCGGGAAAGAACGGAAGGGGGTTCGGCATGCAGCCCGCATTGTTCATGCCCTGGCGAATCCACAGGTCGGCGTCCTCACGGGTGAGCGCCAGCATCCGGTCCACGTCCTTGTAGAACCGCTTGACCCGGTGGAAGCGGGAGGACTTGCGGCACGTCTCGAAGGACTCGTGACTCATGCCGATGACCGGCAGCCCGCACGTATCGGAGAGCGCCACCCATTCCATGGCCCAGACCTGCGTGACGACGACCACGGCCCCGGGCCGCGCCTTACGGAACAGCGAGGTGAGCTTGGCGGACTGCTCGCGCATGCCCGCCTCCCGCACCGCCCGGCGGCGCCGCTCGCGCACATCGAGCGTGGCTGCCGGTCCGCGCCGGGCCGGAGCGGCGGCCGGGTGGACGTCGTACAGCGTGACAGTGTCGTACGGCAGGCTTTCACCCAGATCAGCGCGTTGGTCCTCGGGAGCGGGAACGACGCCGATCACATGAACGGCGTGTCCCCGCTGAGAGAACAGGCGGGCCATCTGATGCACCCAGCTGGTGACGCCCCCGGTCTCGTCCACGTTGTTGGAGACGAAGAAGATTTCGCGGAGAGACGTCGGGGCATGCGTTTCGGTCATTCTTCATCCTGTCGTCACGGAAAGAGGTCCGCGGAAGAGCGTCACAGCGGGCGGATTCTTCACGGAAAGAGGATGTTCATGGTGACCTCGGATGGGTGTCCCCGCCCGTACCGCCGCCGTACGCGGCGGGTCGCGGTGTCGTGAGGACGCCGTGCGCCCAAGGGGGGGACGGAAAGAAGAAAAGGCAAGAAGAATGTCTCTCCTTGCCACTCTCAACTTATAGCGCACCGGGGGGCTTGCGGCAAGGCCCGGGTCGTACCGCAGAATCGGCGGCCGTAAGCCATGACCTGCGGAAATAGGAGTTGGGACATGCGTGTGCTGTTGTCGACGTGGGGATCGCGCGGGGATGTCGAACCGCTGGCGGGGCTGGCGGTGGCCTTGCGGGAACTCGGTGCGCAGGCGCGGGTGTGCGCGCCGCCGGACGAGGAGTTCGCGGCGCTGCTGGCGCGTGCAGGTGTGCCGATGGTGCCGCTGGGCCCGTCGGTGCGCTCGGTGGTCGCCGGACCGAGGCCACCGACGGCCGAGGACGCGTTCCGGCTCGCCCCCGAGCTGGTCGCGGCCCGGTTCGAGACGCTCACCGCGGCGGCCGAGGGATGTGACGCGCTGCTGGCAACCGGCCTGATGCCCGCCGGCGCGCGGGACGTGGCCGAGAAGCTGGGCATCCCCTACGTGTTCGCGTGCTTCCACACTCTGGGCCTGCCGTCGCGGCACTTCCCACCGGGGAGGCGGCCGGGCACGCCGTCCCCGCAGGACGAGACCGACTACCGGGTGCTGTGGGAGCAGGACGCCCAGCGGGTGAACGCGCTGTACGGCGAGGCGCTCAACAGGCATCGGGCGGCGATCGGCCTGCCGCCGGTGGACAACGTCCGCGACCACGTCTTCGCCGGCCGGCCGTGGCTGGCGGCGGACGCGACGCTGTGTCCGTCGCAGGGCATGACGGACCTGGACCTCGTACAGACCGGGGCGTGGATCCTGCCCGACGACCGGCCGCTGCCGGCGGAGCTGGAGGCGTTCCTGGACGCGGGGGAACCGCCGGTGTACGTGGGCTTCGGCAGCATGGCCGCGCACGCCCCGCAGGGCATCGCCCGGGTGGCCACGGACGCGGGCCGCGCGCAGGGCCGCCGGGTACTCCTCGCCCGCGGGTGGGCGGGCCTGGCCCCGGTCGACGATGCCGACGACTGCTTCGTCGTCGGCGAGGTCAACCAGCAGGCGCTGTTCCGCCGGGTGGCGGCCGTGGTGCACCACGGCGGCGCGGGCACCACGACGACGGCGGCCCGGGCCGGCGCGCCCCAGGTGGTGGTCCCCCGGATCGCGGACCAGCCGTACTGGGCGAGGCGGGTGGCCGAGCTGGGCATCGGTGCGGCGCACGAGGGCCTGACGCCGACCTTCGACTCCCTGTCGGCGGAGCTCACCACGGCCCTGCTGCCCGGGACCCGGGCGCGGGCGCGGGACGTGGCCGGCACGATCCGCACCGACGGGGCGTCGGTGGCCGCGAAGCTGCTGCTCGACGCAGCCGGCCGGGAAGGGCCGTCCGTGTCCGTGTGAAGCGCACGGACACGTCGGCGCCCCGGCATGCGCTCTGCTGCGCCCCTCGTCTGACGGGGCGTCGGCCGGGACCGCCCGAACACACCGGCCCGTGTGAAGGATGTGCGGCTGATCGGCAAATTTGCGTGGTGGTGCGGAGAGCCTGCGGTCGATCCTGAGGTCTGCGCGGCGACTTCGCGGGCATACGGCGGTGGATCGGGAGGGTACACCCCCCGGCCGAGAAGAACGCCGCGAGGCGCCGATCCGTGGGAGTCCTGATGCCGACCGCCGTGCCGGAGAGACCCACCGTCCTGCCCGGTGAATCACCCGGGGCCGCCAGGCCCGCCCGCACCCCCGCCCTGCCTCGCGGCAGCGGCCGGACCGCCGCGCGCATCGGTGCGCTGACGCTCTGCCAGGCCGCGTTCATGGTGGGCATCGGGCTGCTGATCACCGGCCCCGCGCGCGACGTGTGGCCGATGACCGCCGAGGACGACCTGAACGAGGCACTGGAGCAGCGCCGCACCGGTGCCCTCACCACCCTCTCGTGGTTCGCGTCGGAGGCCGGCAACACCCTCACGATCATCGCCATCACGCTCGCGGTGTGCCTGGCGCTGATCCTGATACCCCGTCTGCCGATGTGGCGCCAGGCCGTCTTCCTCGCCGCCGGCGTCTCGCTCCAGGCGCTGGTCTTCCTCATCATCACCGAGTCGGTGGACCGTCACCGGCCCGAGGTGGACCGCCTCGACGCGTCCCCGCCCACCTCCAGCTACACCTCGGGGCACACCGGAGCGGCCACCGCGCTGTACGCCGGGCTGGCCGCGCTCGCCCTGTCCCGCATCCGTGGTCCCTGGCGCAAGGTCGTCTGCGGGCTGCTGCTGCTCGTGCCGCTGATGGTGGCTCTCTCCCGCCTCTACCGGGGCATGCACCACCCCACCGACCTCGTGGGCGGCCTCGTCAACGGAAGCCTGTCGCTGCTGATCGTCGGCCGTGCCCTCTTCACCGAGGGCACGGTGGCCGCCGCCCCCTCGGCGCGCCCCGCTCCGGCTCCGGCCGCCGGCACCGTCCGCCGTGAACTGGCGCCCGGCCGCACCGTCGTGGTCTACAACCCCACCGTGACCGACGAGAGCGCCTGCGCCGCGCTGCGGGACGTGCTGCGGCAACACGGGCACACCGCACCGGAGTTCGTTCCGACCACGGCCGAGGACACCGGAGGCGGCCAGGCCGCCCGCGCGGTCCGTGACGGCGCGGCACTGGTGGTGGTGTGCGGTGGGGACGGCACCCTGCGGGCGGCGGCCGACGCCATGGCCGGCAGCGGTGTCCCCCTCGCCCTGGTGCCCAGCGGCACCGGCAACCTGCTCGCCCGCAACCTCGGCCTTCCGCTGTCGCCCACCGCCGCGCTCGACGAGGCACTGCGCGGGAGCGTGCGCCACATCGACCTCGGCCGCATCGAGGGCGACGCTCTTGCGGCCACCCACTTCGCCGCCATGTCCGGCGCCGGACTCGACGCCGCGATCATGGAGAACACCGACGACCGCACCAAGTCCTTCCTGGGCTGGCCCGCCTACGTACTGGCCGGCATCACCACGCTGCGCGCCCCCCGGATGCACGTGACGGTCCGGCTCGACGGCGCCCCGGCCCTGCGCCGTACCGCCCGCATGGTCCTCCTCGCCAACATCGGCACCGTGCAGGGCGGCGTCACGCTCGTGCCCGCCGCCCGGCCCGACGACGGACGGCTCGACCTGCTGATCCTCGACCCGCGCGGACCCGGCGGCTGGGTCCGTGCCCTCGGAGCGCTGCTGCGGGGCGGCGCCAGGACACCCCGGCCCACGTCCGTGGACACCCTCACCGCCCCTGACGCCGACGCCGGCACCGGCGTACCGGTGGAGTTCTTCACCTTCCGGCGCGCCGAGCTCACCTTCGAGTCCGTGCAGTCCCGCGAACTGGACGGGGATCCGGTCGCGCCCGGCCGGCGCCTGACCGCCGAGGTCCGTCCGGGCGCGCTGACGATGCTGCTGCCGTCCGGGGAGAAGTGATGGGTACGGCGACCAAGGTCCCCGAGACCAGGGACATGACCGGCGAGGAACTCTCCGCCGACGAGGCGCTGGTGTCACTGCGCCGTTACGGCCGCTGGCCGCTGCTGCGCGACGCCTTCATCCGCTTCCGCTACGCCGACGGCTTCACGCACTCCCGTGCGCTCGCCCTGCAGACGGTGCTCTCGGTGATCCCGCTGGCGATCGCCTTCGTCGGGCTGTCCACCGCCCTGCACACCGAGAGCATCGGCAGGCTCACCGAGCTGACGATCCACCGGATCGCCCAGGGCCCCAGCGCCGAGGTGGTCGACGACGCGCTGGACCGCAGCAAGCGGACCGCGGGCGACGGTGCGCAGATCGCTCTCTGGTTCGGTCTCCTCTTCTCCCTGGTCAACACCACCACCGCGATGTGCCAGATCGAGCGCGGCGCCAACCGCATCTACGGCAACGAACGCGACCGGCCCTTCCACCTCAAGTACCTGCGCGGCCTGGTGATGTCCGTCAGCGCCGGCCTGCCGCTCGGCGTGGGCTTCATCGTGATGGTGGCCGGGGCGGACCTGGCCTCCGCGGCGGTGACGGTGTACCACCTCAAGGACGGCACGCTCACCGCGTGGAACATCCTGCGCTGGCCCCTGGGCCTGGTCCTCGTGCTCATCTCGGCCAGCGCCATCTTCCGCCGCTCGCCCCGCCGCAGGCAGCCCGGCTACACCTGGCTGGCCTTCGGCGCCGCGGTGTACCTGGTGCTGTGGACGACCCTCACCTGGCTGCTGAGTCTCTACCTCGGGATCAGCGGCTCCTTCGACACCGTCTACGGCCCGCTCAGTGCCTTCATGTCGCTGCTGCTGTGGGCCTACCTGACCTCCATCGCCCTGTTCCTCGGACTGTCCTTCTCCGCGCAGCTGGAAGCCGCGCGGGCCATGCGCCCCGGTCCGATCCACACCGACCCGGGAGTCTGAATGCCCCTCCGGTTCACCACGCGCCCCTTCCGCGAGCGTCGCCGCCGGGAGGCCGACCGCAGGTTCGGCGTCCGTCTGCTCGGCGCGGCTGTCGTGGCCGCGATCGCGGCGGTGCCGTTCGGCCTGCTGCTGGTCCTCGTCAAAGGACAGTGGGAGCCGCTGCGCCGGGTGGACACGGGCGCGGCGCGGCGGCTGAACGAGACGGCGCTGGAGCACCCCGGCTGGACCGACACGCTGCGATTCCTGTCGAACTGGGTCTGGGACCCGGTGACCCTGCGCATCGTGGTCGCGCTGCTCACCCTGTGGCTGCTTCACCGCAGGGCGTGGCGGCTCGCGGCCTGGTCCGCCGTGACGGCGGTGGCCGGCGGGCTGATCGGGCTGCTCGTCAAGGTGGTCGTCGAGCGGGCCAGGCCCAGCCTGGAGGACCCGGTCGCGCACGCCCCGGGCTTCTCGTTCCCCTCGGGCCACGCCATGACCGCCACCACGTCGTTCGCGATCCTGCTGCTGGTCCTGCTGCCCATGGTGCCGCGCGCCTGGCGGGTGGCGTGCTGGTGCCTGGCGGTGCTCTCGGTGCTCGGCGTCGGCTTCACCCGCGTCGCGCTGGGCGTGCACTGGTTCAGCGACGTGGTCGGCGGCTGGCTGCTCGGTGTCGCCGTCGTCGCCCTCACCGCCTGGGCCTTCGAGGCGTGGCGCGCCGACATCGGCCGCCGCACCACCGAACTGGCCGACGGCCTGGAACCCGAACTGACCGGCGCGCGTCCCGAGCCCGATCCCGTCCTGCGCGCGAGGCACTGACCGGGGCCGGGACCGCGATCCTCCGTGTGGTTCAGGGGGTGTGTTCCGTGTCGAAGGCCACGAACCTCACCTCCGCGGTGTACCGGCGGCCCTCGTCGTCGGTGAGCCAGGTCTGTTCCGGTGTGGGCAGCATCTCGGTGATGGTGAACGTGCCCTGCGGGTCCCTGCGGGACAGGCGGCGCAGCGCCTTGGCGAGGATGGTGACGTAGACGGGGCTGTCGAAGTCGACGTAGAAGGGCCGCGGTTCGGTCGGCAGGACGACGAAGACGTGGCGCGGCAGGCCCAGCCGGGTGCGCCAGTGGCGAGCGCGGACGAAGCGCCGGGCCTCGTCCTTGTCGTCGGCGAACCCCGCGTCGGTGGCGGGCAGCCGCCAGGTCTCCCGGGCGACCACCATGCGGTCGAGGGTCACCCGGGGCGTGTGGCCGGTCTGCGGCAGGAGTTGGAAGAGGTCCATGGCCAGGGTGGTCAGGACGTGGGAGAAGACGTCGACGGCCGGGAAGGCGGAGCCGTCCGGGAGCCGGACGAGGAGCCGGCCGTCGCGTTCCTCGACGGTGGCGTCGGCACTGCGGGCGGCCCGGGGGCGGGCGGGGTCCGCCGTGAAGTCGGCCAGGGCGACCTGGTGGTCCTCGGGGCGTACGAGTGTGTGGCGGACCCGGACGGACAGGCGCGAGCGATGCTCCTTGGGGATCAGGGGCATGAGGCGCGGGCCGGGGTGGTCGCGGTCGGTGAGGCGGAGCAACTCGGCGGCGTCCGGGTGCTGGTGGGTGAACAGGGAGGCGCCCAGCGTGTTGGCGGCGAGGTGCAGTTCGCCCAGGACGAGGGTGAAGTCGCCGCGGGCCACGGCCTGCGCCCCGTCGGCGGCGATCATCACGTCCGGGCTGAGATAGCGGGCTGCCGTCCAGCCGCCGCCGGTGCTCCGGAACGCCTCCCGTACCTGTGCCTCGATGTCCGCCGACGCCACGGTCACCCGGCGGGCGCCCTCGGGGACGGCCAGGATGCGCTGCCAGCGTGCGGCGAACTCCCGCTGGAGCTCGGTGGCGGTGGTGCGGGCGGCGCCGTGCAGCACCGGCAGGCACCCGAACCAGAAGGACGCCAGGTCGACCTCGCCCTCGGCGGCGAGCCGGTCGTACACGCGTCGCGTCTCGGCCGTCACGGTCGCCGCCAGCTCTGCGGTGAGCCAGGCGGCGCTGTCCATGAGCAGCCGCAGCGGGTGCAGTGCGTCCAGCACGGCGGGGCCGAGGCGGGCGGTGGCGGACCGGCGGGTGTCGGAGTACACCAGCGCCCGGCAGGGGGCCGTCGACGCGGACTTCTCCCGTACCGCGGCCGTGGCGGTCAGGTCGGTGAAGTCCCGCTCCAGCTCCGCCATGGCCTCGACCAGCGCCTCCACGCCACGGGCCGCCGCCACCTTGGCGCGGCCCCGCTCCAGCCGGTCCAGTGCGGCCAGCCCGCGGCTGCGCGGCTGTGGCGCGCCGACGGACTCGAGCCAGGCCCGCAGGGCCCGGTCGGGGTGGGTGCCGGCGGGCACCTCCAGCCGCCACGCCACCCAGCGGCGGGCGACCAGATCGGCCAGGACGGCGGGCACGTCGGTGTCGGGGAGTTCGGCGGCGATGCGCCGGGCCGGGCGGACGCCGTCGCAGCGGGCCAGGACGGCCGCCGTGTCGGCGGACACGGTCACCGGGCGGCGGCCGGGCACCCGGACGCGGTCCCCGTCCAGTGCGACGAACGGCACCCGCCGGGGTGCGATCCACTCCCGCAGGGCGGGGTCGGTGTCCAGCGTCTTGGCCAGTGCGTCGATGCCCCAACTGGCCCAGTAGACGGTGGAGTCGGCGATGAGTCCGGAGCCTGCGTCGACGGCGGCGCCGGGCGTCGCGGCGTCCCAGCGGCCCCAGCCGACGGGGCCGAAGAAGCCGATCGTGTCGTTCTTCACGCAGAACCGCTGCCAGTAGTGAGCGACCAGTTCCTCGCGCTGGCGCGGCATGCTGCTGCGGCTGTCCACACCCGGCGTCCAGCGCAGGAACGGGGCGATGCCGGAGGTGAGGACCGGCCGGTTCTGCCAGGCCACCGCCTCCCGGAAGGCGGGCATGCGGGCGATGTCCTGCAAGGTGTGCGCGCTCTCCACGGCGGCGTCCGCGAAGAGCTGGGCGAAGTCCGCCCAGCGGGCGCCCTCCAGAGGGTCGTCGTCGGCGAACTTGTCGGCCGCCTCCGCCAGTCCGGCCGGTGCCAGGCGCAGGACCCCGTCGGCGGGGAAACCCGGCCCCCGCAGGGCGAACTGCTCCCACAGCCGCCAGCGGCCGAGGGACGGCACGAAGTCTTCGGTCATGGCACGTTCTCCTTGGCGAGCGTGGGTGGACGGTCCTGCCCGTGCTGGTCCGGCGGGAGGGGTCAGGCGGTGCCGTAGTCGGCGTCGACGACCTCGGCCAGGTCGAGCGGTGTGGGGTAGGCGAAGACCAGGGAGACCGGGACGTCGGCACCGATCGCCTCCTGGAGGCGGCCGGTGATCTGGAAGGCGGTGAGCGAGTCGCCGCCCGCCTCGTAGAAGTCGGTGTCCGCGGTGAGGTCGGGCAGGCCGAGTACGTCCTGGAAGATGCCGACGAGCAGGTCGACCGTGGTGAGGGACGTCGCGGCGGTGGCGGTGTTCGAGGTCATGACGTGTGCTCCTTCGTGCGGGCAGCGGGATACGGGTCGGTGTGCTGGTCGGGGCGGGTGGCGTGCAGGCGGGCGGGGGTGTTGCCGCCCGAGACGATGGCCACGGCCCGTTCGCGGCGGCCGGCGCGCAGCGCCCCGGCCAGCGCGACGGCTCCGCTGGGTTCGGCGTGGACGCCGTGCCGGTGCAGCAGGGCGGTGGCGGCGAGGATCTCGGCGTCGCCGACGGCGATCAGGTCGTCGACGCGGTCCCGGATGATCGGGAAGGGGACGTGTCCGGGGCACTGGCCGCGCAGCCCGTCCGCGACGGTGGTGCTGGGCGGCAGCCGGACGGGGCGGCCGGCGGCCAGGGAGCGGGCGTAGCGCGGGGTGAGGGCGGGTTCGACCCCGACCACCCGGACCGGGCGGCCGGTGGCGGCGAGGCACACGCCGGCGAGGAGTCCGCCGCCGCCGGTGGGGACGTAGACGGTCTCGGTGCCGGGGGCGTCGGCGAGCAGTTCGCTTCCGGCCGTGCCCTGCCCGGCGACCACCAGGGGGTGGTCCGAGGAGGGGACGAGGAGGGCACCGGTCTCCTGCGCGAGCGCCCGGGCACGCTCCTCCCGCTCGGCCACCCCGCCGCCCACCCGGAGGGTCTCGGCGCCCAGTGCCCGGACCGCGGCGGCCTTGGCGGGGGAAGCGCCCTGCGCGAGGACGACGGTCAGCCGGATGCCGAGGGTGCGGGCGAGCCTGGCGAGGGCGATGCCGTGGTTTCCGGAGGAGCCGGTGACGACCCGGTCGGCGCCCAGGGCGAGGACGGCGTTGGCGGCGCCGCGCGTCTTGAACGAGCCGCCGAGCTGGAGGTGTTCGGCCTTCAGCAGGAGCCGCGAGCCGTGCGCCGCCGTCACCGGGCCGCGCAGCAGGGGCGTACGGACGATGTGGGGGGCGATACGGGTGGCGGCGGCTTCGAGGTCCGCGGGGCCGAGGCCGGCGGGGCCGGGTTCGGCGGGGCTGCGGAGGGCGGGGCCGAGGTGCCGGCGGGTGGTGCCGGCGCGCATGTCACCGGTGCCCGGGCGCAAACCGGTGGCGGTCATCGGGTGCTCCCGGCGGCCAGCCGGCGGCGGTCCGCCTTGCCGCCGCGGGTGGTGGGCAGCGTGTCCAGGCGCTGGAAGCGGCGCGGCATCAGATGGGGCGGCAGCGATCGGGCGAGGTGGCCGCGCAGGGCCGCGTCCGTGATGTCGGCCAGGTCGCCGGTGACGTGGGCGAGCAGGTGGACGCGCCCCCGGTCGTCGGTGTGCGAGGTCACCACCGCGCCCGTGACCCCCGGGTGGGAGAGCAGGGCGCCCTCCACCTCGGCCGGGTCGACGCGGTAGCCGCGGATCTTGACCTGCCGGTCGGTGCGGCCGGCGTAGTGCAGTCCCGCCTCGTCCCACCAGCCGAGGTCGCCGGTGCGGTAGAGGCGGGCGCCGGGCGGGCCGAAGGGGTCGGGGACGAAGCACTCGGCCGTGCGGGCCGGGCGGCCGCCGTAGCCGCGGGCCAGGCCCTCTCCCCCGATGTACACCTCGCCCACCGTGCCGTGGGCGACCGGCGCGAGGTCCGCGTCCAGGATCCGCAGGACGGTGCCGGCCCGGGGCACGCCCACCTGGTCGGCGGACGGGTCGGGTTCGGCCGGCACGCTGTGGCGGGTGGTGGTCATCGTGCACTCGGTCGGGCCGTACTGGTTGACGAGTCTGCCGGGTACGAGCGGGCGCCCGCCGGCGGCGAGGAAGGGCCGCAGTGACTCGCCGCTGGAGGCGGCCAGGGCGACCCCGGCCAGCGGATCGGTGAGTCCCGGCGCTCCGGCCAGGTGCGACAGGAAGGAGGGGGTGACGCTGAGCAGGGCCGTCACCCGGTGCTCCCGGACGGTGCGGGCGAACTCCTCGGGGCGCAGCAGCCGGGCCCGGTCCACGATCACCAGCCGTGCTCCGGCCAGCAGCGGGACGAAGGTGTCGCGGATCGAGGCGTCGTAGCCCAGGGGCGCCGTCTGCAGGGCCACCGTGCCGGGGCCGAGGCCGAACGCGTGGGCGGTGTCGCGCAGGTAGGCGTCGAGGGAGCGGTGTTCGATCAGGACGGCGCTGGGTTCCCCGGTGCTGCCGGAGGTGTGGCTGACGTAGGCGAGGGCGCGGGGGTCGGCCGGGGGCGGCGGCGGGGCGTTCGGGGGTGCGGGGCGGTCCAGCAGGACGGTGGGCAGGGTCCGGCCGAGGAGGCAGGCGTGGGCGGACGTGGTCAGCAGCAGGCGGGCGCCGGCGCTGCGCACGAAGGCCGCCAGCCGGTCCCTGGGCTGTCCCACGTCCAGGGTGAGGAAGGCGGCGCCGCAGCGCAGGACCGCCGCCATGGCGGCGACCGCGTCGGTGCCGTGCTCGACGGCGACGGCGCACACCGTCTCCGGCCGGGCGCCGTGGGCCCGCAGGAGCCGGGTGAGCTCCTCGACGCGGGCGGCGAGGCGGGCGTACGTCACGTCACCGGCGGGGGTGGTCAGCGCGATGCGCTCCGGGGTCCGGGCGGCGTGTGCGGCGATGTCGTCGGCGACGGTGCGCATCAGTCCTCCCCCATGCCGGCGACGGTCTGGTCGACGGCCACGAAGCGCAGCTCGGAGGTGTAGCGGCGGCCCTCGTCGTCGGTGAGCCAGGCCTGCTCGGGGGTGGGCAGCATCTCGCTGACCTTCAGCCGTGCCGCGGGGTCCTTGCGGGCGAGCCTGCGGGCCGCCTTGGCGAGGATCGTCGTGTACACGGGGCTGTCGAAGTCGACGTAGAAGGGGCGGGGTTCGGTCGGGGAGACGACGAACACGAACCGGGGCAGTTCGTGCCGCCGCTGGAAGTGCCGGGCCCGGACGAAGCGGGCGGCCTCCGTCTTCTCGTCGGCGAAGTCCACCTCCGCGACGGGCAGTTGCCAGGTCTCCCGGGCCACGATCATGCGGTCGATGGTGATGCGTGGGGTGTGTTCGCCCTCGGGGCGGAGGGTGAAGCGGTCCATGACGCGCTGGGTGAGGGTGTTGGCGTAGACGTCGAGGAGGTCGTGGGCGGTGCCGTCGGGCAGCACGGCGGCCAGCCGGCCGTCCCGCTCCTCCACCAGGACGTCGGCGCTCAGCACCGTGCGGGGGCGGTGCGGGTCGCCGGTCTGGTCGACCAGGGTCACGTAGTGGTCCTCGGGGCGGTCCAGCGAGGGCCGGCTGCGTGTGGACCACTTCAGCGGCAGTTCCTTCGGCAGCGTGGGCAGCAGTCGCGGGCCGGGGAAGTCGCGGGTGGTCTCGGCGAGGAGCTCGTCGCGGTCCGGGTGCTGGTGCACGAACAGGGAGGCGCCCATGGTGTTGAGCGCGCAGTGCATCTCGCCGAGGACGAGCCGGACGTCGCCGCGGGCCAGGGCGGCGTCGTCCTCGGCGATGACCAGGACGTCGGGGCTGATGTACCGGGCCAGCGACCAGCCGTCGCCCGGTTCGTCGAATTCCTGGCGTACCCGTTCGGCCAGTTCGCCCGTGCTCAGCCGTACCCGGCGCGCGCCGGGCGGAAGGTGCAGGATGCGGGCCCACTTGGCACGCAGTTCGGCCTGGGCCGCGTCGATCAGGTCGCCGGCGTCGGGGTGCGGGGAGGGCAGGGTGTGCAGCCACAGGGTGCCGAGGTCCACCGGTCCGCCGCTGGCGCGCAGGCGGTCGTACACGGTGTGCAGGCGGCCCCGGACGGCTTCGGCGAAGCGGTTCGTCATCCAGCGGGCGGCGGTCAGGCACAGTTGCAGGGGCTCCAGGTGTGCCAGCAGTGCGGCGCCGGCCGTGGCCGTGGCCGACCGGCGTGCGTCGGAATACACCAGGCCCCGGCAGGGGGCGGTGCGTTCGCCCTTGGCGCGCTGGGCCTCGCTGTCGGTGAGCGCGGCGAAGTCGGCTTCCAGGGCGGTGATCGCGGCGCTCAGCGCGCCGGCGTCGAGGCGGGCGGCGCGTACGGCGTCCCGGCCGCGTTCCAGGACGGCGAGCCTGTCCAGCGCCCGCTCCCGGGCGGCCTGGTCGGGGACGCGTTCCAGGATGCGGCGCAGGGCGCGGTCGGGGTGGGTGGCCGCGGGCACCTCCAGCCGCCAGTGCACCCAGCGCCGGGTGAGCAGCTCGCCGACCGTGTGGGCCACCTCATCGGCGTCCAGGCCCAGCTCGGCTGCGATGGCGTCCGTGTGCCGGGTGCCGTCGCAGCGTTCCAGCACGGCGAGTTCGCGTGCGCCGATTCGCTGTGCGGGGCGTCCGGGGACCCGCACCTCGCCGTCCTCGCAGCGCACGAAGGACACCCGGCGCGGCGGGATCCAGCGCATCAGCTCGCGGTCCTCGCCGAGCACCTTGGCCAGGGCGTCGACGGCCCAGCCGGAGAAGTACACCTCCTGCGCGGCGAGGAAGCCGTCGCCTGCGTCCACGGCGACGGCGTCCGGCGCGGACAGGTCCCAGCGGCCCCAGCCGACGGGGCCGAAGAAGCCGATCGTGTCGTTCTTCACGCAGAACCGCTGCCAGTAGTGAGCGACCAGTTCCTCGCGCTGGCGCGGCATGCTGCTGCGGCTGTCCACACCCGGCGTCCAGCGCAGGAACGGGGCGATGCCGGTCCGCAGGACGGCGGGGTTCTGCCAGGCGAGGGCCGCCTGGAAGCGGGGCTGGGCGGCCACCTCCTGGAGGTGCCGGGCGGTGTGTACGGCGGCGGCGGACAGTTCCTCGGTGAAGGCCTGCCACTCGGGCCCGGACAGGTCCGTGCCGGGACCGAACTTGTCGGCGGCCTCGGCCAGTCCGGGCGGGGCCAGGCGCAGCACGCCGTCGGCGGGGAAGCCGGGGCCGCGCAGCGCGAACTGGTCCCACAGCCGCCAGCCTCCGCCCGGCAGCAGGACAGGTGCGTGCTCGTCCGACATCGCGTGCTCCTTCCGGAAGGGGGTGCGCGGGGGTCCCGCTGCCCGGCCGTGCGGGTGCCGCCGCCGGGATGCCGGGCGCCCCGGCCGGAGAGCACGGTCCCGCGCCAGGGCCGTGGCTCACCAGAGAAGATCCGGCAGCAACGCACGCCGCCGGTACGGCGCGTTCGTCCCTGACCCCGCCCGGCGGGCCCGGGCACGCTGGCAGCGTCGGCCCCTGACCTGTGGCCGGCCCCATCACCTGCGGGAGGTTCACCGTGACGCAACCCAACTCCGCGACCGGCGCGGGCGGCGAGGCACCCCGCCCCGGCACCGACGAGGTGTACCTCGTGGTGCGCAACGACGAGGAGCAGTACTCGATCTGGCGGGCGGACCGCGAGGTGCCCGCCGGCTGGTACCCGGAGGGCCGGCGCGGCAGCCGGCAGGAGTGCCTCGACCACATCGGTGTGATCTGGACGGACATGCGCCCGCTCAGTCTGCGCCGCCGGCTGGCCGGGGCAGATGTCTGAGGGCCGTCCGGGCCGGCTCCTGTCGCGGCCGGCCCATGGTCCTCCGGCGGTACCGCCACCGGACCGGCTGTGCCCGGCCGTACTGGACCTGTCCGCGCTGCCCGGCCGGACGTGTCCGCCGGGCCCGCGGGCGCTGCGGGGACCGCTGGAGCTGTACCTGGCCCAGGTCGGGGCGCAGGACGAGCGGGCGCTGCGGCGCGCGCGGGAACTGCTGGACGCGGAGGAACGGGCGCGGGCGCGCGCGTTCCGGCGCGACCGGGACCGCGACGCCTATGTGGTCGCGCACGCGGCGCTGCGCAGTGTGCTGAGTGTCCTGCTGGGCATCCGCGCCGAGGCGCTGCCGCTGATGCGTGAACCGTGCGCCGGCTGCGGCGGTCCGCACGGCCGGCCGGCGCTGCGCACGGCCGGGGTGCACTTCTCCCTGTCGCACAGCGGGGACCTCGTGATGGTGGCGCTCGCCCCGGCGCCGGTCGGTGTCGACGTGGAGGGGCTGGCCACCGCGCAGGCGGTGCTCGGCGCGCAGTCCGCGCTGCATCCGGCCGAGGCGCGGGAACTGGCGCGGCTGCCCGCGCACGCGCGTCCGGCGGCCTTCACCCGGGCCTGGGTGCGCAAGGAGGCCTACCTCAAGGGCCTGGGCACCGGGCTGGTGCGGGATCCGGCGCTCGACTACGTGGGCACCGGGCCGCGGCCGGCCGCTCCGTCGCCGCAGTGGACCGTGCGGGACGTCCTGGTCCCCGCGGGGTACGGGGCGGCTGTGGCCCTGCGGGCACCGTGAGGGCACCCGCGGCAGCACGGCGGGGACCGGTCGTCGGACCGGTCCCCGCCGTGCTGCCTGGGCGCTCCCCGTGAAGTGCGGTCCTGCGGCCCGCTCTTCACGGCTTCCCCACTTCCCGGCGCGGGGGCCCGCGATACGATCACGGACGTGAGCGGCGCTGAACCGACCATCCTCGCCACTTCCGGAGGCCACCGCGTCGGCGCGCGTGCCCGGGTCCTCTTCGATGCTCTGGTCCACCACGCGGTGGACCTCTCCGGGGTGCACGGCAGGCGCCCGCGCATCCTGTACGTCGGCACGGCGGTGGGGGACGCCGAGCACGTCGCGGCGCGGATGGCGGAGGCGGCCCGGATCGCGGGCTTCGATCTGACCCCGCTGCACCTGTTCCCCATGCCGAACGTCGACGACGTCGAGGGCACGGTCCTCGACCACGACGTGGTCTGGGTGATGGGCGGCTCGGTGGCCAACCTGCTCGCCGTGTGGCGGGTGCACGCGCTGGACGCGGTGATGCGGCGCGCGTGGCGGGCGGGTGTGGTGCTGGCGGGGGTGAGCGCGGGTTCCATCTGCTGGTTCGAGGGCGGTGCCACGGACTCCTTCGGGCCCGAACTGCGCCCGGTGACCGGGGGTCTTGGCCTGCTTCCGTACGGCAACGGCGTGCACTACGACTCCGACGCGGGCCGGCGTCCCCTGATCCACCGCATGGTCGCCGACGGCACCTTCGCGACGGCCCACTGCACCGATGACGGGGTGGGCCTGGTCTACCGGGGCACCGAGCTGGTCGAGGTCGTGGCGGAACTGCCGGACAAGGCCGCCTACGTGGTGAGCCGGGACGGCGAGCGGGTCGTGGAGGAACGGCTCGTACCACGGCGGCTGCCGGCGCCCGCGTTCTGACGGCCGCTCCCGCCGGGTTCGCGCTGTGCGGCGTTCGTCCGCCCCGCGTTCGTCGCCCGCTCCTCACCCCCTGTCCCGGGGGGGGCGGACGCGGCCCCGGGGTGACGGGTGGACCGCGCGGGCGCTCCTGGCGCCCGGTGTCCATGGGTCCCCTCCCCCTCCCCCGCCCCCGTCCCCCGTCCCGGCGTCCTCGGCGCGTCAGACCAGGCCGTGGCGCACGGCCTGGGCGACCGCGTGGGCCCGGTTGCGGGCCTGCAGACGCGCCATGATCTCGTAGATGACGTTCTTGACGGTGTGTTCGGAACAGTCCAGCAGGCGGGCGATGCCCGCGTTGGCGTGGCCCTCGGCCAGCAGGCGCAGCACGGACATCTGGCGGGCCGTCAGGGCCGGGGGCCGCACGTCCGGTACCGGTTCGCCGGGTCCGGGAGCCGCGGTCAGCAGGTGGGAGAGTTCCGGGTAGGGGATGCTCGGATGGGGGTGGGCGGCGCGGCGTACAGCGGCCGCGAGGGTCTCCTCGGTGAGGTCCGCGGTTTTCAGGACGACCGCTCCGGTGCGCAGGGCCAGCAGCAGGCCCCTGCGGCTGACGGTGTCGCACACGAGCAGCAGCCGGCCGGGGTCCTGCCCGCGGCGCAGAGCCTGTTCGGCGTCGGCGGCCACGACCACGCTCACGCTCCCGGGCCCGGGCCCGGGCCCGGGCCCGGGCCCGGGCCCGGCAGGCCCGTGCCCGTGCCCGGGCCCGTGCTCGGGCTCGCAGGAGAAGCCGGCGCGGCGGGCGAGGGCGCGGACGCGGTCCGCGCCGCGCGAGGGCGGGATGCGCAGGACCGGGCGCGAAGGGAGCGTGCCGGGTGTGACCTGCGTGGCCGGCGCGGGGGGCGCGGGGGGCGCTTCGATCAGGGTGGCCGTCACAGCAGACCCGCCCGCAGCGCGTAGGCGACCGCGTGGGCACGGTTGCGCAGCCTGAACCGCTGGGTGATGTCGTGGACGACGGTGGTCACGGTCCGCGGCGAATAGGCCAGCTGCTGGGCGATCTCCGCCGTCTCGTGCCCGTCGGCGACCAGCCGCAGCACCGAGCGTTCCCGGTCCGACAGCATGCCGCCGGCCCAGCCGCCCGAGCCGTGCCGGGTGTTCGCCGGTCGGTCCAGGAACTGTTCGAGCAGCTCGGGTGGCAGTGTGCAGTCGTCCCGGGCGGCGGCCAGCACCGCGTGGTTCAGACGGGAGGCGTCGGCCTCGCGGCGCAGCAGCAGGCCGCGGGCGCCGGCGGCCAGGGCGTGCAGGGCGTCGCCGGAGGCGAGGGCGGCGACCACCAGGACGACGGCGGGGCGCTGCCGGTGGGCGCGGGTGGTGCGCACCATGTCGAGTTCGGCGGGGCCGAGCCGGTCCACGGTCAGGACGGCGACCCGGGCGTCGCCGGGCTCGCACACGGTCAGCTCCGGGCAGGCGAGCAGGGTACTGCGGGTGCCGGCCTCCAGCACCGGGTCGAGCGCGACCACACCGACGGGTAGGGGTGCTCCCATCTGCTGCTCCTTGAAAGGTCGTCCGCCCCGTCATCAGCGCTGCGGGCGGTCTGGGGTACTGCCCACACCCTGCCGTCGGCGGCGGGGCGCGGGCATCGGTAGCCGGTCCCCACCTTTCCCGCGGGGCGGACGGCCGCGTCCCCCGTAGGACCGCCTTCCGGGTGCGGCGGGCGGCGGGCAGGGGAGCCGCGCGGTGTCCGGGGCGTACGCGCGGGGCCGGAGGAGGGAGGGGATGTGGGGGGTGCGCGCCGCGGGAATGGGGGTGTGCCCGGGTGCGACCCGCAGGAAGGGCGGGCGCGATGCGTGAAGTGGGGGGTGCGGCGGGCCGTACCGGCTTGCGTACGCGTATGTCCGGCGCTCCACCGGTCCTGTCCTGGGGGGCTGGGGGTCCCGGTGCGACCTGCGTCTTTCCCCGTCCGGGGGCCTCTGCGCGCACACCTTACCCACCGGTGGGGCGGGGCCCGCGCAGAATATGGGGGCCGCTTCCCCATGTGGGGGCCGCAGGGGTCTGCGAACTTCTTTCCCGTGACTGAGACCGCCAGCCTCCCGACTCCCCGGAGCGCCGGCCTGCCACTCGCCTGGTGGGCTCCGGCGCTGTCCCTCGCGGAACGGCTCGCCGCCCCCGGACTCCCGGCGGCGCCCGCCGCTTGCGGGGCCGCCGGGCGCGCCCCCTGGGCCGCCGGTGACGCGGAGGGCTTCGCCCTGCGGCTGGCCCACCTCGGGGTGGACGGTGCCACGGCGGCGGCCCTGGCGGCGGAGCCCGCCGAGCGGCTGGCCGCCCGGACGGGGAAGCCCAGCTGGGCGGCGTACGTGGAGGCGGTCCTGGACGCGGACGCCGAAGACCCGGCGGAGCCGGTGGTGCCCGGTGAGGGACCCGATGCCTTCGCACCGGTCGTACGCCCGGTCGTCGCCGCGGCCTCCGCCCGGCTCGCCGAGCTGCTGCCCGGCGTTCCGGCCGCCGAACGAGCCGTCTGGCAGAGCGCGTTCGAGCGTCGGCTGACCCACCACCTGGTCCGCCAGGCCGCCCGCACACTGGTCCACGAGCTCGACCTGGCCCGGCGCGCCCGGCGCCTCGCCGGCGCCGGCCCGCGCGAGCGGTTCGCCTCCTTCGTCGCCGCCGCCGGCACCCGCCGGGGGCTGGGCAGCCTGTTCGCCGCCTACCCGGTGCTGGCCCGGATGCTCGGGCAGAGCGCGCTGGACGCGACGGACGCGACGGCCGAACTGGTGGCGCGCTTGCACGCCGACCGGGACGCCCTGACCACAGCCCTCCTCGGCGGTCGCGCCCCCGGGGCGCTCACCCGGGTCGACCTGGGCCGCGGAGACGCCCACCAGGGCCACCGGTCCGTGGCGGTCCTGCACTTCGCGAGCGGCGACCGGCTGGTGTACAAGCCCCGGCCGCTCGACCAGCACGCCCTGCTCGACGACCTGGTGGCCTGGCTCAATGCCAAGGTGCCCGGCCTGGCGCTGCGCACTCCGCGCAGCCTGCGCCGGACGACGTACGGCTGGCTGGAGTTCGTCGAGCACCGCTGGTGCCGGTCGGTGACCGAGACCGACGCCTTCTACCGGCGCCAGGGAGCGCTGCTGGCGCTGCTCTACGCGGTGGACGGCGCCGACATGCACTACGAGAACGTCATCGCCTGCGGCGACCAGCCGGTCCTGGTGGACGCCGAGACGCTCCTGCACACCGGGCTCCCGCAGCCCATGACGGCGGGCGCCGACCCGGCCGCCGACGCCCTGCACGCCTCCGTGCACCGCACCTGCCTGCTGCCCCACCTGCTGATCGGTGAACACGGGGCGCTGGACATCTCCGCGCTCGGCCGGTCCACCGACGGCACTTTCCCGAGCGAGGGCCTGCACTGGCAGGACAGCGGGCGGGACACCATGCGGGCCGTGCGCGCGCCGCTGCTCAGCCCGGCCGCGCAGAACCAGCCGCTGCCCGCCGGCCGCCCGCTGCAGGGCGCCGACCACCGGGCGGCCCTGCTGGAGGGTTTCCGCACCGCGTACGCGGCGATCGCGGCGCACGGCGGTGAACTGCTCGGCGAGGACGGCCCGCTGGCGTCCCGCGCCGGCAGTCCGGCCCGGCTCATCGCCCGCTCCACCCGCCTGTACGCGACGCTGCTGGAGGAGTCCGCCCACCCCTCCCTGCTCGGCGACGCGCTCGCCCGGGAGAGCGTGTTCGCGGTGCTGTGGACCGAGTCCGAGCACGACGAGGTGCGCCGGCGGCTCATCGAGCACGAGACGGCGGACCTGTGGCGCGGGGACGTACCCCTCTTCGCGCACCGGCCGTCCGGTACGGGGGTCCGGACGGCCGACGGCACCTGGCTGGCGGGAGTGCTGCCGGTGGCGAGTCTGGCGGCGGTGCGGGAGAAGATCGCCCGGATGGACGAGGTCGACTGCCGCGACCAGGAGTGGATCATCTCGGCCACGCTGGCGGCGAGGGGCACCGGTTCACCGCTGGACCGGCCCCGGTCCGAGCTGGCGGTGGCGCCGGTACCGGCCGTCGCGCCCGACACGTCCCGGCTGCTCGCCGCCGCGTGCGGGATCGCCGACGAGCTCGCGGCCCGCGCGGTACGGGACGGCGGCCGCACCAACTGGCTCGGCCTGGAACGGGTTTCCGGCCCGCACTGGGCGGTGCTGCCGATGGGCGCCGGGCTCGCGCAGGGCTACTGCGGGGTCGCGCTGTTCCTTGCGCACACGGACGCGCTGGTCGGGTCCGGCCGGTACGCCGCGCCGGCCCGCGAGGCGGTCCGGCCGCTGCCCGGCCTGCTGAAGGCACTGGCCTGCGACCCCGAGCTGAGCGCGGCGGCAGGGCCTGGCGCCTACGACGGGCTCGGCGGCATCGTGTACGCCCTGGTGCGGCTGTCGGCGCTGCTCGGCGAGGACCTGACGGGCTGTCTGCCGGACGCGCTCACCGCGCTCGGCCACGCCGTCGCGGCCTGCCCCGACCCGGGGCTCGCCGGCGGCACGGCCGGGGCACTGGCCGCCGCCGTCGCGGCGCACGAGGCCACCGGCGATCCGGCGGCACTGCGGCTGGCGGACACGGTGGCGGACCGGCTGCTGGCGACGGTGTCCGGCGCCGCCGGACCGGCCCGGTCGGCGGAGGGCACCGCCGCGACGGACACAGCGACCGGCATCACGGGGACCGCCGGCGACGCCGGTGTCCCGGGCGGGGCCGTGGAGGCCGGCGGGCACACCCGAATCGCGGACGGCGCCACGGACAACGGCGGCCACGCCGGACCCTCACACGCCGGCGCGGGGAACGACCGGAACACCGGACTCACGGACAGCGCCACGGGGGTCGACGGGACCGGACTCCCGGGCGGGGCCGTGGAGGTCGGTGGGGGCACCGGGTTCGCGGACGGGGCCGCGGGGATCGGGTGGGCGTTGCTGCGGTACGCCGCCCGGCGGCCCGCACGTGCCGCCCGGCACACGGCCGCCGCCCACGCCCTGCTCCGCGCCGCCCTCCGGGACACGGGGGCCGCGCACGCCGACACGTCCTGGGCCGGCGGGCTCGCGGGCGTGGCGGCCGCCGCCGCCCACCTTCCCCCGCAACCGGGTTCGCCCCGGCCGGCGGACCGGCTGGCGGACGCCGGGGTGCGCCCGGACCTGAGCCTCGGACAGGGCACCCTCGGCACGCTGGAGGCGCTGGCCGTCCTCGCCGGACAGGGCGACGCGACCGCCGCCGAGGCACTGAACCGGCGCAGCGGTCAGGTGCTCGCCCTCGTCGAGGCGCAGAGCCACCGATGTGCCACCCCCGATCACGTTCCCTCCCCCGGGCTGCTGACCGGACTGTCCGGCATCGGCTACGGACTGCTCCGCCTGGCCCGACCCGAAGACGTGCCGTCCGTCCTGCTCCTGGGACACCCCGGCCACTGACCGACCCACGCACCTCCGCTCCTCGGCACCACGGCATTTCTCCACCTCCCACCGTGCGCATCCGCACGGGACACCAGAAGGGGATCACCGTCATGGACAAGCACCTCGCCACCACCGCCGCCGACGTCACCGAGACCGGCGCCGACGAGCAGGACGCGGCGGGCGGCGTCACGCTCAGGGGCCGCAACCGCGCCTGCGCCCGGGCCCGCGTGCTGGCGGGGATGGTACTGACCAGCGGCGTCGTCATCACGCTGAGCACCCTGGACACCTCGGTCTCCGCACCGAACTGACGGCCGGTCAGTACCGACACCGCGTGCGGCGCGGGCCCGTTCGCCGGGTCCGCGCCGCCGTGTTCCGCGCGGAGGCCGTGACGGAAGCGGCCGGGAGAGACCGGGAGCGGGCGACCTGCCGCAGATCCTGATATTCCGATTATCATCTGCGTTCATGCGTTCCCATGCGCCATCCCTGGTCGGGCGGGACCCCCAAATCGCCCTGCTCGAACGTGCCATGGCCGAGGCGAGGCAGGGACGCGGCGGTGTCGTCTTCCTGGTCGGCGAGGCGGGTGTCGGCAAGTCACGGCTCGCGGCGGAGGCGGTGGGCCGGGCGCTGGACGCCGGGATGCGCGTACTGCGCGGGCGCAGCAGCACCACGGGTCCGGCCGTGCCGTTCCGTCCCCTCACCGAGGCGCTGATGTCGCTGTTCCGCGGCGGCGAGCCCGTGGACGACCTTGCCCTTGGCCCCTACCGCCCCGTCCTCGGGCGGCTGGTTCCCGACTGGGACACCGGGGAACGCGAGAGCAGCTCCATGGTCATCCTGGGCGAGGCGGTGCTGCGTCTGCTCACCGCAGCCGGGCGCGGGCAGGGCCAGCTGCTCCTGCTGGAGGACCTGCACGACGCCGACCCGGAGACGCTCGGGGTCCTGGAATACCTGGTGGACAACCTGGAGTACTCACCCGTACTCCTGCTGGCCACCGTGCGCACGGACTTCAGCGAGGCGCTGGACCTCGCGCAGTCCGCCCGCCGGCGCGGCGTCGCGGCTCTGGTGGAACTGCCGCCGCTGACCCGGCCCCAGGTGCACGGCATGATCGCGGCGCAGCTCGGCGCCGAGGGCCCGGACGAGGTGCCCGAGGCGGTCCTGCAGCGCCTGTGGGAGGACAGCGCGGGCAGTCCGTACCTGGTGGAGGAGCTGCTGCAGTCGATGATCGGGGCCGGGACGCTGGTGCAGGGGCCGCAGGGCTGGCGCGCGGTCGGAGATCTGCGCAGTGACGTTTCCTCGACGCTCGCCCGAGGCATTCTGCGCCGCATCGACCGGCTGGGCGCGCAGGGCCTGACCCTGTTGTCGGCCGCCGCCGTCCTTGGCCGGCGCTTCCCGCTCACCGTGCTGCAGCGTATGACCGGCGTCGACGACCGGGCCCTGCTCAGCCATCTGCACGCGGGCGTGGCCGCGCGGCTGGTCATCCCCGACGAGCCGGCTCCGGACTGGTACGCCTTCCGGCACTCCCTCACCGTGGAGGCGCTGTTCACGCAGATGACGCCGGGTCAGCGGGCGGAGCTGGCCCGGCGGGGCGCAGAGGCGGCCGAGGAACTGCACCCCGGCCTCGGCGGCGACTGGTGCGCGCTCGCGGCCGGGCTGCGGTGCGAGGCCGGGGACCGTGTCGAGGCCGGGCTGCTGTTCGCGGAGGCCGGCGGCCGGGCCCTGGCGGCGGGCGCGCTCGGCTCCGCCGTGACACTGCTCAGCAGCGCGGAGAGCCTGCTGGCCGACGCCGGTGATCCGCAGGCGCGGGCCGAGGTGCTGGAGAACCTGCTGCCGGCCCTCGCGGAGGCCGGTGACTTCGCCCGCGCCTTCGAGCTGGCCGAGGACCTGCATGTGCTGAGCGGCTCCGGACTGAGCCCGGCACGCCTGGCCACCCTGCACACCCGGCTGGCCAAGGTCGCCCACACGGCGGGGCGGTGGAGCGACGGCAACCGCCAGATCGTGCGTGCCCGCGAGATGCTGGCGAGCGCGCCGGACGAGGCGACGGCCGCGGCCGTCGACGTCACGGCCGCCTATCTGGCCCTGGACACTCCGGGGCCTGACCGCACCCAGCACGCGGAGAAACTGGCCCGCTCGGCCGCCGACACCGCCGAGCGGTACGGGCTGCCCGTCGTCGCCTGCCAGGCCAGCGAGCTGCTCGCCACCGTGGCCCGGGAACGGGACCCGCAGGAGTCGCAGGCGATGCTCGAACAGGCCCTCGCCACGGCGGAACGCCACCGCCTGCCGCTGCAGCGCATGTACGCGGCCACCCGCATGGGCGGCAACGCCTGGCTCGCCGAGGGCGACACCTCGGGTCTGCTGGCGGCCCGCGCGGAGGCGCTGCGGCTCGGCTCGGTGCACCTCGTGCACACCGTGGACGGCATCCTCGTGCTGGACGCGGTGCTGCGCGGCGACTACGAGGCCGCCCGGTCGGCCGCCGCCGAATGCCTGGCCGTGGTACGGCGCCTGCGGCTGGCGCCCGCCGTGCGGTACGTCCTGATGGCGCAGTCCGTCCTGGAGGCACACCGCGGGGACCGTACGGCGATGCAGGCGGCGCTCGCCGCGTTCACCGAGTGGGACGGTGCCGGCTCGCAGGAGGAGCCGCTGTGCCTCGGCCTGGCCCGCGCCTTCTGCGCGCTGCTGGAGGAAAACCGCGACCTGGCCCGTGCCGAGCTGCGGGCGGTGGTGGCGCTGGAGGCGGACAACCCCTCCACCTACCACCTCAGCGGCACGCACGGCCTCGTCCTGCTGCTGGACGTGCTCGCCGGGGACGCGGACCGGGCCCGGCACGACGAGGTCACCGCCACCGCCGTCGCCCGGATGCGCTGGAACCGGCAGTTCGTGCTGCTCGCCGACGCCGTGCTGCTCGGCCGGGAGGGGGCGGGCGCGCGGGCTGCGGCGGCGGTCGAGTCGGCGCTGGTGCTGGCGCAGCCGTACCCGCTGGCCCAGCACCTCGGCCTGCGGCTGATCGCCGACGCGGCGCACCAGGACGGCTGGGGTGATCCGGTGGGCTGGCTGCGGCGCGCCGAACACCACTTCCACGAGCGGGACACGGCGGCCGTGGCGGGTGCCTGCCGGGCCGCGCTGCGCCGGCTCGGCGCTCCCGTGCACCAGCACCGCACCGGCACCAGCGGCATTCCCGACCAGTTGCGGGCGCAGGGGGTGACCGTGCGGGAGTTCGAGGTGTTCCGGCTGCTCGCGGAGCGGCTCGGCAACAAGGACATCGCCGACCGGCTGTTCATCTCGCCCCGTACGGCGGAGAAGCACATCGCGAGCCTGATCACCAAGACGGGGGCGGCCAACCGCGCGGACCTGTGTGCGCGGTCGGCCGCCCTGCGGTCCCCCTGAACCCGGCGCTGGGGCGTGTCCTAGCGCATCTCGCGCACCGCGCGTGATGCGAGGACCGCGAGGCCCGTCCCGGCGAGGACGGCGGCCACCACCGCGAACAGGGCGAACGTGTCGATCCGTGCCAGTGCGCCGCACGCGATCAGTGACAGCGGGGCGGCCGCGTAGCCGAGGACCATGTCGACGGAGACGACCCGGCTGAGCACGTCCTGCGGGATGTTCCGCTGGATCCAGCTGAGTCCGAACACGCCCTGGAATCCGATGGCGAAGCCCATGGCGAGCACGGTCGCCACGACGGCCGCGGTGCTGTGCACCAGGCCCAGTACGGCCATTCCGGCACCCAGCCAGCCCGCGAGAGCGGCCACCAGCAGGCCCACCCGGGGCCGGCCGCCGAGCGCGCCGCCGGCGAGCGTGCCGAGTATCGCGCCCCCGGCGAGGGATCCGTTGAGCACGCCGAGTGTGGCGGGTCCGCCCCGCAGCACCTGGTCGGCGAGGGTGGCGAAGCCGACCGTGAAGGGACCGGCGTAACAGAAGTTGACGGCGGTGTCGAGGGCGACGATCGTCCGCAGCCGGGGGTCACGGAAGGTGTAGGTGACGCCCTCGCGGATGCGGGCGCCGAGGGGTGTGCGTTCCTTCGCCGCGCCGGTCTGCGCATGGTCGGCCCGGGGGCGGGTGCGGATGCTCGCCACGCACCAGCCGCACAGGGCGAAGCAGACGGCGTCGACGAGGAAGGCGGCCGGCGCGCGGGTGACGGCGATGACCACACCGCCGACGGCGGGTCCGACGACGGCGGCGGTCCGGGCGCCCGTGCCCAGCAGCGCGTTGGCCGCGGTGAGCAGGTCCTTGTCCACGACGGAGGGCAGGATGGAGACGCGGGCGGGCTGGAAGAAGGCGTCGACGGCGCCGAAGGCGGCGGCCGCCGCGCACAGCGTCCCCACCGTCAGCTGCCCGCTCAGTCCGGCGAGTCCGACGCCCGCCATCAGTGCCGCCCGGGTCCAGCTGGAGGCGACCATGAGGGTGCGGGTGGACCAGGAGTCGCTGAGGGAGCCGCCCACCAGGGTGAGCAGTGCGCGGGGTACGGCCTGGAAGGCGAGGACGTAGCCGAGGGCGAGGGTGGAGCCGGTCAGTTCGAGGGTGATCCAGGAGAAGGCGACGACGCTGAAACCGTCGCCGAGCAGGGACAGCGACTGTCCCAGCCACAGGAGCTGGAAGGGCCGCTGCCGGGCCGGTGCCCACAGCCGGGGACCGGCGTCGGCGAGAGTGGTGGCCATGGTGTGCCTTTCGTCGTACGGACGCTCTCGGCGGTCCGGTCAGTAGCGGACGGGCAGGGCGGTGAGGCTGCGGTTGAGCAGGGAGGGCTGCCAGGTCTGCCCGCCGGGGTCCGCAAGGGTCAGGCCGGGATGGCCGGTGACCAGGGTCCGCACGGCGGACACGGCGACCAGCCGGGCCAGTGCGGCGCCGATGCAGAAGTGGGCGCCGAAGCCGAAGCCGAGGTGGGTCGCGCCGGTGCGGCGCAGGTCGAACCGTCCGGGGTCGGGGAAGCGGGCCGGGTCGCGGTTGGCGGCGGCGGTGACGAGGAAGATCCGGTCGCCGGTGCGCAGGGTGTGGCCGTCGAGGTCGAGGTCGCGGGCGGCGGTGCGGATCGACATCTTGGACGGGCCGTCCAGGCGGAGGGTCTCCTCCACGGCGCCCTGGGCCAGTTCGGGGTCCGTGCGGACGGCGGCGAGCTGCTCGGGCCGGGTGTGCAGGGCGAGGACGGTGTTCGCGATGAGGTTGCTGGTGGTCTCCCCGCCGGCGAACGCCATCTGGGTGAGCATGCCGACGAACTCCTCCTCGCTGACGGAGCCACCGACCCGGCCCTCGCGCAGCACCTGGCTGATCAGGTCGTCGCCGGGTTCGGCGCGGCGCCGCGCGACCAGCGCTCCGAGGTAGTCCTCCAGGCTCACCAGCGCCTGCAGGGAGGCCCGGTACTCGCTCTCCTCCTGGGCGGTGCCGAGGACGAGGTCGGCGACGCGGGCGTTCCAGTACCAGAAGGAGGGGGCGTCGGTGCGCGGGATGCCGAGCCAGCGGGCGAACACGAGCGCGGGCAGGGGCTTGGCGACGTCGGCCATCAGGTCGCCGGTGCGGCCGGGAACCGCCTTGCGGGCGAGGACGGCGCGGGTCGCCTTCTCGGTGAAGTCGCGGTAGCGGGCCACCGCGCGGGCGGCGAACGCCTCCTGGAACACCTGGCGCAGCCTGCGGTGCTGCGGCGCGTCGTTGAAGACCATCCAGCGGGAGAGGATCCCGAAGGCGCGCTCGGCGTCCTCGCGGGCGCCGTGCGGTACGGCGTCCATCAGGGGGCGTACCCGGTCGGCGGAGACCGCGGGGTCGCGCAGGCAGCGCATCACCTGGTCGTAGCCGGTGACGAGCCAGGCGTGGTGCATCGGGCTCCAGTGGACGGGGGCGTGCGCGCGCAGGGCGTCGAGGTGGTCGTAGGGGTCGGCGACCATGCCGGCGGACAGCAGGTAGCGCTCGGTGAAGGCGGGGGCGGCGGTGGTCATCGGTCTTCTCCCGTCTCGATGCCGGCGAGCAGTCGGGCGATGCCCTGCACTCTGGGCTCGGCCATCATCGACATGTGGTCGCCTTCGCTGATGTGCAGGGTGAGCCCGTCGCCGGCCACCTCGCGCCAGCGGGCGACGTAGGTGTCGTAGTCGACGTCCAGGCCCGGCATGGTGCGGCCGCGGGGCAGCCCGGCGGCCTCGCTGCCGACCACGAGGTGGATGTGGCCGGGGTAGGGGCGGACCTCGTAGGCGGCCAGGGCGGCGAGCAGCGAGTGCCACACCTCGATCGGCGCGTTCTCGACCAGGGCCGCTTCGGCGGGGCTCATGCCGGCGCCCAGCAGGGTGGCGGTGAGTTCGGCCGTGGCCCTCTCGCGCTGCGGGGAGGGCGGCAGTTCGCGCAGCCGGTCCCGCAGGCGCAGGGCTTCGCGCAGGTCCTTGGTGACGCCGTCCAGGCGGGCCCGGGCGGCGGTGTTGGGCAGGTACGGCTCGATCAGGACGAGGGGTGCGACCGGGTGTCCCGCCGTGTGCAGCTGGGTGGCCATCTCCAGGGCGATGTTGGCGCCCATGGACCAGCCGAGCAGGGCGTGTGGGCCGGTGCCGTCCCGGTCGGTGATCTCGGCGACGTAGTTGGCGGCGATGCCGGCGACCGTGCCCGGGTCGACGCCGCCGAGCAGTCCGCGTGCCTGGAAGGCGTGGACGGGCCGGCCGGGCGGCAGGGCGCGGGCGAGCGGCACGAACCAGGCGGCGCTGCCGCCGGTGGGGTGCACGCACCACAGGGGCTCCCCCGTGCCCTCGCGCAGCCGTACCTCGGAGGTGACGGCGGCGGGCAGCCCGTCACCGGCCGCCCGGGTGGCGTGCGCGGCGAGCTGGGCGATCGTGGGGTGTTCGATCAGGTCGCCGACCGACACCGGCAGGCCGCGTCCGGCGGCCATCAGGGAGACCCGGACGGTGGACAGGGAGCTGCCGCCGATGCGGAAGAAGTCGTCGTGGACGCCGATGCGGGACAGGCCGAGGACTTCGCGCCAGATCTCGGCGAGGACCTTCTCCGCGGTGGTGGACGGGGCGGCGTACTCGGTGTCGCTGCGGTCGAGTTCGGCCGGGGGCAGGGGCAGCGCCCGCTTGTCGGTCTTGCCGCTGCGGTTGACGGGCATCTCGTCCAGGAAGACGAACCGGGCGGGCAGCATGTAGGCGGGCAGTGAGGCCCGCAGGTCGCGGCGCAGTTCCTCGGGCCGGGGCCGCTCAGGGCCGTGGAGGACGAGGTAGGCGACGAGGGCCGGTTCGCCGGGCAGGTCGGTGCGGTGCAGGACGACGGCCTGGCGGACCTCGGGCAGGCCCCTGAGGGCGTGCTCGATCTCGCCGAGTTCGATGCGGAAGCCGCGCAGTTTGACCTGGGAGTCGCGGCGGCCGAGCCACTCCACGGAGCCGTCGGGCCGGTGGGTGCCGAGGTCTCCGGTGCGGCACAGCCGCTCGCCGGGTGCGCCGTACGGGTCGGGGACGTAGGTGGCGGCGGTCAGTGCGGGCCGGCCCAGGTAGCCGCGGCCGACGGCCTGCCCGCCGAGGTGGATCTCGCCCGGCACGCCCACCGGGACGGGCTGGAGGTCGTCGTCCAGGACGTGGATGCGGGTGTTGCGGATCGGGGTGCCGATGGGCGGGGTGCCCTGGCCGGGGCTCAGTTCGGCGGCGACGGACCAGACGGAGGTCTCGGTGAGGCCGTAGACGTTGTGGAAGCGCCGGCCGCGCGACCAGGCGTCGGCGAGTTCGGCCGGGCAGGCCTCGCCGGCGACCTGGAGCACCCGCAGCTCGGGGAAGTCGTCCTGGCCGAGTACCGCCAGTGCGCTGGGCGGCAGCATGGCGCCGGTGACGTGGGCCTCGCGCAGGGTGCGGGCGAGGTCGGGGCCGGGGCGCAGGTCCTCCTTGGGGGCGGTGACCAGCCGGCCGCCGTTGGCGAGGGACCAGGTGAGTTCCAGGATCGAGGCGTCGAAGCCGAAGGAGGCGAACTGCAGCACCCGGTCGCCGGCGGTGGGGCGCACCAGGTCGCGCTGCCCTTCGAGCATGTTGGACAGGCCCCTGTGCGGGATGGCCACTCCCTTGGGTGTGCCGGTGGAGCCCGAGGTGTAGATGATGTAGGCGAGGGTGTCGGCGTCGGGCTCCCGGCCCGGCACCACTTCCACGGGGTCGGCGGGGGCGTCCAGGTGGATCACCGGCCCGTCGAAGGGCACCGTCCCGGTGAGTGCGCGCTGGGTGAGCAGTACCCGCATGCCGCTGTCCTGGGCCATGAACGCGAGCCGTTCGGTGGGGTGTTGCGGGTCGAGGGGCAGGAAGGCGCCGCCGGAGCGCAGCACACCGACGGCGGCGCGCACCAGGTCGGGGCCGCGCTCGGCGCAGATGCCCACCACGGTCTCGGGGCCGACCCCCAGCCGCCGCAGCCGCCGTGCCAGCTGCTCGGCCTGCTCCTGGAGTCCGGCGTACGTCAGGTGCTGCCCGCGGTGCTCGACGGCGACCGCGTGCGGGGTACGGGCGGCGTGGGCGGCGATGTGCTCGTGGAACAGCAGCGGTGAGGAGGGGGTCTCGGGGCCCCGGGCCCAGACGTCGAGGGCGGTGGCGCGGGCCGTGCCGGTGAGCGCGGGCCGGGTCACCGGGGTGTGCGGGCCGGCGACCATGGCCTCCAGCTGGGCGCAGTACACGTCGGCGAGCTGCTCGGCGGTGGCGGGTGCGACGAACGCCGGGTCCGCGTCGAGGGTGAAGGCGTTGACGCTGGCGTTGATGAGCAGCGGGAACATGGTCCGCGCGATCTCCAGGGAGTCGTCCCAGGAGTCGTGCGAGAGCCGGTGGAAGTTGACGTAGTTGAAGACGGCGTCGGTCAGGTTCGGTTCGGTGGGCCGCAGGCGGGCGATGTGGACCAGCGGGAGCCTGCGGTGCGGGAGCATCTCCTGTTCGGCCGTGAAGACGTCCCGCAGGTAGGCGAGCCAGCTGCCGCGCGGGCGGGCCGCGCCGAACGGCACGGTGTTCAGGAACAGTCCGCGCATCCGGTCGGCGCCGGGCAGCTCGGGCCGCCCGTTGGTGACCAGGCCGATGCTGTGGCCGAGGGCGCTGTCGTCGCGGTCGGCGAACAGGCTCATGGTGTGGTGGAAGGCCGTGATCAGCACGGTGCGCCGCGGCACGCCGGCCTCCTTGGCCAGGCGGCCGATGCGTTCGGCGAGGTGGGCGTAGGAGCGGCGGACCTCGTGCACCGGCGCCTGGCCGGCGGGGCCGGCGGCCGTGCGCCTGCGGAAGGTGACGGGCCGCAGATCGGCGAGCCGGCCGCGCCAGTAGTCGAGGGACTCCTCGCTGCCGAGTGCGGCCCGCTCCAGGGCGACGTACTCGGCGAAGGGCGGTGCGGTCGGCGGCTCGGGCGCGCGGCGGTGGGCGACGGCCTCCCGGTGCAGGGCCAGCAGGTCGGCGACGAGTGAGGTCAGGCTCCAGCCGTCCAGGACGACGTGGCAGTCGGTCAGGACGAGGCGCAGGTCGTGGTCGGTGATGTGGTGGAGGTGGATGCGCACCAGGGGGGCGGCGGTGAGGTCGAAGCGGCGCTCGAACTCCTCGTTGACGAAGGTGCGCAGCCGCGCCCGCTGTTCCTCGCGCGGCAGTGCGCGCAGGTCGGTGTAGCCGACGGGCAGGCGGGCGGCGCGGTGGACGAGCTGGAGGGGCTCGCGGTAGGAGACGAGGTCGACGGAGGTGCGCAGGATCGGGTGGCCGGTGACGACCGCGTCCACGGCGGCCTGGAACGCGTCGAGGTCGAAGCCCTCGGGGACGGTGATCTTCAGGTCGGTGACGTTGTGGTAGGCGCCGCGCCGCGGGTCGGCGAGCATCTCGTGCAGCATGCCGGCCTGGAGCATGGTGAGCGGGTAGGCGTCGGCGAGTCCGTCGGGCAGGCGGCCGGCGTCGGCCGGGTCGAGCTGGGAGAAGGGGGCGGTGGGGGCGGGGGTGTCGCCGGCGTCGGTGACGAGGGCGGCCAGGTCGGCCAGGGTGCGGGCGCGGAAGACGTCGGCGACGGTGAACCCGAGTCCGGCGAGGCGGCCGAGGCCCACCAGGCGCAGGGCCAGGATGGAGTCGCCGCCCAGGTCGAAGAAGTTGTCGGTGCGGCCGACGTGCTCGATGCCCAGTACCTGGCTCCACACGGCGGCCAGGGCCTGCTCGCGGGGTCCGGCGGGCGGCACGTGCGCCCGCGGTCCGCCCGCGGCGGGCCCGACGGCGGTCAGCGCGGCCCGGTCGACCTTGCCGTTGGCGGTCAGGGGCAGGTGCTCGTGGCGGACGAACAGCGCCGGGACCATGTGCTCGGGCAGGGTCAGCCGCAGTCCCTCGCGCAGGGCGGGCGGGTCGAGGGGGCGGCCCTCGGGCGTGACGACGTGCGCGACCAGGCGGGCGGTGCCCTGGTCGCGGCGGGCCACCACGGCGGCGTCGGCGACGCCGGGCAGCGCGCGCAGGGCGGTCTCGATCTCGCCGGGCTCGATGCGGTAGCCGCGGATCTTCACCTGGTGGTCCGCGCGGCCGACGTAGCCGAGCTGTCCGTCGCGCTCCACGCGGACCAGGTCGCCGGTGCGGTACATGCGGGCGCCGGGTGCCCCGAAGGGGTCGTCGAGGAAGCGTTCGGCGGTCAGCTCGGGCCGGTTGAGGTAGCCGCGGGCCACACCGCCGCCGGAGACGTACAGTTCGCCGGTGCTGCCGGGCGGCACGAGCCGGCCGAAGGAGTCCAGGACGTAGCAGTGCTGGCCGGCGAGCGGGCGGCCGATGGGCGAGCGGACGCCGCCGTCGATGTCCTGCTCGGTGATGGTGCGGATCGTGACGTGCACGGTGGTCTCGGTGATGCCGTACATGTTCACCAGCGCGGGGCGGTGTCCCCCGGCCGTGAACCAGTCGCGGTAGTCGCGTACGTCGAAGGCGTCGCCGCCGAAGATCACGGTGCGCAGGGCGAGGTCCGCGAAGCCGGCCCCGGTGTCCTGAAGGTGGGCGCGCAGGCCCTTGAAGGCGGCCGGGGTCTGGTTGAGGACGGTGACGTTCTCCTCGCGCAGCACCCGGTGCACGGCCGCCGGGTCGCGCACCTCGTCCGCCCGGAGCACGACGACGCGTCCGCCGCTGGTGAGCGGCGCCCACAGCTCCCACACGGAGAAGTCGAAGGCAGGCGAGTGCATCAGGGTCCACACGTCGGCGGGGCCGAAGTCGAAGTGCCGGTCGGCGGCGTCCAGCAGCCAGGCCAGGTTGCCGTGGGTGATCTCCACGCCCTTGGGACGGCCGGTGGAGCCGGAGGTGTAGATGACGTAGGCGAGGTCGTCGGGGGCCGGGAGGAGGTTGTCGTCGCCGGCGGCCGGGGTGTGCGTGTCGTCCGCGTCGAGCGGGACCACGCGGGCGGGCAGTCCCTCGACGGCGGCGCGGGTGGCGGTGTCGGTGACGATCCACTCGACACCGGAGTCGGTGACGGTGAACTCGCGGCGCGCTCTGGGGTGGGAGGGGTCGAGGGGAAGGTAGGCGGCGCCGGCCCGCCAGACGGCGAGCAGCGCGGCGGCCAGGTCGGGGGTGCGGTCCAGGCAGACGCCGACGAGGGAGCCGCGGGTGACGCCGGCGGCGCGCAGCCGCCGGGCCAGCGCGCAGGCGCGGGCGTCGAGCTGGGCGTAGGTGAGGGTGCGTCCCGATCCGCTCACCGCGACCGCGTGGGGTGTGCGGGCGATGTGAGCGGCGAGGCGGTCGGCGGCGGTGCGCGGGGCCCGGGAGGCGTCGGTGCCGGTGCTGGCGGGGCCGTCCGGGCCCAGGAGGTGGGCGCGTTCGGCGGGGGTGAGCGGGTCGACGGTGCTGAGCGGGGTGTCGGGGGCGGCGCAGAACGCCTCCAGCAGCGTCACGGTGTGCCGGGCGAGGGCGGCGACCGAGGCCTCCTCGAACAGGTCGGGCCGGTAGACGAACACCAGGTCGGTGCGTCCGTCACCGTCGCGCAGATCGAGGGTGAGGTCGAATTTGGCGGTGGTGAGGTCGATCGGGTACGGCGTCCCGTTCGCCTGCCCCAGGTCGAAGCCGGACGGGGTGGTGTCGGTGTGCGTGCAGAGCACCTGGACGAGCGGGTTGCGGGCGAGGTCGCGTTCGGGGCTGAGTGCGTCGACGACCTGCTCGAAGGGCAGCGACTGGTGCTGGAACGCCTCCAGGACCCGCTCCCGGGTGCGGGCGAGCAGCGCGGCCGGGGTCGGGTCGTCGGAGAGGTCGCCGCGCAGGACGAGGGTGTTGACGAAGAAGCCGACGAGCTGCTCGGTCTCGGCCCGTTCCCGGTTGGCGACCACGGTGGCGACGGCGATGTCGTGCTGTCCGCTGTGGAAGGCGAGCGCGGCCTGGAACGCGGCCAGCACCGTCATGTAGGGGGTCGTGCCGGTGCGCCGGCCCAGCGCGGCGAGCGCGTCGCTCAGCGCGGGTGGCAGGGTGAGGCGGTGGGCTGCGCCGCGGCCGCCGGGGGTGTCGGGGCGGGGGTGGTCCGTGGGCAGTTCCAGCGGGGTGAGGCCGGCCAGTCGGGTGCGCCAGTGGTCCAGGGCGGCGGACTGCTCGCTCCGGCGCTGCCAGATCGCGTAGTCGCTGTAGTCGAGGGGCAGTTCGGGCAGGTGTGCGGTGCGTCCCTCGCGGCGGGCCCGGTACAGCTCGGTCAGGTCACGCACGACGAGGCCCAGCGACCAGCCGTCGGAGACGATGTGGTGCATGGCGAGGACCAGCACGTGGTCGTCGTCGGCGGCGCGGACCAGGGTGGCCCGGAAGGCGGGCTCGTGGGCGAGGTCGAAGGGCCGTACGGCGGCGGTGTGCACGGCGGCCGACAGGCGCCGTTCGCGGTCCTCGCCCTCCTCGCCGCTCACCTCGATCACGTCCAGGACGGTGCCGTCGGCGGGCAGGACCTGCTGGTGGGGGACGCCGTCGTGCTCGGGGAAGATCACGCGCAGCTGCTCGTGCCGGGCGACGAGGTCCGCCACGGCGGCGCGCAGGGCCGGCAGGTCCAGCGGGCCGGTGAACCGCCAGGCCGCGGGCAGCAGATAGGTGGGTGCGCCCGGGTCGAGCCGGTCCAGGAAGTACAGGCGCTGCTGGGCTGCGGACAGCGGGATCCGCTGCGGGCGGGGCCGGACCCGGGCCGGGCCGTCCTCGCGTACGGCGGCCCGGCCGCGCAGTCGCTGCTCCAGCAGGCGCCGGGCGGCCGGGGACAGGCCGCCGCCCGCGGCGAGGGGGCCGGGACGCACGTCGGATGTGGTCATGAGGGCACTCCGATCCAGGAACTGGGGAGAGGAAGTCGGGCAGGGGCGGGCGCGGGCGACGGGGTCAGAGGCCGGCCGTGAGGGACAGGTCGATCTCCTCGTCGCTCAGCTGCGAGATCAGCTCCAGCAGCCGGCGCTCCACCTCGGCGGCGAGCCGTTCGACGGTGGGGTGCTCGAACAGGTCCCGGACCTGCAGCGGGCAGTCGAAGGCGGTCCGCAGGCGGGAGGCGACCGACACCGCGCGCAGGGAGTGGCCGCCCAGCGCGAAGAAGTCGTCGTGGACGCCGACCCGGGGCAGGTCGAGGACCTCGCACCAGATCTGCGCGACGACCGTCTCGGCGGGGGTGCGCGGTGCCACGAAGGCGTGCGGTGCGCGTGCCACGGGCTCGGGCAGGGCGGCGGTGTCCAGTTTTCCCTGCACGGTCAGCGGCAGGGCGTCCAGCAGGACGAACGCCGACGGCACCAGGTAGTGGGGCAGGTGCTCGCGGCAGTGCCGCTCCAGGGACTCCTGCGACAGGTGGGTGCCCGCGGTGTAGGCGACGAGGGCGGCCTCGCCGTGCAGGGTGCGCACCACGACGGCCGCGCCCCGCACTCCGGGGTGCCGGCGCAGCACCGCCTCGGCCTCTCCCGGTTCGACGCGGAACCCGCGGATCTTGACCTGGTCGTCGTTGCGGCCGAGGAACTCCAGCTCGCCGGTGGGCAGTCGGCGTACGACGTCGCCGGTGCGGTAGAGCCGGCCGCCTCGTCCGCCGAACGCGTCGGGCACGAAACGCTCGGCGGTCAGTGCGGGACGGCCCAGGTATCCCCGCGCCAACTCCTCTCCGCCGATGAGGAGTTCGCCCGGTACGCCGTCCGGTGTGAGCTCGCCCAGGGCGTCGACGACGTAGGTGCGGCGGCCGCCGAGGGCGCGGCCGATGGGTACCCGGCCGTGCGGGACCGCCTCGACGGTGTGCGCGGTGGCGGAGATCACCGCCTCGGTGGGGCCGTAGGTGTTGATCACGGGTACCGCGGGCAGGTGCGCGAACCACCGCTCCAGGGGGTCGGCGGGCAGTGCCTCTCCTCCCGTCACCAGCAGCCGCAGTGAGGCCAGTTGCGGTGCCAGCGTGTCCAGGCGGGCGACGAGTTCCGCCCAGTAGGACGGGGTGAGTTCCATGACGGTCACCCGCTCGGCGGCGACCCGGGCGGCGAGTTCCTCCGGTGCCCAGATCTCGTCCGGGCGCACCACCACCGTCGCCCCGGCGCTCAGCGCGGGCAGGATCTGCTCCAGCGACGCGTCGAACGAGGTGGAGGCGAAGGTGAGCACCCGGTCGTCCGCGGTCAGCGCGAACGCCTCGCGGGCGGTGGCCACATGGGCGTCCAGGGCGTGGTGTTCGACGCCGACGGCCTTGGGGCGGCCGGTGGAGCCGGAGGTGAAGATGACGTAGGCGAGGTCGTCGGGGCGGGGGGTGTGCCGGGGGCCGTCGGGGGCCGGCCGGACCTGGCCGACGTCGATCGCCGTGGCCCCGAGCCGGGTCACCTTGTCCCAAGTGTCCGCGTCGCACACCACGTGCCGCACCCCGGCCTCGCGGAGCATGTACCGCAGCCGTTCCTCGGGGATGCGGGTGTCGAGCGGGACGTACACGCCGCCGGCCCGCCAGACGGCGAGCATCGCGGCGACCGGCCACACGCCCCGGCCGACGCACACGCCCATGGCGTCGCCGGGGGCAGCGCCCGCGTCGGCCAGGGCTGCGGCCAGTCCGCCGGTCAGGGCGTCCAGCCGGGCGTGGTCGAGGGTCGTGCCCTCGCAGACGACGGCCGGGGCGTCCGCCCGGCCGCGCACCCGGAACCCCGGCGCGGGCACCGTGTCCCGGCCGGCACCGGCCACCAGACGGTCCCGTTCCCCGGGCGAGAGCAGCGGTGCCTCGTCGACGCGTGCCGCGGGGTCGGCGACGAGGGTCTCCAGCAGCCGCCCGACGTGCCGGGCGAACCGGGTGGCGGTGGACGGGTCGAACAGGTCGGCGGCGTACTCGACGTTGAGGGCGAAGCGGTTCTCCCGGACGACGAAGGTGGCGGTCAGGTCGAACTTGGCCGAACCCCAGGGCAGCGGGAAGTCGGTGGCGGCCGGCCCCGGCCGGGTGGAGCCGCCCGTGGAGGCGTCCTGGACGTCCACCATGACCTGGAACAAGGGGTTGCGGGACAGGTCGCGTTCGGGGCGCAGCCGCTCCACGACCCGTTCGAAGGGCACCTCCTGGCGGTCGAAGGCGCCGAGGACGACGTCCCGTACCCGGTCCACGAGCCCGGTGAAGGTGGGCCGTCCGGACAGGTCCGTGCGCAGCACGACGGTGTTGACGAAGAAGCCGACCAGGGGCTCCAGTTCGAGCCTTCCGCGTCCGGCGACGGGTGTGCCCACGGACACGTCGGTCTGCCCCGACCAGCGGGCCAGGACCGCCTGGGCCGCGGCCAGCAGCACCATGAACCGGGTGGCGCCCAGCTCGCGGGCGCAGGCGTCCACGCGGTCGACGAGAGCGGCGGGCAGGTCGACCTCCACGGCGCCGCCCCGGCCGGTGAACGCGGACGGCCGGGGCCGGTCCGTGGGCAGCTCCAGCGCGGGTGCGTCCTCCAGGGTGCTTTCCCAGTAGGCGAGCTGGGGTTCCAGGGCGCCGCTGTCGGCGCGCTCGCGCTGCCAGACGGCGAAGTCGCCGTACTGCACGGCGAGCGGCGGCAGCTGGGCGCGCCGGCCCGCGCGGCGGGCCTCGTAGTGCTGGGTGAGTTCGTCCAGCAGCAGGCCCTTGGACCAGCCGTCGGTGACGGCGTGGTGCAGGGCGAGGAGCACGACGTGGTCGTCGTCGGCCAGTTCCCACACGCCGGCCCGCAGCAGGGGTGGCCGGGTGAGGTCGAAGCGGCGCGTGGCCAGGGTCACGGCCCGGCGCCGTACCGCCTCCAGCCGGGTCTGCTCGTCCGGGGCCCCGGGTGCCTTCTCCCAGTGCAGCGGGACTCCCACCGGGTCGCAGATCCGCTGCACGGGGCGGCCGTCGGACTCGATGAGCGCGGTGCGCAGCACCTCGTGGCGTTCCACCAGGTCGTCCAGGGCCTGCTGCCAGGCGGT
Source organism: Streptomyces sp. GLSS-08 (assembly GCF_056387915.1). Taxonomy (NCBI): domain Bacteria; kingdom Bacillati; phylum Actinomycetota; class Actinomycetes; order Kitasatosporales; family Streptomycetaceae; genus Streptomyces; species Streptomyces sp. GLSS-08. Next base: position 132,737 of record NZ_JBWJAQ010000015.1, read on the forward strand.
GCGGTCCAGGCCGCCGCGCGTGCGCCAGCAGTACCACAGCAGGTAGGAGTCGCCGCGTTCGGAGGTGCGGTCCAGGAACCACAGCCGTTCCTGGGCGAAGGACAGCGGCAGCGGCCGGTCGCGGTCGACGGGCACCACCTCACCGGCGCCACAGGCGCGGGCGGCGGCCACGCAGGGGGCGAAGCCCCGGACGGTGGGGTTCTCGAACACGGTGCGCAGTTCGATCTCGCGGCCCAGGCGCTGGGCGATGCGGGAGACCGCCATGGTGGCCAGCAGGGAGTGGCCTCCCAGGTCGAAGAAGCTGTCGTCGATGCCGATCCGGTCCAGGCCGAGGACGTCGGCCCACACCTCGGCGACGAGTTGCTCGGTCTCGTCGCGGGGTGCGGTGCGGGCGGGGTCGGCGGCCGGGCGGGCGGGGTCGGGCAGGGCGGAGCGGTCGAGTTTGCCGGAGACGCCGACCGGGAGGGCGTCCAGGACGACGAAGTCGGAGGGGACGGCGTAGTGGGGCAGATGGCGTGCGCACCAGGCGCGCAGGTCCGCCCGGTTGGGCGGGCGGGGCGCGTCCGGGGCCGGTACGACGTAGCCGGTGAGGCTGCGCCCGGTGGCGCGGTCGGGGCGGGCGGCGGCCGCGGCGACCTGCGGGCAGGCCCGCAGCACGCTCTCCACCTCGCCGAGTTCGATCCGGAAGCCGCGGATCTTGACCTGGTCGTCGCGGCGGCCGAGGAACTCCAGTTCTCCGCCCGGTGTCCAGCGGACGAGGTCACCGGTGCGGTAGAGGCGGCCGCCGGGCGGTCCGTAGGGGTCGGGGACGAAGTGTTCGGCGGTCGGGGCGGGGCGTCCCAGGTAGCCGCGGGCCACTTCCGTGCCGCCGATGAGGAGTTCACCCTGGACGCCGACGGGTACCGGCTGGTCGTCGGCGTCGACCACGTACACGCGCCGGCCGCCGAGGGGACGGCCGATGGGCACGGTGTCGGCGGGCGGGTCGTCGGCGTCGTAGGTGGTGGCGGTGACGGTGGTCTCGGTGGGCCCGTAGGCGTTGCACACGCGCACCCAGGGGACGGCGGCCCGCCAGGCGGCGAGGGTGTCGGGCGGGACGGCCTCGCCGCCGAGGACGAGCAGCCGCAGGGGGGCGAGGGCCGCGGCCAGGCGCCGGTCGAGGGAGAGCGTCAGTTCCGACCAGTAGGTCGGGGGCACGTTGACGACGGTCAGGGTGTGCCGCTGGACGATCTCCGGCACCTGGGTGGGCAGCCAGGGCTCGTCGGGGCGCATGACGACGGTGGCGCCCGAGGTGAGGGCGGGCAGCACCTGGTCCAGTGAGGCGTCGAAGGAGAAGGAGGCGAAGGCCAGCACCCGGTCGGCGGCGCCGATGCCGAGCCGCTCGCGGGTGGCGGCCACGTGCGAGGCGAGCGCGGCGTGTTCGACGCCCACGGCCTTGGGCCGGCCGGTGGAGCCCGACGTGAAGATGACGTGGGCCAGTTCGCGGGGGTGCGGGCGGTGGCGGGGGCCGTCCGTGGCCGGGGTGAGGGTGGTGACGTCGACGGTGACCGGTGCGAGTGCGGTGGCGGTGGCCGCCGTCGCGGGGTCGGTGAGCACGCAGGTGAGGCGGGCCTCGTCCGCCATGAATTTCAGCCGCTCGGCGGGGAGTTCGGGGTCCAGGGGTACGTAGGCGCCGCCCGCCCGCCAGATCCCCTCGATGGCCGCGACGGACCACAGGCCGCGGCGCAGCAGGACTCCCACCGGGCTGCCGGAGCCGACGCCGGCGGCGCGCAGCGCGGCGGCGAGTGAGCCGGTCATGGTGTCCAGTTGTGCGTAGGTGGCGCTGTCGTCGCCGCAGAGCAGTGCGGTGGCGTCCGGGTCGCCGGTGAAGGCGACCGGCGGCGCCGGGTCCGCGGGCCGGTCGGGAGCGTGGTGCCAGTGGGGGCGGGGGCGGGCGGGGCCGCCGGGTCCGGCGGGCAGCGCGCGGGCCAGGTCCTGCACGGGGGTGACGGGGTCGGCCAGGACGGCGCGCAGCAGCGCGACGTAGGCACGGGCGAACGCGCGCATGGTGGCGGCGTCGAACAGGGCGGTGGCGTACTGGAGGATGGCGGCGATGCTGCCGTCGGTGCGCAGGGTGAGGTCGAGGAAGACGTCGAGCGGTGTCCCGGTCAGCGGCGGCTCGACCAGCGTCACGTCCAGGCCGGGCATCAGCACCGGGCGGATCGGGGTGTTGAGGAGGGTGAACGACGCCTGGGCGAGCGGGTGCCGGGACAGGTCGCGGGCGCCGCCGAGCGCGCCGACCACGAGGTCGAAGGGGGCCTCCGCGTGGGAGAGGTCCGCCAGTGCCCGGTCCCGCACCCGGTCCAGCAGTTCGGCGAAGCCGGGGCGGCCGGCCAGGTCCGTGCGCAGGACGACCGTGTTGACCAGCGGGCCGATCAGGGCCCCGGCACCGCGCTGGGCGCGGTCGGCGAGTGTGCTGCACACGGCGACGTCGGTGCGGCCCGACCAGTGGCCGAGGAGTGCCTGGTAGGCGGTGAGCAGGAGCATGTAGCGGGTGGCGCGCCGGGATCTGGCCAGGGCGTCGACGGCGGTGACCAGATCGGCGGGCAGGTCGAAGCGCACGACGTCACCGGAGCCGTCCCAGACACGGGGCCGGGGCCGGTCGGTGGGCAGGTCGAGCGGGGTGAGGCCGGTGAGCCGCTCACGCCAGTGGCCGAGCAGGCGTTCCAGCCGTTCGCCGCGGAGGCGTTCGCGCTGGGTGCGGGCGAGGTCGGCGTAGCGCACCGCGGGCGCGGCGACCGGTTCGCCGCGGTATCCGGCGGCCAGTTCGTCCAGCAGCACGCCCCACGACCAGCCGTCCACGGCGATGTGGTGCACCTCCACCAGCAGCAGGTGCTCGTCGGGTGCCACGCGGGCGAGCGTGGCACGGAGCGGGTGCTGGGCGGACAGGTCGACGGGGCGGTCCAGGCACCGGGCGAACAGGTCGTTTGGTCCGGTTGCCTCGACGCGTTCAAGGACGAAGCCGGCGGGGGTGTCCACGACCGGTACCGGCTCGCCGTCGACGGCGGTGAACCGGGTGCGCAGCACCTCGTGCCGGGTCACGATCCCGGCCAGGGACCGCTCGAGCCGGGCCGCGTCGAGGGCGCCCCGCAGCCGCAGGACCAGCGGGAGCATCGATGCGGTGGAGTTTCCGGCCAGCTGGTCCAGGAACCACAGCCGGCGCTGCGCGAAGGATGCCGTGCGGGTGTCGACGTCGTACGGTGCCCCTTCGGGGGCAGGGCCTGCTGTCACTGTGAGCCTCCAAGCCGTGTTTTGCAGCAGACTGCCGCCGGCCGGAGGACGCCCATAGGGAAGAAGGCGCAGTACCGCGAGCAGACCGGGCTGCCGTGACGGCCGTACGGCGCGCTCTTCCACCGGTCTTTTCGGGGCGTGGATCCGGTGAATGTCCAATCGGGGCGGGGAAGCGGGATGGTTTCCCGGATAGGGGTACCCGCTGATGCGGGACGGCGTCGACCGGCGTGGTCCCAGCCGTGGAGTGCACCACGTGCTTCGCACAACGGATCGGACTCCTGCCATGACCACTGCGAACCCGGCCGGCCACCGCACCGGCGCCGACACCGCCGGACAGCACACGCGCCGCCTGGCGACCGAGACCAAGTCGGCCCTGAAGACGACGGAATTCTTCGTCTACGTCGCTGCCGTCATCGCGGTCCTGATCGCGTCCCTGGTGGTGGGGAGCGAGGACGGGCACCTCGACTACTTCCGCGCCGACAAAGCCTGGTGGTACATCGTGATCCTCACCGTCGGCTACATGATCAGCCGTGGGCTGGCCAAGTCCGGAAGCCGGGACCACTACGATTCCTGACCCGCACCGCACCGCGGGCTGCTTCATGACGACTGCGCCCTGCTCCGGGTGCGGGCACCCGCCAGTTCCCGGCTAATGCCCGCGCCCGGAGTTCCCTGTCGCGGGTCGTGGCAGGCCCACGCGCGCTGCGGTCAGGACGGGCTAGGCCCGTCGGCGGTGATGACCAGGGCGGCCTGGTCGTCCTCCACCTCCCGGCCGTCCATGAAGGCGCGGACGTCCTCGGCCACGGCCCGCACGACGTCGGCCGCGGCCGCCCCGCGCGGGACGGAGGCCATGGCCGTGGCCAGGCGTGCCTCGCCGTACTGTTCGGTGCCTGCGGCCCTGCACTCGGTGATGCCGTCGGTGTACAGCAGCAGGCTCTCGCCGGGGCGGAGCGTGAGACGGCGGGCGGTGAGCCGGAGCGGGAGGCCGGTGCCGAGCAGCCCGCCGGATGCCTCGACCGTGTCGGCCACGTGGCTTGCGTCCAGCAGCAGGGGCAACGTGTGCCCGGCTCGCACGAGCTCGACGGCGAGTCCTTCGGCGGCCGGTGCGAGGTGGCCGTAGACGAGGGTCACGAAGCCGTTGTTCTGGTGGGCGTGGCGGTCGTTCAGGGCCTTGTCGACCGCCTTGACGATGTCGACGGGGTCGTCGAGCAGCGAGGCGACGGCGCGAGCGGTGTGGCGGACCAGGGCGGTGGTGGTGGCGGCCATGGCGCCGCGCCCGCAGACGTCGCCGAGGATGAAGGCCCAGCTGCCGTCGTCCCGTTCGAAGACGTCGTAGAAGTCGCCGCCGACCTCCAGCCCTTCACCGGCCGGGTGGTAGAAGGCGGCGAGCCGGGCGCCGGGGACGTCGGGCAGGTCGGGCAGCAGCAGGCCGGTCTGCAGGTCGCGGGCGAGGGCGGCGCGCTGCGTGTACTGACGCGCGTTGCGGGCGGCCGACGCGGTGCGGCGGGCGAGTTCCTCCGCCAGGGCGATCCGGTGGCCGTCGAAGGAGTGGCCGTCCGCGGACAGCAGGGTCACGGCGCCGAAGGGCCGCCCGCGGTCCACCAGGGGGACGCAGACGTATCCGGTGACGCCCAGCTCGTGCCAGGGGCCGGGTCCGGTGGGGGTGCGGCGTGCCACTTCCGTCAGCCCCGAGTTCAGGACGCGCGCGACGGCGTCGTCCTGGGCCGGTACGCAGGCGGCGAGCAGGCTGCGTGCCGCCTCGCTCCGCGCGGCGGTGGCCACCCGCTGCACGCGTCCGGCCTCCAGGATGTCGACGGTGGCCAGGGGGGCCAGTGCCGGGCTCGCCAGGGTGGCCAGGCGCTGCAGTGTCTGTCTCTCGTCCAGCCGGCCGGCCAGGGCGGTGCTGGCGGCCAGCAGGAAGGCGAGGTCGTCGCGGGCGGCCTTCTCCCGGGCGTCGGCTGCCTGCCGGGCCTGTTCGGCGTGGTGCCGCTCGATGGCGAGGGCGGCGGTGTCGGCGAAGACGCGGGCCAGTGCGAGGTCGGTGTCCTGCGGGGCGCGGGGGGTGCGGTGGTACATCGCGAAGGTGCCCAGGAGCCGGCCGTCACTGGCGAGGATCGGTGTCGACCAGCAGGCGGCGAGTCCCGCCCGGCCGGCGAGGTCGCGGAAGTCCTTCCACAGGGGGTCGGTGGCGATGTCGTTGACGATCACGTTCCGGCGCCGGTGTGCGGCGGTGCCGCACGAGCCGACCCCTTCGCCGGTGGCGATGCCGTCGATGGCCCGGTTGTAGAAGTCCGGCAGGCCGGGAGCCGCACCGTGCCGCAGGTGCCGGCCGTCCTGGTCCGCCAGCAGTACCGAGACGATCACCTCGGGGGTCAGTTCCTCGATCGTCCTGCACATGCCGTCCAGCACGTCCGGCAGCGGTGCCTGGCGGGCGATCTGTTCCAGCAGGGCGCGCTGTTCGGCGGCCAGCCGCCGGGCGTGTTTGACCTGTGTGGTCTCCACGCCCACCATGCGCACGCCGATGACGTTGCCGCCGGCGTCGCGCCGGGCCTCGTAGGTGAAGTCGAAGTACGCCTCGTGGGCGTCCTCGCCGACTCCGATGACGACACGGGTGTCCCGGCCGACGTGCCGCTCCCCCGACCGGTACACCTGGTCCAGGAGTCCGATGAAGCCCTGGGCGGCCAGCTCGGGCATGAGCTGCACCAGCGGCACGCCGGTGCGTTCCCGCCGTCCGCCTCCGATCGCCGTGAAGAAGGCCGGGTTCGCCGCCTCCAGCACGTGCGCGGGGCCCGTCATGGACGCGAACAGCGCGGTGGACGTCCCGAACAGCAGCGACAGGTCCTGGTCGGTGTCCTGGATCCGGGGGGCACCGCTCCCCGCCCGCCGCTCGTGCTCAGCCCTCATGTCGTCCCCATGCCGACCACCTGCCCCGAATATCGCCGGCCATCATCGTGGCCGGCGGTCGGTGCCGGCACCGTCGGCCGCGGTGCCGGTGGGCCGGCCGGCCAGCGCGTCGGTGACGGTGGCGTGGACGGGCAGCAGCGCGGAGATGCCGGTGACCGTCACCATGCGCTTGAGGCGGTCGGGGACGTCGGCGAGGCGGAGCGAGCCGCCCGCCTTCTCCGTCTCCAGCAGGAGGGTGATGAAGGTACTGAGCCCGCTCGAGTCGACGAAGTCCACTCCCGGCAGGTCCAGGACCAGGTGTGGAGCACCCTGGTGCACGAGGTTTTGGACATACGCGCGCAGGGTGGGTGCCGTATGCAGGTCCACGTCTCCGGTGACGGTGACGACGATGTGGTCGCCGATGTGCCGGGCGGTCATGTCGAGAGCGTCGGACACGTCTGTCATCACTCCTGGCTGGGGGTCTCGGGCACTGCGGTGGCGGCGTCCTGGCCGGTGGCCGGGGCGGGGCGGGCGCCGCCGTGAGGGGCGCGCGGTGTCGCACCGGTCATGGCTGCGGTGCGCTGTCGGGGCCGTGGACGGTGGCCAGGCCGTCGAGGCCGGAGACGGTGATGACGGGCTCCAGCAGGTGCGTGACGATGAGTTCCAGCCGGGCGGCGTGGGCGAAGAGGACGCTCAGCCCGGCGCTGTCGAGATACTCCACCGCGGTCAGATCCACCACGAGGGGTCCCGGGCTGTCCTGGAGGGCAACGGCCAGGGAGCCGGCGTTGCTCATGTCGATCTCGCCGCTGACGGTCAGCCGGGGAGTACCGTCCGGGCGTCTGCCGGGGGTGATGGTCAGGGGGGTGGTCATCAGACGATCCTCATCTGCATGTCGACGGTGGTGCCGGACGGGCCGGGGGTGAGGGTGACCTGCTGCGCCACGGCCCTCATGAGGGCCACGCCCCGGCCCCGGTGGGGGTTGAGGTCGGGCTGCGGGACCTTCCACCGGCCGCTGTCGGCGACCGTCAGGCGCAGGTTGTCGACGAAGGCCTCGGCACGCAGCCGCACGGTTTCCCCCGGAGCGTGCCGGTGACCGTGCTCGATGGCGTTGGCGCACGCCTCCCCGGCGGCGATGAGAACGTTCTGCACGGTGTGCACGGGCAGGTCGCACTGGGCGAGCCAGCCGCGCAGCGCCTTGCGGACCGGCGCGAGCTGGGAGGACTCGGCCGGGAAGGCCATCTCCAGCGGTGCCGGGTGGCGGTAGAGGAGCAGCGCGACGTCGTCGTCGTAGCCGCCGTCCGGTGCGAGCCGCGACATCACCTCGGTGGCGAGGTCCTCGACCGGCACGTCGCGGCCCTCCTGCACGGCTTCGCCGGCCTGGGCGATCCCGGTTCCGAGCGGGCGTCGGCGGCGTTCGACGAGCCCGTCGGTGTACAGCAGCAGCGTGCCCCGCGCGGGCAGGGTGCACGCGGCCTCGGGGCGCTGCGTGCCCGGGCGGACGGCCAGGGGCAGGGAACGTCCCTCGTCCAGCAGCAGGGTGGTGCCGTCGGGGTGCGCGAGGATGCCCGGCGGATGTCCGGCGCTGGAGTAGGTCAGCTTCCCCGTCGCGGGGTCCAGGACGCCGCAGAACACCGTCGTGCACAGGGCGCCCGGAACGCTCGCGGCGAACTGGTCGAGCGCCATCAGGGTCCTGGCGGGGCCGGCTTCCTGGAGCATCAGCGCGCGGCAGGCGCTGCGCAGCTGCCCCATCACGCTGGCCGCCTCCAGGCCCCGTCCGACGCAGTCTCCGACGACGATGCCCGTGCGCCCGTCCGGCAGAGCGACGGTGTCGTACCAGTCGCCCCCCACTTCCAGCGGGCGGGTCGCGGGCTCGTACCGCACGGCGAAGCCGGCGGGGAGTGTGGAGGGGCCCAGGATGGCGCGCTGCAGGGCGATGGCGGTCTCGCGCTGCTGGTCGATCTGGTGGGCCCGGACCAGGCCCTGCGCCAGATGACCGGCCAGCAGCGAGAGCAGAAGCTGGTCCTCGGAGGTGAAGGGGCGGTCCTCGCCCAGGTCGATCCACACGGCGAGCGGGCCGTCGGGGTGTTCCAGCAGGACACCGGAACCGGTGCCTTCGGCGACCGGGGTGAGCGGGGGCTGCCGGCGCAGTCCGGTCAGTGCGTCCCGGCGTTCCGCGGGCAGGTCCTCCCACCGCAGGTCCGGGTCGGTGGCGGTGAGGGCCGGTACGTCACCGCGTTCGAAGACGGCGGCCACCACGCTTCGCGCGCGCCACAGGGTCTTCAGTTCGGCGAGGGCGCCGGACAGCGCCTCGGGCAGACTGGCGGCCCGGGACAGGGAGGTGCTCACGGCGGCCAGTGCGGTCTCGCGCTGGACGGCGTAGTGCTCGGCGGTGACGTCACGGAAGGTGCCGACGGTGACCCGGCGTCCGGTGTCGGGGTCCTGGGCCTTGTTGTAGGTGACGGCCACCCACAGCCGGTGGCCGTCGCGGTGGGTGACGGGGACGGTGTAGGAGCCCTGCGCACGTTCCAGCAGGCCGGCGAAGGCGTCGCCGACCTGACGGTGTGCGTCGGGGTCGGTGGCGGCGTCGGGCCACCAGGGGTGGACCGGTGCGTAGGGCAGGTCCTCGGGGCCGTAGCCGAGGATGTCGGTGAACGCGGCGTTGATCTCCACGACGGCTCCCGACTCGTCGCAGACGAAGAAGGCCTCCTGGAGGGAGTCGATGAGTGCCGTCCGCCAGCGGACGTGATGGCTGCGCAGCCGGGCCAGTTCGACGTTCGCGCGCACCCGGGCCAGCAGCTCGGCGGCCGCGAAGGGTTTGACCAGGTAGTCGTCGGCGCCCGCCTGCAGTCCCTCGATCGATGCCTCCTGCCCGGCCCTGGCCGACAGCAGCAGTACGGGTACCGAGGCCGTACGCGGGTCCTCGCGCAGCCGCGCCACCAGTTCCAGCCCGTCCAGCCGGGGCATCATCACGTCGCTGACGACGAGGTCGGGGGTGTCGCGGCGGATGGAGTGGAGGGCTTCGGCACCGTCGGTGACGGTGGTGACCTCGTATCCCGCCTTGGCCAGGATGCGGGTGAGGTACTCGCGCATGTCGGCGTTGTCGTCGGCCACCAGCACCCGGGCGCGGACACCGGGCTGCGGGCCGGGCGCGGTGCCGTCCGCCCCGGCCCGCACCCCGGTGTCCTGCGCCGCGGTGGCCCTCTCGCTCGCCGGCAGCCAGCGCAGGGCCTCCTGGACGTAGGGGTCGGCGGTGGCGGAGGCCGCGGCGGGGCCGGCGGCCTCCGCCACGGACCCGGGCGCCAGATGAGCCGTCCCGAGCGGCAGCCGGACGGTGAAGGCGGTGCCTTCGCCCTCCGTGCTCTCAGCCGTGATCGTTCCGCCGTGCAGGCCGATCAGCTCCTGCACCAGGGCCAGCCCGATGCCGCTGCCCTCGTTCGAACGGGAGCGGGCGTTCTCTATGCGGTGGAACCGCTCGAACAGCCGGGGCATCTCCGACTCCGGCACGCCTATCCCGGTGTCGGCGACGGTGACCACGGCATGTGCGCCGTCGCCGCGCACGCCCACCCGGATCGCACCGTCGAAGGTGAACTTGAGCGCGTTGCTCAGCAGGTTGAGGATCACCTTCTCCCACATGCCGCGGTCGACGTACACCGGCTCGTCCAGGGGCGGGCAGGACACTTCGAAGGCGAGCCCCGCCTTCTCCACGGCCGAGCGGAACACGCTGGCCAGTTCCGCGGTGACCGCGGCCAGGTCGACCGGCTCGAAGCGGGCCTGCGTGCGGCCCGCCTCGATGCGGGAGAAGTCCAGCAGTGTGTTGACCAGCTTGCCCAGCCGCAGCCCGTTGCGGTGGATGACGTCGAGTTCCTCCCGTACGTGTTCTCCGGTGCCGGCGAGCTGGGTGCGGAGCTCCCCGAGGGGACCCATGATCAGGGTCAGCGGGGTCCGGAACTCGTGGCTGATGTTGGAGAAGAAGGTGGTCTTGGCACGGTCCAGTTCGGCCAGTTCCTCGGCCCGCCGCTGCTGCGCCTCGTAGCTGCGTGCGCTGCCGATGCGGGAGGCGATGTGTCCCGCGGTCAGCTCGACGAAACCCCGGTAGCTCTCGTCCAGCACGCGGTAGCGGTTCAGTGCCGCCACGCAGAAGCCGTAGGGGGTGGCGCCCTGCTGCAGCAGCGGGACCACGAGCGCCTGCTCGGGCGGTTCGGGCCAGTCGCCGCGGGGCAGGTCCGCGAAGGCGTCGCCGGCGAGCGGGACCAGGGCGGTCTCACCTCTGCTCAGGGCGGTGACGGGCCACAGGGCGGCGGGGTCGTCGAGGGGCAGGGTGAGCGGTGCGGCCGGATGGCCCGCGCCGATGCCGGCCGTGCCGGCGAGCCGCGCCGTGGCGCCGTCGAAGAGATAGGTGAGGGTGAAGGGCAGATCCCTGCGATTGCGGTCGAGCTGCCGGTCCGCGAAGGCCAGCACCTCCTGCTCGGTGCGGATCACGCTCGGGTCCGAGCCCAGGTCCCGCAGGGTGGCCATGCGCCGCTCGCCGATCACGCGGTCGGTGTCCTCGCTGACCACGCACAGCATGCCCACCACGTCGCGGGCGTCGTCGCGCAGGGGGCTGTAGGAGAAGGTGTGGTACGTCTCCTCGCTGTAGCCGGAGCGCTCCAGGAACAGCAGCAGCCCTTCGTCCCAGGTGGCCTCGCCCGTGCTGAGCACGGCTTCGATGCGCGGGCCGATGTCGTCCCAGATCTCCGCCCACACCTCGTTCGCCGGGCGGCCCAGCGCCCACGGGTACTTGCGGCCGAGGGTGTCACGCCGGTAGGCGGCATTGCAGAAGAAGGTCAGCTGCTCGCCCCAGGCCATCCACATGGGAAACCGGGAGGACAGCAGAATGCTGACGGCTGTCTGCAGGCTCTGCGGCCACTGCTGTGGCGGACCGAGGGGCGTGGCCGCCCAGTCCACCGCGGCGAGGTCCCCGCCCACCTCACGGTCGGCGGCGAACACGTCGCTGCCGGCCGCGGTCACCTGCGGTCCGTGGCCGGCCTCGTCCCAACGCTCCACGCGATACCCGTCCCCTCACGCCGGCCCGTCCCGCGGCCACTGTTCTGTCGAACACGCACCCGAACGTCCCCTGACCGCGTGCCTATGCCTATGCCTGTCTGCCCCGTAACCGTCGTCCGACGCCGACGGAGACCCGTCCGTCTTCGCAGGCCGAGGGCCTCTTCCGGTCCAGGCCCGACATTGTCCCAGACGGGGGCGGACGGATGATCCGGTACGGGTCCGGCGGCCGGATGTGCCGTCGCCCCCGCCCGGGTGGCCGGAGGCGGGGGGACGGCGGGCGGGGCGGCTCAGCTGCCGGCGCGGAAGGAGCGCAGCCGCAGGCTGTTGCCGACGACGAAGACCGAGGAGAAGGCCATGGCCGCTCCGGCGATCATCGGGTTGAGCAGGCCGGCCGCGGCCGGCGGCAGGGCGGCGACGTTGTAGCCGAAGGCCCAGAAGAGGTTGGACCTGATGGTGCCCGGCGTCCTGCGGGACAGGCGGATCGCGTCGGCCGCCGCCCTGAGGTCACCGCGGACCAGGGTCAGGTCGCCGGCCTCGATCGCGGCCCCTCCCGGGCGGACTGCAGATCTCCCAGGACGGGTACACCCTCGACCTGCTGACCCCCCGCCTGACCGCCGGTCAGGCCAGGCTCGTGCGTTTCGCCATCAAGGACGAGGCCGGCAGGGCCGTCACCGGCTACGCCACCGCCCACGAAAAGGAACTGCACCTCATCGTGGCCTCACGCGATCTGAACACCTACCGCCACCTGCACCCGGCCCGGGCCGCCGACGGCACCTGGAGCACCCCTGTCGACCTGCCCGCGGCAGGCGACTACGGCGTCTTCGCCGACTTCACCCCGGCAGGGCGGGGAGCCAAGCCCCTCACGCTGGGGGCGGACCTCGCCGCCGCCGGTTCCTACCGGCCCCAGGACCTGCCTCCGCAGAAGGCCACGGCGGAGGTCGACGGCTACACCGTCACCCTCGACGGCGGCCCTCACAGCCGGCAGGACAACCGGCCTGGCACTGAGGGTCGCGAAGGACGGCAAGCCCGTCACCGACCTCGAGCCCTACCTCGGCGCCTACGGACACCTCGTCGCCCTGCGCGCCGGAGACCTCGCCCATCTCCACGTCCACCCCGAGGGTGAACCCGGCGACGGCACCACCGCGCCCGGCCCCGGCATCTCCTTCATGGCCACCGCCCCCACCGACGGCACCTACCGCCTCTTCCTCGACTTCAAGCACCAGGGCAGCGTCCGCACCGCCGCCTTCACCCTCTCCACCACCAGCCGCCCCGCCCCCGCCGCACAGCACCAGGACCGCACCGGCACCGAACACCACTGACCCGCCCACGCGGTGTTGATACGAAGCTGCGCGGCGAAAGGTTTGGTCCAAACCCAGGTTCCTTCGATCGGGTGAGCGGCCAATCCGAGAGCCGGTCCGTGCCGGATTCCCCATGTGAGCGAAGACCAAAAAGCGCCGAGGGCCCGGCCCGCCTGGCGTCGTTGCCTGCTCGGGGCCGTCAGCGGCCTCGTGGCGGGTTACACGGCGCTGGCGGTCGCAGAGCTGGTGTCCGCGGCAGTGCGGCCGCAGGCAGGACCCGTGGTCGCGGTGGGGTCCGCCGCCATCGACCGCGCACCGGCCGCGGTCAAGGACTACGCGATCCGCCACTTCGGCACCAACGACAAACTCGTTCTGCAGCTCGGCATCCTGGCCGCCCTGACTGCTCTCGCCCTGCTTCTCGGAGTACTGGCCGCATACCGGCGCAGGACCGGGGCAGCGGGCGTGCTGCTGTTCGCAGTGGTGGGCGCGTGGGCTGCGACGAGCCGTCCCGACTCCACGAGCTGGACGGACGCCCTTCCCTCCGCGGTCGGCGTGATCGCCGGGGCCGGCGTGCTGTATGTGCTGACGGGAAGGCTTGTCCCCGGCAGGGCCGCACACACGCCCGCGCCGGACACCCAGCCGCGCGGGGACACCCCCGCGGCGGCCGGGCCGGCCGGCCCGGCCGCCGTGACGCGGGAAGCAGGCTGGGACCGGCGCGGGTTCATCATCGCGGCCACCGCCGCCGCGGCGGCCTCCACCGCCGCGGGGGCCGTCGGGCGGACGCTCAACAACTCCCGCGGCCGGAGCGCCGTGGCCTCACGCAGCAACCTGGTCCTTCCGGCTCCCGCGTCGGCCGCCGCCCCGGTACCGAAAGGGGCTCAACTGCGCATCCCCGGCGTCAGTTCGTTCGTGACGCCGAACAAGGACTTCTACCGGGTGGACACCGCGCTGGTCGTACCGAAGGTCGACGCCACCACCTGGCGGCTGCGGATCCACGGCAAGGGCGTGAGCCGCCCCATGACTCTCACCTTCGACGACCTGCTGCGCCGTGAACTCGTCGAGCGGCACATCACACTGACGTGTGTCTCGAATGAGGTCGGCGGCCCGTACGTGGGCAACGCCCGCTGGATCGGCGTACGGCTCGCCGATCTCCTGACCGAATGCGGAGTGGAACCGCCCGCCAAGGGCGGCCCGGCCGACCAGCTGGTGGCCCGTTCGGTCGACGGTATGACCATCGGGAGCCCGGTCGAGGACGTCATGGACGGCCGTGACGCGCTGCTCGCGGTCGGCATGAACGGCGAGCCGCTGCCCTTCGAACACGGCTTCCCGGTCCGCATGCTGGTGCCGGGCCTGTACGGCTACGTGTCGGCCTGCAAGTGGATCGAGGACATCGAACTCACCACGTTCGACGCCTACGACCCGTACTGGGTGAAGCGGAAGTGGGCCCGCAGGGCGCCCGTCAAGACCCAGACGCGGATCGACACCCCCAAGCCGTTCGCCCGCCCCGCGGCCGGAACCGTCATGGTCGCCGGGGTCGCCTGGGCCCAGCACCGCGGCATCGACAAGGTCGAGGTCCGCATCGACGACGGCCCCTGGCGGCGGGCCGACCTGGCCGCCCAGGACACCCGCGACACCTGGCTCCAGTGGTCCCTGCCCTGGAAGGCCACCCGGGGCGCCCACACCCTGACCGTGCGGGCCACCGACCGCACCGGCCGGACCCAGACCCAGCGGCGCACCCGCACCATCCCCGACGGAGCCAGTGGATGGCACTCGGTGGTGGTCACCGTGGACTGACCGCGCCCGCGGGTGGTCACCGTGGGCTGACCGCGCCCGCCCCCTCTGCCCCCCGATCACCACCTCTGCATCACATCTCAAGATCCCAGTTCGCATCCCAGCAGGAGACCTCTCATGAACACCCGTATCCGCCGTGCCGCCGTAGCCGTCGCCGCCGCCGCCGTCCTGCCCCTCGCCCTGACCGCCTGTTCGGACGACGGCAAGGACACCTCCTCCAGCTCCGGCAAGTCCTCTTCCGCCGCGAGTGACAAGGCCACCGACAGCTCCGCCGACACGGCCGCCATGGACGAGCCGTTCGGCCCGGCCTGCTCCACCGTCCCCAAGGACGGCGCCGGCTCCTTCGACGGCATGGCCAAGGACCCGGTGGCCACCGCCGCCTCCAACAACCCGGCCCTGTCCACACTCGTGACCGCCGTCAAGAAGGCCGGTCTGGTCGACACCCTCAACAACGCCGAGAACATCACCGTGTTCGCGCCGACCAACGACGCCTTCGCGAAGATCCCCAAGGCCACCCTGGACAAGGTCCTCAACGACAAGGCGCAGCTGACGAAGATCCTCACCTACCACGTCGTGGGCCAGAAGCTCACCCCCAAGGACCTGGAGAGCGGCTCCTACCCGACGCTGGAGAAGTCGAAGCTGACCGTCTCGGGCTCCGGCGAGTCCTACACCGTCAACGACTCCGCCAAGGTCGTCTGCGGCAACGTCAAGACCGCCAACGCCAACGTGTACATCATCGACACCGTCCTGATGCCCAAGAGCTGACCGGCGCATCGGTCCGGCCACGCCCTCAGCGGGCCTGGCCGGACCGGCCGGACCGCGGTACGGCCATCAACTGGATCCTCACCCCTCGCCCGCCGGCGGGCCGTGGACCGGGTGCGCCCGGCCGAGGCCTCGGCGGCCCGAGCAGGCTCCGGGACTGCCTGGGAGTGAGCACATGAAGACCGCCGACCTGCACACCCTGACCGGCGCCTACGCACTCCACGCGCTGACCGGCGAGGAGGCCACTGCCTTCGAAAGCCACCTCGCGAGCTGTGAGGCCTGTACCCGGGAAGCGCTGGAGCTGACCGAGACCCCGGCGCTCCTGTCCAAGAGCCTCGACCGGGCCGCGTTCGCGGTCGGCATGGTGGCGTTCAACCGCTTCGCGGCGACGGTCTATCCGTCCGTCCGCGTCAACATGACCTTCGCCGCCACCGCCCAGATCACCGGCATCGAGGGGCTGATGAAGCGGTGGCGCACGCTGATCGGTGAGCAGGCGTGGAGCGACCTGTACGTCACGGTGCTGTCGATCTGGACGACGTCCGAACTGAACCAGGCGTCCATCATCATCCGCCGCACCATGAACCAGGCGAAGGCGGCGACCCACCTGATCGACCTGCCCACCGTGGAGAGCCCTCGGACCCGGTCGCCGTGGCCCTGGACAACCTGGCGCGCATCGTCCAGGACAACGTCGCCGCCGAGATGGTCTTCAACACCGACCTCAAGGTCGCCGACGCCCTCAAGGGCAGGGAGGACCTGCTGTCGGACGAGATCCTCCAGCAGATCGGCGGAACGGCACCCTCAGCCAGGACCGCCGCCCTCGGCGCGGCGGCGGCCGGCACCTGCCCGATCACCGGGCACACCGCAGCGGTGTGATCACGGGGCGTCCCCGCCCCCGGCTCCCGGGCCGGGGGCGGGGACGCTTCGCAGGTCCGCGTGGAGCAGGTGGTGGTCGGAGTACGGGGTGGGATGCACGCGGTGCCCGAGCGGCTCGAGGCCGCGCAGGAAGACGTAGTCGAACGTGCTCTGCCAGTCGGTCGTCGGCCGGCAGGCACCGGCGGACGAGGGACGGCACTGGGGGTCCGTGTCCGCGGCCAGTGCCCACATCCCGGCCAGTTCGGGGGCGTTCGGCACGGCGTTGAAGTCGCCGAGGACGATCGCGCGGTCGTACCGGGCTACGGCTGCGGCGAGTACGGCGGTCTGGGCTGCCCGCACCGTCTCCTGGCGTCGCTCGGCGAGGTGGGTGTTGAAGACCCGGACGGGCCGGCCGCCCACGGTGGTGGTGACGGCCATGTACCCGCGGTCCTCGGAGCCGCCGTCGGGGTATTCGACACTGACGGCGCCGGTCATCGGGGCCGCCGACAGAACCGCCTGGCCGAAGGCTCCCGGGCTCCACAACGCTCCCCCGCAGCGTCCCCAGTTGCGGAGCACCGTCCCGTACTCGACGTGGTAGACCAGCCCGTACCGGCTCTCCAGATGGTCCCGGATCCTCTCGACGTCACGCACGCACGCTTCCTGCAGGCCGATGACCTGGGGCGCGTACGTGGCGATCTCCGCCGCCCGGTCGGCGTTGTCCGCCCCGCAGGGGTTGCAGATGTTCCACGTCATGACCCGGTTCGGTACGACGTCCGCGGCGGCGTCCAGGGGCAGTGGTCCGGCGAAGGGGACCCCGCTCGGGGTGCTGGGGCCCAGGAGCACCGTGCAGGCCACGGCCAGGGCGCCCGCGAGCAACCGCGTGCGCCTACCGAGCACCCTCGCCTCCCCGCAGTGGACTGGCGTCTTGACGCACCAGGGTAGGGGACGGCGTCGTCAGCGGCACGGCCCGACGACGCCTGCTGGGCCCTTCCGCACGGCGACGCAGACCACGCCCGGGGGCGTGCGCGTGAGCAACGACGAGTACGGCCCACCGTGGCTGGACGCAAAGCTTCGCCCAGTACGCCACGCCCGCTTCTACGGCTCCTGCGCCCTGGCCGACCTGGAGCGCACCCTGGGCGCCGGCACCATGGCACGGCTTTCTCCGGCGGTACGCCCAGGACCACTGGTACGGCGTCTCCACCACCGCCGGCTGTCGGCGCGGGCCGGGCCGTATCAGGGGTCCGGGGCCGGGCTCACCTCTGCTTGAGGGGGGTGTTCCGTACCCTTGCGGCATGCGGATGCGTCCCACTCTGAGCTGGACCCCCACCGGGGACCTGCCGCCGGGCACCACGGATCTGGAACCGGTCGCCCGGGCGCTGGGCGCCGGCGGTGTGCTGGTGCTCAGCGGGGCGGGCCTGTCCACGGAGTCGGGCATCCCCGACTACCGGGGCGAGGGCGGGAGCCTGAGCCGGCACACCCCGATGACCTATCAGGACTTCACGGCCGGTGCCGCGGCCCGGCGCCGGTACTGGGCGCGCAGCCACCTCGGCTGGCGCACCTTCGGCCGCGCCCGCCCCAACGCCGGGCACCGGGCCGTGGCCGCGTTCGCGCGGCACGGCCTGCTCACCGGTGTGATCACCCAGAACGTCGACGGCCTGCACCAGGCCGCGGGCAGTGAGAGCGTCGTGGAACTCCACGGAAGCCTGGAGCGGGTCGTCTGCCTGTCCTGCGGCGCCCTGAGCCCGCGCCGCGCACTGGCCCGGCGCCTGGAGGAGGCCAACGCGGGCTTCGCGCCGGTTGCCGCCGGAATCAACCCGGACGGGGACGCCGACCTCACCGACGAGCAGGTCGGGGACTTCCGCGTGGTGCCCTGCACGGTCTGCGGCGGCATCCTCAAACCGGACGTGGTGTTCTTCGGCGAGGCCGTTCCGCCGCAGCGGGTCGAGCACTGCCGCACGCTGGTGCGTGAGGCGGCCTCGCTGCTGGTCCTCGGCTCCTCGCTGACGGTGATGTCCGGGCTGCGGTTCGTCCGCCAGGCGGCCGGGGACGGAAAGCCGGTACTGATCATCAACCGGGACCCGACCCGGGGCGACCCGCACGCCGTCACCCGCATCGCGCTCCCGCTGGGCGCGGCCCTTGCCGCCCTGGCCGACCGGCTGGGCATCCCCGCAGACGGCGGGGCGGCGGCCGGGGCGAGGTGACGGCCGGGCGCGGTCCCCCGCCCGCGCTTCAGCCGAGCTGCCCGGCCAGGCCGACGACGATGCCCTCGGGGCCGCGGACGCGGCGGAGACGACACCTTTTTCCGTACTGCGCCGGTTCGCCGACGGGTTCGGCGCCATGGGTGCGCAGGCGGGCGTCGACGTCCCCCGGTGCCGTCGACGGCGTACGGAGTGGTCCGGCGGAACCGGGCGGCGGAACGGGACGGGTGTCGTTCAGCGGAACCGGGCGGGCGCGTCGTTCAGCGGATTCCGGCCCGGCGGTCGAGGAATCGCCGCAGGCCGTCGCGCACGCCGTCGGTGGGCACGGTGGCGGCGAAGCAGGCCGCCTCGACGGCGAGTCCCTCGTCGATGGGCAGGTTGACGCCGCGGGTGACCGCGCGCAGGCAGGCCGCCACGGCCGTCGGCGCGTGCCGGACGATCCGCTCGGCCACATCCCTTGCGGTGCAGAGGAGTTCCCCGCCCGGCACGACGGCGTTGACGAGGCCGATCTCCGCGGCCCTGGCGGCCGGGAGCGGGTCGCCGGTCAGGATCATCTCGAGGGCGCGTTTGCGGCCCACGTGCCGCGGCAGCCGCTGGGAGCCGCCGAAGGGAGGCGGGAAGCCGAGGGAGATCTCCGGTTTGGCGAAGGTGGCGTGCTGGGCGGCGATCGCCAGCGGAGCCGCCTCCGTGATCTCGCAACCAGCGCCGTAGGCGAGGCCGTTGACGGCGACGATCACCGGTTTGGGGAATTCCTCGATCCGCCGGGTCAGCGCCTGGCCCCGCCGGACGATCTCGCGGAGGGCGCGCTCGGGCCCGCCGGCGATGCTCCCCGCCAGGGACGCGATGTCCGCGCCGGCGCTGAAGGCCCTGTCCCCCGCGCCGGCCAGGACGACCGCCCGGACGCGGTCGTCGGCGTCGACGCGGTCCAGGCACGCCAGCAACGCGTCGATCGTCGGGTAGTCGAGGGCGTTGAGCTTGTGTTGCCTGTCGATGGTGACCGTGACGACGTGCTCGTCCCGGTCGATGTGGATGGTCATGGCGTCCGCTCCGTTCCGTCTGGGCTGGGACGCGACCGACGCTAGGAGCCGTAATCTGTGACGGTCCACTCATTGTCCTGGATACAGACGGGTACGGTGTCCGGTGCGGCCGGCGTCCTACAAGGCGATCGTCGACGAGTTCGCCGCGCACATCAGGTCCGGCGCGCTGCAGGCGGGCGCCCGCCTGCCGACGCACCGCACGCTCGCCCGCGAACGGCGGATCGCCCTGGCCACGGCCACCCGGGTCTACGCCGAACTCGCCGCCATGGGCCTGGTGGTGGGGGAACCGGGCCGCGGGACGTTCGTGCGGGTGCGGCCCGCCTACGACGGCCTCGAACCCTCGCGTGTCCTGCCGGTGCCGCGGGTCGCGGACCTGTCGTTCAACCAGCCGCAGGACGAGGGCCAGGCCGCCCGGCTGCGGCAGGCGCTGCGGGAGCTCTCCGTCTCGGGGGAGGCCGGGGCGCTGCTCCGCCAGGACCCGCCGGGCGGGCGGCTGCACGAGCGGGCTGTCGTGGCCACGTACCTGCTGGGCCGGGGGATCGACACGGCGCCGGCGAACGTCCTGCTCACCAACGGCGCCCAGCAGGGCCTCGATTGCGTGCTGCGCTCCTTGACCGTGCCCGGTGACGTCATCGCGGTCGACGCGCTCAGCTACCCCGGCATCAAGCTGCTCGCCGCCGCCCACGGGCTCGACATGGTGCCGGTCCCGGTCACGGCGTCGGGGCCCGACCTCGCCGCGCTCGATGGCCTGTGCCGCACGCGGCCCGTCCGCGTGATCTATGCGATGCCGACCCTGCACAACCCGCTCGGCTGGGTCCTGGACGAGGAGCAGCGGGAGCGTCTTGTCACCCTGGCCCGTGCACACGACTGCGTGATCCTGGAGGACGGCACCTACGCCTTCCTGGAAGCGTCAGCGCCTCCTCCTCTTCAGGCCCTCGCCCCCGAACGCACCTGCTACGTCGCCGGACTGTCCAAGAACGTGGCTGCCGGTCTGCGGTTCGGCTTCGCCGTCCTGCCCGGCCCCCACGTGGCGGCCGTCACCAGGAGCCTGCGCGTGGCGGCCTGGGGCGCTCCGGGACTCATGACCGCGCTCGCCACCGGCTGGCTGGCCGACGGCAGCGTCGCCCGCTGGGAAGAGGACCGCCGGGGTGACGCGGCCGCCCGGCAGGGCATCGCCCGCGCCGCGCTCGCCGGGATGCCACTGACGGCGCATCCCGTCTCCTACCTGGTCTGGCTCGCTCTGGAGGCGCACCAGCGCCCGGACCACGTCGCGGCGCTGCTCGCCCGGGCGGGCATCCTCGTGTCCACCGCGGACGCCTTCGCCACCGGCGCCCACCGTCCGCGGGCACTGCGACTGGCGCTCGCCACGCCGCCCAGGGGTGAGCTGGGGACCGTGCTGCGGCGCCTGCGGGACGTGCTCGACGCGATCCCGCCGTGACGGGCTGTCAACCGCCCTGCTCGGCCCGGCTTGTCCGCCAGTGCCGGGCCCGTCCGGGGTGCGGAGGCCGCCTCGCCGCCCTTCCGGATCGGCGGCCGGCAGGACCGCAACACGATGGAGACGTTTGTTCGGGCGCGGACGGTGCAGACGGTGTGCTGACACAGTCTTTACACGATCAGACGGAGAAACAGCATGGGCATCATCGCGTGGATCATCATCGGCCTGCTCGCCGGCGCCATCGCCAAGGCCCTGATGCCGGGCAAGGACCCGGGCGGCATCATCATCACGATGCTCATCGGCATCGCCGGCGGCCTGCTCGGCGGCTGGCTCGGCAAGGTCGTCTTCGGTGTCGACTCCGTCGACGGGTTCTTCGAACTCTCCACCTGGATCGCCGCGATCATCGGCTCCGTCATCCTGCTCTTCATCTACCGTCTCGTCACCCGTAACCGGCACCGTCACGCGTAACGCGTAACGCGCCAGGCGGCAACACCCCGACACACGCGGACGGCTCCCTCCCCTGCTCGCAGGGCGGGAGCCGTCCGCGTGTGCGTTCCGTACCGGCGGCCCGTACCGGCGGTCGGAGCCGGTGGCGATCCCGGTGAAGGTCCGGGCTGTTGTGTGCCACGACTTCACGCGGCACCACTCCAGCGCCGTCCTGCCGCTCGCGGTGGAGGGGCGGCTGTTCGGCGCCCGGCGTCGCCTCGCGCCGGTATCAGGGCCGGTGGCCTGCGACGTCTTCGTCCGGGTCGTCGGCGAGCAGCACCGCGGCGACCGCGATCCGCCCGATTCCTGAGCCGTGACCGTTTCCGCGCAGCATCTCCCCCACCGTCAGCGCCGGCTTCCCAGCACCCAAACACCCACCCTGCAAGGTGACTTGCGTCACACGGCAGGGATGTGCGGTGCCCGTTCGCGTGCGGGAGCGGCCGCACCGCGTCTCGTACGCCGCGTTATTCGATGCGCGCGGCCGGCGCTCATCCTCGATCCGCCTTCGAATTCGGGCGGCATGATGCTGCCGGGCACGAGCCGAGGGCGAAGAGCGGTCCGCCGGGCCGCCCGGGCGAGGGGGGCTGCCCGCGCTGCCCCCGGCGCGGGTGAAGCGGCGGACGGAGAGCGGTCTCAATTTTCGTTTAACGGGCCGCCGGCATCCACTTCCCACCGCATTCCAGCAAATCGAAGTACACACAGGAGCGGGTCCAGAAAATGGGGATCCTGGTGCACATGAGAGTCCGTCAAAGGCCCATTGCCTTCCGGTGGATCGGCGGCAACACTGGTCTTTGCACGGAGTCGATGCCGCATTCCCGTATCCCTGGGAAAGGCGTCGGCGCGTGGGAAAGTGAGGTGAAGTCAGATGGGCATGAAGGTGACGATGACCACCCGCTGTTCGGTCTCCGTGCACTGGCAGCACGTGCGGGTGGTCATCATCGTCATCGTCCTCGTGTTCCTGAGTGTGATGACTCATGGGCACGGTGACACGACGCTGCTCGACGCGCTGTTGCCGCGCGTCTGAGGGATGGTCCGATCCCTCCGGGGGGCGGTTGCCGGGTGACCGGTGACCGCCCCTTTCGCTTTGTCAGGTTAGCGCACAGGGCCCGGTCACTGAAGGGGAATCCGCTCGAATTCTCCGCGGCGCTCTTGGAACTATCCGGTAGTGAGCGCTCCGGAGCGTCAGGCGTGTGCGAATTGAACAGCGTGCGGCGGGAAGGGGCCACCAGCGGCGGCCCGTTACCGGTTCCGGTCGCGCAATGCGTGATCACACGGAAAGGACGCGACGGAATTCGGCGTTGCCGTACTCGTCGGGCGACGTGACGGGGACTCCCTGCGCCTCCACCCAGGCGTGGAAGCGGTAGGGATCGTCCGCCGTGCCGAGGCACCACACCGCGCGCCGGCCGGTGAGCGCCAGGACCGCGAGGGTGGCGAGCGAGAGTTCCAGGCACGCGGCCCGCCCGGGATACAGCTGGGCGGCGCGCCGGACCGCGGCGAGCGAGGCGGCCGCCTGGATCGGCGTCGCCTCTCGCCGGCACCAGGCGCGTGCGGTCCAGGTCACCGTGCGCAGGACGGCGCGCAACGGCAGCCGGATCAGCAGGAGAGCCCCGAGGAGGCCGAGCAGGCCGAGGGTCACCGCCACCACGCCGCGGACGGTGCGGGCGTCGTCCGCCCGCACCGGGGAGGCGGCCATGGTCATCTGCGCTGCCGGCAGCGGGGCTTCGGCCTTGGGCGGGCCCGGGACGGCGGCCGTC
The DNA here is from genome assembly GCF_056387915.1 of Streptomyces sp. GLSS-08. NCBI lineage: Bacteria > Bacillati > Actinomycetota > Actinomycetes > Kitasatosporales > Streptomycetaceae > Streptomyces > Streptomyces sp. GLSS-08. The sequence continues at coordinate 155,540 of NZ_JBWJAQ010000015.1, forward strand.
CCGTGATCGGGTGCTGGGGGCCGCGCCGGCGCGGGAGCCGCGGGTAGGGCGGGAGCCGGGGGCGCTGCGGGAACCGGGTTCGCCGGGTTCGCCTGTGCACGGATCCCCGCCGCGGGGGTTGTCGTCGCCGGGGCTCCGGCAGCCAGGAGGCCGCGGCTGATCAGGTCGTCGGCGAGCCGGCGGGCGTCACCGCGGAGCCGGTCGTGGTGCAGGTTGGGGTAGCGGCGGGTCAGGAGGAGGACCGCGGAGTCGAAGTTCCCGCTGCGGCTCCATTCCCGCCACAGCGTCCGGGCGATCGGGTTCATCGCGAAGCAGTGGCCGGAGCGCACGTCCAGCAGGACGCTGCCGCCATGGGGCGAGGTGCTCTCGCGGACGTGCTCGGAGGCGCGCAGCTGCGTCATCGCCGCTCCTCCGCGCTGTCGCGGGCCGTCAGCCACATGTCCGCTGCGAGGAGACGGTTGAGCGCCGGGAACGGTACCGGGAGTCCCGCGACCGCGCGGTCCAGTGAGGCGATCACCCGCGACGGTTCGATGATGCCGAGGTCGGCCAACGGCGACCGGGCGAGCCGTGCTCTGATGTCGGCCGCAGAGCGGCGGGCGCCCCGGTAGTTCTCGGCCGCGTAGTCGCCCTTGGTCCTGCGCCGCAGCACAGGCTGAGGGACCAGTCCGGTCAGCGCGGCTGCCAGCAGCGGCTTGGCGGTGTACGGGTCGGTGCGGCGCGGCAGCGGGAGGCGGGTGCAGGCCCGGACGACGTCGCTGTCCAGGAAGGGGGCATGCGGCCAGATCCCGAACGCGCGGGCTGTAGCGGTCAACTGGGCCTGTACGGCTGCGGAGTTGCGCAGCTCGCACAGGATGGCCCGGGTGCCTGGTGTCGCGGGTGCGGGCGCGCGGCCGGCCGCGTGGGCGCACTCCTGTGCCCGTTCGGCCAGGTCGCGGCGGGCGCCGGTGGTCAGCCAGGCCGTCTCGGGTCCCGGGGCGGGCCACCAGGCGACCGCGTCCGCCCACTGCGGCGGGTGGTGCGGGGGGTGTTCCAGCAGCATGGCCAGTTCACTCAGTGCCTTGTGCACGGGTGTGCGCGTCAGGCGCAGGGCCCGCACGACCAGGCTCGCCGGGGAGAGCTGGCGCATCCGGGCCAGCGCACGCGCGTCGTGGACGAGCCGGCGCGCTCCGGCGGTGGCTGCGACGTCGGCGAGGTAGGAGGGCGGTGCCGCCAGCAGGGCGTCGCCGCCCTCTCCGGTCAGGTGGATGCCGGGGCCACCGCGCGCGATGTGCTCGAGTCGCAGCCGCAGGCGGGCGCCGATCACCGCCGCCGGGTCGGGCTGGTCCGTGGGGCACTGCGTGTGCATGCCGCTGTAGGGCAGTGCGGCCTCGGTGCCCCGGGTGACGGCCAGCCGGATCGCGGGGGTCTGCTCGACGTAGGCCAGGGCGTGTTCGAGGTCGCCCGCCGGCGCGTCGGGGTGATGGTAGACGAAGGCGTCCAGGGGCCGGCCGGTCGTGCGGGCGGCAAGGAAGGCCAGCGAGGTGGAGTCCAGTCCGCCACTGAGGTCCGAGGTGATCCGCGGGGCACTGCCGGTGCGCAGTGTCACCGCGCGGGTCAGCGATGACCGCAGGCGGGCCGCGCTCTCCTCGAACCCCGCGGCGGGGTGGGGGCCGAGGTCCTCGTACGTCCAGTGGGTGAGAGTGCCGCAGGGTCCGATCCTCAGGGCCTGGCCGCCGCCGAGGCGGCGGACACCGGCGAACGCCGTTCGTCCTTCGGTGAGTTCGGGTACGGCGGGGCAGAAGATCTGCGCGGTGAGTGCCGCCGTATCGGCGTGGGCGGCTGTTCCCGACAGCATCGCCGCGGTCCTTGCCCGGGTGGACAGGGCTGTGCTGTGGCCGTGCTGCGCGTAGTAGAGGGGAAACTGGCCCGCCGGGTCGGCGTACGCGCTGAGGTGGCCGTCGTCCTGGATCACTATGAGCAGGTAGGCGCCCGGCCACCGGGTCAGCCTCTCCCAGCGGCCGTCCCGCGCCGCGCCGCGCAGGTCCTGAACGATCGTCGGCTCGTCCGCGAGGCACTGGCCGACCGCGACCAGTCGTGCGTGCGCGCACTGGGCGGTGCGCACCTCGCCGGGGTGCCAGGGGCCCCAGGACCACAGGCGGCGTTCGCCGGGCCACACTCCGGTGGCCCAGCCCGGTGGCGGGGGCGGTGTCGGTGAGAGGAGTCCGGCGAGGGTGGGGCCGTGGGGAGGAGGGAGGGCGGAAGGTGGGCAGTGGAGGTCCGGGGATGCGGCGGGTGCCGCAGGACGGGGCATGACAGCTGTCCGCGGTATCAGTAGTAGTACTGGGCGTTGGCGTCGGCACTGCCACTGGGGGAACTGCCCAGGGTCACTTCGCGGACGTGGCCGAGGTCGACCAGCATCGGCGGCTCGTAGGCCGCCGGTTCATCCGGGGACGGCTCCGCGCCGGGCCTTGCCGCTTGTCGCTGGTATCCGGAATCCTCGTGCGGGGATACGGCAATAGGCTCGTAGGTCATGGGGCCGCCTCGGGTCTGGGGCATCGACTGCCCCGGAAAAAGGGTCGGAACGAAAAGACGCGTGCGCCCGCGATTCGGGCAGCGCCGGGCCCCAAAGTGTAGCCATTTCCCCGCCGCGCCCGGTGCCGAACCGGTCCGCCGGCTCCAGTGCGCCGACCTGGCAGTTCGTATCTTTCGCGCCCGGCGGACGGAGGACTTCCCGTTCCTGCTGTCGGGTCCGCGAGCCCTGCGCGGACTCATTCGACGCATGCCACTCACTCATTCGAAGAGGCGCGGCGGTGAATCGGAGACCATTGCCGTCATATCGAAGCAGTGACGGTGCGTGGAGGGAGCCGGACTGTCGAGCGTCCCCAAAGGCCGTCCCTTCGCGGGCCTCTCAGGCACTGCCCGCGTCCTCCTTGCCCCGGAGTCCCAGGACGAGGGCACCCTGCGCTTCGGCCTGGGTGTCCAGTTCGCTGAGGGCGAGGGTGAAGTCGGAGCTTTCGGCGACGGCACCGGGCAGCGCGAAACGCCGCAGTGACTCGTTGCAGCCCTCCAGCAGGAGCGGGCACTGGGCGAGCTGACCGCCGATGACGACGAGGTCGGGGTTGAGCAGGTTGCACAGCTGGGCCAGGGAGTGGCCAAGGCGTCTCCCGGCGTCGTGGATCACCCGCATGCAGACCGCGTCCTGCCCGTTGGCGGAACCGATGACCTGCTCCAGTGTCTCCGGTGCGGGCGCGCTGTTGCGGGCGCGCGCGGCGCGGACCTGCGCGATCAGCGCATCGGCGCCGATCACCGTCTCCAGGCAGCCGCGTCCGCCGCACTGGCAGACCGCGCCGTCCGGGTCCACGGTGAGGTGCCCCAGCTCCCCGGCCATGCCGCCGTGGCCGCGCAGCACGTTGTTGTGCACGATGATCCCGGCGCCGACACCCGTCGACGCCTTCACGTAGACCACTGTTTCGGCGTTCTCGCGTGTGCCGTACGTCTGTTCCGCCAGGGCTCCGAGGTTGGCGTCGTTGTCGATGAAGCCGCGCACGCCCAGCCACGAGCCCAGGTCCTTCGCCGGGTCGTCGCCCGTTCGCCAGGGAGGCAGGATCGGCGGGGTGAAGTCGCCGGTGCGCGGGTGGATCATCCGGGGGACGGCGATGCCGAGGGAGAACACGTCGGACCGCTGTCGTCCCGTTCCCTCGATCGCTTCGTCGATCATCTGCCTGACCTCGGGGAGAGCCCGGTGCCAGCCCCGGCTGACGCCTTCCGAGCTGACCCGCGAGGTCACCTGGTCGAATTCCTTGTCGAGTCTGCGGGCGACCACGGTCGTGTGGTTGAACCCGAGGTGCACTCCCACGCCGACGTCGTTCACGGGCGACAGGCAGACCTTGCCGCGTTCCTTGAGGCCGGGCACGAGTCCGGCCGTCACGAGTTCGCGGACCGAGGCCGACACCGTGGCCTGCGAGAGCAGGGTGCGGTGCGCGATGTCGGCCTGGGTGCCGGACTTGATCGCCACGGCGAGCAGTACTTTCCTGCGGTTGGCCGCCCGGGTGGGTCCGGCCGCCGGAAGCCGGCCTAAAAGATCACGCGCGTCCGCCATTGGTCCCCCAGCCCTGGTATCCGCACTCGATTTTTTTATGATCGAAACGGAAATAATACCAGTCGGACCTTCAATTCGAACCGGCTTCGGCTTCGAATAATGGGGGGATCAGTGGGGCTGCCGGGGCGCCCGGACAGGCGAATTCGATCTGCCCGGCGGCCAGAACTTGGCTGAAATTGTCGAGATGGAGTCGATAAGTTGGGCATTTTTGCGTTGCGTGCTCATCCATCGATCACTGTTGACCGGGGTGGGCTCGCCGGGAGCGGTCGCGTCAGCGAACGACGTCAAAGACGTTCTTCTGGAGGCCGTTGGCGTACGCCTCGTGTTCGACGAGCTTCAGCTTCTGGGTGTCCTTGTCCGCGGTGCTGAACAGGCGCTTGCCCGCGCCGAGCAGCAGCGGGAAGACCAGCAGGTGGTAGCGGTCGATGAGGCCGGCGTCGGAGAGGCTCCGGTTCAGGGCGGCGCTGCCGTGCACGATGATCGGGCCGCCCTCGGTCTCCTTCAGCGCGGCGACCTCGTCGAGCGAGCGCAGGATCGTGGTCTCGCCCCAGTTCGTCACCAGGTTCTCCTCGGCGAGGGTGGTGGAGACGACGTACTTCGGCATCACCTTGTAGTCGGCGAAGTCCTCCATGCCGGGCCACACCGGGCTGAACGCCTCGTAGCTGACCCGGCCCATCATCATCGCCGCGGCTTCCTGCTGCTCCCGGCCCTTGATCTCGAACGCCTCGGGAAGGAACTCCATGTCCTTGAAGGTCCACCCGGCGTTCCGGTAACCGGGCTCGCCGCCCGGCGCCTCCACGACGCCGTCGAGGGAGATGAAGGCGGTGCTGATCAGGGTACGCATGTGAAGTTTCCTCAATGTCTCGCGTCGCTGGTTCCCGGCAGGTCCGGAAGGCGCGCTTCTGCCGCGTACACGGCTGCCGCGTACCCACCATGATCCATGACCGTGGCCGGGGGAGAAACTCATCGGTCGCGGCCGGGGCTGTTGATGGCGGCCCCGCCCACCACCAAGGTCCGCCCAGAACGTCGTCTCTGTGTGCGTCAACCGACCTCTGCGCGGAGCAGGGTGCCGGATACTTGCGGGATGGAGGGATCACGGGCTTCCTGGACCAACACCACCCATGACTGGGCCGGCGTCGCCGCGCTCAGCGAGTGGCTGATTCACACCAACCGCCGTCGCAACGGGGCGTGGACCCAGCGCTATGAGCACGGTGTTCCAGTGACAGGCCTGAATCCTCTCCAGGCCGACGGGACCACCGGGACGGCCGTCCGCTTTCTTCCCGCCAAGTCCCTCTGTCCGCTGGGGGACTTGACCGCCGATGATCTGACGCGGTGGACCGCGCACTGGCCCAACCTGGAGGTTCGCATCGACGGCTCGTGACCGGCCGGCTGCCGTGGCATCGGCAGAGAGCTCGCGCGCGCGGGCCTCCTGGGCCCGAGCGCGGGGCCGGGAGAGGGCGCGGCACCCGGTCAGGGGTGGCGGCTTGCCAGGACGCAGAACTCGTTGTTCTCCGGGTCGGCGAGCGTGACCCAGCTTTCGTCGCCGCTCTGGCCGACGTCGGCGTGGCGGGCTCCCAGGCCGAGCAGGCGGCGGACCTCTTCGTCCTGTTCCCTGTCGGTGGGGTTGACGTCGATGTGGAGCCTGTTCTTGACGGTCTTGCCCTCGGGCACGCGCGCGAACGTCAGCGTCGGCGGCACCGGGCCCGGGCGGTTCCTGCCTTCCGGCACCGCCGGGGAGGCGATGGTGACGAGCCCGTCCTCTTCGTCCTGCACCTCGTAGCCGAGGACCGAGCACCAGAACCGGGCCAGGGCGCGGGGATCGGCGCAGTCGATCGCCAGCTCGGTGAACTTGCTGGTCATGTCAGGACCTCCCGTCACACAGCGGGTCCGCCCGGCGGATCGCCGTCGGCATGACGTGGAGCCTATCGGCGGTGGATCACCCGATCCATCACCTTCCCCGGCCCGCACGGCAGTTGGCCGGCGGGCGGCCGGGGCGCTGTCCGGTGGCGCCCCGGCCGGTTCCGGCCTCGTCCGGTGCGGTTCCGGGGTCAGGGGGCCGTTTCGGTCCAGGTGACCGGCAGTTCGTGGACGCCGTAGATGTTCATGTTGGTCCTGAGCTTCACTTCGCCTGCGGGGACGGCGAGTTCGAGGGTCGGGAAGCGGCGCAGCAGTCCCGCGAAGCCGGCGCGCATCTCGAGGCGGCCCAGTTGCGCGCCGAGGCACTGGTGGATGCCGTGGCCGAAGGTCAGGTGGCCGCGGGCCTTGCGGTGGATGTCCAGGGTGTCGGGGTTGTCGAAGTGCGCGGGGTCGTGGTTGGCGGCCAGCAGGGAGACGACGACGGTGGAGCCCTGCTCGATCGTCTCGCCGCCGAGTTCGATGTCCTGTGTGGCGTAGCGGTAGAAGATGTCGGCGACGGAGAGGTAGCGCATGAGTTCTTCGACGGCGTCGGGGATCAGGTCGGGGTTCGCGCGCAGTTCGGCCGCCTGCCCGGGGTGCTCCAGGAGCGCGAAGGCGCCCAGGCCCAGCATGTTGGCGGTGGTCTCGTGGCCCGCGAGCAGCAGCAGGAAGGCGATGCCGGTCAGTTCCTCGATGGTGAGGTCCTCACGGGCGGCCAGGTCGGACAGGATGTCCTGGCCGGGGGCGGCGCGTTTGCCGGTGACCAGTTCGCCGAGGTAGGTGGTCAGGCCGGTGTAGGCGGCGATCTTCTTCTCGAAGTCCACGTCCTTCTCCATGAACGTGGCGGTGTTGGTCTGGAAGCTGTGCCGGTCCTCGTAGGGGACACCGAGCAGTTCGCAGATCACCAGCAGGGGCACCGGCAGCGCGAACTCCTTGACCAGGTCGACCGGCGGGGTCAGGCGCGTCATCTCCTCCAGTTGCCGTTCGGCGATGTCGGTGATGCGGTCTTCGAGTTCCTTCAGGCGTTTGACGGTGAAGGCGCCGGTGAGCATGCGCCGCAGCCGGGTGTGGTCCGGCGGGTCCATGCTGATGAACAGGCCCGGCACCTGGGGGGAGGGTTCGGTGACGGCGGGCATGCCGGGGACCTCGTACGGGATGTGGAGGGGGCCGATGTCCTGGCGGGAGCTGAAGCGGGTGTCGGCCAGGAGCCGGCGGGCCGCGTCGTAGCCGGTGACCAGCCAGCCCTTGTGGCCGTCGGGGAAGACCATGGGGCTGACGGGGCGCTCCTCGCGCAGCCGGGTGATGTCGCGGGGCGGATCGAAGGGGCCCGCGTCGCGCTCCATGGGCAGGCTGTGGGGGGTGGAGGGCGTCTGGGTCATCGGCTTTCCTCTCGTGGGGGCCTCGGTCGCCGGCGGGGCGGATCTGCGGCGGCCTCGGCAGCGACCCCGGCCGCGCCGCACAGATGGCCCGGCCCGGCCGCCGGGCCCGGGGCTGCGCGTAGGTGCTCGCCGGCCGGTGGGCCGGGGTGTGGGCCGTTTGGGCTGGGGTGGTCAGGCGGCGTCGAGGGCTTGGGTGATCTTGTGGGTCATGGCGGTCTGGGCGGGGGAGGGCTGGTTCCTGTGGGCCTGGGTGGAGGCGTCGACGGCGACCAGGACGGTGCTGCGGAAGTTGTCGGCTTCTTCGGGTGCCTGCTTCTTCAGCAGCTGTACGGCGGCGGTCAGGGCGGGCAGGACGCGGTCGGCGAG
>NZ_JBWJAQ010000016.1:0-142059 GCF_056387915.1 Streptomyces sp. GLSS-08
CCCGGAAGCTAAGCCTTACAGCGCCGATGGTACTGCAGGGGGGACCCTGTGGGAGAGTAGGACGCCGCCGAACAACTTTTGGAGAAAACCCCCGTACCGGGATACCGGTACGGGGGTTTTCTGCGTTGTGCGGAAATCGTTTCCCGTTCCGGGGCGTCGGCATTACGGTGACCCGCATGAACCACGTGATCCGGCCCATCCGTGCGGATGAGTGGCGTGCCGTGAAGGCGCTCCGGCTCGTCGCCCTCCAGGACCCCGTTGCCTCCATCGCGTTCCTGGAGACGTACGAGGACGCCGTGGCGCGGCCCGACTCGTACTGGCAGGAGCGGGCGGCCGGCGCCGCCGAAGGGACGATGGAACGGCAGCAGTTCGTCGCGGAAGGGCCGGACGGTCAGTGGGCCGGCTCTGTCACCGTGCTCGTCGAACAGGCCGGGACGCGTGATCCCTTCGGGGGGCCGGTCGAGCGGGCCCAGGGGCACGTGGTCGGGGTGTTCGTGCGGACCGGCCAGCGCGGGAACGGGCTGATCGGCGCGCTGCTCGACGCGGCCCTGGAATGGTCCTGGGGACTCGGCCTGGAGCGCGTACGGCTCTTCGTCCACGAGCGGAACTCCCGCGCCGAGGCCGCCTACCGCAAGGCCGGGTTCGCGCCGACCGGAGTGAGCGCGACCATGCCCGGGAGCACCGATGAGCCGGAGCTGGAGCTGGAGTTCGCGGTCGAGCGTCCCTGACGGCCCCGGCGGCGTCGCCGCCGTCCGGAGGATGGCCTCAGACCGGCAGGTCGTACTGCGGCCAGCGCGCGCGGCTCTGCTCCTGGGAGCGCAGAAGCGCCAGGGTGGGCAGGCCCCGGTCCGCTCCGCCGGTCAGCAGCTCCGGGAGCTGGGGGAGCGGGGCGACCGCGGCCACGTCGTCCAGGACGAGCGAGAATGGTGGGTCGAGGCGACCGGAGGATGACCGTTCGGCCATGCGCCGGCCGCGCTCGACCACGCTCGAGGCGAGGGCCGTCAGGAGCGGCATCGCGCCGGGATTCGCCTTGGGGTCCTCGATGGGTTCACCGACCACATAAAGCGTGCCCCCTTCGTTGACGAAGGAATCCAAGGTGAGCGCATCAGTTCGGTTGGGAGTGCAGGACTCGCGGACGTTCACCGTGAAGAGCGAGGACAGCGCGCGTGCGGTCAACTCCTGCGCGATGTCGCGGCGTTCGGGGTGCGAGGTGAGCGCCGCCTCCAGCTCGCCCGCGGAGCCTCCCGCGGCCTTCGGGTTCGTACGGAGAGTTCGTACGGCGTCCTGGACCTGGCTGCCCTGTGCCCAGCGGTGGACGTGACGCAGAGCCCTGCCCTCCACCGCGGCGGCGTGCAGATAGCTCCGCAGAAGGATTTCCGCGACGTCCGCCATCGCCTGGTCCACCATCGCGCCCGGGCGTACCGGGGCGAGGAGGGCGGCGGCTCTCGCCGTGGCCGTGGCCCGGTCCTCGCAGCCGGCGACGGGGGACCAGTGGAGGCGGGCCGGGGTGTCGCACAGGTGTGCGGGGTCGTAGAGAAGGACGGGGCCGAGTTTGGCGCGGGCGTCCTTGGTCTCCGACCAGACGGCCGGGTTGGAGGTGACGACCAGGGCCGGGCCCTCCGCGTCTCGGACCGCCTGGACGGCGAGGGGGTGACGGGTGGCCGGGGGGCCCAGGACCACGGGGGCGCGCTGGAGCGGAACCAACGGGGGCTGGGGGGCCCAGGCCACGGGTCCTGCTGTCTCTTGTGGCTGCGGCTCCGCCCGGGGGATTGCCCGCCCGCCCGCCCGTTCGGTCTGTTCAAGCGGCTGCGCCGCCACCGTTGAGGGGTCTTCCCGCCCGCTTACCCGTTCGGTCCGTTCAAGCGGCTGCGCCGCCGCCGTCACAGCGGCGTGCTCTGCCCTCCGGGTTGTTCTGCCCGCTCTCCAGCGGGCCACCGTGCTTATGACGAAGACGGTCAGCACCAGCAGGATCATCAGCTGGCCGATGAACAGGCCCCAGACGAGGCCGTAGCCGGAGAGACCGTCGGCGGGGGTGTCGGGCCAGGCGCCCGGGATGTCGTGGGGCCGTGCGACCAGGCGGCGCATGGCCAGCGGCGTACGGCCGAAGGTGACACCCTCCGGCCAGCTGCCGTGGGCGAACAGACCGGCGAGGCCCGTGGCCGTCCACACCATCAGCGTCATGCCGAGCAGGAACGCGAGCAGCCCGACCAGCAGGCCGTCCGGGATGCCTCCGTCGGGCTCCGGGCGGCGCGCGTTCTCGTCCCGTCCCATGTCAGGCCACCGTGGACTCGGACGAGTCGTCGAGGTCGTTCAGGTGCTGCTCCATGAAGGCCGCCGCCCGCTCCTCCGCCTCCCGTTCCGCGGCGCGCAACGCGTCGTGGGCGAGGTGGTCCTCGGACGACTCGGTCATCGCGCGGTCCGTGAAGACGAGCGGCCGCTCGGTCTCCGTGATCAGGTGCTTGACCACCTGGACGTTGCCGTTCACGTCCCAGACGGCGATGCCGGGTGTCAGGCTCGGGATGATCTCGACCGCCCACCGGGGCAGCCCGAGGACCCGGCCCGTCATCCGGGCCTCGTCCGCCTTCTGGGCGTAGATGGTCCGGGTCGAGGCCATCTTCAGGATCGCCGCGGCCTCCTTGGCCGCCGCGCCGTCCACCACGTCGGACAGGTGGTGGACCACCGCCACGAAGGACAGGCCCAGTCGGCGGCCGAACTTCAGCAGGCGCTGGAAGAGCTGCGCGACGAATGGGCTGTTGATGATGTGCCAGGCCTCTTCGACCAGGAAGATGCGCTTCTTGCGGTCCGGCCGGATCCACGTGTGCTCCAGCCACACACCCACGATGGCCATCAGGATCGGCATCGCGATGGAGTTCCGGTCGATGTGGGACAGGTCGAAGACGATGAGCGGGGCATCGAGGTCGATGCCGACCGTCGTCGGACCGTCGAACATGCCCCGCAGGTCACCGTCGACCAGCCGGTCCAGGACCAGGGCGACGTCGAGACCCCAGGCGCGTACGTCGTCTATGGCGACGTTCATCGCCTCGGCCGACTCCGGCTCGGGGTGGCGCAGCTGCTCGACGATGTCGGTGAGCACCGGCTGGCGCTCGACGATCGTCTCGTTCACATAGGCGTGTGCGACCTTCAGCGCGAAGCCGGACCGTTCGTCGAGGCTGTGGCCCATCGCGACCTCGATGATCGTCCGGAGCAGCGCGAGCTGCCCGGTCGTCGTGATCGCCGGGTCGAGCGGGTTGAGCCGGATGCCCATGTCCAGGGCGGCCGTCGGGTCGAGGCGGATGGGGGTTATGCCCAGCTCCTCGGCGATGAGGTTCCACTCGCCGACGCCGTCCTCACCCTGGGCGTCGAGGACGACGACCTGCCGGTCGCGGAACCGCAACTGGCGCATGACGTACGTCTTCTCGAGCGCCGACTTGCCGTTTCCGGACTCGCCGAGCACCAGCCAGTGCGGGGCCGGGAGCTGCTGCCCGTACAGCTGGAAGGGGTCGTAGATGTAGCCCTTGCCGGAGTACACCTCGCGGCCGATGATCACACCGGAGTCGCCGAGTCCGGGTGCGGCGGTCGGCAGGTAGACCGCCTGGGCCTGGCCCGTCGACGTACGTACCGGGAGGCGGGTCGTCTCGACCTTGCCGAAGAGGAAGGACGTGAAGGCGTCCGTGAGGACGGAGAGCGGATCCCGCATCAGTGCATCAGCCCCTACCTGCGGATTCCGGTGGCGAACGGCAGTGTGTTCACGAAGGCGCGGTGGTGCTCGCGGTCGCACCACTCCAGCTTGAGGTACGACTTGCCGGCCGAGGCGCGGATCGTCCGCTTGTCGCGGGCGAGCGCCTCGGGGTTGCGCGAGGAGACGGTGATGTAGCCGACGAGGTTCACGCCGGCGGCACCGCTCGCGAGGTCCTCGCCGCGCTGGTCGAGCCGGTTGTGGGAGGCGATGTCCCGCGGGTCCACGGTCCGGTTCATCTTGGCGGCGCGGCTGGCCTCGGCCTGGTCGTTCGTCTTCTCGGTCAGCATGCGCTCGATGGCGACCTCGGTGGGTTCGAGGTCCATCGTGACGGCCACGGTCCGGATGACGTCCGGGGTGTGGACCAGCAGCGGGGCGAGGAAGTTGACGCCGACCGGGGTCATCGGCCACTCCTTCACCCAGGCCGTGGCATGGCACCAGGGGGCGCGGGTGGAGGACTCGCGGGTCTTCGCCTGTAGGTAGGTCGGCTCCATCGCGTCCAGCTCGGCCGGCCAGGCGTTGCGCTTGGTCATCGCCTGGATGTGGTCGATCGGGTGGTCCGGGTCGTACATGGAGTGCAGGAGCGAAGCGAGGCGGCCCTGTCCGAGCGGCTGCCGTACGCGGATGTCGGCCTCCTGGAGCCGGGAGCAGATGTCGGTCAGCTCACGTGCCATGACGACGGCGAGCCCCGCGTCCCGGTCGAGTTTGCGGCCGCCCTGCGGCCGGGCGGCCCGCGCCATGGCCTGGGCCTCGGCGGCCAGCTCGCGGGAGTAGTGCATGCAGGCGACCAGGTACGCGCGGTGCTGCTCGCTGCTGGTGGACACCATCGACTGGAGCTGGTCGTACGACTGCTGGAGCCAGCCGGGGGCCCGGTCGTCACCGCGGGTGGCGACGTCCTTGGCGTGGGCGTCGGGGTCGGCGGGGAGGGTGCGGGCGAGCATCTGGATCCGGGTGACGAAGCCGTCGCCGTTCGCGACGTGCTTGAGCAGGGTCCCGAAGCGGTCGACGAGGGCTTCCTGGTCCTCGCTGTCCCGCAGGCCGACGCCCGGGCCCTCGATCTCGATCGCGGCCGTGACCGTACGGCGGTCGGCGTGCAGGAGTACGGCGATCTCGTCCGGTCCGAAGGGGGCGGCGAGCCAGTTGATCCGGCCGATGCCGGGCGGAGGGCCGACCTCGACCTCACGCCCGTCGATGTGGGTGCCGGCCTCCATCACGTGGGACCGGTAGGCGGTCCCACGGCGCAGCGACCGCTTGTAGCTCCGGTTGATCTCGAACCACTTGTAGAACGTCCGCCGCTTGTACGGGACGTACACCGCGGCGAGCGCCAGCAGCGGGAAGCCCATCAGGAGCACGATGCGCAGGGAGAGGACGGGGACGAGGAGCCCGCACATCATGCCCAGGAACGCGCCCACGATGATGAGCGCGATCTCGCCCGACTCGCGGTTCCGCCCGACGATCGCGTTCGGCCGGGCGCGGCCGATCAGATATGTACGGCGGGGCGTGACCGGATGGGACATGTGGGACTCGGTCGTCAACGCCCTTCACCTCCCGTGCGGTTGGTACTGCTGTTGCGGGTGTTGCCGGCGTGCGGGGTGTTGGCCGGGCTGGTGCGCGGCGGGGGTGCGGCGGAGGGGACGGATCCGCCGCCGCCCGACGGCGTACGGGTGCTGTGCGCGGCCATACCGCCGCTCGCCTGGTTGGCGGGCCGGGCGGCGGACGACTGGCCGCCGCCTCCGCCCCCGCCGCCGTTGTCGGCGCGTGTGCTGTGGGTCTTGATGCCCTGGGCGACGAGCGTGGCCGGGGAGCTCATCACGGCCGCGGCCTTGCCTTCGGCGCCCTGCATGATGCGGTTGTTGCGGGAGTTCGCGATCTCGTCGCCGAAGCCGGGGACGAAGCGGTAGATCATGCCGCTGGCGAAGATGGCGAGCAGGATGATGGCGAGGCCGGAGACGATCGCGGCGACCGAGTCGGGGCCGTTGTCGGAGGCGAGGGCGCCGGCGAGGCCGAGGACGATCACGATCACCGGCTTGACGAGGATGACCGCGATCATCACTCCCGCCCAGCGGCGGACGTGTCCCCAGAGGTTCTTGTCGACGAGGCCCGCGTAGACGACGACGCCGAGCAGGGCGCCGACGTACAGCAGGACCGCCCGGAGGTACAGCTCCAGGTAGAGGACTCCGGCGGCGACGATGGAGACCAGGGACACCAGCATCAGCATGATGGGGCCGCCGCCGACGTCGTCGCCCTTGTCCAGGGCCTCGGAGAAGGTGCCGAAGAACGCGTCCGTCTGATTGCCCGTCGCCTTCGCCAGGACCTCGCTGACGCCGTCCGTCGCAGAGACGACGGTGTAGAGGATCAGCGGGGTGAAGGCCGACGCCAGCACCGTCAGCCAGAGGAAGCCGACCGCCTCCGACAGGGCGGTGGTGAGCGGGACACCCCGCACCGCCCGCTTCGCGACCGCGAGCAGCCACAGCAGGAGGGTGAGGATCGTCGACGCCGCGAACACGACGGCGTACTGCTGGAGGAACTTGGGGTTCGTGTAGTCGACGTTCGCCGTTTCCTTCACGGCGTCCGACAGCTTGTCGACGGTCCAGGAAGCGGCGTCGGCGCAGCCCTTGGCCAGGGAGGAGAGGGGGTCGAGGGTGGTGGTGAGATCGTTCGGCTCACTGCTCGGGGCCCGCCGGGCATTGCTGCCTCGCTCGCAGTACTGCTTGGCGGGGCCGACGATGAGGTCGCACTTGTCGTCCGACGGCTTCGGGGTGGGAGCGGCAACCGCCCGGGTGGCAACCAGGACGACGGTCGTCTGGAGGGCCGTGATGACGGCGGCGAGCTTGAGTACGCGCGGGCTACCGGGCATAGGTGAAGCCTCCGTACTCCTCCACGGCTTTTGACATCTGGTCGGACGGGGAGACCTTGTTGTCGCCGTTGACCGGCGCCGGGCCTTCCTTCTGGGAGAAGCTGTCGACCTTCCAGTCGGTGTCCGCCCAGCGGAGGTGCAGCGTCATGGTGAACCAGTCGCTGCTGACCGGGTTGGTCGAATCGGCGCCCGCCGTGCCGAACACGCCTGTGCACCAAACCTCGACGGTCGCCGTGGTGTCCGAGTAGCTGGTGGGCCTGGTGCCGATCGGCATCGTCCGCGAGACGTAGGTGTGGCCCGCCGTCGCGTTGCCGTTCGCGTCCAGGCCAACCTTGGTCAGGAAGTCCTTGTCGTACGCCTTGTTGAATTTGTCCTCGAGGGACGCCACCTTGCCGGCGACGAAGACCTGCCGGACGATTTCGCCCCGTCGGGCGGGTTTGAGGATGTCGGCCGACACCAGGACTACCGCGTAGTTCGCCGCGGCGGACTCGGCGCCCTGCCGGTCGTGGGCGAAGCCCGAAGGGATCGCGCCCGTTTTCGCCCGGACCGGGCGTTCTCCGGACGGTGCCGTCGGCGCGGACTCCGCCTTGTCGCCGCCGTCCACCCCCGCAGAGGCATCGTCCTCGCCGCGGTTCGCGAAGGCGATCGCCGCGATCAGCAGGACGACGACACCGACGACGGTGATCAGGCTGCGGGACGAGGACCGGCCCCGCCGGGCACCGCCGTAGACGTCACCGCCCCGGTCCGGCAGCCGCGTGCGGGTCTGCCCCGACCCGCCGTACCCGCCGTCGTCACCGCGCGAAGTGTCACCGTAACCATGATCGTCACCGAGACTCATACCGCGCACGCCCCCTCGACCTCGTACCGAAACGCCTCGTACCGAAACGCGTGACAGTACGACGGTAGCCGTGCTGGTTCCCGCGCGGGCGCGGTGTGGTGACTCGACATCAGGGAAACGCAACCTCAGCCGGTGGGCACGACGGACAGGTGGGTCGGGGGGCACCGGGCGTGCCCGGCCGGGCCTAGACAGCCATGCCGTACACGATGGTGAAGAGCGTGCCGAGGGAGCCGATGATGAAGACCCCGGTCAGGCCCGCGATGATGAGGCCCTTGCCCTGTTCGGCGCTGAAGGTGTCGCGCAGCGCCGTTGCGCCGATGCGCTGCTTCGCGGCACCCCAGATCGCGATGCCGAGGCACAGCAGGATGGCGACCGCCATCACGACCTCGATCATCACCTTCGCCTCGTTGCCCAGGCTGCCGAAGGGCCCCCAGTCCGGAGCGATCCCGCCGATGATCGTGGTGATGTCGCCCTTTTCGGCTGCGAAAAGCATGTAAGTCACCGCCCCTTGTGGGTAGTTCTCCACCCCCTGCCACTGCGCGCAGGGGTCAGCTCATTCTCGCCGACAAAGACGCTGTCGTATGTCGACTTGACGTCATTGGTTGGCGGGTTTCGTGTCAATCCCTTGCCGCCGCCCCGCGGGGCACCCTCTCGGGAGCGCGGGACGGGTGGGCGAGGGGTCGTATGGTCACTCTGTGTATCACGGCAGGTCACGCCGGGCAATGAAGGCGAACCGGAACCTGTCGTGTGGTTCTGTCGTTAACCCCTTTTATGCCTCGGTTGCCCTTCCGGGCGGTCCTCGGCGCGGACGGAACCGGCCCGTCCCGTTCCGGGCGGTGTCTGTCCGATACAGAGGTTATCTCCGTACCCGGGACCGGACGACCCGGGTACGGAGCCCGCTTGACGCCGGCTCAGGTCACGGCGTCCGCCAGGACCGACGCCGTCCTCGCGACCAGCGCGTCGTCGGGGGTGGCGTCCCGGTCGGGTTTCGTGGTGAGGACGGCGAGGACGACCGGGTCGCCGTCCTCGGTCCAGGCGATGCCCACGTCGTTCGCGGTGCCGTACGAGCCGGTGCCGGTCTTGTCCGCGATCGACCAGGTGTCGGGCAGGCCCTCGTGGAAGCGCTTGGCGCTGGTGGTGTTGCCGAGCAGCCAGGCCGTCAGCCGCGCGCGGTCCCCGTCGTCCAGGGCTGTGCCCAGCGTGAGACGGGCGTACGTACGGGCGACGGCCGCCGGCGTCGTCGTGTCCTGCCGCTGCCACGGCTCCGCCGAGTTCAGCTCCGGTTCCCAGCGGTCCAGGCGGGTCCTCGGGTCCCCGACCGAGCGGCAGAAGCGGGTGACGGCCGTGGGGCCGCCGAGTTCCCGCAGGAGCAAATTGGCGGCCAGGTTGTCGCTGTAGCGGATCGCCGCGTCGGACAGCTCGGCGATCGTCATGCCGGCGGCCACGTTCTCCGGCTTGCCGGTGATCGCTCCGCCGCCGGCGGCTTTGACGTCCGCCGCCGTGTAGTGCAGGCGCCTGGCCAGCGTCTCGCCGTCCCTGTCCAGGTCCCGCAGCACGGCGGCGACGGCAAGGGTCTTGAACACCGAGCACATGGGGAAGCGCTCCCCGGCCCGGTGGCTCACCGTCCTCCCGGTGCCCAGGTGGTGCGCGTACGCGCCCACTCTCGCGCCGTGCCGGTCCTCCAGCTCCCGCAGGCGGCCGCGGGCGTCCCGCGTACGGGTGTCCGCGCGCGCGGGGCCCGCGGTCAGTGCGAGGGCGGCCGTGGACGCGGCCGTGGTGAGCAGTGTGCGGCGGGTCGTCGTCGAACTTAAGATCGCTCTTCCTCCTGTACCTGCGCGAAGTGGTCGAACTCGCCTGCCCGTACGCCCCGTACGAACGCGTCCCACTTCTCCTGAGTGGTAGTGACGACCGTCCTGGGGTCACCGGTTTCACACAGGTGTACGAGACCGGTGTCCCCGGTGGTCAGGCGGATCCCGGAGCCGGTGCTCACGGCCGCGCCGGGGGACTTGAGGGCCCGGAGGAAGGCGCCGAAGGTGTCGGGGGCGGCGGTGAGTATCGCGCCGGTGGGGTCACCGCTCTCGGTGAGACGGATCGTTCCGGCGACCGTGTCACCGGCCACGTGGACGCAGGAGTTGCCTTCGGCGCAGTAGGACGACTTCTGCCAGGTGAGCGCGGACATCGGGGCCTCCTCAAAGGTCCTTGGCGATGGTGTGGATGAAGGTCTGCGACTTCTCGGTGCTGAGGGCGGCGGACTCCATGCGGTCCAGCAGCACGCGGTACTTGCGCAGCTGGGCCTCGGCATCCAGGAACACCGGGCCGTGCGACTGATCGAGGTTCACCGTGTCCAGCTGCGGCACGGGTCCCTCCACGTAGTAGATCGACTGGCCGGAGCCCGGAAGGGCGCCGGTCTCGAACGGGATCACCTGGATCTCCACGTGCTCCCGCTCGTTCATGTCCAACAGGTACTTCAGCTGCGCGCGGGTGACGTCCGCGCCGCCGAACCTCATCCGCAGAGCTGCCTCATGGACGAAGATCTGATGCGGTGTCGGAGGGTCACGGAAGAGGATGGCCTGTCGCTTGAGCCGGAACGAGACCCGGTGCTCGATGTCGGGCTGCGGCAGTTCGGGTACGGCCTGGCGGAAGATCTCGCGGGCGTACTCCGTGGTCTGTACGAGGCCGGGGATGTGGATCGTGACGGCACTGCGCAGTCGGGTGGCGTGGTGCTCCAGCTCGGCAAGGTCCAGCAGCCCGGCGGGCAGGATCTCGCGGTACTCCTCCCACCAGCCCCGCCTCCGTTCACCGGTCATGCCTGCGATGGCCTCGATGAGGGTTTTGTCCGAGCAGTCGTAGTGACAGGCCAGGGTGCGTACGCGCTCGGCGCTGACCCCGAGGCGACCCGTCTCCATGTTGCTGACCTGCGCCTGCTTCATGCCGAGCAGCTGGGCGGCGCCGGTCGAGGTCAGGCCCGCCTGCTCGCGGAGTTTGCGCAGTTCCGCGCCGAAGCGGAGTTGGCGCCCTGTCGGGTTGTTTCTCACGGGCATCCCCGCCGCTCCTCCGCAGCTTTGTCACCCACACGGATGATTGCTTTTAGTATCGCCCTGAAACGGGTCAAGAATATATCCAGCACCGCTACTGTGAAGCGCAGGCGCCTCGCCCCAGAAGCACCCCGCTCGACGGAGCGGCATGGTCACTGGGCAACGTAACCAAACCACCCAACTCCCCTCCGAACCGGGAGACTTCCATGGCAACCGTATCCCCGTCCTGGGACTACACCCTGCACCTTCCGCACGATCCCCGTGCCCCCGGCGTCGCCCGCGCCACCCTGCGCACCGTGCTGGCCGCCCACGAGTTCACCGAGCTGACGCCCACCGCCGAACTGCTCGCCGCCGAGCTGCTCACCAACGCGCATCTGCACACGCGCGGCCCGTACGCGCTCCGGGTGCGGTCGGCAGGGCCTGACCGGCTGGTGGTGGCGGTCTGGGACACCGACCCGCGGGTCCCGGCCGGGTTCCGGGCGGACGTCCCCGCCGACGTGCCCCCGGACGACGCGGAGAGCGGCCGGGGCCTGCACCTCGTGCGGGCCTGCGCGGACGCGTGGGGGGTGTCCGTGCTGCGGGAGCTGGGCGCGTCGAAGGGCGGGAAACTGCTGTGGGCGGAGTGCGCGCGGGCGGGCCTGTCAGGGGCGTGAGGCGCCAAGGGGGCTTACCCGGGCCGCACGGGCCTTTGCCGGCCGGGTCCCGGAGATTTTTCCGGGGCCGTGGGTCACAGTGGACGGGTGATGCGGCGCACCACTCGTCCCGGGAGACCACGGCGGCACACCCTGTCCGCCGTGGTCATGCTGCTGGCCGCCACGACCTCCTCGGTGGCGGCGGCCGACGACGGGACCGGACCGCTCGGGGTGACCGCGGAGGCCGCCAGGGGCCTGCCGAGCGCCCGCGTGGGCGCCCTCTTCGGCGCCTCCGGCGATCTCGTGGGCGGGCACTTCTGCACGGCGTCCGTGGTGCACAGCACGGGACGGAACCTGATCGTCACCGCCGCGCACTGCCTGGACGGCGGCGGGGCGTTCCGGTTCGTGCCCGGCTACCGGGACGGCAGGGCGCCGTACGGCATCTGGAGGGTGGCGAGGACGTACGTCTCCGAGGCCTGGCGACGGGACCGGGACGAGGACGGCGACCTCGCCTTCGCCGTCGTCGACGACCTGGCGGCCGGGCCGGCCCTGGAGGACGTCGTCGGCGGCAACTCCCTGGCCACCGGGCAGGCCACCGGGGCGACGGCCGTGACGGTCACCGGATATCCCAGGTCCCGTGAGGTGCCGATCACGTGCACCAACAGGCCGACAGCGCACAGCGCCACCCAGCAGCGCATCGCGTGCCCCGCCTTCACCGGCGGCACGAGCGGCAGCCCCTGGGTGAACGGGGACGGGCAGGTCGTCGGCGTCATCGGCGGCCACGAGGAGGGCGGCGACACGGCCGACGTCTCCTACAGCGCGGTCCTCGGCGAGGAAGCCGCCGCGCTCCACCGCAGGGCCACCGCCGAGGAGTGACCCCCGGGGGTTCGTCGCGGTGAACCGGCTTCGGCCATCGGCGGCCTCGGGCGGTTTTGGCGCGTAACCGTCTTGTGCGGCGCGGGGGTTGCTCCCGGCGGGCTGCGGGCGCCGCGCACCGGTCGCCACGTGCGGCTTCTTCTTGCGCGTGATCATCCCGCCGCGACGGGGCCGCCTCTACACTGACGTCGGCGGACTCCTTTGCGGTGAGGGGCGGTTGACGGTGCGTAAGGCGTTGGTCCTGGCGACCGCTGCCGCGGGGGCGGGACTGGGCTTCGTGATGCTGCTCGTCGTCGGCGTCTACATGGTCGCCGGCAACCTCACCAACGGCGTCGCCGGCGGCTCGGTCGGACTGGCCAAGGGCGCCGTGCCGGCCGCGTACCAGCCGCTCGTCAAGAAGTGGGGCAACCTCTGCGGAGCGATCAACCCCGCGCTGCTGGCCGCCCAGCTGTACCAGGAGAGCGGCTTCAACCCGCGGGCGAAGAGCCCGGCCGCCGCCCAGGGGATAGCGCAGTTCATCCCCGGTACCTGGGCCACGCACGGGATCGACGGCGACGGGGACGGCGACCGGGACGTCTGGGACCCGAACGACGCCATCCCGTCGGCGGCCTCGTACGACTGCCAGCTCGCCTCGTACGTGAAGGACGCTCCGGGGAACCAGACCGAGAACATGCTCGCCGCCTACAACGCGGGCGCGTACGCGGTCATCAAGTACGGAGGCGTCCCGCCGTACAGGGAGACCCAGAACTACGTGAAGACGATCACCACGCTGCAGAAGAGCTTCGCGGCGCCGGTCACCCGGGTGGATCCCTCCAAGCAGGCCGCCGGGGCCATCTACTACGCGCAGAAGAAGCTCGGCACGCCCTATCTGTGGGGTGGCACCGGCACCGCCGACCAGGGCGGACGCTTCGACTGCTCGGGGCTGACGAAGGCCGCGTACGAGAGCGTGGGCGTCACGCTGCCCCGCGTCGCCAACGACCAGTACAACGCCGGGCCGCACCCCAGCCGCGACGAGCTGCTGCCGGGCGACCTGGTCTTCTTCTCGGACGACCTGACCAATTCGCGGGCCATCCGGCACGTGGGCATCTACGTCGGCGGCGGCTACATGATCGACGCGCCGAGGACGGGTGCCGTGATCCGCTTCGACCCCGTCGACACGCCGGACTACTTCGGGGCGACGCGGGTGACCGAGGATGGCGCGAAAGCACTCCCCACGACGGTCTGAAGCCCGCCGGAAACCGCCCCCTGAGCTGCGGTGATGGATCTCTCTTCGATAACGTCTGCGTGATCATTCGGTGGAGGGTGGAACGTAGTGAAGGGGAGTGTGCGTTCCTGTTAGACGTAGCCCGGGCCAGGCAAGCGGAACGCGGTTCTACGTCCACGGGGGTGGCACTGAGCGGCGCACGAGCGTGTGCGGTCGCGGTAAAGACGACGAAGGGGCCGCAGCGCAATGGCTGGACTCGCCGATTCCGGTTCGAACCCCGACGTCAGCCTGCTCTACGACATCAATGGCCTGGCCAAGGACGCCCCGCACTGGTTCGACCGCGGCATGGAGTTCGTGGGTGAGTACGGGCTCCTGCTCGCCATGGTGCTGCTCGTGCTGTGGTGCTGGTGGACGGTGCGGCGGCGCGGCGGGGAGAACGTGGCGCCGTCCGTGGCCGCGCTCGTCTGGGCGCCGCTCGCGGCGGGCATCGCCGTCCTGGTGAACGTGCCGATACGCGGTTTCGTCGAGCGCCCCCGGCCCTTCGTCGACCACCGGGGCCTGGAGGTCCTGGTCTCCGGCAAGAACGACTTCTCGTTCGTCAGCGACCACGCCACGCTCACGATGGCGATGGGCGTCGGGCTGTTCGTCGCGAACCGCAGGTTCGGGCTCGCCGGCATCGGGCTCGCGCTCCTCGAAGGCTTCTGCCGGGTCTACATGGGCGTGCACTACCCGACGGACGTCGTCGGCGGCTTCGCGCTCGGCACCGCGGTCGTCCTGCTGCTCTCGCCGCTCGCCATGGCCCTGCTGACGCCCCTCGTCCGGGCGGTGGAGCGGTCCCCGCGGGCCGGCCGGCTGGTCCGGGCACGCGGCGCGCTCTCCGCGGAGCAGGACGCGCTCCTCCCCGGGACGGCCGTCACCGAGCGGCCCGAGGACCGGGACCTGGCGGCCTGAGCGCCGGTGGCCCCGGCCGGGGCAGCCCTCAGAGAGCCTGCGGGAAGGTGAAGAAGCGGTCGGGGTCGTACTGCTTCTTCACCGCCGTGAGTCGGGTGGCCGCGTCGCCGTAGTACGCCTTGCGCCAGTTCGTGAGGGTCGGGTCGGTGTAGTTCTGGTAGGCGGCGCCCGAGGCGTGCCGCGCCATCGCCCGGTGAGCGGTGTCCAGCCACGCCTGGGCGGTGGTGCCGGAGGTGCCCGCCCGCCACGAGGCGATGTACTGGGCGAGCATCCGGGAGCGGCGGTGGACGAAGGCCGTCGCGGTGGGCGAGACACGGTTCACGGCTCCGCCGAGCGCGGTGAACGCGATGCTGCCGGAGCCGCCGCGCACGCCCGACACCTGGTTCAGGAGCGCCTGGATCCCCGCCGGGGACACCGAGCGGTCGAAGAAGTCCGAGCGGGCCGCGTAGGTCTCCCGGCCGAGGGCGCCCTGCGGGCTGCGGCCCGGGGTCGAGCCCGGCAGATGGCACATGGCGTCCTCGGCGTACGCCGAGCAGCCCGCGTACACCTCCATCGACTCCTCGTACGAGCGCCTCTTGAGGGACACGCTGCGGGCGGGCGCGCCGATCCTGTCGGCCAGCCGGTCCACGGCGTTCTGCAGCTCGCCGTACGTGCCCAGGGAGAACGCGGAGACGGAGACCGTGGGGGTGCCGCCCGCCGCGCTCGCGAGGTGGCACGAGGACCAGATCTCGTCCGCCTGGGCCGGCCCCCACTCCTGCCAGGCCTTCACCACGGCGGCGGCCCGCGACCACGGCCAGGACATGTACGCCGTCACGGCCCGGGGCGCCGGGTGCGTCGTGAAGCGCAGCTCGGTGACGACGCCGAAGTTGCCGTTGCCCGCGCCGCGCAGGGCCCAGAAGAGGTCCTTGTGCTCCGTCGCGTTCACGGTGAGCCGCTTGCCGTCGGCCGTGATCAGGGTCGCCCCGGTGAGGCTGTCGCACGTCAGGCCGTACGCCCGGGAGACGACGCCGTGGCCGCCGCCGAGGGTGAGGCCCGAGACGCCGACGGTCGGGCAGGAACCGGCGGGGATCGTGACCCCCTTCGCGGCGAGCGCGCGGTACACGTCGATCAGCTTGGCACCGGCACCGACGACGGCCTCGCCGCCCGAGGCCCGGATCCGGCTCAGCCGCGAGACGTCGAGGACGAGCCGGCCGTTGCCGGAGGACCAGCCGGCGTAGGAGTGGCCGCCGTTGCGGATCGACACCTTGACGCCGTGGGCGCTGGCGTAGGAGAGGGCGGTGCGGATGTCGTCGGTGTGGGCCGCGTACGCGACGGCGGCGGGCTTCAGGGAGTCGAAGCGGGTGTTGTAGAGCTGGTGGGCGGTCGGCCAGGAGCCGTCGCCCGGGCGTATCAGGGGGCCGTCGAGGTCCCGGGCCAGGGCGGTCCAGTCGGCCGCCGTGGCGGCCGCGGCGCGGGTGGCCGTGGTGGGGGAGGCGGCGCCGGCCGGGGGAGTGGCCTTCGCGGTGCCGCCCGCCGGTGCGCCCTCGTCGCCGTTGCAGGCGGTGGTGGCCGTGGCCGTGAGTGCGGCGGTGGCTCCGCCTATGAACGTGCGCCGGTGCATGTGTGCCTCCCGTTGGCCGTTGGCTCCCGTGGGACGAGACGGGGTGGCGGATCCGGGGGTTCCCTCCAGGACGGTACGGGTGCCGCCGCGAGGTGTTTTCGCCCCCTCCGCCCCTTCCCGTCCCGTCCCGGGGGCTCCGGCCCGCCCCGGGGCCCCGTGCCGCGCTGCGCGCTCGTCCTCGAACGCCGGACGGGGTGCATACGTCTCGGCCGGGCTGAGACGTCCCGCCGGGCTAGAAGGGGTCTTCCGCGTGCGTCTGCGCGTCGGTTCTCGCCAGGCTGCGGGCTCTTCTTGCCGGGCCGCGCCAGCCGCAGGTGCAACGGGCCAGGCAGAAGGGGCCCTGTTCGATCGTCGTCGTGCGGTGTTCCGAGGGAGTGTCCGTCTCGCTCTGCTGCGCCACGCGACAACGTTACCCAAGGCAAGTGAACGGCTGGAGTACGCGTGACGGGGACTGGTACCGGTCGTTAACCGGCACAGGGGGCCCGTGGACGGACGGACCGGCTTGGGGGTAGGCAGGCGATGGTGGAGCGGGAGCACAGGCGGACCCGACCGGCGCTCGTCGCCGCCCTGGCCGCGCTGGGGATCGCGGTCTGCGGTACGGGGTGTTCGGGCGGCGGAGCGGCGGCGGAGGACGGGCGCGCCGGCGCCGACGCCGTGCGGGTGCTGCACCGGTCGGCCGCCGCGCTGGTGCGGGCGGGCAGCTCCAAGACCCGTACGTCCATGCAGATGGCCACCGGCGGCACCCGCGTCACCATCCGCGGCGAGGGGGTGTACGACTTCGAAGGGCGCCTGGGGCGGCTGAAGGTGATGCTCCCCCAGGACCCGGCGGGGACCGTCCGGCACCGGCCCATCACCGAACTCCTCGCTCCGGGAGCCCTGTTCATGAAGAACCGGGGTGCCGGAGTGCCCGCCGACAAGTGGGTGCGCGTGGACACGGCCACCCTCTCCGACGGGAATCTGGTGACGGGCGGCGCCACCGACCCGTTCGCCGCCGCCGAGTTGCTGCGCGGGACGCGTACGGCGAGGTACGTCGGGGAGACCGAGGTCGCCGGGACCAGGGTCCGGCACTACCGCGGCACCGCCGACCTGGGTGTCGCCGCGAGAGGCGCCTCCGACGGGCACCGGCAGGCGCTGGCGGCGGCGGCGAAGGGGTTCGCCACGGTCGAGGTCCCGTTCGACGCCTACCTCGACGAGCAGGGCCGCGTCCGCAAGGTCCGGCACCGGTTCAGTTTCGTCAACGGCGTGCGCAAGGACGCGGTGGCGGTCGCCTCGACGACCCTGCTGTACGACTTCGGGGTCCCCGTCGACGTACGGCTTCCCGGGGCGGCCGACATCTTCGCCGGCAAGATCGCCGAGCCGTAGGACGCCGTGCCTGGGCGGGAAAGGCCGGAATGTGCGGGGCCGGAAATGGTCCGTTGGTGCCATGCGCGTCGCGTAGGCCGCTCCCTACTCTAGGAAGCCGGTGACGGCGGGAAGAGGTGGTGTACGTGGCTCCGGTCGGCGGTACGGCGGTTCAGGACCACGTGGCCCTCGCCGAGATCGAGCTGTGCGGTGACCTGATCATCGCCGCGTCCGCCGCCGGGGAGGACCGGCTCAGCCTGGAGAGCATCGACGAGGTGCTGAAGGTGGCGGAGGAACGCGTCCGCGGCAGAGGGGCGCGCTCCTCCTAGGCCTGTCCGGCGGCGATGTCCGCTCTCGGTGCCGATGTCCGCCGTGGCGCCTGCCCGGCGCCCGCGCGCTCAGGTGCGCAGCAGGCGGCCGATGGCCTTCGTGGCCTCCGCCACCTTCGCGTCGATCTCGGAGCCGCCCTTGACGGCCGCGTCCGCGACGCAGTGGCGCAGGTGCTCCTCGAGGAGCTGGAGCGCGAAGGACTGAAGGGCCTTGGTGGAGGCGGAGACCTGGGTGAGTATGTCGATGCAGTAGACGTCCTCGTCGACCATGCGCTGAAGGCCGCGGATCTGGCCCTCGATCCGGCGCAGCCGCTTGAGGTGCTCGTCCTTCTGCTTGTGGTACCCGTGCACACCCCGGTCGTGGTCCGTCACGGTCTCCCGCGGCTGGCCGGAGGGCGCCGTCGCGCCGGCCTCGGTGGTCGTCATCGCGTCCTCCTGCTGCTCCGGCGGCAAACCTGTCTGGTTCGCCGCTTACATATACCCCTGGTGGGTATATGGTATCGAACTTCACCGGGTATGTGGCCCTTGCCCGGCGCCGGGACCGGGACCCCGTGCCGAGCACTGTGCATGATGGGCGACACTGGGGGACGGCCGGTTAGCCGTGGCCGGATGATGCGCCTAGCATCAGCCTGACCGAAACAAAAGGACCCCGAGGACCCCACCGTGCGCTTTCGTCTGACCCCCAGGGAGACGAGCTTCTACGACATGTTCGCCGCGTCCGCGGACAACATCGTCACTGGCTCGAAGCTCCTCATGGAACTGCTCGGGGCGGACTCCTCCGCCAGGGCCGAGATCGCAGAGCGTATGCGGGCCGCGGAACACGCCGGTGACGACGCCACGCACGCGATCTTCCACCAGCTGAACTCCTCGTTCATCACGCCCTTCGACCGCGAGGACATCTACAACCTCGCCTCGTCCCTCGACGACATCATGGACTTCATGGAGGAGGCCGTCGACCTGGTCGTGCTGTACCAGGTCGAGGAACTCCCCAAGGGTGTGGAGCAGCAGATCGAGGTGCTGGCCCGCGCGGCGGAGCTGACCGCCGAGGCCATGCCGCACCTGCGGACCATGGACAACCTGACCGAGTACTGGATCGAGGTCAACCGCCTCGAGAACCAGGCCGACCAGATCCACCGCAAGCTGCTCGCCCAGCTCTTCAACGGCAAGTACGAGGCCATCGAGGTGCTGAAGCTGAAGCAGATCGTGGACGTGCTGGAGGAGGCGGCGGACGCGTTCGAGCACGTGGCGAACACGGTCGAGACCATCGCCGTCAAGGAGTCCTGACCTCTTCATGGACACCTTCGCACTGATCGTGACCATCGGGGTCGCGCTCGGATTCACGTACACGAACGGCTTCCACGACTCGGCGAACGCCATCGCCACGTCGGTGTCGACGCGGGCGCTGACCCCGCGGGCGGCGCTCGCCATGGCCGCGGTGATGAACCTCGCGGGCGCGTTCCTCGGCAGCGGGGTCGCCAAGACGGTCAGTGAGGGGCTGATCCAGACCCCCGAGGGCTCGAAGGGGATGGGCATCCTCTTCGCGGCACTCATAGGCGCGATCACCTGGAACCTGATCACCTGGTACTTCGGTCTGCCGTCGTCGTCCTCGCACGCGCTGTTCGGCGGCATGGTCGGCGCGGCACTGGCCGGCGGCACGGAGGTCTACTGGCACGGCGTGGTCGACAAGGTCATCATCCCGATGTTCGTGTCGCCGGTGGTCGGCCTGGTCGCCGGTTACCTGGTGATGACCGCGATCATGTGGATGTTCCGCCGGTCCAACCCGCACAAGGCCAAGCGCGGTTTCCGGATCGCGCAGACCGTGTCGGCGGCCGGTATGGCGCTCGGTCACGGTCTTCAGGACGCGCAGAAGACGATGGGCATCGTGGTGATGGCGCTGGTCATCGCCGACGTGCAGGGGCCGGGGGATCCGATCCCGGTCTGGGTGAAGATCGTCTGTGCGGCGATGCTGTCGCTCGGCACGTACGCCGGCGGGTGGCGCATCATGCGGACGCTGGGGCGGAAGATCATCGAACTGGACCCGCCGCAGGGGTTCGCCGCGGAGACGACCGGTGCGTCGATCATGTTCGCGTCGGCCTACCTCTTCAAGGCGCCGATCTCCACGACGCACGTCATCACGTCCGCGATCATGGGTGTCGGTGCCACCAAGCGCGTCAACGCGGTGCGGTGGGGTGTCGCCAAGAACATCATCCTGGGGTGGTTCATCACCATGCCGGCGGCCGGGGCCGTGGCCGCGGTGAGCTTCTGGATCGTGAATCTGGCGGTGCTGTAGACCCCCTTCGCGCTGCGCGCTCGTCCTCGGACGCCGGACGGGCCGGAAGGTCCGCGCCGGAGGATCCGCGCCAAACGCGCTGCATGCAGCAAGCGGGCCCTTCCCTGGATCCAGGGAAGGGCCCGCTTTCTTTGGCCTCGCGGTGGCACCGCCATGCAGCACCGCGAGGGGCTGGGGGGGCGGCTCAGCCGAAGCGGCCGGAGATGTAGTCCTCGGTGGCCTGGACGGACGGGTTGGAGAAGATGCGCTCCGTGTCGTCGATCTCGACGAGGTTGCCGGGGCGGCCGACCGCGGCCAGGTTGAAGAAGGCGGTGCGGTCGGAGACGCGGGCGGCCTGCTGCATGTTGTGCGTCACGATGACGATCGTGAAGCGCTCCTTGAGCTCGCCGATCAGGTCCTCGATGGCGAGGGTGGAGATCGGGTCCAGGGCCGAGCAGGGCTCGTCCATCAGCAGGACCTGGGGCTCGACCGCGATGGCGCGGGCGATGCACAGGCGCTGCTGCTGACCGCCGGAGAGGCCGGAGCCGGGCTTGTTCAGGCGGTCCTTGACCTCGTTCCAGAGGTTCGCGCCCCTGAGGGACTTCTCGACGACGTCGTTCAGCTCGGACTTCTTGTACGAGCCGTTCAGGCGCAGGCCCGCCGCCACGTTGTCGAAGATGGACATCGTGGGGAAGGGGTTGGGGCGCTGGAAGACCATGCCTACCGTGCGGCGCACGGCGACCGGGTCGATGCCCTGCCCGTACAGGTCCTCGTCGTCCAGGAGGACCTTGCCCTCGACCCGGCCGCCGGGGGTGACCTCGTGCATCCGGTTCAGGGTGCGCAGGAAGGTCGACTTGCCGCAGCCGGAGGGGCCGATGAACGCCGTCACCGAGCGCGGCTCGACCGTCATCGAGATGTCTTCGATCGCCTTGTGGGCGCCGTAGTAGGCGGTCAGCCCGCTTACGTCGATTCGCTTGGCCATGAGGATCACTGCTTCTTTCGAGGGTTCGGGTCGCTGATGGCCGCGTCAGCGGCCCGTCTTCGGGGCCTTCCAGCGGGCGATGCCGCGGGCCGCGAGGTTCAGGATCATGACGAAGGCGATGAGGGCGAGTGCCGCCGCCCAGGCCCGGTCGTAGGCCGCGCCGGAACCGGCGCTGTTCGCGTACTGCTGGTAGATGTACAGCGGCAGCGAGGCCTGCGGGTCCTGGAAGGGGTTGGTGTTGATGAACCCGGTACCCCATACCAGGAGCAGCACGGGAGCGGTCTCACCGGTGATGCGGGCCACCGCGAGCATCACGCCCGTGATGATGCCGCCGATGGAGGTCGGCAGGACCACCTTGATGATGGTGCGCCACTTCGGGATGCCCAGCGCGAGGGAGGCCTCGCGCAGCTCGTTCGGGACGAGCTTGAGCATCTCCTCCGTGGAGCGGACCACCACGGGCATCATCAGGATGGACAGGGCGAGCGCGCCGGCGAAGCCGGAGTAGCCCATGTCCAGGATCAGGATCCAGAAGCTGAGGACGAAGAGGCCGGCGACGATCGACGGGATGCCCGTCATGACGTCGACGAAGAAGGTGACGGCCTTGGCGAGCCCGCCCCGCCCGTACTCGACCAGGTAGATCGCGGTGAGGACACCGACCGGCACGGCGATCAGGGTGGCGATGCCGACCTGCTCCAGGGTGCCGAGGATGGCGTGGTAGATGCCGCCGCCGGGCTCGGTGTCGGTGACCACACCCATCGAGTGGGTCAGGAAGTAGAGGTCGAAGACCTTGATGCCGCGCTTGGCGGTCTCCCACATCAGGGAGGCCAGCGGGATGACGGCGATCAGGAAGCAGACCCAGACCAGACTGGTGGCGACGCGGTCCTTGGCCTGGCGGCGGCCCTCGACGCGCGCGGCGATGACGTACGTGCCGAGGACGAACAGGAGCGCGGCGATCAGGCCCCACTGGACCCGGCTGTCGAGGCCGCCGGCCAGGCCGATGACCGCGGCGAGGACGACCGAGCCCGCGGCGATTCCCCACGGGGACCACTTCGGCAGCTGCGCGCCGCGCAGGGTGGCCGGGCGCTTGCCGGTGACGGGTGCGTGGCTCATGCGTTGGCCCCCGAGTACTCCTTGCGGCGGTTGATGATCATGCGCGCCGCGCCGTTGACCAGCAGGGTGATGACGAACAGGACCAGACCGGACGCGATCAGCGCGTCCTGTCCGAGTTCGGTGGCCTCGCTGAACTTGCTGGCGATGTTCTGGGCGAAGGTGCCGCCGCCCGGGTCGAGCAGGCTGGCGTCGATGTCGAAGGTCGGGGAGAGGACCGTGGCGACGGCCATCGTCTCGCCGAGCGCGCGGCCGAGGCCGAGCATCGAGGCGGAGATCACGCCGGAGCGGCCGAAGGGCAGCACCGACATGCGGATGACCTCCCAGCGCGTGGCGCCGAGGGCCAGCGCGGCCTCCTCGTGCATCTGCGGGACCTGCCGGAAGACCTCACGGCTCACGTTGGTGATGATCGGCAGAATCATGATCGCGAGCAGGATGCCGACGGTGAGCATCGAGCGCGGGGCGCCGCCCTGCCACTCGAAGACGCCGGTCCAGCCGAAGTAGTGGTCGAGCCAGCCGAAGAGGCCGTTCATGTGCGGCACCAGGACGAGGGCGCCCCACAGGCCGTACACGATGGACGGGACGGCGGCGAGCAGGTCGATCACGTACGCGATGGTCCCGCCGAGCTTGCGCGGCGCGTAGTGCGTGATGAACAGCGCGATGCCGACCGCCACCGGGACCGCGAGGGCCATGGCGATGATCGCCGAGACGACCGTGCCGAAGGCCAGCACCGCGATGCCGAAGACCGGCGGCTGGAGGTTGGTGTTCCACTCGAACGTGGTGAAGAAGTTGCCGTGGTCCTCGCTGATCGCGAGGGACGCGCGGTAGGTGAGGAAGGCCGCGATGGCGGCCATGATCACCAGGAGGAAGATGCCGGACCCGCGGGAGAGACCGAGGAAGATCCGGTCTCCGGGGCGGGTGGCGCCGCGGGCGGCGTTCTTCTGCTCGGCCGCGGAAGGCTGGGGGGCAGGAGGCGGTGCCTCTGCGGTGCGTGTCGATATGTCCATCAGGATTCTCCGGTCTGCGGAGCCGGATCGGGTGGCGGCTCCAGGCGGCGGTGCACCGGACGGTGCGGCCCGCCTCGGGGAGGCGGGCCGCACACTCAGGTCAGCTCAGGCCCGAGATGGTCTCGCGGACCTTCGTGATGATCTCGTCGGGGATCGGCGCGTACTTGGCCTCGGCCAGCTGCTGCTGTCCGGCCTCGCTCGCGACGTAGGTGAGGAAGGACTTGGTGGCGGCCAGGGTGTTGGCCTTGTTGCCCTTCTCGCAGACGATCTCGTACGTGACCAGGGTGAGCGGGTAGGCGCCCTCCTCGGTCGGCTTGTAGTTCAGCTCCAGCGCCAGGTCCTTGCCGGTGCCGGCGACCTTGGCGGTGGCGATGGCCTTGGTGGCGTTCTCCACGGTGGCCTTGACGGGCTCGGCGGCCTCGGTCTTGAGGTCGACGGTGTTGATGCCGTCACCGGCGTAGGAGAGCTCGAAGTACGAGATGGCGCCCTCGGTCTGCTTCACCTGCTGGGCCAGGCCGGAGGAGCCCTGCGCGGACTGGCCGCCCTTGGCCTGCCAGGCCTTGCCGCCCGAGTACTTCCAGTCGGAGGGCGCGACGGCCTTCAGGTACTTGGTGAAGTTGTCCGTGGTGCCGGAGTCGTCCGAGCGGTGGAACGTCTGGATCTTGGTGCTCGGCAGCTTGGCGTCGGCGTTCAGCTTGGCGATCGCCGCGTCGTTCCACTTGGTGATCTTGCCGTCGAAGATCTGGGCGAGCGTGGCGGCGTCCAGGGTCAGGCTGTCGACGCCCGGGACGTTGTAGCCGACCGCGATCGGGCCGCCGACCATCGGCAGGTCGATGGCCGCGTTGTTGTCGCAGGCCTTCTTGGCGGCGGTGACCTCTTCGGGCTTGAGCGGCGAGTCGGAGCCGGCGAAGGCCGTCTGGCCCTGCGTGAACGCCGTGATGCCGGCGCCCGAGCCCGTCGGGTTGTAGTTGATCTGGACGCCCTTGCAGGAGGCCGAGTACGCCTTGATCCAGGCGTCGATCGCGTTCTTCTGCGCGGAGGACCCGGAGGCCTGCAGCTGTCCCTTGGCGTCGTCGCACTTGATGGCGCTGTTGCCGGCCGTGGCCGAGCTGCCGCCGTCACTGCTCTTGCCGGTGTCGTCCGAGCCGCACGCCGTGAGGGCCAGGGCGCCGGAGACGGCGACAGCACCGAGGGAGAGGGCGCGGAGCCGGTTCTTGCGCTGAAGCTTCACTTTCGGGAGTTCCTTCCAATGGCCGCCCACAGATGGCGGCGCGCGAAGTCGGTGTATGCGGGCGCCACATCCAGAAAGGCGTTCCGCACCGGGTAAGGCCGAAATTAGGCAGAACAGGTGAAGCCGCCGACTGGCGTGAGTGAACGGGGGGTGAACCCCTGAGGGCGGTGTGGTGAGGTCACGGAACGCTTACGTCGAGGACACGGGCCGGTTTCGGACAACTCGGGTGACAACGGTCGCCCTGGTAACAGTAGGCATCCGGACGGCGTCGTGCGGGTTTCCACGCACGCCGACGGCCTCGGACACCTCCGAATGCCTGCGGGTGCGTGCCGTACGCGGGGCGGCCGGGTGGCCCTAGGGCAGGCGCAGGGCGGCGAGCAGGGCGTCGACCAGGTCGCGGTCGCGCGGCCGGGTGAGGTGGTCGCGGGCCGCGGCCGGGGGCAGCCACAGGATCCGGTCGACCTCGCGGTTCGGCGTGAAGCCGCCCCGTGTCGCCTCGGCGGCCCAGTAGCGGACCTCCTTGGGGCGGTCGTCGACCACGTAGTGCTGGACGGGCAGCACGGCGCCCGGCTCGGCGGCGTACCCCGTCTCCTCCCCGACCTCGCGCAGCGCGCCGGCCAGGGGGTCCTCGCCCGGCTTCAGCTTGCCCTTCGGGTGGGACCAGTCGTCGTACTTCGGCCGGTGGACCAGGCAGAGCCGCAGTTCGCCGGTGCCGGGCGCGCGGCGCCACAGGACGCAGCCCGCCGCCCGGATCGTGGTGTCGGTCATGGGGTGTTCGGCCTCCTCCCGCCCGCCGCGGCCGGTGCGGCCGTGCGCGGCTCGGTCCCCGCGGTCAGGCGGTGCTCACCGCGGCCTTCTGCCAGGACTGCTGGAACGCGAACCGGGCCGCCTCCACCTCGTGCCGCTGGTCGGCGTGGAGCACCCCGAGGGCGTAGGCCGTCGCCGGGGCGATGCGCGGGGTGCGGGCCGCCGTCGCCGCGGCCGCGGCCGCCTCCGCCGCGTCCCGGTGCTGGTTCAGGGCCCGGCCCGCGTTCAGCAGGCGGACGTCCACCGGGCCCTGCGCGCCGTACAGGACCTCACGGGCGTAGCGGTGCAGCCGCAGCAGCAGGCGCACCTGGTGCCAGGGGGCGTCCTGCGGCTGGGGCGCGGTGTCGGCGGAGAGGCCGTGCACGAGGGCCTCGGCGTTGTAGGGGTGGCCCGCGGTGATCAGGGGCAGCGCCGTGACCGCGTCGCACAGCCGCTCCTCGGCGGCGGCGGCCGGGCGGCGCAGGTCGGCGGTGGCCGCCGAGGGTGTCAGCGGGACCTCGCTGGCGAGGACGGCGACGTGGTCGGCGACCGCGTGGAAGCGGCTCGAACCGAGCGCCTGGAGGGCCGCCGAGTGGGCCCTCGTCCGGGCGAGGGTCAGCTGGCGTTCCAGCAGCGCGCCCGCCTTCGCGGCGCCCACGGTGAGGTGGCCGCGCTCCGGGACGCCGGGGCTCGGGACGACCGGTCCGGCGGCACCCTCCGGGCCTCCCGCGAGCCGGCCCGCCACGGCGGCGGTGGCCGGCCTGGCGGAGTGGGCCGGCGCCGGGAAGGCCGCCGAGCCCGAGAGGCGGTGCAGGGCCAGCAGCAGGCGCTCCAGCCGGGCCGCGTACGCGTGCTCGTGGGCCAGGGTGCCGGACAGCCAGGCCAGTTCGGGGCGCATGGACTCGGACCACTCGGCGTCGAGCAGCGGCCGGAAGGTGTGCAGGGTGCCGCTGATGCGGCGGGCCGAGCGGCGCAGGGCGCGCGCCGCGTCGACGGAGTCGTGGGAGCCGTTCTCCGCGCCCTTCGGCCGCGCCCGCGCCGCGGGACCGCCGTCGCCGCCGGCCTCCCGGTGCTGGCGCAGCGAGCGCAGGAACTCCGTGGCCTGGGCCCGCAGATAGCCCGCGAGGGCCTCCCCGGTGGGGGCGCCCCGCAGCTCGTCGAGGTCCCCGCCCGCGGGGGCCGGGCGTGCGGAGGGCCCGGTGGCGGGCCCTGCGGGGTCAAGGTGTCGCTGTGCCACGCCGGCGCCTCCGGGCGTCTATGAGCATCTCCTGGACGTTGCGCAGGGGCTGGCCGTCCGCGTCGGTCGCGTGCCGGGTCCATTCGCCGTCGGGGCCCAGGTGCCAGGAGGAGGTCGTGTCGGACATGCCGGTCTCAAGCAGCCGGTTCAGGGACGCCCGGTGGGCCGGGTCGGTGACCCGGACCAGTGCCTCGATCCGGCGGTCGAGGTTGCGGTGCATCATGTCGGCGCTGCCGATCCACACCTCGGGTTCGCCGCCGTTGCCGAAGCCGAAGACCCGGGAGTGTTCGAGGAAGCGGCCGAGTATGGAGCGGACCCGGATGTTCTCGGACAGTCCGGGGACACCCGGGCGGACGGCGCAGATGCCGCGGACCCACACGTCGACCGGGACTCCGGCCTGCGACGCGCGGTACAGGGCGTCGATGAGCGCCTCGTCCACCATCGAGTTGACCTTGATGCGGATGTGGGCGGGACGTCCGGCGTTGTGGTGCTGGACCTCCTTGTTGATCCGCGAGATCAGGCCGTCGCGCAGGGACTTGGGGGCGACGAGGAGCCGGCGGTAGGTCTCGCGGCGGGAGTAGCCCGAAAGGCGGTTGAAGAGGTCCGAGAGGTCCGCGCCGACCTGCGGGTCCGCGGTCAGCAGCCCGAGGTCCTCGTACAGGCGGGCCGTCTTCGGGTGGTAGTTGCCGGTGCCGACGTGGGAGTAGCGCCGGAGCGTGTCGCCCTCCTGCCGGACCACCAGCGACAGCTTGCAGTGGGTCTTCAGCCCGACGAGCCCGTAGACCACGTGGCAGCCCGACTCCTCCAGCTTGCGGGCCCACTTGATGTTGGCCTGCTCGTCGAAGCGGGCCTTGATCTCCACCAGGACGAGGACCTGCTTGCCGGACTCGGCCGCGTCTATCAGCGCGTCCACGATCGGCGAGTCGCCCGACGTCCGGTACAGGGTCTGCTTGATCGCCAGCACGTCCGGGTCACCCGCCGCCTGCTCCAGGAAGGCCTGGACGGAGGTGGAGAAGGAGTCGTACGGGTGGTGCAGGAGGACGTCGCGCTCGCGCAGGGCGGCGAAGATGTCGGGCGCGGACGCCGACTCGACCTCCGCGAGGTCGCGGTGGGTGCCCGCGATGAACTTCTGGTACTTCAGCTCGGGCCGGTCCAGGTGGCTGATGCCGAAGAGGCCGGTGAGGTCCAGGGGGCCGGGCAGCGGGTACACCTCCGCCTCGCTGATCTTCAGCTCCCGGAGCAGGAGGTCGAGCACGTACCGGTCGATGGACTCCTCGACCTCCAGGCGCACCGCCGGTCCGAAGCGGCGCCGCATCAGCTCCTTCTCCAGGGCCTGGAGGAGGTTCTCGGTGTCGTCCTCCTCGACCTCCAGGTCCTCGTTGCGGGTGAGGCGGAACGTGTGGTGCTCCAGGACCTCCATGCCCGGGAAGAGCTCTTCCAGGTGCGCGGCTATGACGTCCTCGATGGGGACGTAGCGGTCCGGGGAGGCCTCCAGGAAGCGGGAGAGCAGCGGCGGGACCTTGACGCGGGCGAAGTGGCGATGCCCGCTGACGGGGTTGCGCACGATCACCGCGAGGTTCAGGGAGAGGCCCGAGATGTACGGGAAGGGGTGTGCCGGGTCGACCGCGAGGGGGGTCAGGACCGGGAAGATCTGGTGGCGGAACAGCGTGAAGAGGCGGGCCTGCTCCTTCTCGCTCAGCTCGCTCCAACGGACCAGGTGGATGCCCTCCTCGGCCAGCGCGGGGGCCACGTCCTCCTGGTAGCAGGCCGCGTGCCGGGCCATGAGCTCGCGCGAGCGGGCCCAGATCATCTCCAACACCTCGCGGGGCTGGAGGCCGGAGGCGGAGCGGGTGGCGACGCCGGTGGCGATCCGGCGCTTGAGGCCGGCCACCCGGACCATGAAGAACTCGTCGAGGTTGCTGGCGAAGATCGCCAGGAAGTTCGCGCGTTCCAGCAGCGGCGTGTTCGGGTCCTCGGCGAGTTCGAGGACCCGCTCGTTGAACGCCAGCCAACTGCGCTCCCGGTCCAGGAACCGGCCCTGCGGCAGCTGGATGCCGTCCTGCACGGTGTCCTCGTAGACGTCGAGATCGGCGTCGAGGTCCGGTTCGAGGTCCGAGACGTTGGCCGCGACGGTGTGCGGCCGGTGGGCGGCGATGGAGCCGACGGAGGGCTGCGGGTGCTGGACCTGTGCCTTGGCGCTGGGCTGGTTCATGGACCCATTCTTCCGCGCCGGGGGCGGAACGGGCGCGTCGGAGCGGGCGGGCGGGAGCGTGAGCGCGAAACGGCTGCTCCCCCGGGCCTTCCCGTTCTCCGGGGGAGGCGAGTGCTCGGGCACGGAGGGGTTCATTCGGTGAGGGTCGCAAGTCTGTCTGAATCGATGGTTACGGCGACATGACGTGCGGGATATCGGGGGGCGGCTCCCGGACGTCTTCACGGACGGGAACAGGTGCGGTGGGGGCCCGCGAGCCCCGGTCCGCTCCCCGTACGGGACGTACGGGACGTACGGGCGGGAGGGCTCAGGCCGTCCGGCGCCTGAGCACCGCGTGGGCCGCGGCCACCGCCAGGGCGGTGAGCGCGAGGACGATCCCGGACTCCACGAGCTGGAGCGGCCAGAAATGGGACGGGGGGTGGTAGGTGACCCGGAAGTCGCCGATCCGGCTGCTCGTCATGCAGCGCTTGATCTCGGCCGGGCCGCCGTACCGCGTGCAGGCGGTGTTGTTGCCGATGCGGGTGCCGTCCGTGGTGATCACGCCGTGTTCGAGGGTCTGGACGCCCGCAGGCGGGTCGAGGGCGCCCCGGCCGGTGAGGGTGTCGGTGGGCCACAGGCCCGGGCGGTAGGCGTTGCCGAGGACGTACACGACGAGCAGGGCGGCGAGGGCGGCGGCCAGGGCGGGCAGCGAGCGGCGCAGCAGCAGGCCCGCGAGGGCGCCGACGGCCAGGCCGCACAGGGCGTGGGCGACCGTCACGGTTCCGTTGGCTTGGAAGGCTTCGGCGTCGTACCAGAAGACCCCGAGCCAGCGCAGTTCCCCGCCGCCGCTCCACATCGTCCGGTGCAGCAGGACCAGGAGCGTGGTTCCCGCGGTGACGAGCAGGGCCGGGACGGCGAGCA
This sequence comes from Streptomyces sp. GLSS-08, assembly GCF_056387915.1. Lineage (NCBI taxonomy): Bacteria > Bacillati > Actinomycetota > Actinomycetes > Kitasatosporales > Streptomycetaceae > Streptomyces > Streptomyces sp. GLSS-08. The sequence goes on from NZ_JBWJAQ010000016.1 coordinate 29,128, forward strand.
CCGCGGTCAGCCAGCGGGCCGGGGTGACCGACTGGGTCCAGGCGAGCTGCGCGGTGCCGCTCTCCAGGTCCCGGGCGGTCAGCGTGGCGCCGGCCCACACGGCGACCAGCAGCGGCAGATAGCCGACCGTGAGGGTGCTGACCGCCATGACGGCGTGGTACGGGTCGAGCCAGGGTCCGGAGACGTCGTCGCACAGGTCCGTCGCGGCGGGGCAGGCGGTGCGGTCCCTCGCGAGGGCGCTGTCGAAGCCGGGTCCGCGGGCCCACAGCATCGCCGCGGAGACCACGGTGACCAGCCCCAGCCAGCACCACAGCGCGGGGCGGTGCAGCCGCAGCACGGTCCAGGGCAGGCCCCGGACGGTGCCCCGGACCGTGGACGCGCTCATTGGGCGGCCTCCGTCTTGAGGGCGCCCGTGCCCTCCGTGCGCCGCTTCAGCACCCGGAAGGCGGCGAAAGCCGCGAGCCCGGTGAGGGCGAGGGCGGCGCCGGTCGCCGTGAGCTGGAGGAGCCAGTAGTGCGAGGCGGGCTGGACGTCGCTGTAGTAGCCGGTGACGTCCAGCCGCTCGAAGGTGTCCGCGCAGGCCCGGGCGGGGTTCCAGGCCGAGGTGCAGCGCGGCAGGGGCAGCCGGGCACCGGCGGAGTCGAGGACGCCGCGGCCGGTGGCGAGGCCGCCGTACCAGGGGCCCTGCTCCAGGGAGGTGGTCCGCGTGACGGGCGGCCAGAACCAGGCGCGGTATCCGTTGAGCGCCCACCACAGGGCGCCGGTGGCCGCGGTGGTGACGGCGAGGGCGGCCAGGGAGCGGCGCAGCAGCAGACCGGTGAGGGCACCCGCGGCCAGGGCGAACAGGGCGAGCGCGACCGTGGTCGGGCCGTTGGCCTGGAAGACCAGGAGGTCGTGCCAGGCCAGGCCGTTGCCGCCGCGTCCCGCGTCCCACATCAGGTGGTGCAGCAGGACCAGGAGCGTGGTTCCCGCGGTGACGAGCAGGGCCGGGACGGTGAGCACCGCGGTCAGCCAGCGGGCCGGGGTGACCGACTGGGTCCAGGCGAGCTGCGCCGTGCCGCTCTCCAGGTCCCGGGCGGTCAGCACGGCACCCGCCCAGGCCGCGACGAGCAGCGGCAGGAACGTGACGGTGCAGTGCGCGTACAGGGAGACGTCCTTGAAGGAGAGGTACGCGCCCTGGTCGTACGCGCAGGTGTAGTCGCAGGCCTGGAGGCGCCGGTACGCGGCGACCGCGGGTCCGGCGAGCGCGGCGTACGCCCACAGCATCAGCGCGGCGGCGGCGGTGACCAGGGCCGCCCACCCGTACAGGGCGGCCCGGTGCAGGCGCAGCACGGCGCGCGCCGTGCCGAAGCGGAGGGCCGCGGGACGCGGGGCGGCGGGGGTCCCGGCGGTGGTGAGCGCGGTCATGCGGCGGGCTCCCGGTCTGTGGTGTGGTGGAAGGGGCCGAGGAGCAGGTCGGGCGCCTCGGGGCTGCGCAGGTGCGCGAGCAGCAGTTCCTCCAGGGAGGGGACGCTGGTCTCGCCGCCGTCGGTGAGCGGGCCCCGCGGGCGGACGAGGGCGGTCAGCTGCCGTCCGGTGGTGCGGGACTCGATCACGGTGTGCGGGGCGAGGTCGCGGTCCGGGCCGGTGGTGAGGATGTGCGCGGCCACGAGGTCGTCCAGGTCGCCCGCCAGCCGTACCCGGCCGCCGCCGAGCAGGACCAGGTGGTCGCAGGAGTGCTCCAGTTCGGCGACCACGTGCGAGGACATGACCACGCCGGTGCCCCGCTCGGCGGACTCCGCGAGCAGGACGCCCATCAGCTCGTGGCGGGCCAGCGGATCGAGGTCGGCCATCGGCTCGTCCAGGAGCAGGAGTTCGGGCCGCTTGCCCAGTGCGAGGGCGAGCGCGACCCGGGTGCGCTGGCCGCCGGAGAGGGAGCGGATGCGGGCCTTCGGGTCGAGGTCGCCGGCCGCGGTGATCCGCTCGGCGACCGAGGCGTCCCAGCGGCCCGGGTTCAGCTCGCGGCCCAGGCGCAGTGTCTCGTCGACCGTGAGCTGCGGGTACAGCGGCTTGTGCTGGGCGACGTACGCGATGCGTCCGCGGGCCTCCGCGGGGCTCGTGCCGAGCACCGTCAGCGTGCCCTCGGTCGGCCCTAGCACGCCGGCCGCGAGGGCGAGCAGGGTCGACTTGCCGGCGCCGTTCGGGCCGACGACGGCGCAGACGCGTCCGGCGGGCAGCCGCAGCGCGCACTCCCGCAGGGCCCACCCTCCCCGGCGCCCGAACCGCTTGCCCAGTCCGGCCGCCTCGATGGCGGTGTCGGTCATCTCGGGTCCCCCTCGGTGCTCATGTGCTGTTGTTCCTCGGTGTTCGTGAACTGCTCGAGTACGGAAGTGAAGAGCGCCGCCACGTCCTCCCGGTCCAGGCCCGCCGCGCGGGCCCGGCCCGCCCAGTCCTCCAGCTCGGCTCGCAGCGGCGAGTCGGCCGGGGCGGCGCCCAGCGAGCGCCGGACGAAGGTGCCCAGGCCCCGGCGGGCCTCGACCAGACCCTCGCGCTCCAGCTCGCGGTAGGCCTTGAGGACGGTGTTCGGGTTGATCGCCGTGGCCTCGACGACCTCGCGGGCCGTGGGGAGCCGGTCGCCCGGTTCGAGCAGGCCGAGGCGCAGGGCCTGCTTGGTCTGCTGGACGATCTGCATGTAGGTGGCGACGCCGCTGCGCCGGTCGATGCGGTACTCGACCACTGGGGACAACCACCCTTTCACTAATTGAGTAGTGAAAGGGTGGTGCAAGGGTGCGCCCGGTGTCAAGCGCGACCGGCGGGGGCGACGTCCCCACGTGCGCGGACCGGACGTCGGACGGCGTCCCGAGGTGCGCGGGCAGGCCCGGCAGAACTCCTCGCATCCGTCGTGAACCGATCCGGGGGGCTCGTCCGATGATGGGGCGTGAGGGATACGAGAAGCGACGGGGAGCTGCTGCGGGCCATCGCGGCGGACGCGGACCGCCGCGCCTTCGAGGAGCTGTACCGGCGGTTCGCGCCGTGGCTGACCGCGCGGCTGCGCGGCCGCTGCGCCGACGCCGCGGTGGTCGACGACGTCGTGCAGGAGACGTTCCTCGCCGTGTGGCGCGGCACCGCCCGCTACCGCGAGGAGGGGGACCCGGCCGGCTGGCTGTGGCGCATCGGCTCACGCCGGCTGAGCGACACCCTGCGCGGCGACGGAGCGCGCGGGCGGCTGCGGCAGGCACTGGCCCGGCTGCGGCACCGGGACGAGGCCTCCGCCGAGGAGCGGGTGCTGGCGGGCGTCGAGCACGGCGACCTGGCCGGCGCGCTGACCCGGCTCTCGCCCGAACTGCGGGCGGTCCTCCAGGCCACCGTCGTCGACGGACTCACGACCCGGGAGGCGGCCGTCCTGCTCGGCATCCCGCCCGGCACGGTCAAGACACGGGCCTCACGCGCCCGCAAGCAGCTGAGGGAGGCGCTGGCATGAGCGGACACGACACCACCTGGCACGTGCCGGAGGAGGACCTGCGGGCCTACGCCCGAGGTGAGCTGACGGCGCCCCGGCTGTGGTCCGCCGACGCCCACCTCGCCGCCTGCGCGCGATGCCGGGAGGCCCTCGGCGAGGCCGTCGGACCGGCCGCGCTGGACGCGGGATGGGCCCGCCTGGACGCCGAACTCGACGCCCCGCGGCCCGGACTCCTGGAATCCCTGCTGGTGCGGGCCGGCGTCGCCGACCACACGGCACGGCTGCTCGCCGCCACCCCCGTGCTGCGGCGCGCCTGGCTCGTCGCCGTCGTCGCCGTCCTGATGACGACCCTCGCGGCGGCGACCGCGCTGCGCACCGCGCAGTCGCCCACCCTGTTCCTCGCCCTCGCGCCGCTGCTCCCGCTCGCCGGGGTCGCGCTGTCGTACGGGCCCGCCCTCGACCCGACGTACGAGATGACCGTCGTCGCCCCGACCCACGGATTCCGGCTGTTGATGATCCGCACCGTCGCCGTGCTGGCCACCGGGACCGGGCTCAACGGCCTGGCCACGCTCGCGCTGCCCTCGTACGGACTGCGCGCGGTCGCCTGGCTGCTGCCCGCACTCGCCCTCACCGCCCTCGCCCTCTCGCTGACCCCCCGGCTCGGGCCGGTCGCCGCGCCCGTCCTGACCGGCGGGGCGTGGGTCGGGCTGCTGCTGGTGGCCGACCACAGGACCGAGGGCGTCCTCGCGCCGTTCACCGCGGCCGGCCAGGGCGTCGCCGCGGGCGTCGCCCTGCTCGCCACCGGACTGCTGTACGCCGTCCGCGACCGTTTCGACTCGTCCACCCTCTCCACCCCGACCCACAGGAGCGCCGCATGACCTCCGCCTTCCCGGCCTCCCCGGGGGCCGCCCCCACCGTGTCGGCCGCCGGGCTGACCGTGCGCTACGGCAGCACCCCCGCCCTCGACGACGTGTCGCTGCGGCTCGGGGACGGCGTCACCGGACTCCTCGGGCCCAACGGCGCCGGCAAGACCACCCTGTTGCGGGTGCTCGCCACCGCCCTGCCCGCCGACCGCGGCTCCTTCACGGTGCTCGGCCACGACCCGCGCACGACGGCCGGCCGGCAGGACGCGCGGCGGGCGCTCGGCTACCTGCCGCAGACCCCCGGCTTCCACCCCGACTTCACCGCCTTCGAGTTCGTCGACTACGTGGCGATCCTGAAGGAACTGACGGACCGCGCCGCCCGGCACGCCGAGGTGCGGCGGGTGCTCGACGCCGTCGACCTGTCCGACGTCCGCGCCCGGCGCATCAAGAAGCTCTCCGGCGGGATGCGGCAGCGGGTCGCGCTGGCCGCCGCGCTCGTCGGCGACCCCGGTTTCCTCGTCCTGGACGAGCCGACCGTCGGCCTCGACCCCGAACAGCGCATGCGTTTCCGGGAACTGATCGCCGGGGCGGGGGAGGGGCGGACGGTCCTGCTGTCCACCCACCAGACCGAGGACGTGGCGATGCTCTGCCACCGGGTGATCGTCATGGCCCGCGGCCGGATCCTCTTCGAGGGCACCCCCGCCGAACTGGCCGCACGCGCGGCGGGCCGGGTGTGGAGCAGCGCGGAACGCGCCCCGCACGCGAAGGCCGGCTGGCGTACGGGCACCGGCACCTTCCGCAACGTCGGCGACCCGCCGCCCGGCGCGGACCTGCTCGAACCGAGCCTGGAGGACGGCTACTTGCTCACGCTCGACGGCGAACCGGCGGAGGTCGCGGCATGAGCGCCACCGTCACGGAGACGGCCCCCGCGGGGACCGCGCCCACCACCCGGGACGGCCGGCACCCCCGCACCGCGGCGGTGCTCGCGCTGGCCCGGTTCGAGGCACGCGAACTGTTCCTCCAGATACCGGTGTTCGCCATGCTCGTCCTCTACCTCGCCTACACCTGCTGGCAGTTGTGGTCCGGCCGCGAGCCCATGGACGACTTCCCGGCCCTCCAGGACGCCGACCGGGCCACGCAGGACAGGCCCGTGCTCCTCGCCGTCGGCGTCCTCGTCTGCGCCAACCGCGCCGTCCTGCGCTCCCGCCGGCGCGGCACCGAGCACAGCTTCGGCGTACTGCTCGTGGAGCCGTGGCGGCGTACGGCGGCCCACGCGCTGTCCGTCGTCCCCGTCGCCGCGGTCACCGCGCTGGTGGTCGCCCTCGACTTCACCTGCACGGCGCTGAAGCCCGGCGCGGTCGGTCACGGCTCGCCCGCCGAGCTGGCCGTGGGCCCGCTGACGGTCCTGCTGGCGGGCGTCCTCGGCGTGCTGCTCGCCCGCCTGGCCCCCTCCGCGTTCGCCGCCCCGCTGCTCGTGGTCGGCGGACTGGTCCTCGCCACCCTCCTGTCCGCCGGTCTGAGCGACGCCACCTGGCTGCGCTGGCTGTGGCCGGCCGTCACCGACTCCGGCACCGAACCGCTCCCGTCCGACCTGCTGGGCCGCCCGGCCGCCTGGCACGCCCTGTACCTGGCGGGCCTCGCCGCGGCCCTGGCCTGCGCGGCGGTCCTCGCCGCCGGCGGCCGCACCCGGCTGGTCGCCGTAGTGACGGTCGTCGCGCTCGCCGCCACCGGCGCCGGGGTGGCCGGACAGTCGTCCGGCGAGCCCGCCGGGCTGATCGCGGCCCGGGAGAAGGCGTCCGTCAGCCCGGAGAAGGTGCAGTCCTGCCGCACCCACGGCCGGGACGCGTACTGCGCCTACCCCGAGTGGACCGGCCGGACGGCCGAGTGGGCCGAGGTCGTGAAACGCGTGCGGTCCCTCGCGGGCGGCGGCGCGGCCGGCACCCGGCTGACCGTACGGCAGCGCCTCGACGCCCGGTACGGCCTGGACGCCGACACCGCGCTGGAGCCGTCCCGCACGCCCGGCCGGGTCACCGTCGGCACGCGCTGGGGCGGCACCCGGGTACCCGAGTTCGCCGTCGCCGTCGCCTCGGTCCTGGTGGCGGGCGACGAGAACGCCATGGGCGACGCCTGCGACGCCCGCGTGGTGACGGTCATGTGGCTCGCGCTGGGCGCCGAGTCCGACCCGATGGCCGCGTTCCGGCGCGTCCGCCTCGACGACCGCACCAGCGGCTCGGGCATCGCGCTCACCCCGACGAACCCGCTCGGCATGACCGCCCAGCAGGCCGACGTGGTCCGCGAGCTGCTCGGGAAGCCGCGCTACGGCATCACCGCCAAGGTGAAGGCGCACTGGGCGGAGCTGGTCTCCCCGAAGACCACCACGGCACGGGCGGCGGAGCTGCTGGACGTGCCGGCGCCCAAGGGAGCCGACGAGTGCGGGGCATGATCCGGGCCCTGGTCCGGCCAGTGTCGCGGACCCTGCCGTGGCGGTCACTGGCGGCGGGCGGGGGAGTGGGGCTGCTGCTCGCGGGCGTGCCCCGGATGCTCTCCGGGCCGCCCGACGAGCGGCTGTCCCTGACGCTGCTGCGGGCCGCGATGCTCGCCTGCGCCCTCGGGCTGGTGTTCCTCCTCGACGACCCCGCCCGGCACACCACGGCCGCCGTCCCGGCGCGGCGCCCGCTGCGCACCGGCCTGCGCGTCGCGCTCGTCGCACCGCTCGCCGCGGCCTGGTGGGCGGCGGCCCTCGCCCTCGTGCCGGACGCGGGGCGCCCGCCGGTGGGCGCCGTCAGCCTGGAGGCGGCCGCCGTCGTCGTCCTCGCGCTGGCCGCGGCCGCGGCGGGGATACGCCTCTCGGACGAGGCCGGGCCCGGTACAGCGGCGGCCGTCGCGGTCCTGGTGACGGCGATCGCCGCGCCCCTGCTGGTACCGCGCCGGTGGAGCCCGTTCGTCTCGGTGGCCGACGACCGCTGGAGCGCGGCCCACCACCAGTGGGCGCTGCTCCTCGCCGCCGGGGCCGTCGCCTGGGTGACCTGTGTGCGGGAACCCCGGCGCGGGCGGGCCGGGTTCGGCCGCCGGCGGGCCGCCCCGGCGAGGTAGTCAGTCCTGGCTGCCCCGGTTGGGGGTGACCCTCCTCGCCGGGCCGGGGTCAGGACTCCGTGCGGTACATCAGGTCCGTCTCGTAGGTCGTGAAGCCGAGCCGCTCGTACACGGTCACCGCCGCCTTGTTGTCCGCGTCGACGTACAGCATGGCGGTCGGCAGGCCCTGTGCGGCCAGGTGGCGGAGTCCGATCGTCGTCAGGGCCCTGCCGAGGCCGCCGCCCTGCGCGCCGGGGCGCACCCCGACGACGTACACCTCGCCGAGGCGCTCCTCGGCGTGCGCCTTCGTCCAGTGGAAGCCGGCGAGTTCACCGTCGCGGAAGGCGAGGAAGAACCCTGCCGGGTCGAACCACGGCTGCGCCGTCCGGTCGTCCAGGTCCCGCTGGGTGAGGGAGCCCTGCTCGGGGTGGTGCGCGAAGGCCTCGGCGTTCGCCGCGAGCCAGGCCGTGTCGTCCCGGCCCGGCACGAAGGTGCGGACGGTGACCCCGTCGGGCAGCACCGGCTCGGGCAGGTCGAGGCCGGTCAACGGCCGCCGCATCTGGCGCAGTTCACGGAAGAGGGACAGTCCGAGCACCTGCGCGAGGTGCCGGGCGGCCGAGTGCGCGCCGTGCGCCCACACCCGCAGCCGCTTGCCGGAGGCGGCCAGCAGCGCCGTACCCAGCGCGCGCCCGTGCCCGCGCCCGCGGTGCGACGGGTGCACGACCAGTTCCGCCGCCGGTGCCTCCACGGGGTCGGTGTCCTCCAACTGCGCGTATCCGACGAGCGTGTCGCCCACCGTCAGCAGCAGATGCTTCACGCCCTCGCGCTCGCCGCCGCTCAGCCGCAGCCGCCCCTGCTCGGACACCGCCTGCTGACCGTCGGTCTTCGCGGCCTCGGCGAGCAGGTCGAGCACGCCCCGGGCCTGGTCGGGGGAGAGCTCCGCGCAGGTCTCGATGGAGCGGGAGAAGGCTGCGGGTGCGGTGTCGTCGCTGGTCATGGATACGAGGGTACGGCGCGAGGATATCCGGACAAGGAGCCGGGCGCGGCTGATCCGTTCGTGGCGCCGCCGGGCCGCCCACCGGCTCGGGAGACCCGCCGCGCGGAGGACGATCCGGGCAACCGAGAAGCGATGGCAACCAGTCCGTAACCCGAACCCCCCTGTTGCGCTACGCGCGTTGATCCTAGGCTGCGCCCAAGCCACAGACGTACCACGCTCCCACAGGGGGAACCCATGCTGCCGACGCCCCGGCACAGAAGTACTCGCCGCATGCTCGCCGCCGCCGCAGGCCTCGCCACCGTCGGTGCGCTGGCCGCCGCGCTGCCCGCGAGCGCCGGCCAGGACACCGCGACCGCCCGCCACCACCACGGCAGCGGCCGTTACCAGGACGTGCAGCTGCTGTCCTTCAACGACCTGCACGGCAACCTGGAGCCGCCGACCGGCTCCTCCGGCCGGGTCACGCACCTGAACGCGGACGGCACCACCAAGACCATCGACGCGGGCGGTGTCGAGTACCTCGCCACCCACCTGCGGGACGCCCGCAAGGGCAACAAGTACTCGATCACGGCCGCCGCGGGCGACATGGTCGGCGCCTCGCCGCTGATCTCCGGTCTCTTCCACGACGAACCCACGATCGACGCGCTGAACAAGCTCGACCTCGACGTGACGAGCGTCGGCAACCACGAGTTCGACGAGGGCGCCGCGGAACTGGCCCGCCTCCAGAACGGCGGCTGCCACCCGAAGGACGGCTGTTACGACGACAGTCAGGAGTTCGAGGGCGCCGACTTCCCCTACCTGGCGGCGAACGTCACCAGGGAGAAGACCGGCAGGCCGCTCCTCAAGCCCTACTGGGTCTGGAAGAAGAACGGCGTCAAGGTCGGCTTCATCGGCGTGACCCTGGAGGGCACCCCGAACATCGTGTCCGCCGAGGGCGTCAAGGGCCTGAAGTTCGGCGACGAGGTCGAGACGATCAACAAGTACGCCAAGGTGCTCAGGAAGCAGGGCGTGAAGTCGATCGTCGCGCTGATCCACGAGGGCGGCGTGCCCACCTCGACGGCGTACAACTACGACTGCGACAGCCCCGGCGCCGGCGACGGCATCTCCGGGCCGATCGCCGACATCGCGAAGAACGTCACCCCGGCCGTGGACGCGCTGGTCACCGGCCACACCCACCAGGCCTACGCCTGCACGATCCCCGACCCGGCGGGCAACCCGCGCATGGTCACCTCGGCCGCGTCCTTCGGCCGCCTCTACACGGACACCACGCTGACCTACGACCGCTGGACGGGTGACATCGCGCGTACGGCGGTGAAGTCCGCGAACCACGTGGTCACCCGTGACGTGGCCAAGGCCGCCGATCTGACCGGCCTGATCACCAAGTGGAAGACCCTGGCCGCCCCGGTCGCCTCCCGCCCGATCGGTTACATCGCCGGCGAGATCCCCAACTCCGGCACGGAGTCCCCGCTCGGCGACCTGATCGCGGACGCGCAGCTCGCCTACGCCAAGTCCGTCGACCCCGAGGCCGACGTCGCGCTGATGAACCCGGGCGGCATCCGGGCCGGGCTCACCTACGCGTCGAGCGCGGGTGAGGGCGACGGCGTGGTGACGTACGGAGAGGCGTACACGGTCCAGCCGTTCGCCAACACCGTCAACCTGGTCGACCTCACCGGCGCCCAGCTGATCACCGGTCTCCAGCAGCAGGTCAGCGGGGCGAACGAGAGCGCCCCGAAGATCCTCCAGGTCTCCAGGGGCCTGACCTACACCCTGGACACGACCAGGTCCGGCGCCGCCCGCCTGGTGGCGGACTCCGTCGAGCTGAACGGCGCGCCGGTCGACCCGGCCGCCACCTACCGCGTCGCGATGAACTCCTTCCTCGCGGGCGGCGGCGACGGCTTCACCGAGCTCGGCAAGGGCGGCAACGTGCGGGTCGGCGGCGACGACCTGGCGGCGCTCGAGGCGTACCTGACGGCCAATTCCTCGGCCGCGGCCCCGTACCCGGTGCCGGCGGCGGACCGGATCACGGTCGTCAAGTAGCGGTAGCACCGGGGGGCCCGCACATCGCGGGCCCCCCGGTCGGCACCTTCGGCCGCGTCCTCCGTGCTCTTCCACGCCGTCGGCCGCGCAGGCGCCGGACCCGCCGGTCGGGTCCGGCGCCTCCGCCAGGTGTTTCTCAGGTGGGGAACTCGCCGAGCCAGCTGCGCTGCAGCAGATGCTTCGGGAGGTACTCGGACTCGACCTCGATCGGCATGCCGACATCGAGGGCGAGGCAGGCGACGGCCAGCGGGCCGAGGGCCACGGCACCGTCCGTGGACAGCTTCCGGTCCTCGTCCTTCGTCCAGTACTCCTTGTGCAGTTGCAGCGCCTGGACGAGCCCGGCGTTGAACTGCTCCGCGTCCCGCTTGAGGAACTGCAGGAACAGGTTGAGCGGAGGGTAGAGGATCTTCAGCATCAGCTCGCGGTCGGCGACCCGGAGTCCGTCCGGATCCGTCCCGCGGAAGGCGGCGGAGAACTTCTCGCCGAGCCCGGGCCGTTCCGTCCAGTACGTCTGCAGCGCGTCGACCCAGTCGTAGATGTAGTCGTCGTAGACCGCGCCGGACGCCCGCAGCACGTCGACCGGCACGTCGGAGAGCTGCGTCATCCGGTCCTGGTCACGGCAGATGACCGCCAGCCAGAACGCCGTGATCCAGACGCCCGCGTTGGTGAAGTGCTTCGGGCCGGTGGCGGGGATCGTCCGCGTCTTGTGCGCGATGAAGCACTCGACGGAGTCGGCGTCGGTGGTGGCCGCCGCGAACAGGGCGGAGCCGACCTGCATCGCGGCGACCCAGGCCTCCCAGGTCTCGGAGGTGTTGGCGGTGGGGTCGTGGAGGCAGTGGAGCGCCGCGGTGCTCAGGGTGCTGCTGAAGGTCAGCCCGAACATCTCCGGAGCGCCGGAGAGATCATCAATGGCTTCGAGCGTGTCGCGGTCTACGCTGGCGATGAAATCCGTCGGATCCCCAGAAGGCGGCATGTCTTCGCGAAGGACGCGCTCGGGCATCACTGGCTCCTGGGTTCGCTGATGTCGAACTGCTTCATTTCATAGCCGGCGTACTTGCCGCCCGGCGCGGCGTCCGCCTTGACGACCACGTAGTCTACTTTGCCCTCGCTGAGGGCCTTCTCCAGGTTCTTGGCCAGGGCCTTCTCCGCCGCGTCGTGCGTTTTCAGGGACCGCTTCTTCATTTCCGCCAGGATGGTTTCGAAGTACTCCCGCGTCCCCTGCTGCACCCGGTTGCCCAGGTGGCTCGTCCGCTCGCCGAGGCCGGCCCTGGTCGAGCCCTTGGCCTCGACGACGACGTACTTGCCGTCGGACGTCCGGTAGACCTGGTCGAAGCGGTTGTTGCCGAACGCCCCGTCGTCCACGCGGGTCGCGTTCGGGTAGTGCTCGGGTATCGCGTGCGTCTCCGCGACGTTCTCGCCGAACAGCTCGCTCTGCTTCAGCATGTCGCCGTGCAGCGGCGAGTGCGCGGCCTCGGCCGCGTCCCGGGCGGCCGCCAACTCCGGTGAGGAGTGCGCCTTGTACGCCTCCTCGGCGTGCTTGAGGTGCGCCTCGGCGGCGTTGTCGGCCGTGATGGCCTGCTGGCGCGTGTGCGCCCACTCGTCGAGCCGGCGCAGTGTGCCGGACGGGACGTCGACGCGCGAACCGACCGTGGGGTTGGGGTCGAGGTACTTCGCCGGAGTGGCGGGCGGCAGGTCGCTCTTGGCGATCCACTTGCCGGGATGGGCGGGGTCGGGCACCAGGGCCGGCAGCCGCTGGCCGAACACCTCCTGTTCCGCGAACCTGCGGTAGCCGTTGGACCGGTAGTGCTCCTTGAACCAGGCCGGGTCGTTGTTGGCGAGGTCGACGTGGCGCCGCATGATCTCGCGTGGTCCGGTCTCCGCCGGGCGCCCGCCCCCGGGCTCGCCGGGGGTGTGGTCGCCGCCGGTGGGACCGGAGGCGTCGTCCGCGTTCCGGCCGGCGTCGAGGGCGTCGTCGCCGTGGCCCAGGTTGTCGAGATCGTCCAGGCCGCCCGGTCCGCCCGTGCCGCCGCTGTCGTGTCCGCGGGGCGGCAGCGTCTCGGTGGTGTGGCCCCCCGGCAGGTGGCCACCGGTGCCGCCGGTGGCGCGGGGACCGCCCGTGCCGCCGACGGGGTCGCCGCCACGGCCCACGGTGCCCGCCGTGTCCGCGGTGTGCGCGCCGACGCCCGCGAGTTCGCGCCCGCCCGTGCCGGGCGCCGCGTGCTCGGAGGTGACGCGCTCTCCGGCCGTGCCCTCGTGCGCGATGTCCGCGAGGGACTCCCGCACGGTGCCGTCCGCGTTGTGCATGACCAGCGTCTTGGTGTCGAGGTAGACGACCTCGCCCTTCGGGGTCTCCATGCGGACCGTGTTCTCGGGCGTCAGGCCCGCGGGCAGGACGTCCGTCTTGAGCGGCTGGTCGGTGATCTTGAACGTGCTGTCGGCGAGCTTGATGTACGTGCCGTTGGTGACGGCCTTGAGGCTGGCCATCACGTCGCCGAGCCGGGTGACACCGGCGCCGATGCCCTTGGCGACGTACGTCATCGGGTCCACGATGCGGCCGGCCTTGCCCGCGAAGGAGATGGCCTTGGCGATGGCGCCGGTCTTCGCGGCGGTGCCCGTACCGCCGGTGAAGACGGTGGTGAGGACGTTGAAGGTGACGGCGCCCGCCGCGCGCGAGGGGTTCTTGCCCCACTCGTCGTAGGCGATCAGGGCCTTGCCGGTCTCCACGACCGCGGTGCGGGAGTCGCGCAGCCACGACGGCAGCTTGTCGTCGGGAGCCAGCCAGTAGGCGGAGCCGACGATGGGCATGCCGGTGATGACGAGGCCGGTGAGCAGCTTGCCCAGACCGGTCCAGGCCTGGCCCGCCGCGTCCCACCCGTCGAAGCCGACGAGCGTGCCGAGGCCCTTGATGGTGCCCCACACGCCGTCGACGAAGAAGCCCTTGGTGAAGTCCCACAGGTGCTCGTGGATCTGGTACCAGGGCGTGGACTCCTCGACCGGGTCGCCCCAGGGCAGGCCCTGGGCGTTGTTGAGGTCCTCGGCCCGGTAGCCGTACATGCCCTCCTTGTTGGACCCGTCGTTCAGGGTGAGCGGGGCGCCGCCGATCAGGGCGACGATCTTGCCGTAGCAGGTGCGCTCGGCGGCCTGGAACGCCGCCCAGGCCGCGTTGACCTCGTTGCGCCGGGCGTTGTTCTCGTCGACGAGGTCGGCGTCCTCGCGCCAGTCGTCGTCGTCCGCGATGCTGCTCGCGAAGGCGGCCGCGTCGTGGCGCAGGCTCTCGAACTTGGCGACGAGGGGACGGATCTCCGTCGCGTAGGCGGAGAGCGCGGAGGCGACCGTGCCGACCTCGGTGCGCAGTTCGTCACCCGCCTTGGCCACCGGCGCGGTGGTGGCGAACAGCTTGTCCGCCTCGGGCGCCTCGTAGTGGGCGGAGAGCCCCTTGAAGCGGGTGTCGATGTGGGATCCGGCCTCCCACAGGTGGGTCGCGTCCTTGCCCAGCGCGGAGACGTCCTTCTCCAACTGCTCCAGGCTGCCGGTGAACTTCGGTATCTCGTCCGGGTTCAGTGCGGTCTGGTCGCTCACTTGGCACCGCCCGCGGGAGCGCCCGGAAGGTCGATCTTCGGTTCCTTGAGCGCCGCCGCCTGGGCGTCGGCGGCCATGTCCAGGTCACCCTTGTTGTACGCGTTGGTCGCCTCCACCGCGCCTCGCATCGAGTTCGCGGTCCGCTGCGCCATGAACGCCAGCTTCTTCTGCCGTTCCTCCAGGTACTGGCTCAGCGCGGCGGCGACCGGACCCACCGGTACGCGCGGTGTGCCGGCCGGCACCGGGCCGATCATCGGCCCGTGGAACTGCCCTCCGGGCACGGCCGTCCCCGCCGAGGACGCCGCGCTCGCCATATTCGTCACCAGCGAGGTGGCGGCCTTCTCCAGGTCCCCGCCCGCCTCGCCGGTCGTCGTCAGCGTGGCCTGCACGCCGACGGGATCGATGTCCCAAGCTGTCATTCCAGCCCCCGTAAAGCCTTTGACAGTCACGTTCATCAGACACGTATTCGGCCGATCATTCGTACCAAAGAGACGCATCCGACGGCAACGCAGTTCCCCGCTGAGGCGGTTGGGGTCTACGGCGCTTCCGGCGGGGGCGTGGGCGCGCCGGGCAGCCGGACGGTCGCGACGGTGCCGCCGCCCTCCGCGGGCGTCAGCGAGACCTCGCCGCCGGACCGCTGGACCGTGCGGGCCACGATGGACAGGCCGAGGCCCGAGCCCGGGAGCGCGCGGGCCGACGGGGAGCGCCAGAACCGGTCGAAGACGTACGGGAGTTCGTCGGCGGGGATGCCGGGGCCGTGGTCCCGGACGGTGAGGACACCCCCGTCGAGGACGACCTCGACGGTGCCGCCCCCGGGGCTGAACTTCACCGCGTTGTCGAGCACGTTCACGATCGCCCGCTCCAGCGCGGCCGGCTCCGCCCGGACGAACCAGGGGTGGAGGTCCGCCGAGATCGTAAGCTCCGGTCCGCGCAGCCTCGCGCGGCGCAGTGCCGCGTCCACGGTGTCCTGCAACGCGATCACCTGGACGCGGTCCCCCGACTGGCCCGAGTCCGTCCGCGACAGCGTCTGCAGGTCACCGATCAGCGCCGCCAGTTCGGTCATCTGCGCGGTGACGGAGGCGAGCAGCGCCTTGCGGTCCGCCGGGGGGATCGCGCGGCCCGTCTCCTCGCTGCGGGCGAGCAGTTCGATGTTCGTACGGAGCGAGGTGAGTGGCGTGCGCAGCTCGTGGCCGGCGTCCGCGATCAGCTGCTGCTGCACCTCGCGGGAGTTCGCCAGCGACGCGGTCATCGAGTTGAACGAGCGGGACAGCCGCGCGATCTCGTCCTCGCCGTCCTCCTCCACGGGGATGCGGATGCCGAGGTCCTCGGTCCGCGCGACGTGCTCCACGGCTTCAGTGAGCTTGTCGACGGGACGCAGGCCGGCGCGGGCGACGGCCAGTCCGGCGGCCCCGGCACCCACGACTCCGAGGCCGGAGACGAGGAGGAGGACGAGGGCCAGGTCCTTGAGGGTCTTCTGGGTGTCCTCGAGCGAGACGCCGACCATCAGCGCGACGCCCGGGTAGGGCTGCGACGCGGGTCCGGGGCCGACCATGACCGGGAGGGTCGCCACCCGCACGGCACGGCCGTCCGCGTCGGTGCTGTCGTGCAGGGTGCGCACGTCCGGGTCGGGGTTCGCGGCCACGGCCTCGTCCTCGCCGGTGGCCTTCACGATGCCGGCGGAGTCGGGGAACACGCAGGTCTTGCCGCTCGCCGTGACCAGCTGCGTGTAGTACGGCGTCCGCAGCCTGCCCGAGGACGTGTCCGTGCAGCTCGCGATCAGGGCCGTCACGTCGGTGCCGCGCAGGTTGTTGTCGATGTTGTCGAGCGAGGCGTTCACCTGCTCGTCGAGCTTCCCCCGCACGATGAACCAGCACGTCACCGAAACCGCCGCCACCCCGAACGCCACCGCCGCCGCGACCAGCAGGGCCAGCCGGGACCGGATCGGCAGGGACCGGAAACGGCGCAGGGCTCCGCTCACTCCGCGCCGCCCGAGCGGAGCACGTACCCCACGCCCCGCACCGTGTGGACGAGGCGCGGCTCGCCGCCCGCCTCGGTCTTGCGCCGCAGGTACATGACGTACACGTCCAGGGAGTTGGAGCTCGGCTCGAAGTCGAAGCCCCAGACCGCCTTCAGGATCTGCTCGCGGGTGAGGACCTGGCGCGGGTGGGCGAGGAACATCTCCAGGAGCGTGAACTCCGTGCGGGTCAGCTCGACCTGCCGCCCGCCCCGGGTGACCTCCCGGGTCGCCAGGTCCATGCGCAGGTCGCCGAACGTGAGCGCGTCGTCCCCGGGGGCGCCGAGCGCGGTGGCCGCGTACGAGCTGCGCCGCAGCAACGCCCGGATGCGGGCGAAGAGTTCGTCCAGTTCGAAGGGCTTGACCAGGTAGTCGTCGGCGCCCGCGTCGAGTCCGGTGACCCGGTCGCCGACGGTGTCGCGGGCGGTGAGCATCAGGATCGGCGTGGTCGTGCCGGCGCCGCGCATCCGGCGGGCCGCCGTCAGGCCGTCCATCCGGGGCATCTGGATGTCCAGGACGACCAGGTCGGGCTGGTAGGCGGTCGCCTTCTCCAGCGCGTCCGCGCCGTCGACGGCGACCTCGGTGCCGTACCCCTCGAAGGCGAGGCTGCGCTGGAGTGCTTCGCGCACCGCCGGTTCGTCGTCGACGATCAGAATGCGCTGGGGTTCACGGTCGCCTTCGGCGGGGCTCATCGGCGTTCGGTTCCTCGGATGCGGTGGGACGGTTGCGGGGACTTTCAGCCTCGCACGGTTTTGGGCGGCTCAGCTGTCCGAGCCGCCGGCGCGCAGGGTGTCCAGGTCGGACTTGACGGTGTCGACCGGGATGGCGAAGCCGAGGCCGACGCTGCCCGCGCCCGACGATCCGGACGAGGAGTCCGAGGCTGCCGAGTACATCGCGGAGTTGATGCCGATGATGTTGCCGTTCATGTCGATCAGCGCGCCGCCGGAGTTGCCCGGGTTCAGCGAGGCGTCCGTCTGGAGCGCCTTGTACGTCGTCGTGGACGAGCCGGTGTCGCCGTTGAACTGCCGGCCGCCGTACTCGAAGGGCCACTGCCCGCTGCCGCCGCCCTCCTGCCGGCCCTGGCTCTCGTCCGTGGAGACGGTCACGTCGCGGTCGAGCGCGGAGACGATGCCGCTGGTGACGGTGCCGGTCAGGCCCTCGGGGGACCCGATCGCGACGACCTCGTCGCCGACCTGGACGGCGGAGGAGTCGCCGAGCGTGGCGGTCTTCAGACCGGACGGCGCGTTCTGGAGTCTGATCAGCGCGAGGTCCTTCTTGCTGTCGGTGCCGACGACCTTCGCGGTGTACGACTTGCCGTCGTTCGTCGTCACCTTGATCGAGGAGGCGCCGGAGATGACGTGGTTGTTGGTGATGATCTCGCCGCCGCCGGTGATGATCACGCCCGAGCCGGTGGACTCGCCGGCGTTCGAGGTGGCGCTGATCTCCACGATGCTCGGGCTGACCGCCGAGGCGACCCCGGCGACGGTCCCCTTCTTGGCGGCGGGCACCACGTTCGTGCTCGTGCCGGTGGCCACGGTGTCCTGACCGGTCAGCTCCTGGAAGGCGTACGCGGTGCCGCCGCCCACGGCCGCCGCCGCGATCGCCACCGCCGCGAGCAGGCCCAGCGGGCCCCGGGCGCGCTTGCGGGGAGCCGCGGCGGCCCCGCCGTGGAAGGGTTCGGCGGCCGGGCCGGCGTGGCCTCCCGCGCCGCCGGCACCGTTCCCGCCCGTGCCCGGCCACACCGTGGTGCCCGGCGCGACCGAGACCGGCGTGCCCGGCCCGTACGCCGGCGGGGGCGGCCACTCGGGGTTCACGGGGGAGGAGGCGTGCTGCTGCCGGGGGTACGCGGGCTGCTGGTCGCCCTGGACGTACCCGGACTGGTCGCCCTGCTGGGGGTGCTCGTACTCGCCGCTGCGGCGGAAGCTCTCGGTCATGGAACGAGACTCGCCCCTCATCATGAGAGCTCCCTGAGGGGCCGCTGAGAAGCCCGACAGAACCTCGTATGCCCGATATGAAGACGCCCGGGCCCGGCAAACACCGGGTTGCGCGGACGTGAGGGCACGGAAGGCGCCGGACGAACACTCGTCTGCGGGCTGTGCGACCCGTGTGCGGGCCGGTGCGCGCGGCCTACGATCACCGCGCCGGAGGGGGGCTCCGCGGTTTCGCCCGACTGCTGCGCGCAGTGCGGGCCGGTGCGTCGTACGCCCTTCTCGGGTTCCGCCACGCTTCCCGGATCCTCCCGGGGCCCGCGCTCCGACCGGTTCGGACGGGCCCCGGGACGACACACCACCACCCCAGGAGCCCTGAGTGATACGTGCCCTGCGCGGCCGTACCGAACGTCTGGTCACGGCGTTGCCCACGGTCGCCCTCGCGCTGGCGCTGAGCTGCGCCGGCGCCCTCGCCGCCCAGCCCGCCGCCGCGGCCGGCGACCCGTCCGGACTGCCCGACGCGAACGTCGCCCGTTCCGCCGCCCCGGCCCCGGCCGCCTCCGCCCGTGAGCTGCGCCACCGGGTGGTCGAGGCCGCCGAGGACCGGGCGACTCCCGCGACGGCCGCCGCGAAGAAGACCCCGTTCGTCATCGGCGGCAGCCAGACCACCATCGCGAGCGCCCCCTGGATGGTGCAGCTCGCCTACTACGACGACGCCACCGGCGACGGCTACTTCTGCGGCGGCACCCTCGTCGCCCCGAACAAGGTCCTCACCGCCGCCCACTGCGTCGCGGGCCTCGACTGGGCGAAGAACGGCGCCGTCCTGGCCGGCACCGCCGACCTGTACGACGACACCAGCGGCACCGTCGCGGGCGTCTGGCAGCAGTGGAACCACCCGCGCTACGACGAGGCGACCGTCCGGAACGACATCGCGGTCCTCACCCTCGACCGCCCGCTGGAGCAGCCGTGGATGCGGCTCGCGGCCGCCAACGACACCCCCTGGTACACGCCCGGCCTGACCGGCACGGTCTACGGCTGGGGACTGACCTCGGGCGCCGACGGCGCCCAGCTGTCCCCGAAGCTGCGACGGGCGGCCCTGCCGCTGGTCGACGACGCCACCTGCGACTCCGCGATGCGGTCGGTCCTCGGTGAGGACGCGTTCGCCGAGGGCTCGATGTTCTGCGCGGGCACCCCGGCGAGCGGGACCGACGAGGGCACCGAGAGTCCCTGCAACGGCGACTCCGGCGGCCCGGTGATCGTCAGTGGCAAGATCGTCGGCATCGTGTCCTGGGGCGTCGCGGGCTGCACCGCCAAGGGCGCCTACCCGGTCTTCACCAAGGTGTCCTCGTACACCTGGGCGGCCCAGCCGCGCATCGACGACACCGACCAGTCCTTCGACGGCCGCGCCGACCTGCTGGCCCGTACGCCGTCCGGCGGGCTCTTCGAGCAGGACAGCAAGGGCACCTCGCTCAGCCGGCGGACGTACGTGGGCGCCGACTGGCAGGGCGTCAGCTGGGGTCTCCAGGCCGACCTGGACCGCGACTGGTTCCAGGACCTCATCGTCCGCGACAAGGCCGACGGCAAGCTCTACCGCAGCTACCTCGACCACGCGTCCGGCGAGTACACGTGGATGCAGATCAGCTCGGTGTGGGGCGGCTACAAGTCCTACGCGGTGCCCGGCGACCTGACCGGCGACGCCCGCCCCGACCTCGTCGCGGTGGACGCCGACGGCTCGGTCTACCTCTACCCGGGCAAGGGCACCGGCCAGTTCTACGGCCGGGTCAAGGTCGTCGACAAGGCCTGGAAGAACGTGAAGATCTTCGGCCACGGCGACCTGTCCGGCGACGGCCGGGCCGACCTGCTGGTCCGCGACAGCTCCGGCGTCCTGTATCTCTACCGGGGCACGCAGCAGGAGAAGGCGCCCTGGTCGGCGCGGATCCAGGCCCGTACCGGCTGGAACTTCACCTCGTACGTGGCGAACGGCGACATGACGGGCGACGGCATCGCGGACGTCGTCACGCGCGACTCGGGCGGCACGCTCTGGCTCTACCCGGGCACCAACAAGGCGTCCAGCGCCCTGTTCGGCTCACGGGTGAGCCTCGGCACCGGCTTCAACCAGTACAACCTGCTGTTCTAGCGATGGGCCCCCGGGGATCCGCGACGGCCGAGACAGGCCCGCGGGTCCCCGCTACGCGCAGCCGCAGGAGCGCCGTACGACCAGCCGCGAGGGGAACTGCTTCAGCCGCTCCCGCCGCGACCCGGCGACCCGCAGCCCGTCGTCGAGGACGAGGTCGACGGCGGCGCGGGCCATCGCGGACCGGTCGGACGCGATCGTCGTCAGCGGCGGATCCGTCAGCGCCGCCTCCTTGACGTCGTCGAAACCGGCCACGGCCAGCTCGCCCGGCACGTCGATGCGCAGCTCACGCGCGGCGCGCAGTACGCCGATCGCCTGGTCGTCGGTGGAGCAGAAGATGGCCGGCGGGCGGTCGGGCCCGGCCAGCAGCCGAAGGCCGACCTGATAGGCGTCGTAGCGGTTGTAAGGGGCCTCGAAGAGGCGGCCCTCGGTGGGGATGCCGGCCTCCTGCATCGCCCGCCGCCAGCCCTCGACGTGGTCGGAGACGGGGTCTCCCACGGCGGGCGTCTCGGCGGTGCCGCCCAGACAGGCGACGTACTCGTGGCCGTGCTCCAGCAGGTGGCGGGTGGCGAGCTGGGCGCCGCCGGTGTCGTCCGTGACCACCGCGACGTCGTCGATGGCCTCCGGCCGCTCGTGCAGCAGGACCACGCGGGCGTCCCAGGCCTCGATCTCGGCGGCGGCGTTGTCGTTGAGGGCGTGGCTCACGAGGATCAGCCCGGAGACCCGCATGCCGAGGAAGGCCCGCAGATAGTGGACCTCGCGCTCCGCGATGTAGTCCGAGTTGCCGACCAGCACCATCTTCCCGCGCTCGGCGGCGGCCTGTTCGACCGCGTGCGCCATCTCCCCGAAGAACGGCTGGCGTGCGTCCGGCACGATCAGGCCTATGAGCTCGGTCTTGCGCGAGGCCATGGCCTGGGCGACCCGGTCCGGCCGGTACGCCAGCTCCTTGATCGCGGCGAGGACACGCTCGCGCGTGGCCGGGGCGACCGGCCGGGGTCCGTTGTTGATGACATAGCTCACGACGGCGGTGGAGGTACCCGCCAGTCGCGCCACGTCATCCCGAGTCACCTTGGCCACGCGCGGAGTCTACGCGGATGGACCTACCTCTGGGCAGGCCGTACGGCGGCTTCCTGCGCCTCCGCCGCCGCCTCCGCAGCGTCCGCGGTGTCCGGGTGTGCCGCCTCGTCCGCCTCGTCCGGCTTTGCCCGGGCCGCCTTCTCCGCGGCCCGCTCCGCCTTCTCCGGCGTAACGAATCGATAACCGACGTTCCGGACGGTCCCGATCAGCGACTCGTGCTCCGGGCCGAGCTTCGCGCGCAACCGCCGTACGTGGACGTCGACCGTGCGCGTACCGCCGAAGTAGTCGTAGCCCCAGACCTCCTGGAGCAGCTGGGCGCGCGTGAAGACGCGGCCGGGGTGCTGCGCCAGGTACTTGAGGAGTTCGAACTCCTTGAAGGTCAGGTCCAGGACCCGGCCCTTGAGCTTCGCGCTGTACGTCGCCTCGTCCACCGAGAGATCGCCGTTGCGGATCTCCATGGGGGAGTCGTCGCTGACGATCTGCTGGCGGCCCATGGCCAGCCGCAGCCGCGCCTCGACCTCGGCCGGCCCCGCGGTGTCGAGCAGCACGTCGTCGATGCCCCAGTCGGCGGTGACGGCGGCGAGGCCGCCCTCGGTCACGACGAGGACGAGCGGACAGCCGGGCCCGGTGGAGCGCAGCAGCTGGCACAGGCTGCGGACCTGCGGGAGGTCACGGCGGCCGTCGACGAGGATGACGTCGGCACCGGGGGTGTCGACGAGTGCGGGGCCCTCCGCCGGAGCCACGCGCACGTTGTGCAGCAGCAGGCCGAGAGCGGGGAGCACCTCCGTCGACGGCTGAAGGGCATTGGTCAGGAGCAGCAGAGAACTCATCGGGCCCCACCTGCCTGGGTCGTCCTGCGTTCGTGCACGGTTCGCTCGCCCATAACGTCTGGTTCCTCCTCGGTCCCTGCATGGGGCACCTCCCACGCCCGTGAGGCCGTGGGGGAGTTGCGGCACTGCTTCTTACTGCGGTGCGGATCCCGCGCCCCGGGGTCCACTGCGCCGGCTCCGGACCGCTTCGTATACCGGCTTCGTATACAACGCTCCGGAAAGCGCGAAAGGACCCGGGGGCTTCACTGCCCGAGTCCTCTGCCCAGCAGAATAGCCCACATGAGCTCAGGTCCGGCAGGTCGTGTGACCCGATCTTCCAGAATTCCACCAGGTGAGACAGGCACCCGCCCCCCGGTGCGGACGTTCCTGCGCACGGCCGACGGAGTCACCGTCGACGCCGCGTACACCCCCGGAAGGGGTACGTCGGACGACCTGGTGATCGTCGTCGCGCACGGTTTCACGGGTGACCTGGAACGCCCGCACCTGCGCCGGGCGGCGGACGCCTTCGCCCGGTACGCGGCCGTCGTGACCTTCTCCTTCCGCGGCCACGGCGCCTCCGGCGGCCGGTCCACGGTCGGCGACCGGGAGGTCCTCGACCTCGCGGCCGCGGTGGCGTGGGCACGTGAACTCGGGCACACCCGGGTGGCCACGGTCGGCTTCTCGATGGGCGGCTCGGTGGTGCTGCGCCATGCCGCGCTCGCGGGCGGTCCGAAGGCCCCGGAGCACGAGGGGCGCACGGAGGCGCGCGTCGACGCCGTGGTGGCCGTGAGCGCCCCGGCCCGCTGGTACTACCGCGGTACGGCCCCCATGCGGCGCCTGCACTGGCTGGTGACCCGTCCGGTGGGCCGTGCCGTCGGCCGCTACGGCCTGCGCACCCGCATCCACCACCGCGACTGGGACCCGGTTCCCCCGTCCCCGGTCGAGTCGGTGCCCATGATCGCGCCGACCCCGCTGCTGATCGTGCACGGCGACCGGGACGGCTACTTCCCGGTGGACCATCCGAGGATGCTGGCGGAGGCGGCCCGGGGCCACGCCGAACTGTGGCTGGAGCACGGGATGGGCCACGCCGAGAACGCGGCCGGGGACGAACTGCTGGCCCGCATCGGGCGCTGGGCCGCGGCGCACGCGGGCCAGGTCCGATGATCACGGGCGTTGTCGGCACCGGCCGGGGCACTAGCCTGACGGTGTCGACGCCACGACGGCGCCGGCACCGACTTCAGTACTGATCGAGGGACCAGATGGCAAAGGGCACGGTGCGGTACTGGGCCGCCGCCAAGGCCGCGGCCGGCGTCGCCGAGGAGCCGTACGAGGCGACGACGCTCGCCGAGGCGCTCGACGCGGCACGCGAGCGGCACCCCGGCGAACTCACCGGGGTCCTGCGGCGATGCTCCTTCCTCATCGACGGTGACCCCGTGGGCACCCGCGGACATGAGACGGTACGGCTGGCCGAGGGCGGCACGGTCGAGGTGCTCCCGCCGTTCGCAGGAGGGTGACCCAGAGCATGAGCAACCAGCCCCACGAGCCGTACGAGCCCCCGTACGACGGGTACGACCCGTACCGGCAGGACCGGCCGCAGACTCCGGACCGGCCGCAGTCCGGCTGGCCCGGGCAGCAGGGGTACGACGAGGCGCAGCAGCAGTCCCACCAGTACACGCAGCAGTGGGAGGGGCAGACCTGGGAGACCCAGGCGCAGCCGCAGGCCTCCGCCGCGGACACGGCGTACCTGCCGCCGCAGGGCTACGCCGAGCCGTCCCCGTACGGCACGGCGGGCGGCCCGCTGCCGCCCGAGGCCCCCGCCGGCCCGTGGGACGGGTCCGCCGACCCCGGCGCCCGGTGGACCGCCTCCGCGTCCGACGCCGGGTGGCACGGCGGCTACGCGTCCGACGGTCAGTGGGCCGGTGCCGCGGACTCCGGCGAGGGCCGGTGGAACGCGCCGGCCGACCCCGGTCACGGCACCGGCCACGCGGATCCGGGCTACGGCTCCGCGCCCGGCGGCCCCGGGCATGGCTCCGCGCCCACCGGTTCCGGCTACGGTGCCGTGCCCACCGGTTCCGGACACGGTGCCGTGCCCACCGGTTCCGGCTACGGTGCCGCGCCCGCCGATGCCGGCTACGGTTCCGCGCCCGCCGATTCCGATTCCGGTCACGGCGTCGCCTCCGCCGATTCCGGTCACCGTTCCGGTCACCCGGTGCCGAGCGGCGCCGAGGCGGCGCCGCTCGTCGGCGGGGCGGTTCCTGGCGGTGGCGGTGACGCCGGTTCCGGCTACGGTCCGCCGACCGTCACCGGCAACCCACGGATCACCGACGCCCAGCGGGCCCGGGCCGAGGGCCGGTCACCCATCATCGAGCCGGGGATGCAGCCCGCGGCCCTCACGGCCCTGCTCGGGCTGCTGCTCGCCGGGGCCGCGACGGTCGGGCCGTACGCGCTCGCCGTCCCCCTGGTGCTGCTCCAGGCCGTCACCGCGGCGGGCTGGTTCCGGCTGAACGGCATGTGGCCGGCCCGGCAGGGCATCGCGCTGGCCTTCGCCGGGGCGCTGGTCGCGGACGGCGCGATGCTCGCCGTGGGGCGGGAGAACGCGCCCGCCGCGATCCTCGGCACCCTCGGGGTGTGGGTGCTGCTCACCCTGGTGCTCCAGCTGCGCAGCCACGCCGATCCGGACACCCGGATGTACGGCCTGACGGCGACCGTGGTCTCGGCGGCGCTGGCGATCGTCGCGGCCGGACACCTCGCCGCCGAGCCGGACGCGGTGACCGTCGGGGCCGCGGCGGTCGCCGTGGCGGTCCTGGCCCGCGCCCTGCCGCTGCCCACGGCGGCGTCCGTGGTGGTGGCGCTGCTGGCGGCAGCGGGTGCGGGCGTCGCGGTGGGCGGACTGACGGATTTCGGTGCCCAGGGCGCCTTCCTGGGGCTCGGCGCGGGTGTCTGTGCGCTGATCGGCCACCGGGTCGCCGGCTACGACTACCCGTCCCGCTTCGTCCACATGACGGCCGGCGTGGCCCTGCCGCTCGCCGCTGCGGCTCCGGCGGTCTACCTCCTGGGCCGGGCGCTCGGCTAGCACCGATGTTCGTCACAGCTGATCGACAACCCCGTGGGGCCCTCCGGTCCCGGGTCCCGCGGGGCTAGGCTCACGGGGGACGGCCGCCCAGGTCGTCGGCCGGCCGCCGAGTGGGGGAACACCGAGCATGCGCGCACTGCGAATACTTCTGATCGTCGTCGTGATCCTAGGCGGTCTCTTCGTGATCGCGGACCGCGTCGCGGTCGGTTTCGCCGAGGACGAGGCGGCCGACCGGATCAAGAGCAGTGAGGGCCTGACCGACACCCCCGACGTGTCCATCAAGGGCTTCCCCTTCCTCACCCAGGTCGCCGGCGGCGAACTCGACGACGTCGAGGTCGGCATCAAGAACTACCAGGCCTCGACGGGCGGTACGGCCGCGGCCACCGACTCGATCCGCATCGACGACCTGAACGCCGAGATGCACGGCGTCGCCTTCAACGGCGACTACAGCTCCGCGACGGCGGACCGCGCCACCGGCACCGCCACCATCTCCTACGAAGAGCTGCTCAAGGCCGCCAAGTCCGAGCCCGTCCAGGTCGCCCCCGGTGTCACCGCCCGGGTGGTCGGCCTCTCGGACGGCGGCAACGGCAAGATCAAGGTCAAGGTCGAGGCGACCGTCCTCGGCACCAAGCTGCCCCAGCCGGTCTCCGTGCTCAGCTCGGCCAGCGTGGCGGGCGACACCGTCAAGGTGCACGCCGACAGCCTGCCCAAGCTGGGCGTCGAGCTCGCCGAGGGCAAGATCCGCACGATCACCGACTTCGAGCAGAAGATCGACGAACTTCCCGGCGGCATCGCGCTGGACAAGGTGGAGGCCGCGAAGGACGGCGTCGACATCAAGGTGAAGGGCTCGAACGTCAAGCTGGTCGGCTGAGGGCCGCGGACCGGCGAAGCGGACCTGCCCGGGGGCAGGACGCCCGGCAGCGGTCGGACAGATGTCCGAAGGGCGAGACGCCCGGTCCGTCCGGCGGGTGGGACGGCGGACGGGGCCCCCGAAAACCGGGCCGAGGTGGCACCTGCGGGCGCCTGCTTCTCACATCGCGGACGATCGCGTCTCAAAATGCGACACGCCGGTGACATCCGCGCCTGTCCGTCCCTACGATCGCTGTCATGAAGCGACAGGCGGATCTCACGAAGCGGCGGGCAGTAGACCTGTGCCGCGTCGCCGCCATGCTCTGTCGCACCTTCTGAGCGGAAGCCCGCGTACTTCCGCGTTCCCGGCCCGTGGACCATCCCCGTCAGGGCCACGCGTGCGCCGCGTACGCCACCGCTGTCGTGACCGTGTACCGCGCACCCCCTCTACACCGCACAGCCCCGCCGCACCTGCCCCGGAGGAGAACGAGCATGAGCCGCAGCGACGTCCTGGTAGACGCCGACTGGGTCCAGGAGCACCTGGACGACCCGAACGTGGCCGTCGTCGAGGTCGACGAGGACACGTCCGCGTACGAGAAGAACCACATCCGCAACGCGATCCGGATCGACTGGACCAAGGACCTCCAGGACCCGGTCCGCCGTGACTTCGTCGACCAGGAGGGCTTCGAGAAGCTCCTGTCGGAGAAGGGCATCGCCAACGACACGCTGGTGGTCCTCTACGGCGGCAACAACAACTGGTTCGCCTCGTACGCCTACTGGTACTTCAAGCTCTACGGCCACGAGAACGTGAAGCTCCTCGACGGCGGCCGCAAGAAGTGGGAGCTCGACTCCCGCGACCTGGTCGCCGAGGTCCCGGCACGCCCGAGGACCGAGTACACGGCCAAGCCGCAGAACACGGCGATCCGCGCCTTCCGTGACGACGTCGTCGCCGCGATCGGCTCGCAGAACCTGGTCGACGTGCGGTCGCCCGACGAGTTCTCCGGCAAGCTGCTCGCCCCGGCCCACCTCCCGCAGGAGCAGTCGCAGCGCCCGGGCCACGTCCCGAGCGCCCGCAACATCCCGTGGTCGAAGAACGCCAACGACGACGGCACCTTCAAGTCGGACGAGGAGCTCAAGGAGCTCTACGCCGCCGAGCAGGTCGACCTCGCCAAGGACACCATCGCGTACTGCCGCATCGGTGAGCGTTCCGCGCTGACCTGGTTCGTGCTGCACGAGCTGCTCGGCGTCGAGAACGTCAAGAACTACGACGGCTCCTGGACCGAGTACGGCTCCCTCGTCGGTGTGCCGATCGAGCTCGGCGCCAACAAGTAATCCGCGGCCTCCGCGACCCCTCATCACCCGAAGGACAGAACTTATGTGTGGAGCGAAGGCCGGCGGCCCCGACGCGTCGACGATCAAGCCCGGTGAGACCACCATCCAGGGTCAGGTGACGCGCGACGGCGAGCCCGTCACGGGTTACGTCCGTCTGCTGGACTCGACGGGTGAGTTCACCGCCGAGGTTCCGACCTCGGCGACCGGACAGTTCCGCTTCTACGCGGCCGAGGGCACCTGGACCGTCCGGGCCCTGGTCCCCGGTGGCACCGCGGACCGTACGGTCGTCGCGCAGACGGGCGGCCTCGCCGAGGTCGCGATCGCCGTCTGACGCCGGCACCCGAACGGCCGCAGGGCCGCACCCCAGGGTTGGACGCTCGGGGCGCGGCCCTTCGGCTGTCCGCGGCCTACGCTGGAGGTATGTACGCGCGACGGCGGCACGCCTACTTCGCCCTCATGGCGACGTGCATCGGCCTCTTCGTCCTGGCCTGGGGGGTCGTGCGGATCTGGTCGGTCCCCGCGGCCGTCGGGATGTGTGTGGTGGCGATGGTGATCCCGCCGGTGGCCGCGATGGTGGCCAACCGGCGCGGGCCCGAGGACCGGTGGTGGGACGACCCCTCGGGGGACCCGAAGTCCGACGAGTGGTGGGACGAGCTGGACGGGAAGAGGCGCCGGCCGCAGTAGCGGCGGCGACCGCGCTGCCCGGCCCGGCATCCGTCCGCGCCGACGCGCCGCTCCCCGGGGGCGTCTCAGGTCCCAGCAGTGGGAGCCGTCCCTCGGGCGCGTCTCAGCAGTGGGCGCCGTTCCCCGGGGATGTCTCAGTAGACGAGCGCCTGCGTCCCGTCGGCCATCGCCTCCTGCACGAACACCTGGGCGCCCGCGATGCGGACGCCCTGGAGGACGTCCTTCTCCGTGATGTCCCGGCGGGCCGCGCACTGGGTGCACAGGGTGATGCGGCCGGCCGCCATGATCGAGTGGATCAGCTCGGGCAGCGGCGCCGCGTGCGGTAGCTCGAACTCCGCCGCCCGGCCCGGCAGCGCGAACCACGCGGACTCCCCGGTCAGCCAGAGGGAGACGTCGACACCGCTGGCCACCGCCACCGCCGCGACGGTGAACGCCTGCGAGCAGCGCTCGGGGGCATCGGCCCCCGCGGTCACCTTGATCACGAGCTTCTTCGCCATGGCCGCATGGTAGTCCGCGTCCTGATCAACGCATCGAGGACATCAGCGGACGGTGACCCCGCAGAGCCGGCTGCTCGGGCGGCCCCCCGAGGGCGACCTCACAGAGAGAGCCGGGCCCCCGCCCACTAAGCTGGGATCCGGCTCTTGTACTTCCACCCCGCTCAATCGAGGAGCACCCCGTGCTTGAGGCATTCTTCGAAGCCCTGCTGGTCCTGGTCTGCGTCGGCGTCCTCGCCTTCGCCGGACTGACCGTGAAGAAGCTGTACCAGGGCCAGCGCTGACCCCGCGTCGTCCCTGACCTCCGCGACGTCCCCGACGCCCCCGACGAAAAGCTGCTCATGATCGAGATCCCGTCCGACCTCCACAAGGACCTCGTCCCGCTCGCCTTCCTGCTCGGCAGCTGGGCCGGCGCGGGCGTCCACGACTTCCCCGGTTCCGAGAAGTGCAACTTCGGGCAGGAGGTCTCCTTCAGCCACGACGGCCGGGACTTCCTGGAGTACCACTCCCGCACCTGGGTCCTCGACACCGACGGGAACAAGGTCAGGCCGCTGGAGACCGAGTCCGGCTTCTGGCGGATCGACGGCAACCGCAAGGTCGAGGTCGTCATGACCCGCGACGACGGCGTCGTCGAGATCTGGTACGGCGAGCTGGCCGCCAAGAAGCCGCAGATCGACCTGGTCACCGACGCCGTGGCCCGCAC
This sequence comes from Streptomyces sp. GLSS-08, assembly GCF_056387915.1. NCBI lineage: Bacteria > Bacillati > Actinomycetota > Actinomycetes > Kitasatosporales > Streptomycetaceae > Streptomyces > Streptomyces sp. GLSS-08. Next base: position 58,209 of record NZ_JBWJAQ010000016.1, read on the forward strand.
GGCGGCCTCCGGCCCGTACACCGGCGGCAAGCGCCTGTACGGCTACGTGAAGAGCGACCTGATGTGGGTCGGCGAGAAGCAGACCCCCGAGGTCGAGCTGCGCCCCTACCTGTCGGCGCACCTCAAGAAGGTCGTCACCCCGGAGGACGTCGAGCGCTGGGCCAAGGCCCTGCCGGACGACATGCCGGACGACGGGATCGCCTTCTTCAAGTAGGCCGATCGAGTCCCCGGCGGCTCCGGCCGGGTGGCCATACACTTCCGGTGTGGTGAGCACCGACTGGAAGAGCGACCTGAGGCAGCGCGGCTACCGGCTGACGCCGCAGCGCCAGCTTGTCCTCGAAGCCGTGGACACCCTGGAGCACGCGACCCCCGACGACATCCTCATCGAGGTGAGGAAGACGGCGTCGGGGGTCAACATTTCCACCGTCTACCGGACGCTGGAGCTCCTGGAGGAGCTCGGTCTGGTCAGTCACGCCCATCTCGGGCACGGTGCCCCGACGTACCACCTGGCCGACCGGCACCACCACATCCACCTGGTCTGCCGGGACTGCACGAACGTCATCGAGGCCGACGTCGAGGTGGCCGCCGAGTTCACCGCCAAGCTGCGGGACACCTTCGGCTTCGACACGGATCTGAAGCACTTCGCGATCTTCGGGCGCTGCCAGAGCTGCACGCTCAAGACTTCAACTACCGAGTCGTAGGGTTAGGCGTATGAAGAGCCCCCTGCTGTCCCTGCCCGGCGCCGTGCCCGCCGAGGGTGTGGACGAAGGTGTCGCAGCCCACTACGGCGACCTGTTCCGCGAGCAGCGGACCCTCGCCGACGGCACCGGCTTCGTCGACCTCTCGCACCGCGGCGTCGTCGCCGTCTCCGGCGCGGACCGGCTGAGCTGGCTGCACCTGCTGCTCACCCAGCACGTCAGCGACCTCCCCGCCGGCCGTGCCACCGAGGCGCTGATCCTCTCCGCCAACGGCCACATCGAACACGCGCTGTACCTCGTCGACGACGGCGAGACGGTGTGGATGCACACCGAGCCCGGCACCCAGGACGCGCTGATCGCGTACCTGGAGTCCATGAAGTTCTTCTACCGCGTCGACGTCACCGACCGGACGGGCGAGATCGCGGTCGTGCACCTGCCGGCCGGTTCCATCGCCGAGGTCCCGCAGGGCGTCGTCGTCCGCGAGACCCCGCACGGGCGCGACCTCTTCCTGCCGCGCGCCGGGCTGGAGGCGTTCGCTGCGGACACCGGCGGCCACGGACCGGCGGTCGGGCTGCTGGCGTACGAGGCGCTGCGCGTCGAACACCACCGCCCGCGGCTCGGCTTCGAGACCGACCACCGCACCATCCCGCACGAACTGGGCTGGATCGGCAGCGCCGTCCACCTCCAGAAGGGCTGCTACCGCGGCCAGGAGACGGTCGCCCGCGTCCACAACCTGGGCAAGCCCCCGCGCCGGCTGGTCTTCCTGCACCTGGACGGCAGCGAGGTCCACCTGCCGCCGCACGGCACGGAACTGCGCATCGCGGACGAGGGTCCCGACGGCCGCAAGATCGGCTTCGTGACGACGTCCGTACGCCACTACGAACTGGGCCCCATCGCGCTGGCCCTGGTGAAGCGGAACGTTCCGCCGGGCGCGCGGCTCCTCGCCGACACGACGGCGGCGGCCCAGGAAGTCGTCGTCGAACCGTAGGAGTCCGGGGCGCGGGCCGTGGGCGTCACATCTCCAGCAGGACCGTGAACGGGCCGTCGTTCGTCAGCGAGACCCGCATCGACGCGCCGAACCGGCCCGTCGCCACCGTGGCGCCCAGCGACCGCAGCTGGGCGACCACCTCGTCGACCAGGGGCTCGGCGACCTCACCGGGCGCGGCCGCGTTCCAGGTGGGGCGCCGGCCCTTGCGGGCGTCGCCGTAGAGCGTGAACTGGCTGACGACCAGCAGCGGCGCGTCGATGTCCGAGCAGGAACGCTCCTCGCTGAGCATCCGGACCGACCAGAGCTTGCGGGCCAGTCGGGCCGCCTTCTCCTTGGTGTCGTCGTGGGTGACGCCCACCAGGACGCACAGCCCCTCGCCGCTGATCCCGCCGACCGTCTCCGGGCCGTCCGCCCCGTCCACGACGACGCTCGCGCCGTCCACTCTCTGCACCACCGCACGCATGCGGACCATCATGCCGTGCGGGCCCTTCGCGTGATTTACGGGGGGTTCGAACCCCCCATCCGGGGCCGTTCGGGGGCACTCGGTCACATAGCGGGCTCCGGGGGTGGCACCATGCAGGTACCGCGAAGCTCATACGCGGTGGACCGCACCGGTCGAGGGGACGGCAGAGGCACATGAGCACACCGAGCAGTACCGGGCGCCCGCCCGGGACCGTGTCATTGACCCGTAACAGCCCGCGCGGGAGCAGCGACGGCACGGGCGCCCCGCTCCGGCCGCCCGTGCAGCGCACCGACAGCCCGCTGGCCGTGGACCCGCCCGAGCCGGAACTCGCCTTGCTGGGCCTGCCCGAGCTGCGCACGCTGCGCCGGGACGCCCAGCGGGACGAGGCCGACCTCAGCTATGTGCGGCGGCTGCTCCAGGGCCGTATCGACATCCTGCGGGCCGAGCTCGCCCGCCGCGGGGGCCTGCCGGCGCCGGCCGGGCTCGTCGCGGTGCCCTCGCTCATGGACCGGCTCCCCGAGATCCTCACGGACGCGCCCGCCCGGCACCGCTCGTCGGCCCGGCACGTGACGGTCGGCACCCCGCGCGGCGAGGAGTACCGGCGGCTGGCCGCGGACATGCTGTCCGAGGTCGAGCTGTCGGACCTCGAGGCCCGGACGGACGACGAGCTGAACGACGGGATGGGCCGGCTGGTGCGCTACGAGCAGCAGGTCTCCCGGCGGCGCCAGCGGCTCCAGCGCACAGCCGACGATTGCAGCGCGGAGATCGCCCGCAGGTACCGTGAGGGAGAAGCACAAGTAGACGACCTGCTCATGTGACGCGGTGGCCCGGTGATCCCGGGCGTCCCGGCCGGAGTGACCCCGGTGCCCCGACCGGGTGTCCGCGGAGCGCGCCCGCCGTCGCCGGGGCGGGTCCCGCCCCGGAAGGTCCGCGCCCATGTCCGTCCCCGCCATACCCCCCGTCCTGGCCGAGATCGTCCGTTCCGGCTTCGTCGAGGGCCGCCACCGGGGCAGCCTGGTGCTGCTGGCCGCGGACGGATCGGTGGACCTGGCCCTGGGAGACGTGAGTGCCCCCGTCTTCCCCCGGTCCTCCAACAAGCCGATGCAGGCGGCCGGTGTCCTGCGGGCGGGCCTCGACCTCGCGGGCGAGCGCCTCGCACTGGCCGCCGCCAGCCACTCCGGCGAGCCCTTCCACCGTGACCTCGTCCAGAAGATGCTGACCGAGCACGGACTCACCCCGGAGCAGTTGCAGTGCCCCGCGGACCTGCCGCTGGACCCCGTCGAGGCCGAGACGTACCTGGCCGCAGGCGCGGTCCGGGACCGGGTGACCATGAACTGCTCCGGCAAGCACGCCGCCATGCTCGCCGTCTGCCGCCTGCGCGACTGGCCGCTGGACTCCTACCTGGACCCGGGCCATCCCCTCCAGCGGCTGATCCACTCCGTGGTGGAGGACGCGGCCGGCGAGCAGGTGGCCGCGGTCGGCACGGACGGCTGCGGCGCCCCGCTGATGGCGATCACGCTGACCGGTCTGGCCCGCGCCTTCCGCTCCTTCGTGCTGGCCGCGCCCGGCACCGCCGAGCGCCGGGTCGCCGACGCGATGCGCGCCCACCCCGAGTACGTCGCCGGTACCCGCCGTCCCGACACCTGGCTCATGCGGGAGGTGCCCGGCGCGCTGTCGAAGATGGGCGCCGAGGCCGTCCAGGCGGTCGCCCTGCCCGACGGCCGCGCCCTCGCCTTCAAGATCGACGACGGGTCGGCCCGGGCGCTCGGCCCCGTCCTGGCCCGCGCCCTCGCCCTCCTCGGCGTGGACGCCCCGGTGCTGTCCCGCGTCGGGCACGCGCCCCTGCTGGGCGCCGGCCGCGAGGTCGGGGAGATCCGCCCGGCGTTCTGAGCGCCGGAGGCATCGGCACGACGCGGGCGGGCACCGCGCGCGGAGCACCCGCGGGACAGGGCGGTCGGGCAGGGCGGAGGGGGCGAAAACCTGGCGACATGCGCCCCGCCAGGGACCTAGCGTGACCTCATGAGCCATCGTGACGACACCGACGTACGAGCGATCACCGAGGCCGAGATCCCCGACTGGCTCCGCGCCCTGAACACCGGCTTCCTCCGGTCACCGGCCGTGTCGGAGCAGGAGGTCGCCGACCGGTCTTCGTACATCGTCCCGGAGCGGACCCTGGGCGCCTTCGACGGTTCCCGGTGCGTGGCGACGTTCCGGTCGTTCCCGCAGGAGCTCACGGCGGTCGGCGGCGCCCCCGTACCCGCCGACGCCATCTCGAACGTGACCGTGACCGCCACGCACCGCCGCCGGGGACTGCTCACCCGCATGATGGCCCGGGACCTCGCGGCGGCGAAGGAGCGCGGCGACGTGGTGGCGACGCTGATCGCCGCCGAGTACCGGATCTACGGGCGGTACGGCTTCGGTGCCGCGACCACCGCCGCCGAGTGGACGGTCGACGTGCCGCGGACGGGCCTCGACCCCCGCTGGTCGGGCCCGGCCGACGGCGGCCGCATCGACCTGGTGGACGCCGAGGACGTACGCAAGAGCGGGCCCGAGCTGCACGACCGGCTCCGGCGCGTCCAGCCCGGTGCCGTCAGCCGGGACGAGCGCTGGTGGCAGGTGAACACCGGCGCGCTGGTCCTGGACCACGCGGCGTGGACCGAGCCCTTCTACGCCCTCTACCGCTCGGCGGCCGGTGAGATCGAGGGCCTGGTCTCCTACGCGTCGGACGACAACTGGGGCGACGCGAAGCAGCCGCTCAACACGGCGTCGGTGAACTGGCTGATCGCGGTGACCCCGGCCGCGGAGCGGGCCCTGTGGCAGTACCTCTGCTCGGTCGACTGGATCGCCCGCGTGAAGTCGGGCTGGCGGGCTCCGGACGACCTGCTGCCGCACCTCCTGCCCGACCCCCGCGCCGCCCGCATCACCACGCAGGCCGACTGGCTGTGGGTGCGGATCCTGGATGTCGTACGGGCCCTGGAGGCGCGTACGTACGAGGGGACCGGGTCGCTGGTCCTGGAGGTCACCGACCGGGACGGGCTGTCGGCCGGACGGTACCTGCTCGACGCGGCGCCGGACGGCGCGTCCTGTGTCCCGACCGGGCGGGACGCGGAACTCACGCTCGGTGCGGGCGAGTTGGCGTCCCTGTGGCTGGGTGACGAGTCGGCGGTGCGGCTCGCGGCGCTCGGCCGGGTGCGGGAGGAACGGGCGGGCGCCGCCTCCGTCGCCGACGCGCTGCTGCGCACCTCCAGGCGGCCGTGGTGCCCGGACGTCTTCTGAGATCGCGCCGAGCCGGTGACCAACGCCATTGGCACTGAATCCACTTGGAGGTCCCGCCTGATCGCTCCTGCCTGACCCGAGCCCCGCCTTGGGCCCGTCCACGGGCAGTCGCCGAGAAGCGGGACGCCGTCGTGGAGGAATCGCGGAAGTGGTCCGACGCCCTCTGGGCAACCATCGCGAAGGGCCTGACACTCTCCTGGTGACTTCTGACGCGTCGAAGCGGACTGTCCAGGTGACGGAAGAGACGCGGGTCCTGCGGGAGCTGACCGGCCGGGCACGCTTCGTGCTGCTCGGCTTCGACGGGCCGCTCTGCACGCTCTTCACCGTCCACGAGGCGGAACGGGTCGCCGGCGGCCTCGTGAGGTGGCTGGAGGGACGCGGCCCGCGCGGTCTGCTGACGGAGCCGGAGCGCGAGTCCCCGGACCCGCACGAACTCCTGCGCGCGGTCGGCCGCCGCGGCCCCGGTGACGGCCTCGTCGCGGAGCTGGAGGAGCGGCTCACGCGGGAGGAACTGCGCGCCGTGTCCTCGGCGATGCCCACGCCGTACGCGGATCCGCTGGTCCGCACGTGGACCGCGGTGGGCGCGCGGCTCGCCGTCGCCACGGACAGCAACTCCCCGCGCGTGGTCCGCACGTACCTCGAATCGCGCGGGCTGCTCGCCTGCTTCGACCCCCACATCTACGGCCGGACCCAGGAGCCGCACCTCCTCGAGCCCGACCCGCGCTGCCTCCCCCGGGCCCTCGCCGCACTGGGGGCCGACCCCGCCGCCGCCCTGATGATCGGCGACACCCCGTCCGACTTCCTGGCGGCCGGGCAGGCGGGTGTCCCCTTCCTCGGCTACGCCCGCAACGAGGCCAGGGAGAAGTCCCTGCGGGAGGCGGGCGCGGAGGTGACGGTGAACTCCCTGGAGCCGGTGCTGGCGGCGGTGCGGGGGTAGGCCGTGTCCCCTCGTTCCTTCACACCTGCAGGACGACCTTGCCCACCAGTTCCCGGCTCTCGACGGCCGCGTGGGCGTCGGCCGCCCGGTTCAGAGGGAACGTCCCGCCGATCACGGGGCGCAGGCGGCCCGCCGCCGCCTCGGTGAGGGCGCTGGTCGCGAGGCGGGTCCGGGCGGCGGTGTCGAACCGGAGGTCGCCGATGCCGAGGAGGGTGATGCCGCGGCGGGCCGCCTCCTCCCGGTCGACCGGGGCGAAGCCGCCGGTGGGGGCGCCGTGGGCCGAGAAGCGGCCGCCGTCCGCCGTCACCGTGAAGGCGGCCGCGCCGAGCTGTCCGCCGACGCCGTCGAGGACCACGTCGGCGGCGCGGTCGTCACCGCCGAGGGCCGCGGCGGCTGCCGCCGGCCAGTCGGGGAGCGTGGCGTCGACGGCCGCGTCGGCTCCCAGTTCCCGTACCAGGGCGAGCTTTCCGGCGCCCCGGGCGAGGGCCACCACGCGGGCGTCCCGGGCGTGGGCCAGCTGGACGAGGAGCGTGCCCATGCCTCCGGAGGCGCCCAGGACCAGGACGCGGTCGGTGGCCCGGACCTTCGTCAGTTCCATCAGGCCGGCCGCGGTCACGCCGTCGTGAACCAGGGCGGCAGCCGTACGGAGGCCGATGCCGTCCGGGACGCAGACCAGGGCGGGGACCGGAGCAACGGCACGCTCCGCGTAGCTGCCCGTCACGAAGGCGGTCACCCGTCGGCCCAGCCAGTGCCCGGGCACCCCGGGGCCCACGGCGCCCACCACCCCGGCCACCCCGCCACCCGGCACGTACGGCGGGGTCACCGGGAAGAACTCGCGGCCCCAGCCGCCCCTGATCTGGGTCTCCACGAAGATCGTGTCCACGTAGGCGACGTCGATCACCACCTCGCCCGGGCCCGGGACCGGGTCGGGAACCTCCCCGGGCACCAGGACCTCCGGGCCGCCGAACGTCGTCACCTGTGCTGCCAGCATCGTGCTCTCCTCGTGGACCGGCGCTACCGCGGATCGGTGCGGACGCACGGCAGTGTTCGGCCTCAAGCGCGCTTGAGGTCAAGGGTGCCGGGGCGGCCGGGGTGCGTAGGCTCTGGGCATGGCTGAAACGGGGCTGCGCGAGCGCAAGAAGCGGCGGATGTACCAGGCTGTCTCCGACATCGCGATCGGGCTCTTCCTGGACAGGGGGTTCGACGAGGTGTCCGTCGCCGAGGTGGCCGCCGCCGCGGAGATCTCCAAGCCGACCCTCTTCCGGTACTTCCCGGCCAAGGAGGACCTCGTCCTCCACCGGTTCGCCGACCACGAGGACGAGGCGGCGCGGGTGGTCGCCGGGCGTCCGGCGGGGGAGTCCGCGACCGGGGCGCTGCGGAAGCACTTCGTCGCGGGCCTCGAACGGTTCGATCCGGTCACCGGGCTCAACGACGACCCCCGCGTCCTCGCCTTCCACCGGCTGCTCTACGGGACGCCGTCGCTCGCGGGACGCCTGCACGCGTACCTGGAGCGCTCGGAGTCGGCGCTCGCGGAGGCGCTCGGCGGCGACCTCGACGCCCGGCTCGCCGCCGGGCAGACCATCGCCGTGCAGCGCGTCCTCGCCCTGGAGAACTGGCGGCGGATGGCGGCAGGGGAAGAGGCCGCGGAGGTCCGCGGCGAAGCCGTCGCCGCCGCCGAGCGGGCCTTCGGCCGACTGGAGCGGGCCCTGATGGCAACCGAGACAAATATGTGACCGAGTAAAGTTATGCGCTACGCTCGATGGAATGACGTCACCCGACCAGTCCCCCGGCCCCGTCCGTGCCCTCACCCGTGAACGCGCCCACCACGAGACCTGCCGCGCCGCTCTCGCCGCCATGGTCGAGGGAGCCCGGGAACAGGTCGTCACCGGCGAGGACGTGTCCGCGTCCGGCGCCGACGCCGAAGTCCTCGGACACCGGTTCCGCAGCCGTGCCAAGGAACTGCGCGAGCTTCCCGAGGGCCCGCTGTTCTTCGGGCGGCTCGACTTCGACGCCGGCGGGGGCGAGCACGCCGGGGCGAGCTACCACATCGGCCGGCTCCGGATCACCGAGCGGCCCTCCGCCCCACCGCTCGTCGTCGACTGGCGCGCCCCCGTCTCGCGCGCCTTCTACCAGGCGAGCGCCCGCGATCCGCAGGGCGTCGCCGTGCGCCGGCGGTTCGGCTGGGCGCCCGGCAGCCGCGGGGACTCGGCCGATCTCACCGGCCTGGAGGACGAGCCCCTGACGGGCGGCGGCCCGGACGGTCACGGCGCACCCGGGGCGCCCGGGCAGGGCAGCGCCATCCTCGCCGACGAGATCGAACGTCCCCGTGTCGGGCCCATGCGGGACATCGCCGCGACCATCCAGGCCGAACAGGACGACCTCGTCCGGGGCGACCCGACGGTCTCGGTGTGCGTGCAGGGCGCGCCCGGCACCGGCAAGACGGCGGTCGGGCTGCACCGCGCCGCGTACCTCCTCTACACCTGCCCGCAGCGCGTCCGGCGCGGCGGCCTGCTGATCCTCGGACCCAACCGCACCTTCCTGTCGTACATCTCCGAGGTGCTGCCGGCCCTCGGCGAGACGGGGGTCCGCCAGTCGACCGTCGGTGACGAGATCGCCCGGCACCCCGTCACCGCCGAGGACGACGGACGGGCCGCGGTCCTCAAGCACGACGCCCGGATGGCACGGGTGCTGCACCGCGCCCTGTACGCGCGGGTGACGCCGGGCGGTGCCGACTCCCTGGCCGTGCCGGACGGCTCCTACCGGTGGCGGATCCCGGCCGCCGCCCTCGAACGGATCGTGGCGGGCGTACGGGCCGAGGAGCCGCCGTACGCGACCGGACGGGAGCGGGTGCGGACGCGGGCCGTGCGGTGTCTCCAGGCACAGGCGGAGCGGCGCGCCGGACCGCGGACCGACGCCTGGGTGCAGACAATCTCCCGGGCCCGGGCGATGAGCGCGTACGTCGACGCGGTCTGGCCCCGGGTGCGGGCCGAGGAGGTCGTGGCGGAGCTGCTCACCGATCCGCGGGCGCTCGCGGCGGCGGCGGACGGGATCCTCGACGCGGACGAGCAGAAGGCGCTCCTGTGGGCGAGAGCGCCGAGGTCGTACAGATCGGCACGGTGGTCGGCCGCGGATCTCGTCCTCCTCGACGAGGTCGCGGGCCTCCTCGAACACCCGCGGGGCTACGGCCACGTGGTCGTCGACGAGGCGCAGGACCTGTCACCGATGGAGTGCCGGGCGATCGCGCGGCGGGCGTCCTTCGGGTCGCTGACGGTGCTCGGGGACCTGGCGCAGGGCACGACCCCCTGGGCCGCCCGCACCTGGCCCGAGCTGCTGGCGCAACTGGGCAAGCCGGACGCCCGGGTGGTGCCGCTGACCACCGGTTTCCGGGTACCGAAGGCGGTGGCCGGGCTCGCCAACCGGCTCCTCGAACGGCTGGAGGTGGACGTCCCGAGGGCGCGGTCGCTGCGCAGGGACGGGGAGCTGACGGTCCGGGCGGCCGTCGACGTGCTCCCGGAGACGGTCGCCGCCGTGCGGGACGCCCTCGCCCACGAGGGGTCCGTCGGCGTCATCGCCGCCGACGCGGAGACCGTACGGGTACGGGACGCGCTCGACGCCGCGGGCATCCCGTACGCCGGTCCTGGCGAGCTGGGCGTCCGGGTCACCGTGCTGGCCGCCTCCCTCGCCAAGGGCCTCGAGTACGACCATGTCGTGGCCGTCGAGCCGGCGGCGATCGCGGAGGCCGAGGCACGCGGGCTGCACCGGCTGTACGTGGTGCTGACCCGGGCGGTCTCGCGGCTGGACGTGGTGCACGCCCGCCCGCTGCCCTGGTGAGACGGCACTCCGGCTCACCGGGACAGGGGCGGTCGGCCGGGCGGCCGTGATCAGGAAGCGGACGCCGACGCGGCCTCCAGGACGGGGACCAGTACCTCCTCCTCGTAGACCAGGTGCGCTTCGAGTTCGCCGGTGAGGCGGTCCACCTCGGCGAGCACGGTGCGGGGGTCCGCGTCCTCGGCGGAGACGGCCCGGCGCAGCTCTTCGAGGAGAGCGGCGATCCGCTCGTGCTCGTCGCGCAGGCGGTCCAGGGCCGGCGCGAGTCCGGGGTCGCGGCGGGCGGCGAACGGGAACAGTGCCGTGTCCTCACCGGTGTGGTGAAGGTGCAGCCCCTGGCAGAGGGTGAGGCAGTTGATGCGGAGCTGGGCGCCCAGGGCGGTGCCCGAGGTGGCGAACTCCTGCCGGATGAGGCCGAGTTCGCGCCGGAAGGCCCGGTGGACCAGCTTCACGGCCTCGCCGGGGGAACTCGCCGCGAAGCTCGGCGGGCCGGCCACGGGGATCTCGCGGAGGGCGACGACGGGGATGACGCGTTCCGTCTTCGCCTGGTACTCCGCCCAGCCCGGGTCGGCCTCGACGGCGCGCGCGAAGACGTCGTCCCGCTCGGCGCCCTCCAGGACGAGGGCTTCGGCCTCGTACGTGAAGACGCCGTTCTCCACCGTGACGCGGGGGTGGGCGACCAGGTTGCGGTACCAGTCGGGGTGCCGGTCCGAGCCGCCGGCCGAGGCGATGACCAGGACCCGGTCGGCGCCGTCGGGGTAGTAAGCGACGGGCGTCGTGTGCGGGGTGCCGGTCCGGGCGCCGGTGGTGGTCAGCAGGAGCAGGCGTGCTCCCTCGAAAGGACCGCCGACGCGGCCGCCGTTGGCACGGAACTCTTCGATGATCTGCTGGTTGAAGGGGTTGGGCATGCGCTGCTTTCGTCCGTGGGCCTGGATTCCTTCCTCTTCCGTGGTCCTCCCGACGCCTTTCCCCCGTTTCCGGGCAGGGGAGACCGCCACGCAGTGCGGACGCGCGCACCCGTGGTGAGGCGGAGAGGAGAAGAAAAGAAGGGCGGACTCCTGGCCCGCCCGGGCCTCACTCGGAGGCCGGGCACCCAACTCGCTCACGGCACAAGGCCGACCCGGCAGTCATGGGACAACCGTAGTGCGGGGCACGGCAGTTGGGCAATGTTCGGGCGGCCGGGCGCTGGATCCACCTGCGGACCACGAATCCGATCGAGTCGGCCTTCTCCACCGTCAGGCTCCGCGCCAGCGGGCGGGTTCGGCCGGCGGCAGCTGCCCAGCGGTGTCGCAGGCCTGCCTGCGCCGCAGGCCAGGGCCTCAAACGGCGAACGGGTCGGTGTGGCCGGGCAATTGCTGCCCCGGGCGCAGGAACCGCTGGCCGCCCTGTTCGTCGCGGACCGCGAGGAACCCGGCGTCCGTCAGCCGCTGTGCGATCTGCCCGCGGCGGATCGCGCCCACCTTGAACGCCACGGTGAAGAGCAGCGCGACCGCCCCGCCGGAGGCGACCGCTTCGACTGGCGACCTGTCGATGAGCAGGAGGACGGTCAGGACCGCGCAGGCGAGGTAGCCCAGCACCTTCTGGGTCCGGTCGGCGACGTACAGGGCCATGACGTCGAAGGTGACGAGGTCCTTCAGCACGGCCACGGCACCGGCCGCTTCGGGGAGCGGCTTCAGTGAGCCCTGCTCCAGCCCCGGCACTGTCCCGCCGTTGCCCGCCTGCGGATGGGTGGTGATGGTGGCCGCCTCGCGGACGCGCGCGTCGGGCCGCGGGTCCCGGTACATCCGGACCTGGACGAGCGAGTTCTTGTACCCGGTCCTGTACGCCGTGCCGTACGTGTAGCCGTACTGCTCCGCCACGTGCGCCAGGGCGGCCGCCTTCAGCGTGGTGCCCTGGGGGGCGATCTCCACGACGGCCTGCTGACGGGCGATCTGCCGGAGCATCCCCGCTATGTGACGTTCTACGGACATCCTGTTCCCCGCCCCCCGGGACCCTGCGCCTGGGGCCGACCGGCGCACAGCCTAGTACGCCTGCGGCGTTTGGCTTTCTGGTCCGGTCAGAAGGGCCGTGGGGAGCGTGGTGGGTCGGTGCGGACGCCGGTGGAGCACCCCCGCGGCGGCGGGGAGGACGAACGGTTCCTCGTTGAGCGGGCCGTCAAACGGTGGGCGGCCGGGCCCGGAGCTGTCATGGCGATGGCCCGGGCCCCGGTCGCGCCTCCTTTCGCACTTCTGCGAACGCCCCCCGCCTGGTCGCCCTCGTCCGCGCCGGGGTCCGCTTCAAACGCGGCCGGCTCCTCGAACGCCCCGAGGCGGTTGCGGCATGATCGAGACCAGCCGATTACCTGGGGGGCCGACGTGGCATGGTCTGAACAAGTAGTGGTGCAAGACGGCGTCCGGCTTGCCTGCCGGGACTGGGGCGGTCAGGGAAAGCCCATCGTGCTGCTGCACGGCTTGGCCGGTCACGCGGGTGAATGGGACGTGCTGGCACAGCACTTGAGCTCCCGGTACCGGGTCGTCGCGGTCGACCAGCGTGGGCACGGCGTCAGCGAGCGCTACCCGCGGGACGTCTCCCGCGCCGCATACGTCGCCGACGTCATCGCCGTTGTCGATCAACTGGCGCTGGAGCGGCCCGTCCTGGTCGGCCAGTCGCTGGGCGGGCACACGGCCATGCTCACCGCCGCCGCGCGTCCCGGGCTCGTCCGCGCGCTCGTGCTCGTCGAGGCCGGCCCCGGCGGTGCGAACCCGGACAGCCCCGCGGACATCGGCGGATGGCTCGACTCGTGGCCGACCCCGTTCCCCTCACGCGAAGCGGCAGCCGCGTTCCTCGGCGGCGGACCGGTCGGCGCAGGCTGGGCGGCCGGGCTGGAGGAACGCGAGGGCGGATGGTGGCCTCGCTTCGACCGGGACGTGATGGTCCGCTCGCTGGCGGAGAACGCCCAGAGTTCCTTCTGGCACGAGTGGGGGCGGGTCGCGTGCCCCACCCTGGTCGTCCTGGCGCAATCCAGCTTCATCCCCGCGCAGGAAGCCGACGAGATGCTCCGGCAGCGACCCGCCACCAAGGCCATGAGCATCCCCGGCACCGGCCACGACCTGCACCTTGAACAGCCCGAGATCCTGCGCACCGCGCTCACGGAATTCATCGAGGGCCTCGCCTGAAACTCCTGTCGTGATCGCTGCCGTGACGCGGTTCCGGCACGCGGGTCGAGGTGTCCACGCCTTCGCGGTAGAAGATCCACCGGTAGGCGGTCGGCTCGGCCTCGAACTGGGCACGGGCCTCCGTCTCACCCGCGACGAGCCGGGCCGCGGTCAGGAGCTCCCCGGGCGCACTGGTGAGTGATCTTCAAGGGTGCAGTCAGCCCACCCGGATCCCGCAGGCGTCCAGGTGATGCGCATGCCGGCTACCACTTGCTATTCCTGAGTGAGGAAGGCCCGGACATCGCTCGCCAGGGAAGTCATCTGCTCGCCGGCCTCCAGCCAGGTGGTCACCGAGGCACCCCAACCGCTTGCGGGGAGCCGCGCTGTCGTCCCGGACAGGCCCACGACCGGGTGCAGCCGGTCATCCATGCGCACCCGATCCCTGTCCCTCAACGCTGCTCGTGCCCCTGGGCGCTGGCTCATCGAGCCTCCGTCCGTGACACCGGCGTGGCATCCGAGGTGAGGGGCTCCCGGCCAGAGCTGAGCGTCACCCCGGCGGCCCGGTGAGTTTGGCGGCCACGGCGTCGAGGACCCAGTCCAGGCCGGTTGCGAAGGATGTCTCGGCGTCCACGTCCGTACCGTCGTACACGGCCTTGGCCAGGGCCGGGAAGCGGCCGGTGGCCAGTATCTTCGTCATGTGCGGGCCGTGGGCGCGCTGCCAGTCGCGCTTGGACAGGCCCGTGGCGTGCTCGGCCCGCAGGTTCGCGATCTCGCGCCTGATCGCACCAATGAAGTACGCGCTGACAGTCTCCACGGCGCGCATGACGGTGTCGACATCGGCGAGACCGTCGAAGGCGGCCAGCGTGGCCTCGGTGACGGCGAGGCCGTTCGGACCCAGGGCGGGGCGGCCCCCGAGCAGGTCGGCCAGCCATTCGTGACGGAGAGCGGCCTGCCTCGTGCGCTGGGCGAGGATGCGCAGTGCCTCCCGCCAGTCACCGGGCTGTTCCTCGGGGAGGATCTCGGCCTGGACCTCGTCCGCCATGAGGTCGAACAGCTCCTCCTTGGTGGAGATGTATCTGTACAGCCGCATGGGGCCGGCGTCCAGGCGGGCCGCGACCTTGCGCACCGACACCGCCCCCAGCCCGCCCTCGTCGGCCAGCGCGATGGCGGCGGCGACGATCCGCTCCCGGTCGAGCGGCACGGGTTGAGTCGGCGGCTCCGGCCGGTCCCAGACAGTCATGCTCACACCGTACCGTTGCGATGCACCGTATGCGTTCAATACAGTGTATCGACATGAGACATCGCATCGCAGTGGTCGGGAGCGGTCCTGCCGGCCTCACCCTCGCCCGCGTCCTGCACCGCCACGGCCACCCCGTCACCGTCCTCGAACGCGATCCCGCCCCCGACGCCCGCCCCCCGGGCGGCACGCTGGACCTGCATGAAGGGCTGGGCCAGCTCGCGCTGGACAAGGCGGGGCTGCTGGCGGAGTTCCGGGCGCTGTCCCGTCCCGAGGGACAGGCCATGCGCATCCTGGACACGGACGGGACCGTCCTGCGCGACTGGCGACCCCGTCCGGATGACCGGGCCAATCCCGAGATCGACCGCGGGCAACTCCGTGACCTGCTGCTCGGCCCGCTCGACGTCCAGTGGGGCCGGGGCGTGACGCAGGTGGTGCCGGGGACCCGGGATGGCGTACTGGTCCATTTCGCGGACGGGCGACAGGAGACGTTCGACCTCGTGGTCGGCGCGGACGGCGCCTGGTCCCGGACCCGTCCGGCAGTCTCATCGGTGACGCCGCACTACACCGGCGTCACCTATGTCGAGACCTCCCTCGACGGCGTCGACACCCGCCACCCCGACCTCGCCCGGTTGATCGGCGACGGTTCCGTGGCTGCCTACGGCGTGAACCGCGGACTCGTCGCCCAGCGCAACAGCGGTGGCCACGTCAAGGTGTACGCCCAGTTCCGCGCGCCGCTGGACTGGCACGCGAACCTGGACCCGGCCGACGTCGAGGCCGTGCGATCGAGCCTGCTGGCTCTGTTCGAAGGCTGGGCCGCTCCCGTCCTCGACCTCCTCCGGCACGGCACCGCCTTCGTCCACCGCCCCCTCTACGTCCTGCCCGTGTCCCACACCTGGACCCACGTCCCCGGGGTGACGCTACTGGGCGACGCCGCCCACCTGATGCCCCCACTGGGGGCGGGCGCGAACCTCGCGATGCTGGAAGGCGCCGAACTCGCCGAGTCCATCGCCACCGCCCCCGGTCCTGGACATCTGGACGAGGCCGTCCGCGCCTTCGAGGAACAGATGTGGGCACGGGCCGGCAGATGGGCGAAGATCACGACGGCCGGTCTGGAGCGTCTCGTGAGCCCGGACCCCGCCGAAGCCCTCGCACTCTTCGACCAGGTCCAGCCATCCTGAAATGCCCGGTGGGGCTGCCCGCTGCGCGGGTCGTCCGGGACCCGTCCACTTCACGCTGCAGACTCGGCGGGAACCGCAGACGGACGGGAAACGGACGCCGGGTCGCGGGGGTGGTCCGGTGGTTGTGACTGAGCACGGCAGTTGTCACCTGACAACTGCCTCGGCCTTGCACTCCGAGGCGGCGTGAGCAGGATTGCTGTACTGAAAGTGCATCCTTCTTGTCACATTGAGGCTGTTTGCGGTCTTGCTGTCACCAGTACCGAAGATCGCCTACGCCGTACGCAGGGCTTCGCTTGGTTGAGGGAATGGCGGAGATTCAAGGATCCGGCAGCGTACACGCCAAGGCGGCTGACGGCGCAGGGCATGGGCCCTTGTGGTCGCATGCGTGCCGGTGGGAAGACCTGCTCGTCCCTGTCTCGCTCGGTGCTGGGCGGGACAGGCTCGACCTGGCCGAGGGCTGGACGTGACAGTGGACGGCGACCTGGCGTTATGCCGGGGGCGAGGTGACCTGTCCGGTGGCCGACCTGGCAGCGGCTCCGGTCACCGGGCTGGGGCCGATGCGGGGCTTCACATGGAGGCGGGATCAGCGTCATCGTCCCGGGCTGAAGTACATGGTCAGTACGGGGCGTCTGCACGGTTTCGAAAGCCTGGTAGCAGCCGGGCTGCTGCTGGCTCTGGACTTCGCAGGCGATGTGACCGAAGTTCTCTCGCAGCCGCTGCGGCTGAAGTTCCGTACGGCTGCTGGTTGGCGCAAGCACACGCCGGACTTCCTCGCGATCAGTTGCCTGGGTATCTGGCTGATCGACGTCCGCCCCGCCGACTTGATCCAGCAGGAGGACCGTGAGTCCTTCGCGGCGACCGCCGAGGCCGCGCTGACCTGCGGCTGGCACTACGCGGTGGAAGCCACATGTGCTGGTGACGGTGGACGAGATGTCGTCGCGGCGGCGGCCACTGGCGGACCCACTGTGCGTTCAGCCGCGCCTGCTCGCCGGGGCCGGTACGGGCCTGAGCCCGTCCGCCTGCGAAGGGATGACGGTTAAGAGGGCTATCGCCGCGCCTCTCGGAGCCATCCTGAACCAAGTCGCAGGCCAGGCTGTGGGCGGCCAGCCTCGGAGCCATCGCCGACCTGCGATTTCGTCGGGCTCGACGACAGCGGCCCTGACGCCGATCCGGCGGTGACCACCGGCTACAAGCTCGCCCGGAACCGGGTGAGGGCTCTGCTGGTCCTGACGAACCGCGACGCCTTCCGGTGACCGACGATCTCCGCCGAAGTCATCCGCCCGCGACCAGTTTGAGCCGGCCATCGCACACACCAGAATCGTGACCTGCAACTTCGCGATGCACAGCGCTCACTGTCCGGAGTTGAGCAACTCCATTACTATGAACGCGTCCAGGCGCGGCGTGTTCGGGGGGCAACGTGGCAACGATCAAAAAATTGGTGTGTTTGGCAAATTCCCGCAAACACGGTGGGCGGTGCGTTGCGGGCATCGAAATTAATTCGAATAGCTGGATACGTCCCGTCAGTGGCCGTCCAGGTCATGAGGTATCCGCGACTGAGCGGCAATATTCGAACGGGATCGAACCGTGCCTGCTTGACATCGTTTCCATGCGACTCATCGAGCCTAAGCCCATCGCCTTCCATCAGGAAAACTGGCTCCTTGATCCCGGCGTCCGATGGCAAAAGGAAGGACAGGTCGGGTGGGGTGAACTGTGTCTCCTGGAGGAACCCTCCACACGGTTATGGAGGAACGGCTATCACACGTATGCTGGCAGTAACGACCGAGTGCCAGCTGACCAGGAGGGAACAGTGATGGACTCACTCAAGCTCATCCGGGTCGATGGCGCGACGATAAACGTGGATCACTCTTGGCCCACTGACGCGAGGTTGACCGTGCGCGCCGAGTTTCAACACGGCGGATCTTTCTATTCCCTGAAAGTGACCGATCCGGTGTGCGAAGAGAAGTTCCGAGAACAGGGCATCGGACGTTATTCGCTGGGTGATTCTTTCCTGACGGTAAGCCTCAGTGAGGAGTTTGAGGGTTACCTCTATAAGTTGGTGGCGGCGGTCGTTGAGCGCGCCAAAGTGGAACCAAATGGCAGGCGGTGACGTCCGGCATGATGCTGACCATCGGTCACTCCAACCATGAATTTCCGACATTGGTCTGGCTGCTTCAGCAGAGCGAGGTAACCGCAGTGGCCGATGTCCGCTCGGTTCCTGTCAGTCGGTTCACTCCCCATTTTAACCGGGTCCCTTTGGAGCACGGTTTGCGCGATGCCGGCATAAAATACGTTTTCCTGGGCGAGGAACTCGGAGCGCGTACAGATGATGCCACCTGCTACATCGACGGCCAGGTGCAGTACGGCCGCCTTGCGCAGACGCCTGCATTCATCAACGGAATTGATCGCTTGAAAAAGGGTGCACGAACCGAGCGGATCGCCCTTATGTGCGCCGAAGGTGAGCCCTTGGACTGCCATCGCACGGTACTCGTCGCGCAGGTCCTCACCGAGCACGGCATTACGATCAGCCACATCCATGGCAACGGTCGAATTGAGAGCCATGCCGCAGTGATGGAGCGCCTCATGGTCAAGTTCGGGCTGGCGGAAGAGGAACTATTCCGGACTCCAGCTGAGCGTCTCAAAGAGGCGCTGAGTCGCCAGGAAAGCCGAATCGCGTATATCAAGGATGAGTTTCGCGCCGACAAGGCAGCCGAGGCATGAAAATCTACACTATCGGGTTCACGAAGAAATCCGCCGAAAAGTTCTTCGGTCTGTTGCGCACATCGGGCGCGACGACCCTGGTCGATGTCCGACTCAACAACGTTTCACAATTGGCAGGCTTCGCCAAGCGGGATGACCTGAAGTTTTTCCTCGCTGAGCTCTGTGGCATGGGGTACATGCACAGACCTGACCTGGCGCCGACGCAGGTCATCCTCGATGACTACAAAAAGCAGGGAACCGGCTGGGATGCATACGAAAACCGATTCCTGAAACTGATGGAGCAACGGACTATTGAGGATGTCGTCCCACAGGGCCTGATCGACAACGCAGTTCTGCTCTGCAGCGAAGACAAGCCGCACCACTGCCACCGCCGGTTGGTCGCGGACTATCTCGCCGATCGTTGGGGCAGCGTCACGGTCGAGCATCTAGTGTGAATCCTCGATCCACCGGTCAGCTCTCAAATTGTTTGCTGGGCTGGTGTCGTCAACCCCGATTGGCGCCGCGACCGCGCCACCCTCTCCGCCGACGGGGGGCCTACAAACGACCAGCGGGAGGGACGAGGCACATCTTTCACTCCCAGTACCCGGAACTCCGCGCAGCCGGTTCCCTCGCCCCGACCCTCACTGTCGCCACCAGCAGCGACCTCACGCTCTGGACCCGGTCTGAACTCCACTTTGACGACTGAGCGGACAGCGGGGCACCGCGAGAGAGGAAGCCAGATGGACCGTGCGGAACTTGCCGGGATGCTGGGCGACCAGACTGTGGCCTGTGAACCCGCCAGGGCGGCACTTCTCGGCGGAGGCGACTTCGTCGTGTGGGACGGCAGTGTTCCCAGCCAGCAGCTCGCTGGCATCTACGCGGCTCGCCTCCGACGGGCGAGGAAGCGAGGTGCTGAGACTCTCGCCCTGCCGTCTACCGTCGACATCCTCACCCAGCTCGAAGCCACTCAGGTCAGGATCGGCTGCGTCTCCGCACCGGACCGGACGTGGGCTTTCATGCTCTTCTTCGCCGACGACGCCAGCGCGGTCCTCGCCTGTACGGGGGTCCGCCGAGCTGAGCGGTGACAGTTGTCTTGCTCAAGTGACAACTATCTTGCTCAGGCTCAGTGGTCCTGAGACTGAGCACGATAGTTGTCGTTAACCTCTCACCCCGACCTGGCCTTTCTTGAAGCACTGAGCACGATATCTGTCGCCGAATTCGCATCGTTGTTGACGTGGTCCGTGCATTTTGCAGGCAAGTTGTCGCCAACTTCGAAGATCGCTCCTCCGACGGGATGCGCGCGGCTTACCTGGGACTATGAGCGATACCCGGGGCTCCTTGTGGTCCCACAGCTGTACGTGGACGGACCTGCTGGTCCCTGTCTCGCTGGACGCGGGGCGGGGCGACCTGGACCTGTCCGATGGCTGGCCGGACCGGTGGACGGCAACGTGGAAGTACGCCGGGGACGAGATCGCGGGGCCGGTCCGGCACTTGGGGCAGGTGCCGGTGGCGAGCCGTGGGCCGATGCGGGGGTTCACCTGGCGGCGGGAGCAGCGGCATAGGCCCGGTCTGGAGTCGCTGGTGTCGACGGGGCGCCTGCATGGGTTCGAGAGCCTCGAAGAGGATCAGCTGCTGGTAGCTCTGGACTTTGCCGGTGACCTGGTGGAAGTGCTGTCGCAGCCGTTGCGTATCCGGTTCCGTGCGGTGGAGAAGTGGCGCAATCACACCCCGGACTTCTTCGCAGTCACGCGGGTGGGGACCTGGCTGATCGACGTGCGGCCCCGAGATCTGATCGAGCCCGAGGACCTGGAGTCGTTCGCGGCTGCGGAGGAAGTGGCGTTGGCCTGCGGGTGGCACTACGCGGTCGCGGCCGAGTGGCGTCCGCATGTGCGCTCCACGCTCGGCGCGTTGTACGGGAGGCGCCGTCCGACACGCGACGTGCTCGGCATTCAAGCCGATCTGCTTGCTCATGCCGAAGAAGGGCTCACATTTAGAGAGTTGGCGGCCGCGCAGACGTATTGGCCGGTGGCACGGGCCCAGTTGCTGCACTTGTTGTGGCATCGCAGGCTTGGGATCGACCTTGCTCAGCCGTTGACGGACAGTTCGCGGGTGGTGCTGGCGGGAGGCGTCTCATGATGGGGGCGGTGGCACTGGATCTCTCGCCCGGCGCGGGCGTGGTGCTCGACGAGGTGGAGTGGCTGGTCGAACGGCAGGAACCCCATCTGGGGCGGGTCCACCTGGTGCGTGCGGACGGCGAGCGCCAGCGGGCGAGCTTCCGCTTCCTGACCAACCACCCGCGTTGTCGGCCGTCGTCGTGTACAGCGGCGGAGGGCGCCGACCGTGGGCGGCAGTCGGCTTCGTGGAGTGATGTGAAGCCGGAGAAGCGGCCCTTGATGGAACAACGTTTCGCGCATCTGATGGAGGTCAACTGTGGTTTCCGCAGTGGTGATCCGTTCCGTCCCGAGCCGGGGGAGCCGCATCCTGAGTACGACCCGGACCGTTCGACGCTGACTGAGCGGCGGGCGGCGAAGGCCGCTGAGTTGTCGGCGCTGAGGCCCGAAGAGGCCAAGCTGCTTCTGGGCGTCGCGCACGTCGGGGTGCGCACGCTGGAGCGCTGGGAGCGCAGGCGCAGGAAATACGGGATCGTGGGCTGCGCCGATCACCGGTGGCTGCGGGTGAGCGGGGGACACCCGAGCGTCAGCGAGGAGGTTCGCGAGGCGATCTTCGCGGTCAGGGCGGAGACGCAGCACCACCGGTCCCGGGTGAGCGCACGCACCCGCGAGATCATGATCCGTCGCTATGTGCGGGAGACCTTCGAGAACGAAGACGAGGACGGGGACGAGAGCGAGAAGATCGAGGTCCCCAGCTACCACACGCTGCTGCGGGTGTGGAAGGAGTGGTTCGGGCCGGGCGGCGCCCGACAGAAGTATGAGCGCTCGGCCGAACTGCCCACCAAGAACGGGCATGTGCTCGTGACCCGCCCTGGCCAGGTCGTCGCGCTGGACACGACGATCCTGCCGGTGATGGTCCGCGAGAACGTTTTCGGTGACCCGATCACCGTCCACCTCACTTTGGCGCTGGACGTCTACACCCACTCCATCTGCGCGTTCCGGCTCACGCTGGTGTCGGACTCCTCGGTGGACGTCGCGATGGTGCTGCGCGACGTCATGCTGCCTTTGCCCATGCGGGAGGAGTGGGGCGAGGACATGGAATGGCCCTATCCGGGGCTGCCGGCCGCCGTGGTCTCCGAGTTCGCCGGGTACGAGGTGGCCGGGCTGCCGTTCTTCACCCCCGAGACCGTCACCTCCGACCACGGTTCCGTCTACCGCAATCACCATCTGGTGGATGTCCAAGAGGCGATGGGCTGCCGGATTCTTCCGGCGCGCGTGCTGCGCCCGCAGGACAAGAGCGCGGTGGAGCGCGTCTTCGGCAGTATCCGCTCGCTGGTGTTCGAGAAGCTGGCTGGTTACACGGGGGTTGACGTCTCCGATCGCGGCGCGGACCCGGAAGGCGACGCGGTGCTCACCCTGGCCGAGATGGAACACTTCATCGCGACCTGGGTTGTGAAGGTGTGGCAGAACCGCAGGCTCGGCGAGTTCGCGCCCAGCTGGGATCCCGGCGCTGATCACAGCCCCAACACCCTGTTTGCCGCCTCCTTCGCCCAGGAGGGCTTCGACCTGGACATTCCCTCCCCGGAGACGTACTACCGCTTCCTGCCCGAGCACCACGTGAAGCGGATCCACCGGCGGGGCGTGAAGGTCAAGGGGCTCTGGTACGACGCCGCGTTACTGCACCAGCCCGACATGAACTCCGCGCGCGGGGGCCGCTACAAGCAGCACTGGGTCATCCACCGCGAACCCCGCGACCGGCGGGTGGTGTACTTCCAGGATCCCGACACCCATGAATGGCACGAACTGCGCTGGACGGGCCTGCCGCCGGAAGGCGAGATGCCGGCCTTCGGTGACGCCCGAGTCGAGGAACTCCTCACCCGCGTACGGGAAGCAGGCCTCAAGCCGCGCTCTGACAGCGAGCTCGTCCCTAAACTCCTGGAGATGTTGGGGGCCGTCGATCCGGTCGCGAAGTGGCCGTCCCAGCTGACCAAATCCCAGCGGACGCAGCACGCGCGGGAGATCACCCAGGCCCAGGCGGCAGACACGGACCGGCCACAACAGCCGCCGAAGCCGAACAAGTCACCAAGCCTGGCTGCCCTCGGCGCACCGGATGCGGAGCCGCCGTGGCGGGAACGGGCCCGGGAGGCCACCGAGAGCCTGGACGCGCACCGGCGTCGACGGCGTGAGACGGCCAAACCAGCGCAGCAGCCGTCGGCACCCGCCCCGCTGGGATCGAGCCGCCGTGGCCGCAACCTCTTCGTCATCGCCGACGACGATGACGGATCCGACGAACCGGACCCGCAGCCGACGGAGGAGACGTGAGATGAGCAACCTGCACCCGGAGCCGCCGAACGCGCCCGTGCCATTCCTGCGCTTCGGCCCGAGGCCGGACCGGACGCGGCATGAGGGCTGGCAGGAGTTCCGCCGGACACGGGATCTGTTTGTGCCGGTCAGGAAGATCTCCTTGGCCGAGTACGGGCTGATGAGCCCGCGCAAGAAGTCCTTGTATGACCTGCACCGCGGAGCCACGCACGTCAACATGCAGATGCTGGACACCCCGATGAGCGAGGTGGTCACCACCCTGATGCGTTCGCGGATCCAGAACAACGCGATGCGTATCGGCCCGAGCACCCTGGACGGGCTGATGATCAACGGCGGTGGGTACCAGGGCAAGACGGAGACCGCCTGCCGGACCGCCGCCGAGTTTGAGGACACCTGGCGTGACCTGTTCGAGCAGTACCCCGAGTGCTACTTCGATCCAATACCCGGCACCCGGGACCTGATCGCGCCGGTCGCCTACTGCCAGACCCCGGTGAAGGCCACCCCGATCGGCCTGTGTGAGGCAATTCTCGACTACTACGGCGCCCCCTACGGCAAGAACCTGCGCGGCATGATCCGCAACGCCCGCGAATCGATCAAGGCGCACGCCACCACCGTCCTGATCATCGACGACATCACCCGCCTGAAGATGCACCGGGAGGACGACCAGGACACCCTCGACCTGATCCGCGGCCTGATGGACTTGGACGTCACGCTGGTCCTCATCGGCGTGAACATCCCCCGCTCCGGCCTGCTCAGGGAGGGTTGGCACGACCCCCGCACCAACCAGTGGGTCTACGCACCGCTGAAGAAGAGCAAGAGCTACAACCCCGACGCCTCCACCCAGACCGAGCGACGCTTCGACCTCGTCACGCTCGCCCCCTTCGACTACAGCAGCGACGCAGGCATCGCGGCTTTCGTCGCCCACCTCGAAGGCATCGAGAACCAGATCCGGCTCTTCAACGCCGGCCCCGGCACGCTGTCCGAAGGCCGGATGCCCGAGTATCTCTACCGCCGCACCCACGGCATTGTCGGCCTCCTGCGGCGCCTGATCGAGGACGGACTGACCAAGGCCATCGAAAGCGGCCTGGAGGACCTGACTATCGACCTCCTCGACGAGATCACCATCAACCTGGGCAACGTCCCAGGCAAGGACGACGGGCGGGACGCCGAAGCCGGCGAGATCCCCGACATCGATACTTCTCCGAAGCGGAAACCGGGGCTGAAGCCCAGGAAGGGCCGCAACAGTGTCTACGACGACCGAGGCACACCTCCGGCGGCTGAAGCATGATTAGCCGCGCGCTGTCGCGCAGTCTTGACCCGCTCGACGATGAGACCATCGTCGGCTTTATCCTCCGCCTCGCTTGCCATAACGGTACGAACCCTGCTCAAATCGCCGCTCGTATAGGGCTGACGGACGAGGCAGGCAACGCTCCCGGCGTCGTTTCGCCCTGGCTGCTTGCGGACATGGACAAGCCACGTCTTGTCCGGGCGGCACGCGCGACACACCTGACTGTGGAGGAGGCCAGCAAGCTGCTGATCGTCCCTATGGGACATAAATACGGCCTCGTGAGCCGCCGATACCGGCCGTGGACGAGCCCACAGGAGCTGGCTCGCCCCAACCGCTGGGTCTTCATCCGGACCTCTCAGTACTGCCCGCAGTGCCTCGCGGGTGACGACGACACGCTGGGACGCCTGTACGGAGGTGCCTGGAAACGGGCCTGGCGGTTGCCGGTGGTCTTCGCGTGTTCGCGGCATCAGCAACTCCTGAGCCGTACCTGTCCCAAGTGTCGAACCCCCGGCCAGTTCGCCCCCACCGGCCTGATCGCGCGCCCAGGCATGGAAGATCTTCATCCAGCCCAGTGCCGAGCCGTGGCTCCCGCCCCGCGCGCGGGCCAGGAGCGACGCTCCGTCTGCGGGAGGGACCTCGCGCGTATCCACCCTCCTCGCCTGCCGGCAGACACAGACTCTATCGGTGTGTTGCTGGCCCTCCAGCAACGCCTCGATGCGCTGTTGTCAGCCGACGGGCCACAGAAGGTCAACAGCTGCGGCCAACTCGTATCGGTCGCCCAGTACTTCATCGACCTGCGCGTCGTGGCCACCCTGGTTCTGGCTTCCTGGCCGGAGGCCAGTGGCTTCGCGGCGACACCCACCCTGGCCCAGGCAATCGGGCGAGAAGCAGACCAGCGACTGCGCGACAGCCGACGCCGAACATCAGGCGCATCGAAAAGACCGTACGGGATCAACTCGCTGCTCGCGCCCATGGAATCCCCCCTGACCATGGGCGCGGTACTGGGGATCGCCGAACGCATGCTTGATGGCCGAGAGAAACAGTGGACTCGAAGGGCCGTAGACCCGGTCTACGGCGGCGCCCTGACTCTGCACCGGGACACCTTCCGGAAACTCGCCCGCCTTCCCGGCACTTCATCCGCGTTGCAGGAAGTTCTCGGAGTGGCGAAGGAGGCAACGGACAGTTCAAACGCCGAGATCTACGTCCGCGGCCCGCGAAACGGCTGATCATGCGTCCTCTGCCACGCAGCCTAGAGCCGCTACCCGATGAAACCCTCACCGGATTTCTACTCCGGCTCGCCCACCGGTTGGGTACGACACCCGGAGAGATCGCCGTCCGCACCGGCTTGCCTTCTCGTCTCCCCTTGGGCTTCCTGAACTACTTGGACGACGAACACCTCACGGGTTTTGCCCGCGCGACACGGTTGACGCCTGTCGAAGTCAGCGGCATGCTCCTCGCCTCGCTTGGAGAGCGCTACGGGCCGCTGAACCCCGCGCTCACCGTGCGGCGTAGCCCAGCGAGGATGATCTACGACAACCCGTGGGTCCTGACCCGCTCCACGCGCTACTGCCCGCGCTGTCTCGCTGGGGACGGCACCACCATCCAGGATCTCCATGGTGGCGCATGGAGACGATTGTGGCGTCTCCCCGTGTCCTTCATCTGCCTCCGGCACCAGCAACTCCTCCAGCACCAATGCCCTAGCTGCGCAGCGCCCGCCCAGTTCGCGCGCGCACCAAACGCCATCGCGCGCCTGACTGATGACACACTTCACCCATGGCAGTGCCGCTTCACCGCGCGTTCGAGACTGCGACAGCAGCCCGAAACGGTTTGCGCAGCCGATCTGATCCGGTTTGATCCGTCTCCCGCAGCACCACCCGACGCGGTCACGATGGCCGTGCTCTTACAAGTCCAGCGGCAGCTCATTGACTTGCTCGTCGCCAGCGGACCCGAGACCGCGATGAGCGCTGGCGCGCCGGTCTCCGTCGTCCACTACTTCGCCGACCTGCGCGCCACGGTCGCCATGATCTTTCGGTCCTGGCCCGTCGCCCGCGAGTACGCCAGTACACGCTGCCTGGCCGATGCCCTCGACGCGAAGTACGCCTCCCGCGCTGCGCAGGCCGAGCCGCTGCTCAACACCCCGGGCAAGAAGAAGACCTCCAAGCCTTACACCGTGCCGCCGACAGAGTGCCTCGCCACCGGCGCGGCACTCGACATCGCGACGAACCTGCTCGACGCACACGATCCGGGAGACGCCCGGAGTCGGTTGGCGCCGCTCGTTCAACGGCTGAGGGAGGTGGACCTCGCACTGAGCACCTGGCTTCGCCGCCCGTCTTGGATCTCGGTCTCGCTGAGGCAAGCGGTCATGGATCTTCCGACAGGCAGAAGGACTGCATCATGATGCCCACCGCGGTGGGCATCTTGCCGGGCTCGATCGGCTGTGGCGTCCCCAGATCCATGACTCGATCATCTCCTACCGTGAGCGGGAGCCAGTCGTGGGATTCGGGAGCGGCGGAGCCACGTCCCAAGCTTCTCCGTCTGGGCAGAGTGGGGGAGCGTTGCCATGAATCGCTTAGAAACGGTCCGCGATCTCACCGGACTGTGAAAGCTTCCCTGCTTCTGAGGTCTTTTGCATCTGTCCTGGTGAGGCTCGTCGTCCTCTGCCGAGGTGAGCGTACGAGGGCCTGATCAGACAGCAGCAGATCACGACGGAATGTTACGGAATGGTGCTGGAGTGTGATAAAGGTAGGGATCTTCCATTCCGGTGCCGGGATGGAAGCGGCGGGGGCGTGCCCTGATACAGGGCCGGATCGGGGGCGTCGATGGTCGATACGGCGGGCATGGGTGTTGGGGCTGAAGGCGCCAGAGCGTCCGCTGAGCCGGAGGTTTCGGGCGGTTCAGCGCACGCCATCTTCGAAATGGCTCCGGGGGAAGACAGCGGCTCGGACACGTTGGGCCGTTACCGGTACCAGGCGGAGGTGGCCGCGCGCGAGTGTCTCGCCATGCTCACGGAGGACGCAATTGACTTCGTCGTCTGCGAGTGGCACGAGGACTTCGTCGTGGCGTGGGTCGATGGATCAGTGGAACTGGTATCGGTCAAGCATCGCGAAGAGAATCAGGGCACGTGGTCGCTTACGGAGTTGTGCAAGAGCGGCGGCCTGACCCATCTCTTCGACCGCTGGTGCGCATGCGAGTGTGCCGCCAATGTCCGTCTCAGGCTGGCGACGAACGCGGCGCTGAGTCCGATCAAGGGTAATGCCGGCACGCTGGCTCGGATGTGCGGCCCGGAGCCGGAACTCACGGATGGGCTGTCCTCTATGGCGGAGGCAATCGCCCGCCAGATGCTCAAAGTCCGTTGGAAACAGCCCTATCCCAACGTCCCGGGCACACCCCAGGTGAGCAAGCTCGCGGACATCCAGGTGCCAACGGGGTTCGTGGAGAAGGTTCTTCGTTTCCTCGCAGTCCTGGAGATCTCCTGCGATCCACCCCAGCGCGCACACATCACCGACGTCAATATCCAACGGCTTCTGGTGCCTGCCGTCGAGCAACTGCAGCTGGCGCATGTCGACCTTGAGAGCACCTACCGGGCCGTCGTGGATCGGATCGAGCGTGCCAACCGTGATGAGAGCGACCGCAGCCAACTTGCTGTCTACATCGCCGACCCGAGCCGCGTCCGTCACAGCACGCGGATGCAGCAGCGCATCGGCCGGCGCAGAATCACCCGCGAGATCGTTCGCCAGGCGATCGCGTACACGACGGTTCAGCTGCCCACGTTCCCCCGCGGTCAGGCGTCCGTGGTGGCACCGGGAGGGGCAAAGCTCGGCCGCAAGCTGCGTCGGGGCCTGGTGCCCTCGGACGAGGCGGCGTTCGCCGAGCGGCTCCGCTCCGCGTGGTACACGACCTGGTCCGAGCGCCGCTCCGGCCTGGCCGGGGATGAAACCGACCTTATGAACCTGTCCATGGACGTGCTGGAGATGGCCTTCGAGTGCCGACGCCATGCTCGCGCTCAGGTCGCCGAGGGCAGCGAGTTCGGCAACAAGATGAACGACCTGCTGGCCGAGAAACTGAAGGTCGACGCTCTGCCGTCGATGCCGCCGTTCCTGCTCAGCAACCTGCATTTGCGGGGGCTGGCCTACCAGTTGTGCGACGAGTGCCTCTTCTTCTTCTCCGAGAATTTCAACACGGATGAGGAAGCCTCATGACCCACAGTGCCGACTTCGAGACCGCCGTAGCGCGCATGCGGACTCAGCGGCGGCAGGCAGAGCAGCGTGAGGTCCACTACCACGAGGCGCGCATCCTCCTGCTCATCTCGCAGTTCACCACCCCCAAAGGGGGGCTCGACGGTCTGACAAAGCTCGCCAAACTCGACTTCCTGCTGCGCTATCCAGCGATGCTGGAACGTCTCCTGCCCGCTGGCGAGGCGTCGTGGCCGGCAGGAACCGCCCCCACACCACCCGAGCGCCTCGCGGTCGAAAGCCGTATGACCCGCTACAAGTACGGTCCCTGGGACCAGCGCTACTACAGCGTCCTCGGCTCGCTCG
The DNA here is from genome assembly GCF_056387915.1 of Streptomyces sp. GLSS-08. NCBI lineage: Bacteria > Bacillati > Actinomycetota > Actinomycetes > Kitasatosporales > Streptomycetaceae > Streptomyces > Streptomyces sp. GLSS-08. Next base: position 86,907 of record NZ_JBWJAQ010000016.1, read on the forward strand.
CCGCCCGCGGCCTGATCGTCTACAGCAACAGCGCCAGAGCCGAATTCCGCGCCACGCCGCAGGGCGCCGCCGCCGCGGCCTCTCTTGCCGCAACGCCGGAATGGGCCGTTGTCGCCAGAAGGATCAAGCTGCTCAAGAGGCATTTCAACAAGTCAGGATCGGCCTTGAAGAACCTCATCTACGACCGTCTGCCCGACGCCGTCGACCGGCCCTGGCGGACGGAGATCTGACATGGCCGTCCACCTGCGCATCGTCTCTTTGACCGTCACAACCGCCGAGGCGGAACAGACCTACCGCTTCGACCGTCCGGCCACAGTGATCACCGGCCCCATCGGCACTGGCAAGTCCAGTCTGCTGATGCTCTTCAAGCACGCCCTCGGCGGCAGTGCCATGCTCACCCCGGCGGTCCGCGACCACGTCCTGTCGGTCCAGGCCGAGGTCGCGGCCGGCGACGAACGTGTCGTCCTCCGGCGGACCATCGAGGGAGACACCGCCGACTCCGTGGATCTCCTCGATCCACACTCCCTCGCTCTGGAACGCACCCTGCCTCTGCGGGCCTCGGAAGGCGTCACCACGCTCTCCGACCACCTCCTGGACGCGCTCGGCTTCCCGCGCGAACAGATCGCCGCACGGCGAGAAGGAGCAGCGAGGCCGCAGAACCTCACCTTCAACGACCTGTACGCCTACGCCTACCTCCAGGCACGCGAGATCGACCGCCAGGTCGTCGGTCACCTGGACAGCTGGTTTGAGACCAAGCGCAGAGAGCTCTTCCGCCTGATGTTCGGGCTCACCGACAGTGCGCTCATGGAGCTCAAGCGCACCAGGAACCAGCTCTTGGACACGCTGAAGGCCAGAACCGCCGAGCACGACAACGTCAGCTCCTTCCTGGCAGCCTCCGACCCCCGCAGCGACGACGAACTGCGGGCCGAACTCACTCAGCTGCGCGACACCCTGGAGCGGGCATCGTCCGCCCTGGCCAGCCTCCGCAACGAACTTGAGGAACAGACCGCCGCCGACACCGCGCTGCGTGACGAGTTGCAGAACGCCATCCGCACCGCCCGGCAGACCGAAGAAGAAGTGTCCGCGGCCGCCGACCTCGTGGAGGCGCGGCATGCCGTAGCCGCTCAGGTACAGCTCGACCTCTCCCGTCTCGCACGGTCGGTCACGGCCATCGACCAGCTCTCCCCCTTCGAGTTCGTCGTCTGCCCGCGGTGCATGCAGTCGCTGGCGGCCCGGGCCGTTGAGGACGGTCACTGCCTCGTCTGTCTCCAACCCGACCCAGTCGAGGCCGACATCGACCCGGCTGCCATCGAAGAAACACGCACGGTCCTGCAGCAGCAGCTTGAGGACGCACAGCGCATCCAGCAGTCGGACGAGGCGCACCTGCAGACCGTCCAAGAACGGTCGCAGCAACTCAGCTTCGCCGTCACCAGCCTGCGCCGAGAGCTCGACGCCCAGACCCGTGATGCGGTCGCCCCGCGCTTCGACGCCATCGCCGAGGCCAGCTCCCGCGTCGCCTCGCTCAAGGCCAGCATTGATGCCATCACCCAACTGCGCGAATCCTGGGCACGGGTGCGCACCATCGACGCCGACATCCGCTCACTCAAGGCTGACCGCCGGCAGGTGAACAAGGACATCAAGGAGAAGTCCGAGCAGCTCAAGGCCAACCAGACTCTGCTCGGTGATCTCAGCACTGAGTTCAGCCGACTGCTCACCAGCTGGAACCTGCCCTGGGTCGACACGGCCGTCATCGACCGCGACACCTACCTGCCGGTGGTCAACGGACGGTCCTTCGAGACCCTGCAGGCTTCCGGCGGGGGCATCGCCACCTCCGTCAACCTCGCCTACAGCCTCACGCTCCTTGCCTTCGGACTCGACCACTCCGACGTCCTCGTTCCATCGCTCCTCGTGATCGATTCACCGCGCAAGGCATTTGGCAACAACGCCTCCGACCGGCAACGCGCAGCCGAGATCTACAGTCGCTTCAGGACGCTGGCTGACGCATATGGCGAACGCTTGCAACTGATCATCGCCGACAATGACCCCCCGCCCATCACCAGCGACTCCTTCGGCAAGGTGGAATTCGACTACGAGAACCCCATGGTGCCCGGCGTGGATCACCCCGGTCCTGATCAGGTCACTCGCATCGAGAGCCAGTCAGATAGCTGACGATCTGGGTGTCTCGCGAGAGACGGTACGCAAGTGGCGGTCCCGGTTCGCCGCGAACCGGCTGGAGAGTCTGGCGGACCGACCGTGTTCGGGGCCACCGCGAAGGATCACCGACGAGCAGGTCGAAGCCCCAGTCGCCAGGACGCTCGGCCAGGCGCCACCGACGGGTGATTCGCACTGGTCGACACGTTCGACGGCCGAGGCGGAGGGCATGTCGCAGTCGGCCGTCTCGCGGATCTGGCGGGCGTTCGGCCTCAAGCCGCACATCGTGGAGACCTGGAAGCTGTCGACCGACCCGCAGTTCGTGACCAAGGTCCGCGACGTGGTGGGCATCTACCTCGCCCCGCTGGAGAACGCTTTGGTCCTGGCGGCAATGGCCGACGTCACCGACCCGAGGGTCAGTAGGGTGGATTCATGCCGAAGAATGAACCGTTCATCATCGACGGAGTCACTTACGAGCGCGATTCAGCTCCGGGAGAGGGCGGATCAGCCGTGGTGTGGAAGGCCCACCGTAAGCCTGACGGTCAGGTGTTCGCGGTCAAACGGATTAAGAAGGACCGCGACGCGGACTCCGCTCGCAACAAGCGTTTCAAGCAGGAGATCGAGTACGGGCAGACATCGAGCCACCCGAACGTCGTGAGTATCCACGCGCGCTCAGAGGACGCGAACTACTTCTACTACGTCATGGACTTCTACCCTATGACGCTGCGAAACGTGATCAACGAGGAAACCGATGCTGACGTGCTTCTCGACTACGCGCGCCAGCTCTGCGATGCGCTCGCGTACGTGCACGGCGACGGCATAGTGCATCGCGACATCAAACCTGAGAATGTCCTCGTCGACCCTGATGCGCGTCGGCTCGTCCTGGCCGACTTCGGCATCGCGCATTTCAAGGACTCCTCGCTCACGAATCGCGGGGACCTCTTGGTGAACCGGAACTACCTCGCTCCCGAGCAGATGGTGAGGAACAACGCCCTCGGTATCGGCAAGCCGGCGGATATCTTTGCGCTTGGCCTCGTCATAACCGAGATGTTCACGAAGCAGAACGCCCGAGGGCGACGACACGCGCTTTTGCGCGACCGCTACCCCTTCCTGGCCGACCTCGACCTGATCATTGAACAGATGCTGCTCCAAGATGAGGCGCAGCGGCTCCGCATCGACACCGTACGCGGCATGCTTCGGGTAACCCTTCAGCGACTCGACTCGGCAATCGAGGAGATCTCCGATGATCTGCGCCCCAACGAAGCGTCCGCCGACAGCTCATCCGGCGAGGTCGAGCGGATCCTCGGCCGTGCCGCCAGAGACGTGCTGTCGGCGAAGCATGTCTTCGAGCGGGTCGCCGACGGAGAGCTCGACCGATTCAACCTCAACTATCACTGCGAGGTTGCGTACCGGGTGAGCACGGAACTGTTCAATACATGTGCTCAAGCCGTTATATATGCCTCGTGCAAGGCGAAGTTCGACTATGAGGGCGCCGGGCGGTGGGACGAGAACGACGACGCCCTCGTGTTGTCGGCCGCCAAGCCGGGACTCCAACGCGAACTGGAGACGATTCTGGCTGATTTCCCCCTCCCTCAGTCTTCGCGCTGGGGCGGTTTGCCACGGCGGTCGGCTCACTTGTTCCGGTTCTGCAAGGACTACCACTGCGAAGAGCTGCTGACGAGCATCCGCGAATTTGTCTACGGTGAAGGCAGTGGCTCGTTGCGGGCGAATCTGATCAACGCCCCGATCCTCTGGATTACCCGCTGGATGCGTACGAATCTGGACACCGACTACCTGGAGTTCGACAAAACAGTTCGCGAGGACATCGGTTTCGAGCGCCACCTCTCGGTGCTCTGGGACGAGACGCTTCCGTTGGATTCGGCCCGAGAAGCGGTGGGAGTGGATCTGTTGACCGAGCCGCTCAACGCCGACGACGTCGCCGGCACGCTGCAGGCGCTTGAAGCGAAGTGGGATGTCTCCGTGGGAGAGCTCGTAGACGGTGGGTACTCGGTCATGTTCCGGTCACGCAACACGTACCGCTGCTTCCGCGACGAGGCGCTCGACCTCGCAGAACCGGGCTCAGTATTCGAAGCCGACGTCCTCAATCTGCTCCGCCCTGAGACGGAGTTCGACGACCTCGTCGCACTCACATGGGATCGGGACTTCGACGTGGCCATCACGCTCAGAAAGATCCTCGGCACCCCAACGCGCTAGTGTCCTGAGTCCAAATTTCAAGGGCGGTCATAGGACGGGGTGGTGCCTGGTCCGAATCCGTTGTCGCTGGAGTTGTCTGATCACGAACGCCAGGTGCTGCGTGGCTGGTTGCGTAAGCGGACTGCGTCTCAGGCGTTGGTGTTGCGATCAAGGATCGTGCTGGCGGGTGCGGAGGGTCGGGCCAACGCGCAGGTCGCGCCCGCACCGGGCGGGACGACCGCACGGCGCTCGATCTGGGTGTCTCGTGGGAGACGGTGCGTACGTGGCGGGCCCGATTCTTGGCGAATCGGCTGGAGGGTGGCTCAACCTCGTCGAGCGCTGGTTTGCCGAACTGGCCTGCCGCAAACTCGGGGTCTGCTGGTGAGGTGGCGTCGATATGCGTGCCCCGATATGGCGCTATCCCGCCGTGGCGACGGTTTACTAGACTACGACCAGGACAAGACAGCCGTCCTCGCAACGTCATTTTCCACGTCGTGAACGAATCCATCCTGACGGTGATCCTCCGCTAGCACCGCCGTTCTTCGCCGGAGTCAGGGGCCGCTGGCCTCTCGTGACCATTCGGCTGGATGCCGCGCGCGAACAGCAGCGAGGTGGCCGCCTCGGCGAGGTCGGCTGCGCCGCCGCGTTCATACACCCGCCACAGGAAGCGGAGCGCGAGCCGGAACGTCACCACGCCGCACAGCGGCGTGACCACGAACGCGGCGATGACGACGATGTCTGTCACGGTCGTCTCCTTTGAAGAGAGGCCACGGTTCGCAGCCGACAACTCAAGCGTCAGGGACGAAAATCTGGCCACCGACGATCCCGTACGACATCTGGTCATATCAGCCGAAAGTTGATCATGATCTATACATTCACTTACACCCGCTGACGGGTGGAGGATTGACGCATGGCCAAGCTGCACATGCCGGAGCTGGAAGACGGACCGCTGCGTGATCTGATCGTCGAACTGCACCGGCTCCACGCCCGCGCCGGGTGGCCAAGCACGCGTAAGATCGGCAAAGCCACGGGTCTCGGGCACATGACCGTGCACGCGGTCTTCGCCATGGGGACACTGCCAGGCTCGCCGCAGGTGCTCAAGATCGGGCTGTTTCTCATCAACGAGGATGTCCGCAGGCCCGATGAGACCGAGTTGCTGGATCACCTGGACAACTTGTGGACCGCTGCGGAGCGCCGAAGTGAGACTGCGGTGATGCAGCCGCCGAGCACCTACCAGAGCGAGCCGTTCAGGCTGGGCCCGATGAAATCGACCCTGCTCATCGTCGAGGGTGACGGCGGGCATCCAATCGCGCAGCAGGACGTCCGGCTCGTCATCGCCAACAAGACGGTCGAGGTGCCGGATGAGGTGGCTGAGTGGCGTGAGGCCATCGTCCAGGAACAGGCCCGGATCAAGACGTCCGGCCTCGAGCCGATGTGGAACGGTTCGAGTTACGCCGTGGACTACGTCTCGGTGTCCCGCGTGCCCGACGTCGAAGACGCCCGGGTCTCCATCGGGCTGCAGCGGTCCGACTACTTCACGTTCCTGGCTGCGCAGCAACTGGACCGTCCGATGCGGGACAGGCAGACGCTCCGCTCCAAGTACCTAGACGGGAAACCCTGGTCGTCGGTGCCGCCGTTCATCTCCAGCAGCTTCGGCATCAACGTCGCGGTAACCACGGCCGACGACCAGATCATCTTCTCGAAGCGGTCTGGCCGGGTCGGCACACAGCCGAACGTCTGGAACTCGTCTGCGAACGAGGGCCTGTCCCGGGAACTCGACTCGGCCGGCACCCAGCCACCCGACCTCTACCGGGTCGCGGAGCGAGGGCTCGAGGAGGAACTGGGCATCCTCCCCGGCGACTGCGAGCTCCAACTGCTCGGCATCACCCTTGACGTGAAACTGCACCACTGGGGTTGCATCTTTTGGGGCCGGTTGCGGAAACACACCGCTGAGGACTGGTTCGCGCGTACGTCCCGGGGCGTACGGGACCGGTACGAGCACGACAGCCACGACCTGGTGCCGTTCACCCCCGAGGCCGTCTTCAGGAAGCTCCTGAAGATCAACGATGAGGATGCCTGGGCCCCGATCGTCCCCGCTCTGTACTTCCTGACGCTGGTCCGTAGATTTGGCCGCGCCACCGTGGAACGGGTCGCGGCCAAAATGCTCTAGATCCGTCTCTCGGTCCACGTGGGAACGAGGCGGCTCGATCCGAGAGACGGACCCAACCCCCGCGCCTCTTCAGCCGGGTACGACATCGCCGTGGGACAACTCAGGCAGGAGATCGGCTCCTACTCGCCGAAGCTGGGCGTTGCCCAGGTCAGTTGGCGGCGCCCCGGCGAAGGCGACGCCGAGGGACGATGTCCCCAGAGATACCGAGGTGCGCGGTGGCCTGGTCAAGCTCCTCGGCCAGCAACTGCTCGCCGAGGATGGAGTCAAGGATTCGGCCGGCCTGGATCAGGCAGACGGCCGTCCAAATGACGTCGTTCAGGCCACTCTCCCTGGGCTTGTTGCGCAGTTCCCAGCCGTCGGCCCGTGTGCGATGGAGATACAGCTGCGCTGTCTCTCGTGTGGTGTGGGAGTAGGAACTGAGGTGCCTGTAGGGCAGATAGCCTTCCTGCTCCCCGAACGCCGCCATCAGGTCGGCGGTGTTGCGGATCTCGTTCGTCAGCCGGACGACCTCAGGGGCCGGGTGGGCGGTGCGTTCGTCGACAGCGGCACGGACCTTTGCCTCGACCTCATCTCCCTCGACATCCCACCCAGCTCGCTTCGCGTTAGTGATCAGCTTGAGGAGCTGGTCGTCGCTGTAGGCGTCAACGGCCTGCACCGCGGCGTCGCCGCCGTCGACGAGCCAGGCCATCGCCACCGCGTGCGTCATCAGGTTCCGCATCACCGGTGCGACGACGAACCCGTTACCGTTCTTGGCCGCCTCCGCCACCACGCGGGCGGAGTCCGAAATGAGCATCCACCAGCTCCACGCCACTGGTGCCACTGCCTCGTGTTCGCGGAGGAAGCCGATGCCGCCCACTCCGGAGGCCATCCTGTCGCGGGTGGCCAGCAGCTGGTCGATGACGTCGAGAGCGCGTCGGGCCGTGGCCTCGTCATGCGCAAAATCGGGCATAGCGTCAATCTATGGCGCCGTAGCCCGAAACCGCCCCACAATTTCCGACTGGACCTGGATGGCGACAGTTGTCGCGCAAATACGACACCTACCGTGCTCAGTCACAGGTCCGGGGGAGTGGCGTGGCGCACTTTTGCAAGCGGACGCTTGCAATTGTTAGCAGGGGTGGGGCAAGGTAGCGGCATGGCATCGCTCAACGTCGGCAATCTCGGTGAGTACCTGCGCGAGCAGCGGCGCAACGCGCAGCTGTCGCTGCGGCAGCTCGCCGACGCCGCCGGGGTGTCCAATCCGTATCTGAGCCAGATCGAGCGCGGGCTGCGCAAGCCGAGCGCGGAGGTGTTGCAGCAGGTCGCCAAGGCCCTGCGGATCTCCGCCGAGACGCTGTACGTGCGGGCCGGCATCCTCGACGCCGAGCGGGACCGGGACGAGGTGGAGACGCGTGCCGTCATCCTCGCCGATCCCACGCTGACCGAGCGGCAGAAGCAGGTGCTGCTCCAGATCTACGAGTCCTTCCGCAAGGAGAACGGGTTCGAGATAGCCGTGGCCGCCGAGGGCGAGCGGGAGACCGCCGTCGGGGACACCGACGCGCAGGCGGCCCCCGGCACGCAGCACACCCAAGACATACCTGATGTACGGGACACCACCCGCCGCGGCCCCCGCACGGCCGACGGCAGCGATGCCGGCCCGCAGCAGACGGCCGGTTGAGAAGTCCCACGGGCCTTCTCCGCAGCGGACCACCCACACCCTCAGTCGACAGCCGATCCGGGAGGACCACCCTCATGGCCATCACCGACGACATCCGCAAGGCCGCCACCGACCCGACGCCGCTGTACTTCCTGGCCGGCACCGCCGACCTGGCCGTCCAGCAGGCCAAGAAGGTGCCGGCGCTCGTGGAGCAGCTCCGCGCCGAGGCCCCGGCGCACATCGAGACCGTGCGCAACATCGATCCGGGCGCCGTCCAGGAGAAGGCCGGAGCCCGTGCCAAGGAGGCGCAGGCGACCCTCCAGACCAAGGTGACCGGCCTCATCAGCACCTTCGACACCGACCTGAAGAAGATCGGTGAGTCCGCCCAGGACCTCGCGCTGCGCGGTGTCGGCGTCGCCGCCGAGTACGCCGTGAAGGCCCGCGAGGCGTACGAGAAGGTCGCCGAGCACGGCGAGCAGACCGTGAAGACCTGGCGCGGTCAGGCGGCCGACGGCATCGAGGAACTGGCCGTGGCCGTCGAGCCGAAGGCCGAGCCGGGCGAGATCAAGGTCGAGGACAAGCCGGCCGCGACCGGCCCCGTGGCCGCCGCTCCCGCGCAGGCCGCGCCTGCGGCGAAGAAGACCCCGGCCAAGAAGAGCACCGCCAAGAAGACGACCCCGCCCGTCAAGTAGCACGGTCCCGGACCGCCCCCCGGGCGGTCGGAGGAGCGGTGAGCGGAGCCGGGCACCCTCGGGGTGCCCGGCCGGTTCTCCGGGTACGGTTGCCGCGTAGATGTCGTAGGAACGGGCGGTGGGCAGCATGTTGATGTTGGGCTTCGCGGGGTTGTTGGGACTGTTGAAGATCGTCCTCATGGCCCTCGCCGCCTTCGGGCTGTTCGACGCGGCCTTCCGTCGCGAGGACGCGTTCCGAGCGGCGGACAAGCAGACGAAGCCGTTCTGGCTGATCATCCTGGGGCTCGCCCTGGTGGTGAGCTACCTCTTCTCGATCCTGTCGTTCCTGCCGATCATCGGCGTCATCGCCAGCATCGTCTACATCGTCGACGTCCGGCCCGCGGTGCGTACGGCCTCCGGCGGTGGCGGCGGCCGCGGTCGCCGCGGTTCCAGCAGCGACGGCCCGTACGGCCCGTACAACGGCGGCCGCTGAACCGCCCAGCACCTGCTTCGTACGGCCCGTCGGCCCTGCTTCGGCTTCCGCCGGCCGGCAGGGGCGCGGCACTCCGGCACCGGCCCCCGCCACGCGAACTCGAACCCCGTCATGGAGAGTCGAGCAGCGTCGGCGGGGGCTTCGTCATGCGCGCGCCGCGCCGCGCGGCTGGCGGGCCTGGAGCAGTGGGCGTCCGTCAGCCGGTGCGGTCGAGGAGGAGGACCGCCACGTCGTCGGTCAGCTCACCGCCGTTGAGGTCCCTGACCTCGTTCACCGTCACGCGCAGCAGCTCCTCGCCCTCCAGGCCCTCGGCGATCCGGCGGCGCACCAGCTCCACCATGCCGTCCTGGCCGAGCCGCTCCTTGCCGTCGCCGACGCGGCCCTCGATCAGACCGTCGGTGTAGAGCATCAGGCTCCAGGCTGCGCCCAGCTCCACCTGCATGCGCGGCCAGCGGGCCTGGGGCAGCAGACCGAGTGCCGGACCGCCGTACTCGTACGGCAGCAGCCGCGCCGGGCGTCCCGGGCGGGCGATCAGCGGGGACGGGTGACCGGCCAGGCACAGGCCCGCCCGGCGGCCGTCCGGCGCGATGTCCACCGTGCAGAGGGTCGCGAAGATCTCGTCGTTGTCGCGCTCGTGCTCCAGCACCTGCTGGAGCGTCGAGAGCAGCTCGTCCCCGCACAGGCCGGCCAGCGTCAGCGCCCGCCACGCGATGCGCAGCTCCACGCCGAGCGCCGCCTCGTCGGGGCCGTGCCCGCAGACGTCGCCGATCATGGCGTGCACCGTGCCGTCGGGGGTGCGGACGGTGTCGTAGAAGTCGCCGCCCAGCAGCGCGCGGGAACGTCCCGGGCGATAGCGGGCCGCGAAACGCAGCGAGGAGCCGTCCAGCAGCGGCGTCGGCAGGAGCCCGCGCTCCAGCCGGGCGTTCTCCTGGGCCCGCAGCCGGGACTCGGTCAGCCGTCGCTCGGCCGTGTCGGAACGCTTCCGCTCCACCGCGTACCGGATCGCACGGCTCAGCAGCCGTCCGTCGAGTTCCTCGCGCAGGAGGTAGTCCTGGGCGCCCACTCGGACCGCCTCGGCGCCGCGCTCGGCGTCGCCGGACCCGGTGAGGGCCAGAACCGCGTGCCGTGGTGCCAGTTGCAGGACGTGCTTGAGGGTGGCCAGCTCGTCGCCGCTCTCGGCGGCGCGGCCCGGCGCGGGCAGCGTCAGGTCGAGCAGGATGCAGTGGACGTCGTCGGTGAGCAGCCGCTCGGCCTCGGTGAGGTTGCGCGCGGTGCGGATGCGGATGGGCTTGCCCGCCGCGTCCAGCATCCGGGGCACGCTCAGCGCACCCGCCGGGTCGTCCTCGATCACCAGCAGGGTGAGAGGGGTGGCGCCGTCGGCGGGAGCCGTGGGGCCGGCCGCCGGTGCGCTCGCGAACGGGGCAACGGGTGAGGACGCGGCTCGAGCCTGACCACTCTCCACGGCCGGGATCGCTCTCTGCCGCGGTACGGGTGCGGGCATCGTTGTGGGTTCCTTCCCTCCCCCCGAGGGTGTGGTGGGGCGAAGGTCCGACCCACCGACGGGGACCATAGCGGTAGCCGGCGCCGCAGCGGAATGGTGCGGGGAGAACGGCCTCCGTCATATGCCGCATCCCGTACCGCAATTGGGCACGGGACCGCCCCGCGGGTAATGACGAAGGTCACGTCGCGCGGGTTGCCCGGCCGCACGGACGTGACTCATCCCACGTGCGGTGGGTCACGTCCCCTCCGGCACACCCGTCCGGCACGCCCGCACAGGGCGTCCCCGGGGTGCGTCCGCACGACGTCTGCGAAACGCGCCCCGCCCGCCCCGTCCCCGTCCCGCTTCCGTCCCGTACGACAGGGGGACCGGCGCTCGCCCGGACCGCCCCTACTTGTCGGGGCGTACGACGCCGAGTATCGGCATCGAGCCCGCGCCCGCGATCGTCACCGAGCGCCCCGGCCGCGGGGCGTGGACGATCGCGCCGTCACCGACGTACATCCCGACGTGGCTGGCGTCGTCGAAGTAGATGACGAGGTCGCCGGGGCGCATGTCCCGCACGTCGACGCGCGTCAGCTGCTTCCACTGCTCCTGGGAGGTGCGCGGGATGCCCCGCCCGGCGGCGGCCCACGCCTGGGACGTCAGCCCCGAGCAGTCGTACGCCTTCGGCCCCTCGGCGCCCCACACGTACGGCTTGCCGACCTGGGCGGTCGCGTACCGCACGGCCTTCCTGCCCTGCGCGGACGCCCTGCCGTCGACCTCCGCGAGGACGCCGGAGCCGAGCCACGCAGTCTGCGCCGCGTGTGCCGCGTCCTCCTCCAGCTTCGCGAGCCGCTTCTTCTCCTCGGCCGCGAGCTGCGACTCGAGCTTCTCGGCGGCGGCGATCCGCTGCCTGATCTTCTTCTTGGCGGCCGCCTTGGACTTTCGGTTGGCCTCCAGCCGCCGCCACTGCGCGGAGGCGTCCTTCGTGTACTGCGCCAGATCCTTCTGCGTGCGCCCCAGTTCGCCGAGCAGGCCCTTGGTCGCGTGCTCGCCCTGACGCACCCGGCCCGCGCCGTCGAGATACTCCTGCGGGTTGTCGCTCAGCCACAGCCGGGCGTTCGGCGGCAGTCCGCCGCCGCGGTACTGGGCGCGGGCCGCCGCGCCTGCCCGGTCCTGCAGCTTGTCCAGTTTCGCCTGGCCCTTGACGATCTCCCGGGCCAGCTCGACGAGCTGCGTCGACTGCTTCTCGGTCTTCTCCTCGGCGGCGTTGTACGCGTCAGTGGCGACCGCCGCCTCGTGGTAGAGCTTCTCCAGCTTCTCGCGGACCTCTTCAAGGTCCCTGCCGCTTCTGGGGGTTGCGCCGGACGACGGCGCGGGTGCCGGAGTGGGGCCCGGGTCCGCCGGGCTCGCGAACGCCGTGCCCGGTGCGCTCAGCACGGTGACCGCGCAGACGAGAGCCACGGCCGCAGTGGTCAGGCTGCGCTTGCCGGATCCCATACTTCACCCCCAAAGCTGATTTACCGTCAGTAACTTACGGTCGTCTGGGGGATCGTGCCACGCCGACGCGCGGTACGACAGAGGCGGGCGGCAACTCCCTGCCCCTCTTCCCCGCTTCGATATTCCCCCCGAAGCGATCTCCCCCCTGTGTGACGAGCGACTCACGGAGATCGTTCCCCGCGGGACGGACGCCTCACGGCCGCCGGCTCCGCGACCCCGTGAAACCCGTAAACCCGTCACGTCCGCGGCGCCAACGCCTCCCACAGCACCGTCACTTCACCCTGCCGCCAGCGTCCCGCGCCGTCCGCCACGGGCCAGTCCGCCGTCAGGGCGCGGACCGCGCGTATCCAGCGCTGCCGGGCGCCGTACGCGGCGTAGGGCGCGGCGGCGGCCCAGGCGCGGTCGAAGTCCCGCAGGAAGGCGTGCACCGGCTCGCCCGGCACATTGCGGTGGATGAGTGCCTTCGGAAGCCGTTCGGCGAGGTCCGACGGGCGGTCCAGGGAGCCCAGACGGGCGGCGAACGTGACCGTGCGCGGGCCCTCGGGGCCGAGGGCGACCCAGACGTGACGGCGGCCGATCTCGTCGCAGGTGCCCTCGACGAGCAGTCCGCCGCGGGAGCTGCTCGCCGGGTCGGCGGGCGTGAGCCGCGCGCGCATCAGCTCCCAGGCGGCGGCCACCTCGTCCTCGTCGTACTGCCGCAGGACGTTCGCGGCGCGGATCAGCGACACCCGGCCCGGCACCGGGACCTCGAAGCCGCCCCGCCGGAAGACGAGACCCTCGCGCTCGTACGGCCGGGCGACCGCGACCCGCTCCGGCTCGATCTCCACGCCCACCACGCGGGCCCGCGGCGCGGCGGTGCGCAGCCGCTCCAGCAGCTCGACCGCCGTCCACGGGGCCGCCCCGTACCCGAGGTCGACCGCGACGGGGTCGGCGGCGCGGCGCAGTTCGGCGCCGTGGGCCGCGGCGATCCAGCGGTCCATCCGGCGCAGGCGGTTGGGGTTCGTCGTCCCGCGCGTCACCGCTCCCACGATGGGGGACCCGGCGCGCGAGCGGGGCCGGGAGTGCGCGAGGGACGCGGCGCGGGCTGTCATGCGTACGAGGGTATGCGGCGCGCGCGGGCGCGCGGCATGCCTGTGGACAACGGCCGCGTACGCAGACCGACCTCGAACGGTTGAGCGATCACCGGTAATGATTCGGCAAAGAGGAAATGAGGCGGACTGCGCTGGCGTTCCCCACGGTGAAGGGCGACGTGTGCCCTTCGGACGCCACACCCGCAGCGAGGAGGACCGCCACATGAGCCAGTACGCCGGCAGGCTCGGGCGCCTCTCGGCGACCGCCCCCTCGATGCTCAGGCTGCACCGCAAGCCCCGGCGCGTCGCCATGCTCTCCGTCCACACCTCCCCCCTGCACCAGCCCGGCACGGGCGACGCCGGCGGCATGAACGTCTACATCGTGGAGCTCGCCCAGCGGCTGGCCGCGATCAACATCGAGGTGGAGATCTTCACCCGCGCGACGACCGGTGCCCTCCCGCCCGCCGTCGAGCTGGCCCCCGGCGTCCTCGTGCGGCACGTCGACGCGGGCCCCTACGAAGGCCTCTCCAAGGAGGACCTGCCCGCCCAGCTGTGCGCCTTCACGCACGGCGTCATGCAGGCCTGGGCAGGACACCGCCCCGGCTACTACGACCTCGTGCACTCGCACTACTGGCTCTCCGGCCACGTGGGCTGGCTGGCCGCCGAGCGCTGGGGCGCGCCCCTGGTGCACGCGATGCACACCATGGCCAAGGTCAAGAACGCGGCTCTCGCCGAGGGCGACACCCCCGAGCCCGCCGCCCGGGTCATCGGTGAGACCCAGATCGTGCGCGCCTCGTCCCGGCTCATCGCCAACACCGCCGAGGAGGCCGACGAGCTCGTACGCCACTACGACGCCGAGCCCGGCAAGGTCGCCGTCGTCCACCCGGGCGTCAACCTGGAGCGCTTCTGCCCCGCCGACGGCCGTGCCGCCGCCCGTGCCCGCCTCGGCCTGCCGCAGGACGCCCTGATCCCCCTCTTCGCGGGCCGCATACAGCCACTGAAGGCGCCCGACGTGCTGCTGCGCGCGGTGGCCGTGCTGCTGGACCAGCGGCCGGAGCTGCGCTCGAAGATCCTGGTTCCCGTGGTGGGCGGCCCCAGCGGCAGCGGTCTCGCCAGGCCCGAGGGGCTGCAGAAGCTGGCGGCCCGGCTCGGCATCGCCGACGTCGTGCGGTTCCGGCCACCCGTCGGCCAGGACGAGCTCGCGGACTGGTTCAGGGCCGCGTCGGTGCTGGTCATGCCTTCGTACAGCGAGTCGTTCGGGCTGGTCGCCATCGAGGCGCAGGCGGCCGGCACACCGGTGCTCGCGGCGGCGGTCGGCGGTCTCCCAGTGGCCGTGCGCGACCAGCGAACCGGTTTCCTGGTGCGGGGGCACGACCCCGCCTCCTACGCGCGCGTGCTGCGTGATTTCGCCGACGACACCGAGCTGTCCGCCCGCATGGGCGCGGCGGCGGCGCGGCACGCGCAGGGCTTCGGCTGGGACACGGCGGCCGCCGCGACGGCGGACGTGTACACCGCGGCGGCGCAGGCCCACCGCCGCCACCTGCGCGGGCACCACGGCTGATCGCGGCGGCTCCGTAGCCGCCGTCCTGTGCGGATATCGCAGCTGATCCTGGGGCCCGTGCCCGCCGTCCTGCGCGGGCATCGCAACCGATCGCGGCGGCCGGACCTGACGAGTGCCGGGGAGCGGTCCGGGAGCGTCCAGGCAGCCTGCGGCCTCCCGCGCGGGGCGCCGAGCCGCTGACGTACGCTCGCCTCATGGCTGACGCAGCGTCGATCGTCGAGCAGGCACTCACCGAGGCCGAGCTGGAGTGGGAGAGCCCCGAGCCGGGGTCGTACGTGGTGAAGCTGCCCGGGACGCGCAAGCTGTCGACGACCCTGTCGCTGATCGTCGGCAAGCACTCGCTCTCGCTGAACGCCTTCGTGATCCGCCACCCCGACGAGAACGAGGAAGCGGTCCACCGCTGGCTCCTGGAGCGCAACCTCAAGCTCTACGGCGTCGGTTACGCGGTCGACCGGCTCGGTGACGTGTACCTGGTCGGCAAGCTGCCGCTGGCCGCGGTGACGCCCGACGAGATCGACCGTCTCCTCGGCTCGGTGCTCGAAGCCGCGGACGGTTCGTTCAACACCCTCCTGGAGCTCGGTTTCGCGTCCGCGATCCGCAAGGAGTACGCGTGGCGGGTGTCCCGAGGTGAGTCGACCCGCAACCTGGACGCGTTCACCCACCTGACGCGGCCCTCGTCCGACTGACCGGGGCGCGGCCACCGACGGGGACGTTCAGCGCGAACTGACGCGGTAGCGGCCGGGGGCCACGCCGACCAGCCGCTTGAAGTGACGGGTCAGATGGGACTGGTCGTAGAAACCGGTCGCCGTCGCCACCTCGGCCGGCCGCCCGCCCGCCAGCAGGAGCCGGCGGGCCCGGTCCACCCGGCGGGACATCAGGTACTGGTGCGGGGCGATGCCGTAGGCCGCCCCGAACGCCCGTACGAGGTGGGCCGGATGGGCGTGCAGCAGCAGCGCCGCCTCGTCCAGGGCGATGCCCTGCACCACGTGCTCGTCGAGTAGTTCGCGCAGCCGGCGGGCGAGCGGACCGTCGGGCCGCCGCACCCCGGCGGCCGCGCCGGGCCGCAGATGCGTGCGCAGCCGCTCGCCGATCAGCGTCAGCCGGCTCTCCGCCTCCAGCTCGTCGCCCGTCCGTGCAAGGGCCGCGTGCACCTGCCCCACGCGGTGGCGCAGCACCGGGTCGACCAGGTCGGGCCTGTCGACCGCAGGCCCGATGAAGCTCTCGTCGAGCCGGCTCAGATCCAGGTAGAGGACCCGCTTGCGGAAGCCGTCCGCGGTCGCGGGCGAACCGTTGTGCGGGACGTGCGGCGGGAGCAGCGAGACCGTGTCGTGCGGGGTGCCGTGCTCGTGCCGGTCCAGGTCGTACCGTACGGCGCCGGCGTCCACGATCAGCAGCGTCCACGCGTCGTGCACGTGCATCGGGTACGCGTACTCGGTGTAGTGGGCGTGGAAGACCTCCACGACGCCCGGGACGCGCGGGCGCCACGCGGAGATCTCGCGCTGGGCCACCATGCAAGGAACGTACAAGACCGCGGGCGGTCCCGGTCGGCAGTCTCGGGGAATGAGCAGCGAGAACACGCAGGGCACCGTCTCCCCGGGCACCGTTGTCGGGGACCCGGTTCCCACGGCCGCCGGACCCGTCCGCTTCGACACCAGGATCGCTGTGCTGCTGCGCGACGACCTGGAGCCGTGGCAGCGCCTGAACGTCACCGCGTTCCTGGTCAGCGGCCTCGGGGCGAGCGTCCCCGAGGTGGTCGGCGAGCCGTACGAGGACGCGGACGGTGTGCCGTACCTGCCGATGTTCCGTCAGCCGGTGCTGATCTTCGAGGGCTCGAAGGAGACCCTGACCGCCGCGCACACCCGCGCCCTCACCCGGGCCCTGCCGCGCGCCGTCTTCACCGCCGACCTCTTCACCACCGGCAACGACCGGGACAACCGGGCGGCCGTACGGGCCGCACCGACGGCCGACCTGGACCTGGTGGGACTCGCCGTGTACGGCCCGCGGAACGGGGTGGACAAGGTGTTGAAGGGGGCCCGGATGCATCCGTGAGGCTGTGGTGGGGCGGGCGTCCGGGGCGGCTCGGGCGGGGGTGACTTCGGGGCGCCGGGCGTCCTGGGCGGGACAGACGGCGGTGACCTCGGGGCGGGCGTCCGGGGCGGCTCGGGCGGGGGTGACTTCGGGGCGCCGGGCGTCCTGGGCGGGACAGACGGCGGTGACCTCGGGGCGGGCGTCCGGGGCGGCTCAGGCGGGGGTGACCTCGGGGCGCCGGGCGTCCTGGGAGGACAAATGGCGGTGACCTAGCGGCGGGCGTCCGGGGCGGCTCAGGCGGGGGTGACCTCGGGGCGGGCGTCCCGGGCGGGACAGACGGCGGTGACCTCGCGGCGGGCGTCCGGGGCGGCTCAGGCGGGGGTGACCTCGGGGCAGGCGTCCGGGGCGGGACCGGCGGTCGCCGCCACCGTCGTGCTCCCGCCGGGCACCTCCGGCAGGCCGGCCGGAAGGCCGTCCGCGCCACCCGCCGCGGCCGTGCCGCTTCGCAGCCCCGTGGACGCCACCGCGGCCGTCCCGCCGTGCAGCCCCGTGGACGGCGCCGCGGCCGTGCCGCTTTGCACCCCCGTGGACGCCACCGCGGCCGTCCCGCCGTGCAGCCCCGTGGACGGCGCCGCGGGCAACTCCGTAGGCAGTCCCGCGGACGGGGCCGCGGGCAGCCCGGACGACGGACTCGCGAGGGATTCCGCGGGCAGGTCGGACGGCAGGCCCGCGACCTTTTTCGCGGGCGGACCCACCGGCGCCCGGGGCGGCAGGCGTCGCATCAGGGCGCTGTACCCGGCGGCCGCCACCGTGCCCACGACCGCGCACATCGCCCACAGCCAGGCCGCGCCGAACCGGTCGATCACCACGCCGGACATCACCGGTGCCACGAGGGCGGCGAGCGACCAGGACATGGTGTACATGCCCTGGTAGCGGCCCCGGCCGTGCACCGGGGAGAGCCCGACGACGAGCCCCGTCTGCGTGGGCGCGTTGACGATCTCGGCCAGCGTCCACACGCACACCGTCAGCGCGAAGAGGCCGACCGAGCCGGCGAACGCGGTGAGCCCGAAGCCGTACCCCGCGAGCAGCGACGAGATCACCAGCAGCCGCCTCGGGTCCCGGTGCTCGATGAAACGGGTGACCGGGATCTGCAGGACGACGATGAGGACGCCGTTGACGGCGATTGCCAGGCCGTAGTCCGCCGCGCTGAAGCCCGCCTCGCCCATCGCCACCGGCAGCCCCACCGAACCCTGCTGGAAGATCAGGGCGACCAGGAAGGACAGCCCGACGACGCTCATGAAACGGCCGTCGCGCAGGACGGCGCCGAGACCGGCTTTCGGTTCCGAGGCGGCCTTGGCCGTGGGCACCGGCCTGGACTCCGGCAGCTTGGCGAAGACGACGAGCGCGCAGACCAGGGTCATGCCCGCCTCGATCAGGAAGCCGGCCTGGTAACTGAACTCGGCGATGAACCCGGCGGCCGTCGAGGAGACGGCGAAGCCGAGGTTGATGGCCCAGTAGTTCAGGGAGAACGCCCGTACGCGGTCCTCGGGGCGGACGATGTCGGCCATCATCGCCTGCACGGCGGGCCGGGAGGCGTTGCTCGCCATGCCGACGACGAAGGCGACACCGGCGATCGCGACCGGGTCGTGGACGAAGCCGAGCACCGCGACGGACACCGCCGTCGAGGTCTGCGCCACGAGCAGGGTGGGCCGCCGCCCGAGCCGGTCGGTCATCACCCCCGCGCCGAGCGAGGAGATGACCCCGCCGAGGCCGTGCAGGGAGGCGACGAGACCGGCGTACGAGGCGGAGTAGCCGCGGTCCAGCGTCAGGTAGAGCGCCATGAACGTGGCGACGAACGCGCCGAGGCGGTTGACGAGGGTGCTGGTCCACAGCCACCAGAACTCGCGGGGGAGTCCCGAGACGGTTTCTCGGACGGCGCGTCTCAAGACGGCGAGTGGCATCGGGATCCCCCACAGGTAAGCGGCTCAGGCGGTGAGCACAACTTACGAGCGGCTGGGGTCGCGGAGCCACTCGATTAACAGATGCCGTCAAGTGTCCGGCTTCCGGGCAGGCGAGCGAGGGGACGAAGGCTTCGATTACGCTCGGAGCCATGGCCGACGCACCGTACAAGCTGATCCTCCTCCGCCACGGCGAGAGCGAGTGGAACGAGAAGAACCTGTTCACCGGCTGGGTGGACGTCAACCTCACCGCGAAGGGCGAGAAGGAGGCGACGCGCGGCGGCGAGCTGCTCAAGGACGCCGGCCTGCTTCCCGACGTGCTCCACACGTCTCTCCAGAAGCGCGCGATCCGCACCGCGCAGCTCGCCCTGGAATCCGCCGACCGCCTCTGGATCCCGGTCCACCGCAGCTGGCGCCTGAACGAGCGCCACTACGGCGCCCTCCAGGGCAAGGACAAGGCGCAGACGCTCGCGGAGTTCGGTGAGGAGCAGTTCATGCTCTGGCGCCGCTCGTACGACACCCCGCCGCCGGCGCTGGACCGCGACGCCGAGTACTCCCAGTTCAACGACGCGCGCTACGCGGCCCTCCCGCCGGAGCTGCGCCCGCAGACGGAGTGCCTGAAGGACGTCGTCGTGCGCATGCTGCCGTACTGGTTCGACGGCATCGTCCCCGACCTGCTGACCGGCCGCACGGTCCTGGTCGCCGCCCACGGCAACTCGCTCCGCGCCCTGGTCAAGCACCTGGACGGCGTCTCGGACGCCGACATCGCGGGCCTCAACATCCCGACGGGCATCCCCCTCTCCTACGAGCTGGACGCCGACCTCAAGCCGGTCAACCCCGGCGGCACGTACCTCGACCCGGACGCGGCGGCGGCGGCCATCGAGGCAGTGAAGAACCAGGGCAAGAAGAAGTAGGGTTTGTGATCATGCCCTCGACCTGCGGATATGGCGCAGGTCGAGGGCATTTTCACGGCCTGGGCCTCTGTGAAACGGCCCGCACCAGGGGGCGGTCCCCATCGCCTGCGGCCCCGACCCGCGCCGACGGCAGCACAACCGGCACCGGCCGAGAAGGCCTCAGCCCGACGAGGGGGACGCCCCCGGCCCCATCGAGAGTGGGGCCGACCGCTTGCGCGCCGCCTACTTGAGCGCTACACCACCCGAGTTGTGGTAAGCGATCGTCTTCTTGATCAGGTTTCCGCCGTCGGTCTCGACCGATGTCTGTTCCCCATGTCCTGCACCGAACAGCAGGCCGGCGATATGCGCGTCCGCCACCTGGTCCATGTGCGCGAAGAACCAGTCCACCTTGTCGTCCTTGTAATGGTTGAGGGTGTTGTTCTGTGCCATGTTGCCGACGGGGATCTGCCACAGGACCACCGGCTTGCCCACGGACTCGGCCATCGTCTTGTAGAACCCCAGCGAGGCAGTGGCCTTCTGGTCGGTCCAGAAGTTGTCGTAGCCGCCGTGCTCCGGCTTCGCGTACCAGCCCGCATCGCGGTCCGACACGTCGGCGACCAGGAAGTCGGCGTCCTTCGCACCGAGGTTCGCGTAGTCCTTGGCGCATCCCTGCGTGTTGCTCTGCCAGTCCCAGCAGGAAAGGTGGAATCCCACGGTGGTGTTCGGCGCGTACTTGTGCGCCATCGCGATCAGGCAGCGGGAGAGTCCGGCGGCGCTGTTCTCCTGCGAGCCGCAGTCCGTCGGATTGGCGGCCGAGACCTTCGCGGCAACCTTGTGCGGATCACCGAGCGACCGGACATAGCCCCAGAAGTCAGGCTCGAGGTCGATCATGTCCTGTGACTTGCCGATCTTCTGGAGGAAGAAACGGTAATCGTTCATGTAACGAGTGAGCAGGTCAGCCCTGTTGATGGCCTCGACCTCGCCCGGACCGTCGCCATGGCCTGCCAGATCCCCGAGGTCGCGCAGTGAGTACCAGGTCCAGAAGAACTTCTGCGGGCGCGGGCTGCCCTTGTAGGTCGCCTTGGCCACATGGTCGTCCCACCAGGTCACGTAATTGCCGGGCGCCGTGGTGCTGCCGGACCAGCAGCCCCACCAGTTCTTCCACTCGTCCTTGCATTTCGCCGCCGTGTAGTAGTCCGACGAGGGCGCGGGCTGGCTGTGCACATAGGCGTATCGCACGTCGAACGGCGCGGCGTTCGCCGACTCGTCGGACATCGAGCCGCCGACGAGCACCTTGTTGCTGCCCATGAAACCTGTCGTCGAGCTGCCACCACCGGCCGCGGGAGACGACGTCGACGAACCGCTGCCGTCCTTCGTGGTGGACGTGTCGGCGCTGCCGACGCTACCGGCCGGGACGAGTTGCCACTGCTGGTTGGCGCCACCCTGGTCGCGGTACTGGACGACATCGCCCCCGTCGGCCTTGGAGGCCTTGTCGACCTCGACGGCCATGCCACTGAAGCGACTGATCAGACGCACGTAGCCGTCCGACGATTCCGCCACCTTGAACTGCTGGTTGGTGGTGTTCCGGTCGGTCCACTGCACGATGTCGGAGCCGGCGGTCTTCGACCAGTTGTGGATGTCCAGCACCTTGCCGGAGTTCCGGTTCTGCACCCGGAAGTACCCGTCACCCGCGTCGATGAACCGCCACTGCTGGTTGGCCCCGCCGTGACGCCTCCACTGCGCCACCGCCGCGCCGTCGTTCTTGGCGAAGCTGCGGCCGTCCAGCACCTTGCCGCTGTTGCGGTTGACCAGTACGTACCAGGACTTCGGATCCACGGTTCCCGCCGAGGCCGTGTTGATCACCACCACGGAGCCGGCCACTACAGCCATGACGATGGCCGCCCAGACACCCCGACGCGCGAACAGTCGACGGCTACGGTGCATCACTCTTCGTTTACCCGTGACGGCTGGGCGGGGTGCTCGGCGACTACCGCGGGCGCGGCCGCCCGGCACGACGGCCGCCAGCGCGGTACGCCACCGAGAACGCGGGTGGGCGAGGGACATGTCTGTGCTCTCTTTCAGCCGTTGCATCTGACCGGACCACCTGGCCGGACACCACTGAGTGGTCCGCGGAGGCGGAAAGGTTGCCATGCACTTGAAGATTCACAGATTTCGCTCGCACCACAGCCCGGGCAAAGGGGCGAAGAACACCGACACCTGTGGCCTCCGCCAGGGACTCTTCCGTTGGCTGGAGGCCTTGAGGTGTGTCCGGTGCGTGCGGCCTTGGACCTGGGGCGGGGGTTCAGGGGGAGGCGTGGTGCTGCCTGCGGTGGCGGGGGGTTTCCTGGCGTGGTGGCAGAGTCAGGGTGATCTGGCGGACGAGTTGCTGGAAGCAGGCCAGCGATGCGACGGCGGGTAACGCGGCTGCGGCGATTGCGGTGACGGTCCTCTCGGCCTGCACCACGCACAGCATCATCGCGATGGACGAGAACAGCAGAACGATGAACCACGAGTGGAGTGCGCGGCGCCTGTGCAGGGCACTTCGCAGGATGGAGAGAGAGGCGACCATCCAGGGGCCGTACACGAGAAGGGGCCACCAGGGAACCAGCGCGCTCTTCGTGCCGGACGTGATGTTCTGAAGGGGCTCGTGGGCGACCATTCCGCCGAAGACGCTCACCATCGCCGCAAGGACGGCGACGAAGGCCACGATCAGGAAGCTGCTGGTCTGCAGCCACTTGATCCGAATCTTCCGTACCCGCCTCTTGCGGTGCGCGGCGGAAGAGCTTCGGGCGGGTGGCACCCGGTAGCTCTCGTCGGCGCCCGCGGCCGCAGCCGTGGTCCGCGACAGGCTCTCCGCCGGATCGGTGAAGTCGACGCCCGGTGCGAACTCGCTACGAGGTGCAGGGATGTTGGGGAGCGGCTCCGCCGGAACAGCTTCCTGCAAGAGATAGGTGAGCTCCTCGACCGGGTCCCAGCCCGAGTCGGGGGGCGCCAGGGGAACCCCTGTGTGCACGGGACCCCCCGTGTGCACCGCATCGGCAGGACCGCCTTGCCAACCGGTACCCGCCGGGTCGGGGTAGGGGTCGGCGGACCATTCACTCTGCCCGAAGGAGGGATCCGCGTAGTTGTAATTCACGGACAATCACCCCCGTCGCGCACGATCCGCGTAGAAGTCGGAGATCTCCTGGCCGTTCCACCGCTGATTGAGTTCCTCCTGGGCCACCCCGAGCAGGGCGAGGAAATCGCGGAGCAGTGAATCAGTGACGTAGAGTTCGACTCGCGCACCGTCCCCATGCAGACTGCCACGCATCTGGGGCGTCGAGTCCGCCACGCCGGGCGTATAGATATATTTACCCGCTGTCACGGCGCGGCCCGCAAGCAGATCACCCGCTCCCGCGTCGCGGTGAGGCGAGCTACTTGCCCTTGCTTTCGTCATGTTCCTCTAACGCGGCCTCCGCTCCCCTGATGCGCGGCAAAGGAGTGAATGTGGCGTGGCAGTAAGTTTAGGAGATCTGCTCTTCATTTAAGCCCGGGGCGTCTTCATTCAAGCCGGGAGCAGTCCCTCCGCCGCGCCTGACGCCGCCGTCGTCCCGGCAGCCGGCGTGCCCGCGTCCGCCGGACGTCGAGGACGCGGCGCCCCGCCTGGCGCGGTGCGAAACAACGGTCACGACGGCCACGACAAGGGTTACGCGGGCATGTCGGACCCGCTGCACCTCGGCGGCGTCCAGCGCCGACGCCCGGAGAACGGAAGGGGCCCCGCCTGACCAGGCGGGGCCCCTTCGGTGTCGTACCCGGTCAGCCGCACTGGCAGGGGTTGCCGGACTGGCAGCCGCAGCCGCAGCCGGAGCCGCACCCGCAGGCACCGAACAACGGAAGGCTCTTGATCTCGGCGGGCTGCTGGGTCTCGCGGTCCTGTGCGGGATCGGACGTGCTGGGAGATTCGGCCATGGGTCCCTCCTTCGGACACGAAGGTGTGCGGTGCGGTGCGCGGCACACGCCGCACCGCACAGCTTCCGTTCTCCCATTGCACGCCCACCCGGGCGGGCGCATCAACGGCGCACGGAGGCTTCCCGTGTCCCCGGAAGCCGGCGCACCAGGACTCCCGGGCGCCCCCGGGAGCCGGGCTCAGGCCCCTTCGGTGCCCGTGACCGGCTGGATGTCCGTCAGGAGGTCGTCCGCGTGCTCGCCCGTGACCAGGTACACCACCCGCTTGGCGACGGACACGGCGTGGTCGGCGAAGCGCTCGTAGTAGCGCCCGAGCAGGGTGACGTCGACCGCCGTCTCGATGCCGTGCTTCCACTTGTCGTCCAGCAGGTGCTGGAAGAGGGTGCGGTGCAGCAGGTCCATCTCGTCGTCGTCCTGCTCCAGCTGGAGGGCGAGGTCGACGTCCTTGGTGATGATGACCTCGGCCGCCTTGGCCATGAGGCGCTGCGCCAGCTGGCCCATCTCCAGGATCGTGGCGTGCAGGTCGTGCGGGATGGCCCGCTCGGGGAAGCGCAGCCGGGCGAGCTTGGCGACGTGCTGCGCCAGGTCGCCGGACCGCTCCAGGTCCGCCGACATCCGCAGCGACGTCACGACGATCCGCAGATCCGTGGCCACCGGCTGCTGGCGGGCGAGCAGCGCTATCGCCCGGGCCTCCAGCTCGTGCTGCAGATCGTCGACCTTCTCGTCGGCCGCGATCACGCTCTCGGCCAGCTTCAGGTCGGAGTCGAGGATGGCCGTCGTGGCGCGCCCGATCGCCGACCCGACAAGCCGGGCCATCTCGACCAGGCCCTCGCCGATCGAGTCCAGTTCCTCGTGGTACGCGTCCCGCATCAGGATGTCCCTCTCTCACGTCTTCTCGGGGGTTCCGGGGGCTGGGCCCAGACCGCCGGACAGGCCCTGTGAACCCCACGCTCCCACGGTCTGCCCCGTACGCGTCCGTTTCCGTCACCCCAAATGAACCATCACTGGCTCCCAGGTGAACTCTGGGCGACGAGTGTTCGAGGTCGCACTCGGATGGCTGTGGCCCGGAGCGACGACATGCCTAACCTGGGGGCATGGACGTGAACGCGGCGGTCGCCGCAGCGGCAGCGATCGCCGGAGTGCTCACCGGTGTCATCGCCATGCTGGCGTTCCGCTGGAGCGAGCGCGACCAGAAACGACCCACCAGGACCTCTCTGCACACCGATCCCGTGCTTCCCCCCGGCGTGGACACGGTGCTGTCGGTACTCCGGTCCTCCGCGGTCGTGCTCGACGAGGCGGACGCCGTGGTGAAGGCCAGTTCCGCCGCGTACGCCCTCGGGCTGGTGCGGGGCGGGAAGCTGGCCGTCGAGCCGATGATGCAGATGGCCCGCGACACCCGCCGCGACGGTGAGATACGGCAGGTGGAGCTGGATCTGCCCCGGCGCGGCACCGGCCGGGGAGAGGCGCTCGCCGTGTCCGCACGGGTGGCGCCGCTCGGCTCCCGGCTCGTGCTCCTGCTGGTCGAGGACCTCACCGAGGCGCGCCGGATCGAGGCCGTACGACGCGACTTCGTCGCGAACGTGAGCCATGAGCTCAAGACGCCCGTGGGAGCGCTGTCCCTGCTCTCCGAGGCCGTCATGGGCGCCTCCGACGACCCCGAGGCCGTCGAGCGTTTCGCCGGCCGTATGCAGATCGAGGCCACCCGGCTCACCAACCTCGTACAGGAACTCATCGACCTGTCGAGGGTGCAGAACGACGATCCCCTCGAGGACTCGGAGCCGGTCCGCGTGGACGAACTGGTGGCCGAGGCGATCGACCGCTGCCGCCATCAGGCGGGGGCGAAGCAGATCACGATGGCCTCCGGCGGCACCGCGGAACTGCGCGTGTGGGGAAACCGCGGCCAGCTGGCCGCCGCCCTCGGCAACCTGGTGGAGAACGCCGTCAACTACTCACCGGCCCGCACCCGGGTCGGCATAGCCGCGCGCCGGGTGACCGCGCCCGGCGGAGACCTCATCGAGGTGGCCGTGACCGATCAGGGCATCGGCATCTCGGACAAGGACAAGGAGCGCATCTTCGAGCGCTTCTACCGCGTGGACCCGGCCCGTTCCCGTGCCACCGGCGGCACCGGCCTCGGACTCGCGATCGTCAAGCACGTGGCCGCCTCGCACGGCGGGGAGGTCACGGTGTGGAGCTCCGAGGGACAGGGCTCCACCTTCACCCTGCGACTGCCGGAGGCGGGCGCCGCCGCCCGCCACCGCCCGACCGATCACCACATGCCCGGACTCGACGAAGACGACGAGAACGAGCAGCCCCACGGGACGACCACCGTCTCATCCCCGTACGAACCGCTTCCTGCCCCGGAGGTCCTTCCGTGACCCGAGTGCTCGTCGTCGAGGACGAGGAGTCCTTCTCCGACGCCCTGTCGTACATGCTCCGCAAGGAGGGCTTCGAGGTCGCCATCGCGTCCACCGGGCCCGACGGTCTCGACGAGTTCGAGCGCAACGGCGCCGACCTCGTCCTGCTCGACCTGATGCTGCCCGGTCTGCCGGGCACGGAGGTCTGCCGTCAGCTGCGCGGACGTTCCAACGTTCCGGTGATCATGGTCACCGCCAAGGACAGCGAGATCGACAAGGTCGTCGGACTTGAGATAGGGGCGGACGACTACGTCACCAAGCCCTTCTCCTCCCGCGAGCTGGTCGCCCGGATCCGGGCCGTCCTGCGCCGTCGCGGCGAGCCCGAGGAGGTCACGCCCGCCGCGCTGGAGGCCGGACCGGTCCGGATGGACGTCGACCGCCACGTCGTCACCGTCGCGGGCTCCAAGATCGACCTCCCGCTGAAGGAGTTCGACCTCCTGGAGATGCTCCTGCGCAACGCGGGCCGCGTGCTCACCCGCATGCAGCTCATCGACCGGGTCTGGGGCGCCGACTACGTCGGTGACACCAAGACCCTCGACGTGCACGTCAAGCGGCTGCGCGCCAAGATCGAACCCGACCCGGGCGCGCCGCGGTACCTGGTGACGGTACGAGGACTCGGCTACAAGTTCGAGCCGTAAACCGGCACACGCTCCGACGCACGAAGGGCGGCACCCCGCGCAGGGGTGCCGCCCACTGTCGTGTCCGAGCCGTTCGTCCCGGCCGGCGACCCGTGAGCCGCCGGGTCAGTGACCCGCGGCCGAGTGGGAGGCCGACGCGCTCGCCGACGCGGCGTCGGAGGCGCCCTCGGACGGCGAGGCCGACGCGCCTGCGGACTTCGACGGCTTGCCGCTCGTGGAGGGGGACGCGGAGACGCCGGGCGCCGCCGGGACCTCGGTGGGACCCCACCCGGTGAAGTAGCTCTCGGCCGGGACGACGAAGGCCGGCAGGCTCACGTCCCCGGTCTTGCTGAAGCTGAAGGTGATCTTCTGCGCGTTGCCGTTCTTGACGGCCTCGGGAGTGCTCTCCAGGGCCGCGGAGGCGTTGCCCTTGCCGCCGAGGATGACGGAGCCGCCCGCCGGGATCGTCAGCTTGCCGGAACCCTTGGCTGGCTTGAGCTTGGCGGACTCACCGGTGCCAGCGACGGTGACCGAGTCCAGGGTCTGCGCGGTGCGGCCCCCGTTGAAGACGGTCGCGGAGATGACGGCCGGGCCGGTCGACTCCTGGTCCGGCTGGGTGATGACAAGGGCGTTCTGCACCTTGATGTCACCGACGCTGGTGGCCGGGTTGTCCGGCTTGACCTGCAGTGTCTCGGCATTGTTGCCGGCACCGCACGCGGCGAGCGAGGCGATCGAGAACGCGATGGCGGCGGCGGCGAGGGCGCCGCGTCGAAGGCTGCTGCTCACGGCGGCGGCAACTCCTAGAACGTGGGCGTACGAGGGGCGGGCGGCCGTACGGCTGTAAAGCCGCCCTAAGTGTCTGTCAGCGGGCTTAGGTTACCGAGCCGTTCCCGCACCGTCGCACCCGACCCGCCTCTAGGGCCGGTCCGGTCGGTCTTCGCACCGGCGACGCGCGAAGGCCGCCCGGACGGGGCCGCGGGCTGGTCCGGGCGGCGCCCGGGTGCCGCGAGCGGCCGGTGGCGGCCCCCGGGCCCGGTCTCCCGCCCGGCACGGCGGGTAGTTGGACGGTGCACCGGTCCGCCATTCACATAACCGCCACCAGTCGTGACTTGCGGATTTTCGGATCGGCACCGGTAACGGCGGGCAAGGAATGCGGAGGGCGCCGAAATAGTGATCACCGGCCGCGATGATCAATTCGGGAAACGTCTCGTACCCGACTCCGCACACCGAACGGAGTAGCGGAAGTCGACCTTGTGGAGTCGGACAAAAGAGGACGTTCGGACCTCTGGAGGCGACTTGGGGGGCGTGTGACGTACCCGTTTCGCTCGGCCTGGACAACGGCTCCCACCTGCGAATACCCTCTTCGGCTCGCCCCTCGCAGCACGTTCCTGTTGCGCTTGTCAAGCCCCGAGATATGCCCTGACCTGCGAAAACGCCATTCAGAAGACGCCGTATCCGTGTTACTCTGGATAGCCACGGAAGGGGTACCTGTCACATGACGTTCAAGGTTGGCGACACCGTGGTCTATCCCCATCACGGGGCCGCGCTGATCGAGGCTATCGAAACTCGCCAGATCAAAGGCGTGGACAAGACCTACTTGGTGCTGAAGGTCGCCCAGGGCGACCTGACGGTACGTGTGCCAGCGGACAATGCGGAGTTCGTCGGCGTGCGTGATGTGGTCGGTCAGGACGGGCTGGACCGGGTCTTCGAGGTGCTGCGCGCGCCGTACGCCGAGGAGCCCACGAACTGGTCGCGTCGCTACAAGGCAAATCTGGAGAAGCTCGCCTCGGGCGATGTCATCAAGGTCGCGGAAGTCGTGCGTGACCTGTGGCGTCGTGAGCGTGAGCGCGGACTCTCCGCAGGTGAGAAGCGCATGCTCGCCAAGGCCCGGCAGATCCTGGTGAGCGAGCTGGCCCTCGCGGAGAACACGAACGAGGACAAGGCGGAGGCCCTGCTCGACGAGGTCCTCGCGTCCTGACGACGGCGGTCGTCGAGCGACGGTCGTCCCGACGGCAGTGCTCGTCGAGGCGACGGCCGGATTGACGCAGGCGCAAGCCTGTTCAGCGCAACGAAATGCCGCGGTGCCCGATGACGCAAGTGCTGTCGCCGGGCGCTGCGGCATGTTCGTGCCCCGGGCGCCACCGCGGTGCGCGGCTGCGCCTCGGCTCTTCCCGGTCACCGGCTGATCCGGCAGCACCGCCGGGTCCCGGATCATGATCCGGGACGCCCGCGCGATCTCCTGGGGGTCTTGTGCCCCAATGATCGCCACGCACTCGTTCCGGGCAGCCGACTCGACCGGATGTCACGGAAGGGGTCCGGTCAAGGCGTCGCGCCCGGCACTCCCCAACCGTCGGCCGGGGGTACGCCCAGCGCATACCCACCTCGGCCGAGCACACAAACCTGACAGGAACCGATGTCTGACGAATCGCGCCCTTCGCCTCCGGAACTCCGCACCGCGGCCGTGATTCCGGCCGCCGGCCGAGGCGTGCGCCTCGGTCCGGGCGCCCCCAAAGCACTCCGCGCGCTGAACGGCACGCCCATGCTCATCCACGCCGTGCGCGCGATGGCCGCCTCCCGCGCGGTCTCCCTCGTCGTCGTCGTGGCCCCGCCCGACGGTGCCGCCGAGGTCAGGACGCTGCTGGACGCGCACCCGCTGCCGGAGCGGACCGACTTCCTGGTCGTCCCCGGCGGGGCCAGCCGTCAGGAGTCCGTGAAGTGCGGACTCGACGCGCTGCCGGACGGCATCGACATCGTCCTCGTGCACGACGCGGCCCGGCCGCTGGTGCCCGTCGACACCGTGGACGCGGTCGTCGAGGCGGTACGGGACGGCGCTCCCGCCGTCGTACCGGCGCTCCCGCTCAGCGACACCGTCAAGCGGGTCGAACCGCGCACCGACGGCTCGCCCGAGCCGGTCGTCGCCACCCCCGAGCGGTCCCGGCTGCGGGCCGTGCAGACCCCGCAGGGGTTCGACCGCGGCACCCTCGTACGCGCCCACGACGGTGTCACCGGCGAGGTGACCGACGACGCGAGCATGGTCGAGCAGCTCGGGACGCAGGTCGTGGTGGTGCCCGGGCACGAGGAGGCGTTCAAGGTGACGCGCCCCCTGGACCTCGTACTGGCCGAGGCGGTTCTCGCGCGCAGGAGGCTCAACGATGGCTTCTGAGGCGTCCGGGGGACTGCCGGCGGGCGGGCCGGTGCTTCCGCGGGTGGGGATCGGCACCGACATCCACGCCTTCGAGGAGGGCCGCGAGCTGTGGTGCGCGGGACTTCTCTGGGAGGGCGAGGGGCCCGGGCTGGCCGGGCACTCCGACGCGGACGTCGTCGCGCACGCCGCGTGCAACGCGCTGTTCTCCGCGGCGGGGCTCGGTGACCTCGGGGCGCACTTCGGGACCGGACGGCCCGAGTGGGCCGGCGCGTCCGGGGTCACGCTGCTCACGGAGGCCGCGCGCATCGTCCGGGCGGCCGGATTCGCCGTCGGGAACGTCGCCGTGCAGGTCGTCGGGGCGCGCCCCAAAATCGGCAAGCGGCGGGACGAGGCGCAGAAGCTGTTGTCCGAGGCGGTCGGGGCGCCCGTCTCCGTGTCCGGGGCCACGACCGACGGGCTCGGCTTCCCCGGCCGGGACGAGGGGCTGATGGCGGTCGCCACCGCGCTGGTCGTGCGGGTGGGCTGACGCCGCGGGGCGGCAGGCCCCTCCGCCCCGGCCCGTCCCGTGCCCCGGCTGCGCCCCCTCCCCCGCTCGTGCTGTGCGCTCGTCCTCGAACGCCGTACGGACCGGGCGGATGTCACGAATACGTGTGGCTCCGGGGCCAAGGGGCCCGGGGCACTGGCCGGGGACCACTACCCTGGAGGGGTGACTATTCGCCTGTACGACACCAGCGCCCGGCAGATCCGTGACTTCACCCCGCTCGTGCCGGGTTGTGTCTCGATCTACCTGTGTGGCGCCACCGTGCAGGCCGCACCGCACATCGGGCACATCCGGTCGGGTCTCAACTTCGACATCATGCGCCGCTGGTTCCAACACCGCGGCTACGACGTCACCTTCATCCGGAACGTGACCGACATCGACGACAAGATCATCGTCAAGTCGGCCGAGCAGAACCGCCCCTGGTGGTCCATCGGGTATGCGAACGAGCGTGCCTTCAACGACGGTTACGACGTGCTCGGCTGCCTGCCGCCCAGCTACGAGCCGCGCGCCACCGGGCACATCCCCGAGATGATCGAGATGATGCGCGCTCTCATCGAGCGCGGTCACGCGTACGAGGCCGACGGCAGCGTCTACTTCGACGTGCGTTCGTACCCGGAGTACCTGGCGCTGTCCAACCAGGACCTCGATGAGCTGCGCCAGCCCGCCGAGGAGGGCATCACCGGCAAGCGCGACCCGCGCGACTTCGCCATGTGGAAGGCCTCCAAGCCGGGCGAGCCCGACTGGGAGACCCCGTGGGGCCGCGGGCGCCCCGGCTGGCACCTGGAGTGCTCGGCGATGGCCCACAAGTACCTGGGCAGCGCCTTCGACATCCACGGCGGCGGGATCGACCTGATCTTCCCGCACCACGAGAACGAGATCGCCCAGGCCAAGGCCTTCGGCGACGAGTTCGCGAAGTACTGGGTGCACAACGCCTGGGTCACCATGAGCGGCGAGAAGATGTCGAAGTCGCTCGGCAACTCGGTCCTGGTGAGCGAGATGGTCAAGCAGTGGCGCCCGATCGTGCTGCGCTACTACCTGGGCACCCCGCACTACCGCTCGATGATCGAGTACAGCGAAGAGGCCCTGCGCGAGGCCGAGTCGGCGTTCGCGCGCATCGAGGGCTTCGTGCAGCGCGTCGTCGAGAAGGCGGGGGGAGTCGTCGAGCCCGCCGCCGAGGTGCCGCCGGCCTTCGCCGAGGCTATGGACGACGACCTGGGCGTCCCGCAGGCGCTCGCCGTCGTGCACACCACCGTCCGCCAGGGCAACAGCGCCCTGGCCGCCGACGACAAGGAAGCCGCCGTCGCCCGCCTCGCCGAGGTCCGCGCGATGCTCGGCGTCCTCGGTCTCGACCCGCTCGACCCGCGGTGGGCCGGCGAGAGCGACCGCGGCGAGGACCTGCACGGCGTCGTCGACACCCTGGTCCGCCTCGTGCTCCAGCAGCGCGAGTCGGCGCGGGAGCGCAAGGACTGGGCGACCGCCGACGCCATCAGGGACCAGCTCAACCAGTCGGGTCTGGTCATCGAGGACGGTCCGCAGGGGCCGCGCTGGACGCTCGGACCGCGCTGAGCGGCTCCGTCGACCTTGATCGATTGTGCCGCCCGGGCCTCCGGGCGGCACACTTCATATACGTACGTACGCACGCCTCACACAGACAGGTAGGTCATGGCCGCTAACAACCGCCGCATGTCCGGCAAGAAGGGCGCGCAGGTCGGCAGTGGCGGCCAGCGGCGCCGGGGCCTCGAAGGCAGGGGCCCGACCCCGCCCGCCGAGATGCGCAAGAAGCACAAGAAGAACCGCATCGCCAACGCCAAGGCGAAGCAGGACGTACGCCGGCCCGTACAGCGCGGCCGTGGCGGCAAGGGCACGTCCGAGATGGTCGTCGGACGCAACCCCGTCGTCGAGGCGCTGCGCGAGGGTGTGCCCGCCGTCACGCTCTACGTCCAGCAGTTCATCGACAACGACGAGCGGGTGCGCGAGGCGCTCCAGCTCGCCGCGGAGCGCGGTGGCATCCACCTCATGGAGGCGCCCCGCCCCGAGCTGGACCGCATGACCAACGGGCTCAACCACCAGGGCCTCGTCCTCCAGGTCCCGCCGTACGAGTACGCGCACCCCGAGGACCTCGCCGCCGCCGCGTACGACGAGGGCGCGGACCCGCTGATCGTCGCCCTCGACGGGGTGACGGACCCGCGCAATCTCGGTGCCGTCGTCCGGTCCGTCTCCGCCTTCGGCGGCCACGGTGTCGTCGTGCCCGAGCGGCGCGCGGCCGGCATGACCGCCGGCGCCTGGAAGACGTCCGCCGGTGCCGCCGCCCGTACGCCCGTCGCCCGTGCCTCGAACCTGACGCGGGCCCTGGAGTCGTACAAGAAGGCGGGGCTCGTCGTGGTCGGCCTGGCCGCGGACGGCGAGGTCGAAGTCGGCGAACTGGAGGCCCTCGGCGGTCCGGTCGTCATCGTGGTCGGCAGCGAGGGCAAGGGCCTGTCCCGACTCGTCGGCGAGACCTGCGACTTCCGGGTGCGGATCCCCATGCCGGGCGGCACCGAGTCGCTGAACGCCGGTGTGGCGGCGGGAGTCGTCCTGTACGAGGCCTCCCGACGACGCGCCTGAACAGATGTGCGCGTAACCACCCCCGTGGGGCAACCGGGATGTTCCGGATGACCTTGACGCGGTCCGGACAGATCGGCCGGGTCAAAGCAGTGTCCTAACCAGACGTCACTCGGTTAGATGAGTGTGGACACCAGAACACCCCGCACTCCCACGGGGGACCGCTCGTCGGGCTACGACGACGCTCCCGCGCTGAGCATGGTGAAGGTGCCGAGCGACCCGGCGCAGATCATCGTCAATCATGCGAGCTTCCGTGTGCAGCTCGGCGCGGCGACGCGGACCCGATCCCCACGCATCGCGCAGCACCCGGGCTCCGCCCGGGGCACGGCGCGCACCCCCGTCGTCGGTACGGCGGGTGCGGTCACGGGCGGCCAGGCCGCCGGCACGCGCCGCCGCGCCCCCGTCGTCTGGAGCGGGAAGTCCGCTCCGGACGACACCGGCGCCACCCGGCTGCTCCAGGCCGCACGCAGCACGAGCGTGCGCCACGGCGACGACCCGACCGGCGACGCGGGCGCGACGCAGGTCATCCCTCCCGTCGGCCGCGGCCGACGGGACGGCTACGACGCCGACATGACCGTCGAGACGGTCGAGACCCCGCTCGTGGGCAGCCAGCGGGCCCCCGCCGCCGGAGAGACGCGTCTCCTGCCGCACATGCGCCAGGTCGGCAGCGCCTACGACGAACCGGCCTACGCGCACGACCGGTTCGCGGACGCGGACCTCGACGACGAGCCCGGCCACGACGAGGACGAGCCCCGCACCAAGCGGCACGGCGCGGACCCGGTGCGGCACGCCTACTACCCCGGCCGCCGGATGAACCTCGGCGTCGTCCTGCTCCCGCTGCGCGTCTTCCTCGGGTTCATCTCCATCTACGCCGGCATGGGCAAGCTCTGCGACCCCGTCTACTTCGACGGCGGCAAGCGCGGCTCCATGGTCAAGTGGCTCAACTCACTGCACCCGTGGGAAGCGGCCGAGCCGCTGCGCCAGTTCGCGCTCCAGCACCCCGTCGGCGCCGGTCTCGTCATCGCCTTCCTCCAGGTCGTCGTGGGCGTCCTCACGGTCCTGGGCCTCTGGCAGCGCGTCGCCGCCGTCGTCGGCGCCGGACTGTCGGCCGCCCTGCTGCTCACCGTCAGCTGGAAGACGGTGCCGGCCTACGACGCGCCCGACATCATCTACCTCGCCGCCTGGTCCCCGCTCATCACCGCGGGCGCCCCGGTCTACTCCGTCGACGGACGGCTCGCGAGCGAGGCCTGGCGCAGACTCGGGCCGCGCGCGGACATCTGGGAGCTGCGGCAGCGCGTGCTGCGCCGCGGCGCGCTCGTCACGACCGTCGTCGTCGGGCTCACCCTGCTCGTCGGCTCGCTCCTCGGCAGTGCCGTGCGCGACGCCGACCGTGTCGTCGTGCCGGGTCCCGGCGACGCCCCGCGCAACGAGCTGCCCGGCACCCCGCTGCCGGGCGAGCCCGGCAGGCGTCACCACCGGGCCACCCCGTCCCCGTCGAAGACGCCCACCCGGGAAGCGTCCTCGACGCCCTCGGGCGTGGCGACGACACCCGGTGCGGCGGCGACGCCCGGTACGACGGGCGGCGTCCCCAGCCAGACGCAGGGCACCAACCAGGCGCCGCCCCAGCGTTCGGCCCCCGCCCAGCAGGCACCGAGCACCAGCACGGGACCGACCTCGGGCGGCAGCACCTCCGGCGGGACCACCTCGGGCGGTACGACCGGCGGCAGTTCGGGCGGCAGCGGCTCCGGCGGCTCCGGTGGCTCCGGTGGCTCCGACCGGCTGGTGGGCGGCCTTCTGGGGTGATCCTCCGGTTCGTACGGCGATGGGCCCCGCACACCAGGTGTGCGGGGCCCATCGCCGTACGAACCGGGGTCCTGCGGCCGCCGCGTGCCGCTCAGCGGCCCAGGGCCGCGAGCTCCTTTGCCGCCTCCCGCAGGTCCTTCGCCGTGTCGATCGCACGCCAGTAGGCGCCCTGCGGGATGGGGAAGCCGGCCAGGCGGCGTTCGCGGGCCAGGCGCGGGAACGTGGTGCGTTCGTGGTCGCCGCGCTCCGGGAGGAGGGAGGCGAACTCGGGGGAGAAGACGTAGACGCCCGCGTTGATCTCGTGCTGCGTCGGAGGTGACTCGATGAAGTCCGTGATGCGGCCGAAGCCGTCCGTCTTCACGGCGCCCCAGGGGATGCGGGGGCGGGCCAGCGCGAGGGTCGCCACCGCGTCGCGCTCGGTGTGGAAGTCCGCCATGTCGCGCAGGGAGAAGCGGGTCCAGATGTCGCCGTTGGTCGCGTACCAGGGCCGGTCCGGGTGCGGGAGGTGCGCGGCGGCGTACTTGAGGCCGCCGCCGCGGCCGAGGGGCTCCGTCTCGACGACCGTCTTGACGTTCACCGGGAGGTCGGCGGAGTCCAGCCACTGCTGCAGCACCTCGGCGAGGTGACCGCAGCTGACGACGACGTCCGTCACGCCCTCCTCGGCGAGCCAGACGAGCTGATGGCCGATGATCGGGGTCCCGGTGCCGGGGATCTCGACCATCGGCTTGGGCCGGTCGTCGGTGTAGGGACGCAGTCGCGACCCCTGTCCTCCGGCCAGGACAACGGCTTGAACGGGGCGCGACGCGGCGTTCGGATCGGTCATGCCCGAACTGTACGTGGCGCCCCGTCGGGGGTTTCGATCGGCAGCCGCTCCGCGACCGGCCGTACGGGAACGGTGCCCGGGGTGGTCCTACTGGGCCGCGAGGCCGCGGGCCACCCCCGATGCGAAGGAGGTGTCGCAGACGGGCCGGGAGAACGACTGGGCGCGCGTCGGCCCGTAGACGCGGACGGCCGCCCGGCCGAGGGCGCGGGCGATGGACGAGCAGTGCTTCGCCAGCGACGGGCGGCCGTTCACCGACTGCTGGAGGTGGGTGAGTGCGACGCCCGGGTCCTTCTCCTGGAGCTCCATCAGGAGTCTGTCGCGCAGGACGTCCTGCGGGGCACGGGGGGACTGACGCTTGGAGACGTCGGTCGAGGAGGCGGTGAGCACCGAGTCCGAGGAGTTCCCCGACCAGTTGACTCGGGTGACCGCGAGGGTCCCGGAGAGCACCAGGACGACAGGCAGAACGAGGGCGAGGGTGCGGCCGATCCGGCGAGCGGGGCCACGGCCACGCCGGGTCTGTTGGGTAGTGGTGGAGTGCTTCACGCGAGTGAGGGTAGCGCGGGGTGATGATTTGGCGACATTTAGTCACCGGTTCGAGGGACGGGAAAGGAGAGGATTTCGGGTGCCGTGTTGACGTACAGGGATCGAAATGTCCGCTCTGCCGGGGTGTTCGCCGACAACGGAAAGGGCCCCGCAGCAGGCTGCGGGGCCCTTTCCGTCAAGTCGGGTGAATTCACTCTTCCCGGGGGGTTGGAGCGGCCTCAGTCGGTGAGGCGCTCGCCCGTGGAGGTGGAGAACACATGGGTCTCGCCCGGGCGCGGGATCACGTGCAGCGTGGCGCCCTTGGCCGGGACGGCGCGGCCGCTGACGCGGACGACGAGGTCCGT
Organism: Streptomyces sp. GLSS-08; assembly: GCF_056387915.1. Taxonomy (NCBI): domain Bacteria; kingdom Bacillati; phylum Actinomycetota; class Actinomycetes; order Kitasatosporales; family Streptomycetaceae; genus Streptomyces; species Streptomyces sp. GLSS-08. The sequence goes on from NZ_JBWJAQ010000016.1 coordinate 123,481, forward strand.
GAGCTGGCCGTCGACCTCGGCGCTGCCGTAGACGTAGCCGTCGGCGCCGAGCTCCTCGACGACGTTCACGGAGACGGCCAGGCCGGCCGGGGCGTCCTCGGTGGCCTTGGAGAGGGAGGCGGCCGCGGGGCCCCCGCCCTGCTCGACGATGTCGAAGTGCTCGGGGCGCACGCCGACGGTGACCGTGCGGTCGCCCTTGTCGGCGGCGGCCTTGAGGGCGTCGCGGTTCACCGGCACGACGCTGTTGCCGAACTTCACGCCGCCGTCGGTGATCGGGACCTCGACGAGGTTCATGGCGGGGGAGCCGATGAACCCGGCGACGAACAGGTTCGCCGGACGGTCGTACATGTTCCGCGGGGAGTCGACCTGCTGGAGCAGACCGTCCTTGAGCACGGCCACGCGGTCGCCCATGGTCATGGCCTCGACCTGGTCGTGGGTGACGTACACGGTGGTGATGCCGAGGCGGCGCTGGAGGCTCGCGATCTGCGTACGCGTGGAGACGCGGAGCTTGGCGTCCAGGTTCGACAGCGGCTCGTCCATGAGGAAGACCTGGGGCTCGCGCACGATCGCGCGGCCCATGGCCACCCGCTGGCGCTGACCGCCGGAGAGCGCCTTCGGCTTGCGGCCGAGGTACTCGGTGAGGTCGAGGATCTTCGCCGCGTCCTCGACCTTCCGGCGGATCTCCGTCTTGTTGACGCCGGCGATCTTGAGCGCGAAGCCCATGTTGTCGGCGACCGTCATGTGCGGGTACAGCGCGTAGTTCTGGAACACCATGGCGATGTCCCGGTCCTTGGGCGGCAGGTGCGTGACGTCGCGGTCGCCGATGCGGATGGCGCCGCCGTTCACGTCCTCGAGCCCCGCGAGCATGCGGAGCGAGGTGGACTTGCCGCAGCCGGAGGGACCGACGAGGACGAGGAACTCGCCGTCCTCGATGTCGATCTCCAGAGCATCGACGGCGGGCTTCGTGGAACCCGGGTAGATCCGGGTCGCCTTGTCGAACGAGACAGTGGCCATGGTGAGGGGCCCCCTTCACCGGCAGGAACGTGCCGGACGATCCGTTGTAAAGGTGGTGAGCCACTACGGAACGGTCCGTAATGGTGTAGTCCACGCGAGTGAACTGGGTCAGGACGCTACCTGGCGTTCACCCGATCTGTCAGTACTCCGGAGCCGGTGAAGTTCGCGGAAATAGTCGACGGACCCCCGCGGTGACGTGGGTACACTGCACGGGCGTGCCCGCACGCACCACCGGCACGCACGCGTGCAGGCCTCCTTAGCTCAGCTGGTCAGAGCGCCGCTCTTGTAAAGCGAAGGTCGTCGGTTCGAATCCGACAGGGGGCTCCGGTTCGACAGGCCCCGGCCGGCAGCTGCCGGCCGGGGCCTTCGCGTGCGGCGGCCGCCGGGCGCGCTCCGCCGGGCTCGGCAGCGCGAGGTCCGCCGGTTCGTACGGCACCGCGATGCGCCACCACCACGCGTCCGCCGTCGTCATGTCGTCCCTCTCCGCGGACCCGCGGGGAAACCCGGCGGAAACGCGGGCGGAAAGGCGTTGTCGCCGACCGTATGGTGCACGGCACACGGTCCGGGAGCCGGACTTCTGGCATCTTCCTGCACGACGTTCGCGAGTTGTCCGCGGCACAGGCTAGAAATCTTTACGGAATCCCCCTCGCTGGGAGTGGGGTGGGAATTCCCCGTCCGTCGGCCGGCTGTTCGTTCCCCCGCTGCCGCCGCCGGACGCCCGAGGCGGGGGCCGGTGACTCCAGGGTCGTCGGCCTCCGCCTTTCCGCTGTCCGGACGCGGCTGCGTAATTCTGAACGCCCATGGTTCCTGGGCGGGTTGGCGGTCCGGCTCCTAGTGTCATGGCAAGGGAATCGAAAATGCGTTCCGGCATCCGAAGTCCCTCAGTGCCCTGTAGTGCATTTCCCACGGGAGGAATTCCAGTATGTCGAACGGAACCAAGCAGGAGCAGCTCGACGAAATCCGCGAGATCGTCGCCGAGGTGCTCGAGCTGGAGCCGGAGGAAGTCACGGAGACCAGCCTCTTCGTCGAGGACCACGAGGCGGACTCGCTGCGCGCGATCGAGATCCTGGCGCGCCTCGAGAAGAAGTACAAGGTCGAGATACCGCAGTCGGAGCTGCCCAAGATGGTCAACCTCACCGAGGTGCACCGGATCCTGGGGCAGCACGCGGGCTGGCAGGACTGACCCCATGCGACGGGTAGTCATCACCGGCCTCGGGCCCGTGTCGAGCATCGGTATTGGAGCGTCCGCCTACGGTGAGTCGCTGCGGGCGGGCGTCAACGGGGTGTCCCCGATCGCCTGTTTCGACTCCAGCGGCTTCCCCTACTTCATGGCCGGCGAAGTGCACGATTTCCGGCCGGAGGAGATGGTCCGGCGACTGTCTGTCGACGAGTGGGGCCGCACCAGCCTGTTCGCGGCGTCCGCGGCCCGTCTCGCGGTCGCGGACGCCGGGATCGACGAGGAGGAACTGGCCGCGTCCCGGGCCGGGTCGAGCATGGGCACCACCGGCGGCGAGTCGCAGGTGCTCGAACGGCTCACCAGTGACGCGCTGGAGGTCGGCGTCCACGGTCTGGACGCCAACCTGGTCCGCCAGGTCTCCAGCGCCCGCCTCTCGCAGGCGGTGAACCGGGAAATGCGGCTGACCGGTGACGCGGTCACGCTCTCCACCGCCTGCTCGGCCAGCAACTACGCGCTCGGCTACGCCTACGACCTGATCAGGACGGGTGAGGCCGACTACATGATCGCCGGCGGCGCGGACTCGGTCGGCCGCTGGTCGCACGCCGGCTTCTACCGGCTCGGCGCCCTCACCGAGAAGGCGTGCTCGCCCTTCGACAAGAACCGGTCCGGGATCATCACCGGCGAGGGCGGCGCGGCGATGTTCCTGGAGAGCCTGGAGTCCGCGCAGGCCCGCGGCGCCCGCATCCACGCCGAGGTGCTCGGCTACGGCGTCAACTGCGACGCCAACCACATGGTGGCGCCGAACCGGGAGAGCATCGCCGCGTGCATGCGCCTGGCCCACCACAACGCCGGCGTCGACGCGCGGGACGTGGACTACATCTGCGCCCACGGCACCGGCACCCCGGCGAACGACCAGGTGGAGGCCGGTGCGGTGGTCGACGTCTTCGGGGACAGCCCGCCGCCGATCAGTTCGACCAAGTCGATGCTCGGCCACACCATGGGCGCCGCGAGCGGCCTCGGTGCGATCGCGTCGGTGCTCGGCATCACGGGGTCGTTCCTGCCGCCGACCATCAACTACAGCACCCCCGACCCCGCCATGCCCCTGATCGACCCCGTTCCCAACACCGCGCGGCCCGCGGACGTGCGCATCGCCCAGGTGAACGGCTTCGCGTTCGGTGGCAACAACGCCATCGTCATGCTCGGGAGGTACTCATGACGGCGACGGCAGCCGAGCTGTCCGCCACCACCCCGCCCACCACTCCGGCCGTCCTGGCCATCACCGGTCTCGGCGTGCTGTCCGGCGCCGGCATCGGGGCCGAGGCCCTGGTGGGCGCCCTCACCGCGGGACAGTCCGCCACGGCGGACGTCTCCGGGATGTTCGAGGACCCGCTGCCGCGCACGGACGCCCACGCGCTGGTGGACTTCCGGGTCCGTGACTTCCTCGGGCGCAAGGGGAGCTCCTTCTTCGACCGCAGCACCTCGCTCGGCATGGTCGCCTGCCAGGCCGCCCTCGCCGACACGGACCTGACGGTCGGCGACGACAACAGGGCCCGGATCGGTATCACCCTGGGCACCACCGCGGGCAGCGCCAAGTCCACCAGCGACTACAGCCGCGACACGTTCGTCCAGGAACGGCCGTACCTGGTCAACCCGTTGCTGTTCCCCAACGCGGTGATGAACTGCGCGGCGGGCCAGGCGGCGATCCGGTACGGGCTCCAGGGCGTCAACGCCACCATCGCGGGTGGCCCGATCGCGATGCTCAACGTCCTGCGCTACACCCGCAACCTCATCAGCTGCGGTTACGCGGACGCCCTCCTCGCGGGCTGCGTCGAGGAGTTCAGCCCGCAGTCGGCGTGGGCGGTGCACTACGCGCAGTCCACCGACGGCGGCGAGCTGCCGCCGGGCGAGGGCGCGGCGGTGTTCGTCGTCGAGAGCGCCGAGGCGGTACGCGCCGCGGGGCGCCGGCCCGACGCCGAGGTGCTCGCCGTGGAGACCGGGGTGTACGACCCGCCGGGCACCGACGGCACCTTCGTCGACGGCCTGACCGCCTGTCTCACCCGCGCTCTTGAGCGGTCCGGCGTGGCGGCGTCCCAGGTGTCGGTGGTGGCCACGGCGACCAGCGGCATGCCCCGGTACGACGACGCGGAGGACGCCGCCGTCGCGGCCGTCCTCGGCGACGCACCCGAGCGACTGCGGGTCAAGGACGTGACGGGGGAGGCGTTCAGCGCCTCCGGAGCGTTCCAGCTGGCCGCGCTGATCGCCCGGCACCGGGCCGAGCCCGCGCGCGACGGCGAGATCTCCGTGATCACCACCCTCGGCGGTGACGGCGCGGCCGGAGCCGCCGTGGTCAGGGGGTGGAGTCGTGCCGACAGCCATCACGGGTAGCGCGATGATCACGTGCCTGGGCGATCTCGACGAGACCGTCCGGGCCCTGCGGGAGGGCCGCACCGGGGTCTCCCCGCTGCGCTGCGGAGACCCCGCCAAGCTCAACGTCCGCAACGCCTACTCGATCGACGACGCCGGTCGGACCCCGGCCGGCCTGCCCCGGCTGGCCGGCCGGTGGCTCGCCTCGTGTGTGGCGCGGGCACTTCAGGACGCCGGAGTGGATCCCGCGCGACGCCGGGTGGCGGTGATCGTCGGCACCGGTCTGCGCGAGCTGCGCGGAGTGGAGCAGTGGTACGCCGACGGTGCCCCCCTGCGGCTGTCCGAGCTGCACTTCGCCGAGGCGGTGCGCTCCGTCGCCCCCGGCGTCACCGAGGTGCACACCATCGCCAACGCGTGCGCCGCCTCGGGCTACGCGCTTGCCCTGGCCGCGGACATGCTGGAGCTCGGTGAGGCGGACGCCGTCGTCGCGGCGGGCTGCGACACCATGACGGAGAGCATGCTCACCATGATCGGCCGGGTCGGCACGGTCACGGCCGACATGGTCCGGCCCTTCGACGCCGACCGCGACGGAGTGCTGCTCGGCGAGGGCGCGGTCGCCGTGGTCCTGGAGCGGGCCGGTGAACTCACCGGTGAGCGGCGCCCGTCGGCCCTGGTGCACGGCGTCGGCCTGGGATGCGACGCCCACCACGAGACCGCTCCCGACCGGGCGGGCATCGTCGCGACGATGCGGGACGCGCACGAACGCGCCGGTGTCACCCCGGACGACATCGGCCTCGTCCTCGCACACGGGACCTCGACGGCCCTGAACGACCCGACCGAGGCCGCGGCGCTCTTCGAGGTGTTCGGTGCCGACGGCCCGCCGGTCACCGGCATCAAGGGCGCCGTCGGGCACACCTCGGGCGGCGCCGCCCTGATGAGCCTGCTGGTCGCCGTGGACGCGATGCGCTCCGGTGTCGTACCGCCGACGACCGGTCTGCGCAGGCCCGACGCCGAGGCCGAGAAGCTCGACCTCGTGTACGGGGAGCCGCGGACGGTGCGGCCGCGGTTGGCCCAGGTGAACGCGTTCGGCTTCGGCGGAGTGAACGCCGTGACGGTCGTGGAGGCCTGCGATGCCCGCTGACACTCGCCAACTCGCCCTGGACGGCTGGTCCGTCCACGTGCCCGGGCTGTCCGCGGCGGACCTGCCCGGTTCGCCCGAGGAGCCGGCGTGCCGGCCCGAGGACGCCAAGGAGGTGCTCGGCCGCAAGGGGCTGCTCGGCAAGGAGCCGTCCACGCGGCTGGCGCTGTGCGCGGTCCACCGGGCCCTCGGACTGCCCCCGGGCCCCCTCGCCCACCCGGTCCCGGACGCCGCGGGCACCGCCGTGGTGGTCGCCTCGAACCTCGGCAACGTGGAGACCGTGTGCACGGTCCTCACCGACATGCGCGAACGCTCCGGGTCCGTGGTCAGCGTGCTGGACGCCCCCAACGCGTCCAGCAACGTGATCGCCAGCACCGTGGCGATCCGGTACGGCTTCACCGGACCCAACCTCGCCGTGTGCAGCGGCGCGACCGCGGGACTCGACGCGGTCGCCCTGGCCTCCCGGCTGATCCTGGCCGGCCGGGCCCGGCGCGCGGTCGTCGTGGGTGCGGAGCCCGCCGACCCGGTGGCCGTACGGCTCGCCGCGCTGCGCGAGGACGCTCCCGCGCCGCTCGCCGCCGCCGCCGGATGTCTGCTGCTCGGCCTGCCGGGCGCGTGGCCGCGGTCCACCGGTGTGCGGATCGGTCCCGTCGTGCGGGCCGCCGGCCCGGTCACCCCCTTCCACGGGGAACCCGGTGACTTCTACGGGGCTGCCGGTGTCGTCCGGCTCGCCGTGGCCGCCGCCCGACTCACGGCCGCGGGCCCCGAGGACGCGGCCGTCGCCGTCGGCTGCGGTGACGCGGAGGACGGCTGGGCGAGCACCGAACTCACCCTCGTGCAGCGGGCGGAGGTCCCGGGATGAGCGGGTGGACGAAGGTGGCCGCGCGGGACGGCCTGGAGGTCTGGCGCGGCCCCGGCGAGGGTCCCGCGCTGGTCGCCGCGCACGGCATCGAGGACTCCTGGGGGTGCTGGCGGGCCCTCACCGAGCGGCTCCCCGGCTACCGCCCGTACGCCCTCCAGCTCCCCTGGCGCGGCGGCAACTCCTACGCGTGGCGTCCCGAGGGGTCGCCCGGGCAGTGGATGCGCCGGGCGCTGGAGCTGGTGCCCGAGCCGCCCGCCGCCCTGCTCGGCCACTCGTTCGGGGCCAACGCCATCCTGGAGTACCTGTCCGGTGAGGACGTACAGCCCGGGATCGGGGCGGCGGTCCTCGCCGCTCCGTTCTACCGGCCCGCGGACTTCCCGCTCACGCCGGAGCTGCGCACCCGCTCGCTCGCCGCGCTGCGCAAGGTGATCGTCGAGGGGCTGCGGCTGGGGCTCGGCGCGCGCGGCGAGGCGCTGGACCCCGAGGTGCGGCGGCTGATGGTGCGCAAGCTCCTCGACCGTGCCGTGCCGGGCGGATTCCCGGTGTTCTACGAGGAGTTCGCGCAGTCCGGACTCCTCGACCTGACGCGCGTCACCGTGCCGACGCTGGTCCTGGCCGGCACCCGGGACGAGTCGCTGACGCCCATGCGGGCCGCCGCACTCGACCGGGACATGCCCGCCGCGACGGTCCGACTGCACCCCGCCTACGGGCACTTCTGCCACGTGGCGCAGACCGAGCGGATGAGCCGGGAGACCGCAGCGTTCCTCGGCACCGCCCTCGCACCGAACCCGCACCCCACCGAAGGAGATCCTCCCGTGCCCGAACTGCTCGACGGGGAGCCCACCAGCTACGTGGGCCAGCCGCGCTACGAAGGCGCCAACATCCGCACCTGGATCGGCTTCAAGCACTTCATGTACCTCGCCGAGGAGGCGGTCCTGCAGTACTTCGCCGACCGCGGCGTGGACGCCAGGACCCTCTATCACACGTACGGTCTCGGCCTGGAGATCGTCGACTCCTCCGTGCAGCTGCCGGTGGCCCTGGAGGTCGGTGAGCAGGTCTACGCCACCGTGGTCTCGGCGAAGCCGAAGCCCGGGCAGGGTGCGCCGTTCACCGTGTCGCTGACCGTGGAGCGCGAGGGCCGGACGGTCACCGTGCTCAAGGGCAAGGTCCGCGCCGCCCTCGTCACCGTCAAGGACGGCTCCGGCTCGGAGCCGGTCCCGGCCTTCCTCGAACCGTACGTCGTCCCCGAGGTGGCCGCCCTGCACAACAGCGCCGCCGGGAGCGTGCCGATCGCGGCCGGCCAGGACGTCGCCGCCGTGCTGGCGCCCGAGGGCTCCGGCGCCTACCTGTGGGACTGGCGGGCGCCCTACTACTACTGCCACTTCTCGGACCGGCTCCAGCACTCCGCCTACATCCGGACGCTGGAGGAGGTCGTGGACCGCTACCTCCACTCGCGCGACCTCGCGATCGGGCGGCTCCTAGAGGAGCGCGGCTGGATCCCGGTGGTGTCCCGGGCACGGGTCCAGCTCCTCGGCGACATCTGGATGGAGGAGACGGTCCACACCGTCTTCAAGGTGGAGGAGATCCTGCGCGACACCATGTACACCGCGCGGATGGACTGCTACGTCCGCCGCGGGGACCGCCTGGAGCGCGCCGCGACCGCCACGATCATGCACGGCTACGCGGTCAGCCGCGGCGAGCAGGCCGGCACCGTCGCCGTCCTGGACGAGAAGGTGCAGACGGCACTGCGCGGGGGTGCCGCATGAGTCTGCGCCGGCCCCCGCGGCTGTACTTCTCCCTGCGCTCCCCCTTCAGCTGGATGGCGCTGCGCCGCCTGGAGGAGCGACTGCCGAACGCCCAGGAGCTCATCGAGTTCGTGCCCTTCTCCGAGCCCGACGCGCAGAGCGCGGCGGCCCTGGAGGCGGAGGGCGGCGAGTTCCACTACGTGGCCATGAGCAAGGCCAAGCACCTGTACATCCTCAACGACACCAAGCGCCTGGCCGCGAAGTACGGCTACGCCATGAAGTGGCCCATCGACAAGGGCGACGAGTGGTGGGACCTGCCCCACCTCGCCTGGTTCAAGGCGAGGGAACTGGGCGTGCACCGCGCCTACTACGACGCGGTGATGGCGGCCCGCTGGGAGCGCGGCGAGGACATCTGCGACCCCGGCACGCTGCTGCGGGTCTGCGACGAGGCGGGACTCGACGGCCCGGCGCTGGTCGGCGCTCCCGACGAGCCGCACATCAGGAAGCAGGGCGTGCAGGCGCTCATGCGCATCTACGAGGACGACGTGTTCGGCGTCCCGTACTTCAAGGTCGGCCGGCACCGCTTCTGGGGCCTCGACCGGCTCGACGACTTCCTGGCCACGCTGCACGAGGCGCTGGCCGGCGCGACGGCCAAGGGGTGAGGCACGGATGACCACGACGACGACCGCGACCGGTACGACCGACACCGGGACCGGTACGACCACCGCCGCGGCCACCGCGGCCGACGAGGTGCGGGCGGGCGCGTATCCGCTGGTGGACGCCGAGTGGGGCGAGGACCCCCTCGACGGCGTACCGCGAGAACTGCGGGAGCGGACCGGCTCGATGGACCAGGACACCGCGGGCGGCTGCGGCTGACGCCGAGCCCCCCGCACCACCGACTCAGAAGGGCAGTGCAGTGACCGAACGTCAAGTGGCCATCGTCACCGGAGGATCGCGCGGCATCGGCCGCGCCGTGGCCGTCCAGCTCGCCGCGGACGGGTACGACATCGCCTTCTGCTACCGCAGCGGCACCGAGGCGGCGGCCGAGACCGAGAAGCTGGTGCGGGACCGGGGTGCGCAGGTCTACCACGCGCCCTGCGACGTCGCCGACTTCGACGCGGTGCAGGAGTTCGCCGGCGAGGCCGCGAAGCGCCTGGGACCGGTCGCCGTCCTGGTGAACTCCGCGGGCGTCGTACGGGACAACCCGATGGTGCTGATGCCGGTCGAGGACTGGCACACCGTCATCGACACCAACCTGACGGGCACCTTCAACTTCTGCCGTTCCGTGGGCTTCGGCTTCATGAAGCGCAAGAAGGGCGTCATCGTCAACATGTCGTCCATCTCCGGCGTCTACGGCCACGCCACGCAGACCAACTACTCGGCCTCCAAGGCCGGGATCCAGGGGATGAGCCTGTCCCTGGCCAAGGAGGTCGCGGCCTACGGCATCCGCGTCAACGTCGTCGCGCCCGGGTTCATCGAGACGGACATGACCGAGGCGCTGCCCGAGAAGGTGCGCGAGCAGGCCCTCAAGTCGATCCCGCTGAAGCGGTACGGCGGCGCGGCCGAGGTGGCCGACCTGGTGTCGTTCCTGGTGTCCGACAAGGCCGCGTACATCACCGGCGAGGTCATCCAGATCGACGGCGGAGTCGCGCTGTGAGCAGCCCGGCCGCGGTCGCCGTGGCCGAGGAGACGGCCGTGACCGGACCCAGACGGCGTGCCACGTCGGTCGATCCGGCCGACACGGTGACGGTCCACTCGCCGGCCGAGGTCACCGTCCGCAAGCTGATCGCCGCCGACGAGCCGTATCTGGAGGGCCACTACCCGGACTTCACCGTCTATCCGGGCGCCTTCATCGTCGAGTCGGTCTGCGAGGCGGTGCTGCACCTGGTGCGGCACACGTCGGGCGCGGACGCCTGGGCGCGGCCCGCCGGAATCCAGTCGGTGCGCTTCACCAGCGCGCTGGCCCCCGGCGACACCCTGGAGGTGCACTGCGTGTGCCGGCCCGCCGAAGAGGCGGGCGTGCTCGCGGTGGAGGCCCGGTGCACCAACGGCGGCACCAGGGCAGCGCTGATCAGGATGACGTTCCGGACCACCACGGCCGCGGACGACTCCCCGGGGGGCCCGGATGCTTGAGTACGCCGACATCCGCGGACTGATCCCGCACGCGTATCCGATGCTCCTCGTCGACCGTGTCGTGGAGTGGGAACCGTACGACCGGATCGTCACCCTCAAGGCGGTCACCGGAAGCGAGCCCTGCTATGCGGGCCTGGCCCCGGGAGCGCCGCGGCGCGCCTTCGCCTACCCGCCCTCGCTGCTCATGGAGTCCTGGGGCCAGGGCGGCGCCATCCTCTGGATGCGGCGGGTCGACGAGCGGGGCGAGCGCGGCGGGGCCCCGATCCTGGCCGCCTCCCGCGACATGACCTTCCACCGCGAGGTGTTCCCCGGTGACACGCTGCGGCACGTCGTGCGGGTCGACCAGTACTCGGGCAGCAGCGTCATCATGAGCGGCGAGTCCTACGTCGGTGACGACCTGGTCGCCGAGATCGGCTACGCCATCGCGGTGCTGCGTCCCGCCGAGCAGCTGAGCTGGGGCGCGGCCTGATGGAAACCGACGTGGTCATCACCGGACTCGGCGTCGTCTCGCCGCTCGGCCGCGGTGTCGGACGGTTCTGGGAGGGCCTGCTGCGCGGCGACGTGCCGGTGCGCCCGCTCCGCTTCCCCGGCGCGGCGATGCCCGACTCGCTCGCCTACCGGGTGGACGACCTGCCCCCGGGCGCTCACGAACCGGTCGGCAGGGCCAGCGGGTTCGCCCTGGAGGCGGCCCGGGACGCGCTCGCCGACGCGGGTCTCGGGACCGGCGGCCCCGGCGAACTCGACGGCGTCGGGGTCTGCGTGGCCACCGGCAACGGCGACAGCGACGTGCAGGAGGCGTGCCGGGACGGGCGCCGCGAACCGGACGCGGGCACCTGGTTCCCCTACGGCACGGCCGGACTCCTGTCCGACCGGTTCGGCCTGTACGGGCCGGGGGTGACCGTCTCCACCGCGTGCGCGGCCGGCGCCTACGCCGTCGCCATGGGAGCCGACATGATCGCCGACGGTGAGGCGGACACCGTCCTGGTCGGCGGCACCGAGGCGATCTCCCGCCCGGCCGTCGGGGCCTTCCTGCGCCTGGGGGCCGGCGATCCGCTGCACTGCCGCCCCTTCGACGCCGACCGGGCCGGCACCGTGTACGGGGAGGGCGCCGCGTTCCTCGTCCTGGAGTCGGCCGCCCGCGCGGCGGCCCGCGGCCGGACGGCATACGCCCGGGTGCTCAGCTCCGGGTGGAGCTGCGACGCCTTCCACGTCACGGCACCCGACCCGCAGGGCACCCAGGCCGTGCGCGCCGTCCACGACGCCCTGCGGCGGGGCGGGATGACCGCCGGTGACATCGGTGCCGTGCTGTGCCACGGCACCGGGACGCCCGCGAACGACACCGTGGAGAGCCTTGTCACCGCCCGGGTCCTCGGCGCCCGGACTCCCGAGGTGCCGGTGAGCGCCGTGAAGGCGTCCCTCGGCCACAGCGGGGGAGCGGCCGGGGCGTTCGGCTGCCTGACCGCCGCGCTGGTCGTCCGGCACGGGCTGGTCCCGCCGGTCGGCACCCTGCGCCGCCTCGACCCCGGGTGCGGGCTGCGGGTCGTCCGCGACACCCCCGGGACGGCGGCGCCCGGCCCGGTCCTGGTCAACGCCTACGCCTTCGGCGGCAACAACATCTCCGTGGCCATCGGCAGGCCGGCTGACCGGGCGGACCGGGAGGCGGTCGCATGAGGTCCGACAGCACCGGCCCGGTCGCCGTCACCGGCATCGGCCCCATCAGCACACTCGGCATCGGCGCCAAGGAACTGGCCGCCGCGCCCACCGTGACGGGCGCCGCCGACGGGACGACGCCCCTGGAGGCACCTAGGACGAGGGAGCTGGACGGGTTCCACCCGGCCGAGTTCCTCGGCAGGCGCGGCTGGCGGCTGCTGCCCCGCGCCACGCAACTGGCCCTGGCCGCCGCCCGGCTCGCCCTTCCCGGCCCCGACGCCATGGGAGCGCCCGCGCCCGAACGCACCGGTGTCGCCCTCGGCACCAACTTCGCCGTCGACGAGATCGTGGACCGGATCGACCGGGCCCTGCTGACCGAGGGCATCTCCGGGATCAGCCCCGTCGAGTGCCCCAACTTCGCGATCAACGTGCCCGTCAGCCAGGTCTCCCTGTCGTACGGCCTCAAGGCGTTCAACGTGACGCTGGTCAACCTGCTGACCGCCGGCTACGAGTCGGTCCTCCTCGGCGCGCGGGCCATGCTCGCGGGGCGGGCGGACGCGGTGCTCTCCGGCGGGATCGAAGGGCTGCCGCCGGCCGGGGCAGGCGCCCTGTGCGGACCGGACGCCGACGTCGCGGGTGCCTGCCTGCTGCACCTCGAACCGGCAGCGGCGGCCCTGCGCCGCGGTGCCGACATCCACGGCAGGCTGACCGGCGGCGCGCGCAGAGTGCTGCCGGGCGACCCGCGCGACGCCGAGCGCGTCCTGGGCTCCGTCCTCGACCGGCTCGGTGACCCGCCGCCCGCCGCGATACGGCTCCACGTCCCGCTGACCGACGCGGGCGCGCGCGCCGCGGAGGCGAGCGGGCGCTGGGCCGCCCGGCGCGGGGTGCGGGACGGCGTGACGGTGGTCCGCGGCGGCGCGCAGAGCGGGGTCACCGGCCTGCTCGCGCTGGCCCAGCACCTGGCCAGGACCGCCGGCCCGGAGGGGGACGTGGCGTTCCTGACGCTGGGACCGCAGGGGCATCTGGTCGCCCTGCGGGTGGCGCGGGAAGGCGGCGCCGTATGAGCCGCGGACCCGCGCAGGAACCGGTCGGCGAGACCACCGTGCTCGGCGAGGACCTGGCCGTGCACCGCTTCGGGTCCCCGCCCGCCGCCGCGTTCGTGCACGGCCTGGAGGACGCGTGGAACTCGTGGACCCCGCTGGCCGGGCTCCTCGCCGGCCGGCTGCGCGGCTATCCCCTGGACCTGCCGTGGCGTACGGGCGGCACCTACCGCTGGCGCAGCCGCGGTTCCACGGCGCAGTGGGTGGAGGCCGGGCTCGGCCTGGTGCCCGAGCCGGTCTCGGTCCTGGTGGCCCACTCGCTGGGCGCCAACGCCGTACTGCAGTGGCTGGCGACGGGAGCACGGCCGAAGCTCGACGCCCTGATCCTGCTGTCACCGTTCTACTGGCCGCCGTCACAGCCCGCGGACTGGCAGATGTTCGACTCCTTCCGCGAGGACTTCGCCGCCGTCATGACGATGGGGCTGCGCACCAGGCTGGGCACGCGGGCGCAGTCCATGGACCCGGACATCTTCAACGGCATGGCGCGCAAGATGCTGGAGGGCATGGGGCCGCAGGCCTTCCTCGCCCTGTTCGACCAGTACAGCGCGGCCACCGGGCTCGCGCTCGGGCACGTCGACATCCCGACGCTGATCATCGGCAGCCCGCACGACACGGGACTCGCAGGTGAACGGGCCGACGCGCTGAAGGCCGACCTGCCCGTCGCCGAGTTCCATCTCGACCCCCGCCTGACGCACTTCTGCCACTCGGACCAGCCGGACGAGGTGGCCCGTCTCGTCCTCGCGTTCCTCGACCGGGCGGCGGCCGGCCACCGCCCCGCCGCCTGACCACCGCCGCACCGGGCCCGCGCCCGTCCCCGACACGCACCCGCGAACAAGGAGTTGACCCACTGTGCCGACGCATCCCGCACACCGGTCCGGGAAACCGGCCCTGACGATGGTGGCCGCGCTGCTGGGCCTGTTCATCGCGCTGCTCGACGTCACCGTCGTCACGGTGGCGCTGCCCACGATGGGCACCGACCTGGACGCCTCCTTCTCCGACCTGGAGTGGGTGGCCAACGCGTACATGCTGGCCCTCGCGGTCTTCATCGTCACCGCCGGACGGCTCGGTGACCTCTACGGGCAGCGCCGGATCTACGTCATCGGCGTGGTGGTCTTCCTCGCGGGCTCGCTGGTCTGCGGCGCCGCGGGAGAACTGGCGCCCTTCGGCTGGTCGCACATCACCACCCTCCACGCGGGCCGCGTCGTCCAGGGGGTCGGCGGCGCGGTGATCATGCCGCTGACGCTCGCCATCGTCTACTCGTCCTTCGAGGGCAGGGCACGCGCGCTCGGCATCATGCTGTGGGGCGCGGTGGGCGGCCTCGCCACCGCGCTGGGTCCGCTGATCGGCGGTGTCCTCGTCGACCACGTCGGCTGGGAGTGGATCTTCCTGGTGAACCTGCCCATCGGCCTGGTGGTCGTCGTCGCCGCCCTCGGTATCAAGGACACCCGGCGCGACTTCGGGCCGAGGCGGCCGCCGCTGGACGTGGCGGGACTGCTGACGGTGAGCGGCTCGCTGCTCTGCCTCAACCTCGCGCTGATCAACGGGGCCGACTGGGGCTGGACCTCGGGCCGCGAACTGGCGCTGCTCGGCGGCTCGGCACTCCTGCTGTGCGGCTTCCTCACGGTGGAGTCCCGCTCCGCGGCCCCCATCATGAACCTGGCCTGGTTCCGGCGGCCCTCCTTCGGCGGCAGTGTCACCGCCGGCTTCCTGCTGGGCGCCGGCATGTTCTCGACGATGTTCTACCTGTCGATCTACCTGCAGAGCGGTCTCGGTCTGACCGCGCTGGAGACCGGGGTCCGGCTGCTGCCGCTGACCCTGATGCTCATCGTCGGTGCCCCGCTGGGCGGCAAACTCTCCGCCAGGCTCGGGATGCGCGGTGCCATGGCGGTCGCGTTCGCCCTGATGGCCGTGGGCATCGCCAGCTTCACGCTGACGGACCCCGCCGGTGACCCGGGCTCGTGGACGCGTCTGCTGCCCGGGCTGCTCATCACCGGTCTGACGCTGGGCATCCTCATGCCCGTCTCCTCGGAACTGACCGTCGCCGCCGCCCCGCAGGACCAGGTCGGTGTCGCCGCGAGCGCCGGCACGATGTTCCGGCAGGTCGGCAACGCCGTCGGCGTCGCGATCATGGGCGCGCTGATGAGCACGCAGACCGACGCCGCGACGAAGGAGATCGAGCGGCTCGCCGCCCGGGGCACCCTCACGACCGAACGGGCCGCCGCGCTGCGCCAGTCGGCCATCACCGACGGACTGGACCACGGCTCGTGGTTCGCCGCCGCGGTGACGCTGGCCGCGGCCCTGGTCGTCGTGCTCTTCGTCCGCAACCTGCCGCGCACCCCCGGGACGAAGGCCCCCGCCGACGCGGGCCCCGCCTCCGCCGCCGGGGTCGCGGTGTCCGACAGCGGCCGGCCCTGACCCGCCGGCCCGACCTCAGTCCATGAAGCAGGAACCACCAAGAAAGGCGGGTCACCCGTGATGGGCAGGACCGCGTTCGTCTTCCCCGGCCAGGGGTCGCAGCAGGTGGGCATGGGGCTCCATCTGCTCACCGAGCGACCCGACTTGCTGCACACCTACTACCGGGCTGCCGACGAGATCCTCGGCATCCCCCTGTCCACCCTGTGCCGGGAGGGACCGGCACAGACCCTGCGCGACACCTCGGTCACCCAGCCCGCGGTCTTCCTGACCAGCCTCGCCGCCCTGGACGTCCTGCGGGACAAGGGGTACGAGCCCGACGTCGTCGCGGGCCACAGCCTCGGCGAGTACACCGCCCTGGTCGCCGCGGGAGCCCTCGACTGGACGGACGCGCTGCGCCTCGTACGCCGCCGCGGCCAGCTCATGGCCGGGGTCAACCGGCGGATACCCGGCCGGATGGCCGCCGTGCTCGGCCTGGAACTCACCGTGGTGGAGGCGCTCTGCGACCGGGTCGCCCTGGAGCTCGGCCAGGTGGTCGAGGTCGCCAACGACAACGAGCCGCGGCAGGCCGTCGTGTCGGGGCAGCGCGAGGCCGTCGAACGGGTCCGTGTCGCGGCGCGGGAGGCCGGCGCGCTCAAGGTCATGGAGCTGGAGGTGGGTGCTCCGTTCCACTGCAGCCTGATGAGCGGGATCGAGGAGGAGTTCGCCGCCGAGCTCGACCGGGTGGAGCTGCGCGCCCCGCGGGTGCCGCTCGTCTCCGGTGTCACCGCCGGTCTCGTCACCACGGCGGAGGACGTCGCCCGCTGCCTGCGCCGCCAGCTCGCGGGCCGCGTCCGGTGGACCGGCGCCGTGCGCACCATGGCCGGCGAAGGCGTCACCGCCTTCGTGGAGGTGGGCCCCGGCAAGGTGCTCGGGGGCCTGTGCCGCCGCATCGTGCCGGGAGCGGCCGTCTACGCCACCCATGACGAGCGCGGACTTGCGAAGACGCTGTCCGCCGTGCCGCCCGCCGGCGGAGGGGCTCTCGCGCCGCCCGCCCGCGCCGCCGGCAGTCCCCTCGCCCACGTCACCCCGGGAGCCGCCGTATGACCACCGTCCAGGAAAACAGGGGACCGGGCGACCGGGTCGCCGAACTGGCGCGGATCAAGGGGGCGCTGCGGGACGGACCCGACCCCGCGGCGACCGAACGCCAGCACGCCAAGGGCAAGCTGACCGCTCACGAGCGGATCGAACTGCTGTTGGACGAGGGGTCGTTCAACGAGATCGAGGCGCTGCGCCGGCACCGTGCGACGGGCTTCGGTCTGGAGCAGCGACGTCCCTACAGCGACGGTGTGATCACCGGCTGGGGCACGGTGCACGGCCGTACGGTGTTCGTCTACGCCCATGACTTCCGGATCTTCGGAGGCGCCCTCGGCGAGGCGCACGCCGAGAAGATCCACAAGGTGATGGACCTGGCCGAGTCGGCTGGCGCGCCCCTGGTGAGCCTCAACGACGGCGCGGGCGCCCGCATCCAGGAAGGGGTCACGGCCCTCGCCGGCTACGGCGGCATCTTCCGGCGCAACACCCGCTGCTCCGGCGTGATCCCGCAGATCAGCGTGATGCTCGGCCCGTGCGCGGGCGGCGCGGCCTACAGCCCGGCCCTGACGGACTTCGTGTTCATGGTCCGCGGCACCTCGCAGATGTTCATCACCGGGCCCGACGTGGTGCGGACGGTGACCGGCGAGGAGGTGACCCAGGACGGGCTCGGCGGCGCCGACGTCCACGCGGCCACCTCCGGCGTGGCGGCCTTCGTCCACGACGACGAGGAGCAGTGCCTGGAGGAGGTGCGCTACCTGCTGTCGCTGCTGCCCTCCAACAATCGCGAACTGCCGCCGACGGAACCGGCCGACGACCCGGCGAACCGCAGCACGGAGGCGCTCGCCGAACTCGTGCCCGTCGACCCCGGCCGCTCCTACGACATGCGCAAGGTGGTCGCCGAGATCGTCGACGGCGGCGAGTACTTCGAGATCAGCGAGCGGTGGGCGACCAACGTCCTGTGCGTGCTCGCCCGCCTCGACGGTCATGTCGTCGGCATCGTCGCCAACCAGCCGGGCAGCCTGGCCGGCGTGCTCGACATCGAGGCGTCGGAGAAGGCGGCACGCTTCGTGCAGTTCTGCGACGCGTTCAACATCCCGCTGGTGACGCTGGTGGACGTGCCCGGCTTCCTGCCCGGGGTCGGGCAGGAGCACGACGGGATCATCCGGCGCGGCGCCAAGCTGCTCTACGCGTACTGCAACGCCACCGTCCCGCGCGTCTCGCTGATCCTGCGCAAGGCGTACGGCGGTGCCTACATCGTCATGGACTCCCGTTCCATCGGGGCCGACCTGTCGCTGGCCTGGCCGTCGAACGAGATCGCGGTCATGGGCGCGGAGGGCGCGGCCAACGTCATCTTCCGCAGGGAGATCGCGGCGGCCGACGACCCCGAGGCGACCCGCGTCCAGAAGATCAAGGAATACCGGAGCGAGCTGATGAGCCCGTACTACGCCGCCGAACGGGGCCTGGTCGACGATGTGATCGACCCCGCGGAGACCCGGTCCGTGCTGATCCGCTCCCTGGACATGCTGCGGACGAAGCACGTCGACCTGCCGTCGCGCAAGCACGGCAACCCGCCGGTGTGAGCGCCGTGGCAGCCGGCCGGCCGTCCTTCACCCTCGTCCGGGGCAACGCCGACCCGGAGGACCTGGCCGCCCTGGTCGGCGTACTCCTCGCGGTGTGCCGGGAACCCTCGGCACCCGCGGAGCGTCGTTCGGGGAGGGCCGGATGGGATCGTGCCCCTCACCGCTCCCTGGCGCAGGCCGGGTCTTGGAGGTCTCGTTCATGATGCGCAAGGTGCTCATCGCCAACCGTGGCGAAATCGCTGTCCGCGTGGCCCGGGCGTGCCGGGATGCCGGGATCGCGAGCGTTGCCGTCTATGCCGAGCCGGACCGGGACGCTGTGCATGTCCGGGT
>NZ_JBWJAQ010000017.1:0-82507 GCF_056387915.1 Streptomyces sp. GLSS-08
TCGAAGCCATGAAAATGGAACAGCCCCTCAACGCCCACCGCTCCGGCACCATCAAAAGCCTCACCGCCGAAATCGGCGCCTCCCTCACCTCCGGCGCCCCCATCTGCGACATCAAGGACTGACCCCGACACCAGAAAGCGCCCGGCCCCTGTTCACAGGGTGCCGGGCGCTTCTGCGTCACCGCCCATCGGCACGCCTGTCCGCACCCGAGCCGACACGACCCGCACCCGCCCTCCCACAGAAGGGGCCGTGCCGGTACATCACATGCCCGTTGCAGGTCGGGCAGACAACCCCGTCCACCCCCTCACCAACCCGCACGCCCGACATGCAACGGGCGGATGCACCGGCGCGGCCCCGACCCACCCACCGGGCCAAGGCATTCCCACGAGGCCCCCAGGCACAGGCACCCCCGGGCACAGGCACCCCCGGTCAAGGCGCCCCCGGGGCGCAGGCACCCCGGGCGCAGGCACCCCGGTCAAGGCGCCCCGCCAGAATCCGTCAGCGACGACGTAAATCGGCCACCCGAGCCCGCTCCCCCGGAGCCTGCTCCCCCAGCACGGTCGCGCTCCGCAACTGCGCCCCCGGCACCTGCCCCCGCCGCGGCCCGGGCAACGGCATGTCCCGGCGTGACTGACGCCCCGCCGGGCCCGGATCACCCCCCGCGCCACCCCCGCCGTTCGTGGAGGACGCCGAGGACGCCGACCCGGCCACCGCGATCTGCACCCCCTGGTCGGCCAGGGCCTGCAACTCCGTGGCCGCCCGGTCGTCGTGCGCCGGCGGCTCGTCGGTCACCAGCCGGGTGATCAGCTCCGTCGGCACGGTCTGGAACATCGTGTCCGTGCCGAGCTTGGTGTGATCGGCGAGGACCACGACCTCCCCGGCCGCCTGCACGAGCGCGCGGTCGACGGACGCCGACAGCATGTTGGACGTCGACAGCCCGCGCTCGGCGGTCAGACCGCTCCCCGAGAGGAAGGCCCGCGACACCCGGAGCCCCTGGAGGGACTGCTCGGCCCCGCTGCCGACGAGGGCGTAGTTGGAACCCCGCAGGGTGCCGCCGGTCATCACGACCTCCACGCGGTTGGCATGGGCCAGCGCCTGGGCCACCAGCAGCGAGTTGGTGACGACGGTCAGACCGGGCACCCGGGCGAGCCGGCGGGCCAGCTCCTGGGTGGTGGTTCCCGCCCCCACCACGATGGCCTCGCCCTCTTCGACGAGACCCGCGGCGAGATCGGCGATGGCCGTCTTCTCGGCGGTCGCGAGATGCGATTTCTGCGGAAAGCCGGACTCCCGCGTGAACCCGCCCGGCAATACCGCACCGCCGTGCCGGCGGTCGAGGAGTCCTTCTGCCTCCAGTGCGCGCACGTCCCGCCGTACGGTCACTTCGGAGGTCTGGACGACGCGGGCGAGCTCACGGAGCGACACGGCCCCGTTCGCTCGCACCATTTCGAGGATCAATTGGCGACGTTCTGCAGCGAACACGAAACTGACAGTAACCCCAACGACCGTCTGCTTTCAGCAGTTTGCGCCGAATAGCAGAAGTTGTTCGCACAGCAGGACAAGGAGTGGTATACGCGCCACTCCGGCCCGTCACCCGTCGTTCACCTTCGCCCGCCCGTGTCCGCCCCCGCCCGTGTCCGCCCCCGGCCGGACCGCGTCCGGGGCGGACGCCCCGTGTCCGCCCCCGGCGCCCGCGCCAGCCGGCGTCAGCCCTCGTCCGCACTCTTCCGGGTGTGCAACTGCCGGGCCACTTCGGCGATCGACCCCGACAGGGACGGATACACCGTGAACGCCTTCGCCACCTGTTCGACGGTCAGGTTGTTGTCGACCGCGAGCGAGATCGGGTGGATGAGCTCCGACGCGCGCGGCGCGACGACGACACCGCCGACCACGATCCCCGTACCCGGCCGGCAGAAGATCTTGACGAAACCGTCGCGGATGCCCTGCATCTTGGCGCGGGGGTTGCGCAGCAGCGGCAGCTTGACGAAGCGCGCGTCGATCTTGCCGCCGTCGACGTCGGCCTGGGTGTACCCGACGGTCGCGATCTCGGGGTCGGTGAAGACGTTCGACGACACCGTCTTCAGGTTCAGCGGGGTGACCGCGTCACCGAGGAAGTGGTACATCGCGATGCGGCCCTGCATGGCGGCCACGGAGGCGAGGGCGAAGACCCCGGTCACGTCCCCGGCGGCGTAGACACCGGGAGCAGTCGTCCGGGACACCTTGTCGGTCCAGATGTGCCCGGACTCCTTGACCTTGACCCCGGCCTCCTCGAGCCCCATGCCGGTGGAGTTCGGGACGGCGCCGACGGCCATCAGACAGTGCGACCCGGTGATGACCCGTCCGTCGGCGAGCGTGACCTCGACCCGGTCGCCCACCCGCTTGGCGGCCTGCGCGCGCGAACGGGCCATGACGTTCATGCCGCGGCGCCGGAAGACGTCCTCCAGCACGGCCGCGGCGTCCGGGTCCTCGCCCGGCAGCACGCGATCACGGCTGGAAACGAGCGTGACGCGTGACCCGAGCGCCTGATAGGCGCCGGCGAACTCGGCACCGGTGACACCGGAGCCGACCACGATGAGCTCCTCGGGAAGCTCGTCGAGGTCGTAGACCTGGGTCCAGTTCAGGATCCGCTCCCCGTCCGGCTGCGCGTCGGGCAGCTCACGGGGGTGCCCGCCGGTCGCGATGAGCACCGCGTCCGCGACGAGGGTCTCCTCGCTCCCGTCGACGGCCCGTACGACGACCTTGCGCGAGCCGTCCATGGCCTGCTGCCCGTCGAGGCGACCGCGACCGCGCAGCACGCGTGCCCCGGCCCTGGTCACGGAGGCGGTGATGTCGTGGGACTGGGCGAGGGCGAGCCGCTTCACCCGGCGGTTGACCTTGCCGAGGTCGACCCCCACCACCCGGGCGGCCTGCTCCAGCGGCGGGGTGTCGTCGGCGACGATGATGCCGAGTTCCTCGTACGACGAGTCGAAGGTGGTCATCACCTCGGCCGTCGCGATAAGGGTCTTCGACGGCACGCAGTCGGTGAGCACCGACGCCCCGCCCAGACCGTCGCAGTCGACGACGGTCACCTCCGCGCCGAGTTGGGCGGCCACCAGGGCCGCCTCGTATCCGCCGGGTCCGCCACCGATGATCACGATCCGAGTCACGTACTCCATTGTCCCGCACGCGCCAAGGTGCTTCCGCCCGGGGGCCGCCGTCCGTGCATTCGAGGGACTTCTGTTACACGGGAGGTCGGTCGTCGCTGCCGTACCCTCGACCCCATGTCGCTCTACGCCGCGTACGCCGGCAATCTCGACCCGCGGCTGATGACGCGCCGCGCCCCGCACTCGCCGCTGCGCGCCACCGGCTGGCTGAACGGCTGGCGGCTGACTTTCGCCGGTGAGCACATGGGCTGGGAGGGCGCGCTGGCGACGATCGTCGAGGCACCGCGTTCCCAGGTGTTCGTGGCGCTGTACGACGTCGCGCCGCTGGACGAGGACTCGATGGACCGCTGGGAGGGCGTCGGCCTCGACATATACCGCCGTATGCGCGTGCGGGTGCACACCCTGGAGGGCGAGGAACCCGCGTGGGTGTACGTGCTGAACGGGTATGAGGGCGGACTGCCGTCGGCCAGGTACCTGGGTGAGATCGCCGACGCGGCGGAGTCGGCCGGCGCGCCGCACGACTACGTCATGGAACTCCGCAAGCGCCCCTGCTGAGCGCCTGCGCCGGGGCGGTCGGGCCCTGTGCCCAAGGCGCTCCGCGGCATCGCCGCCGCCCCTCGTCCCTCCGTTCGCCGGAAACGACAAGACAACGATCGCAGGACCGTGAGCTCTGTCATCTACGCGCGTAGGCCCGGACCGGCTACCCTCATGCGCGTGAACGCATCTCTTCTTCCGGACGACATCCAGGGCGACCCCTACGCCGCCGCCGACGCCGCCGCCGCGCGCCTGCGCGAACTGACGGGCGCCGAGACCCACGACGTCGCCCTCGTGATGGGCTCCGGCTGGGCTCCGGCCGTGGACGCCCTCGGCGTCCCCGAGGCCGAGTTCCAGGTCACCGAGCTGCCCGGCTTCCCGCCGCCGGTGGTCGAGGGACACGGCGGCAAGATCCGCTCGTACCGCATCGGCGGCAAGCGGGCGCTGGTCTTCCTGGGCCGCACGCACTACTACGAGGGCCGCGGCGTCGCCGCCGTCGCACACGGCGTCAGGACCGCCGTGGCCGCCGGCTGCAAGACCATCGTGCTCACCAACGGCTGCGGCGGCCTGCGCGAGGGCATGCGCCCCGGCCAGCCGGTCCTCATCAGCGACCACCTCAACCTGACGGCCACCTCGCCGATCGTCGGCGCGAACTTCGTGGACCTCACCGACCTGTACTCGCCGCGGCTGCGCGCCCTGTGCAAGGAGGTCGACGCCAGCCTGGAGGAGGGCGTCTACGCCCAGTTCCCCGGCCCGCACTACGAGACGCCTGCCGAGATCCGGATGGCCCGCGTCATCGGCGCGGACCTGGTCGGCATGTCGACCGTCCTCGAGGCGATCGCCGCGCGTGAGGCGGGTGCGGAGGTGCTCGGCATCTCCCTCGTCACCAACCTCGCCGCCGGGATGACGGGCGAGCCCCTCAACCACGAGGAGGTCCTCCAGGCAGGCCGCGACTCCGCCGCCCGCATGGGCGCGCTCCTCACCCGGGTGCTGGACCGCATCTGACCCCCGCGGCGCCGCCCCGGCCCCGTCCGAGTCGAGGCCGTCCGGGCCGGACGGGACGGACGGGCCGGACGGGGCCCGGCGAGTGAGCGCTAGGGGAACAGTGGCTCCCCGGGGTACAAGGCAACGTACGACGCAGACGAAGACGAGAGGTTGACCCCACGTGCAGGACGAACTCATCGCACGGGCCGAGGCATGGCTGGCCGAGGACCCCGACGCGGAGACCCGCGAGGAACTCGCCAAGCTCATCGAGGTTGGGGACGTCACCGAGCTCGCCGCACGCTTCGGCGGCACCCTCCAGTTCGGCACCGCCGGCCTGCGGGGCGAGCTCGGCGCGGGTCCGATGCGCATGAACCGCTCCGTGGTCATCCGGGCGGCCGCGGGCCTCGCCGCGTACCTGAAGGCGCAGGGCAGCACCGACGGCCTCGTCGTCATCGGCTACGACGCCCGCCACAAGTCCGCCGACTTCGCCCGCGACACCGCGGCCGTGATGACGGGCGCGGGCCTGCGGGCCGCCGTGCTCCCCCGGCCGCTGCCCACGCCCGTCCTGGCCTTCGCCATACGGCACCTCGGGGCGGTCGCGGGTGTGGAGGTCACCGCCAGCCACAACCCGCCGCGCGACAACGGCTACAAGGTCTACCTGGGCGACGGTTCGCAGATCGTCCCGCCGGCCGACGCGCAGATCGCGGCCCGGATCGACGCCGTGCGCTCCCTGGCCGACGTGCCGCGCCCGGACAGCGGCTGGGAGACCCTCGACGACAGCGTCCTGGACGCCTACCTGGCCCGTACGGACGCCGTACTCGCGCCCGGCTCACCGCGCACGGCCCGCACCGTCTACACGGCGATGCACGGCGTCGGCAAGGAGACCCTGCTGGGCGCCTTCGCCCGGGCCGGCTTCCCGGAGCCCGTACTCGTCGCCGAGCAGGCGGAACCCGATCCGGACTTCCCGACGGTCGCGTTCCCGAACCCGGAGGAGCCGGGCGCGATGGACCTGGCCTTCGCGAAGGCGCGCGAGAGCGAGCCGGACCTGATCATCGCGAACGACCCGGACGCCGACCGCTGTGCCGTGGCCGTCAAGGACGGCGCCGACTGGCGCATGCTCCGGGGCGACGAGGTCGGCGCGCTGCTCGCCGAGCACCTGGTCCGCAGGGGCGTGCGCGGCACGTTCGCCGAGTCGATCGTGTCGTCCTCGCTCCTCGGCCGGATCGCCGAGAAGGCGGGCGTCCGGTACGAGGAGACGCTGACCGGCTTCAAGTGGATCGCCCGCGTCGAGGACCTGCGGTACGGGTACGAGGAGGCGCTGGGCTACTGCGTCGACCCCGAGGGCGTACGCGACAAGGACGGCATCACAGCCGCCCTCGCCGTCACGGAGCTGGCCTCCGAGCTCAAGGAGCGGGGCCGCACGCTGCTCGACCTCCTCGACGACATCGCCGTCGAGTACGGTCTGCACGCCACCGACCAGCTCTCCGTCCGGGTGGAGGACCTCTCGGTCATCGCGAGCGCGATGCGGCGCCTGCGTGAACAGCCGCCGACGCGGCTCGCGGGCCTGACGGTCGAGACGGCCGAGGACCTGACGCGGGGCACGGCGGCGCTCCCGCCGACGGACGGACTGCGGTACACGCTGGACGGGGCCCGGGTGATCGTCCGCCCGAGCGGCACGGAGCCGAAGCTGAAGTGCTACCTGGAGGTCGTGGTGCCGGTCGCCGGCCACGCCGACCTGCCCGAGGCGCGCACCAGGGCGACCGGCCTGCTGGCGATGATCAAGCAGGACCTGTCGGCTGCGGCCGGCATCTGAGTCACCGCCCCGCACGACGGCGCGAAGCCCCGGCCCCGGACCATCCGGGCCGGGGCTTCGCCCACTCCGCGACGGCACCCGGTGACCCGATCCGAGCGGGCTCTAAGAAAGCAGGAAGACCACCACCGCCGCCCAGGCCGCCGCGAGGAACACGCTCAGAGGCCAGAGCCGTCGCCCCCGCTGCCGTTCGCCGCACGTGCCGGCCGGCCGCAGCGCGGGGTCGTGCCACATGGCGGTGATCTCGGCGGCCGCCCTCTCGTACGGGTGAATCCGGCCCAGCCGGCGTTCCAGCCACGGCAGCCGCGGGCCGTGGACCGTCCACCCGGGGAAGGACGCCCGGTGGCTGTCCACCCTCAGCACGGTCTCCCGGCACTGGACCACCCGGATGTGGTCCCAGGCGACGTACTGGACGCGGCGCAGTCCGCTGAGCCACAGCCCTGAGCTGTCGGCGGTGATGCGCCAGGCGAGCTTGCGGGGCAGCGACAGCACGCCCACCAGGCCGATCAGCGCACCGAGGACGTAGCGCCAGAGGCCGTCCTGGCCGAGGAGGACGCAGCAGCCGAGCAGCACGAGACCGACGGCGCCGAGGCGGTCCCACCACCCCGCGCTCCAGCGCCGTACCGGTACCGGTACGGAGTCCGGGGTTGCCACGGCCGCGGCCGCCGCCGTGCGCCGCTCCTCGTCCTGCGCGTCGCGGGCCGCGGACCGCCTCAGCGCGGCGGACCGGCGCCGTGCGGCACCCTCCGACAGCGGGCGCACCGGGCCCGTCGACCAGGCCACGGACGGCGGCTCGTCCGGTTCCTCCCCGGCGGCGACGAGGAGGATCTCGGCGCCGTCGCAGGGCACCCCGTGCAGGACGGCCTCGCGCAGGGGACCCGGGACGTCGAGACCGTCGAGGAGGTCCTCCAGCCGTTCGGCCTCGTCCTCGTCGTCCTCGTCGTCCTCGTCCTCGTCGTCGTCGGGCAGTTCGCGCAGGGCGACGGTGAACAGCGGCCTTCGTGCCTGCGGATCGTCCGCGGCGAAGACGTCCGTGTCCCCGGTGCCGTCGTCGCGCACGAGCACGCGCAGTACCGGTATCGGGGAGTCGCGCAGCGCGGCGGTCCGGCTCCGGCCCAGGCGGCCGGAGAGGAACGTCGTCAGCCCCAGAGCGACGGCGTACCAGCCGGCCGTGCGGGACAGCCGGGGGTCGTCGACGAGGTCCCAGACGTCCGCCGTCGCCGCTACGACACCGCCGAGCGCCGCCAGGAGGAGCCCGGCGGCGATGAGGAACTTCCCGCGCTCCAGCGGCCAGTCCTTGTCCGGCCGCGGCGCCGTCACGCCGCCGGCCGCGGCCAGCGCCGCCGCGCGCTGGCCCGCCCGGGCCCGCAGCCGTACGACGGCCGCCACGCAGGTCAGCGCCAGCACCGCGAGCAGCGGCCCGGTCACCGCCCAGGCCGGCCGGGGCTGCTGCGTGAGCACGACGACGGCGAGCACGGGAGCAGCGACCGGTACGACCTCGGGCCGCACCGCCACCCAGACGACGTGGCAGGCGAGCAGCGCGACGACGTAGGAGCGGGCGTCCGCGAGCGGAGGCAGGAAGCAGCCCGCGACCAGGACGAGGACGCTCGGTGTCAGGTGGAAGCGCGCCAGGACCCGCGACGGCACCCAGCGCGGGGGCAGGGCCCGCGTCCAGCGGCGGGCCTGCTCGCCGTCCCAGTCACGGCAGCCGTCGGGAAGGGCGGACGCGGGCAGCCGCGCGGGCTCCTCGAGATGCGTGTTCATCGTCTCCCAGACGCTCCGCTCGCGGGCTCGGTTGCCCGCGGACACGGGCCGGTGCGGTACGACCGCCCGCCCCCTTTCAGGGACGCGGCCACCGGGACGCACGCCTGCGAGCGGGTGCACGAACACCGTTCGGCCGCCGCCCGTACGCGCCCCGGAAACCGTCCCCGCAGCACATCACGGCACCCGCCCCGCCAGGAGCGGACGGCCGTCACCCCATCGCCACCAGGATGGCGAGCAGCACCGCCCCCGCGATCGCCGGGGCGATCACCTCGTACGCCCACCGCACGCCGACCTCGCCCTGGGCGCTCTGCGCGGCTCCCCGGTCCTCGGCGAGTACCCGGAGGTCGTCCATGATCTGGTCGGCCTGCGCACGGACCGGCTCGGCCGTGACGGCGGACGTGCGGCCGCTGGTGTCCGCGGCGGCGTTGCGGGTCTGCCGCCTGGCGGCCCGCTTGCGGGCGCGCAGGGAGACGGGCACGGCCCACAGCTGGTACTTGGTGCCGGACGTGTCGACGACCTCGTTGGAGTAACCGGAGCGCAGCGAGCCGACGGTGCCCCAGGGCAGCACGATCACCCGGAACGGGTTGCGCACCCGCAGCCGGTCCTGGTTCGCGAAGACGGCGGGGCGCAGCGTGAAGGCGACCACCAGCGGGACGAGCAGGATCAGCGAGGCGAGCGCCAGCCAGGGCGCGCGCCCGTGCCCGGTGATCAGCGCGTCGACGCCGAGCCAGCCGGCGATGGCGAGCAGGAGCACGCCGCCCGCGATACCCGCGGCCGACCGGTGGATCCGGTCGCTCGGCTCTGGGTGCGCGGCGTCCGGTGCGGGAGACTGGTGGTCCGGGGTCGTCATGGCCCCGATTGTGCCCGACAGTGGCGGCCGCGCCCGTCCCCGGTGGC
Organism: Streptomyces sp. GLSS-08; assembly: GCF_056387915.1. Taxonomy (NCBI): domain Bacteria; kingdom Bacillati; phylum Actinomycetota; class Actinomycetes; order Kitasatosporales; family Streptomycetaceae; genus Streptomyces; species Streptomyces sp. GLSS-08. The sequence goes on from NZ_JBWJAQ010000017.1 coordinate 9,130, forward strand.
CGAGGTCACTTCGACCCCGTGGGGTGTACAGCCGCTACGCGCGTAGATATGCTCAGGTCGTGACCATGCCCACCACTGCATCCGCTGCTCATGCACTCACGGACGTCGCCGCGTCCGACAGCACGCTGCGCCGCTTCCTCCACGGGCTGCCCGGCGTCGACGCGGTCGGCCTGGAGGCGCGTGCCGCCTCCCTCGGCACCCGCTCCATCAAGACCACGGCGAAGGCGTACGCCATCGACCTCGCCATCTCGATGGTCGACCTGACGACGCTGGAAGGCGCGGACACCCCGGGCAAGGTCCGGGCGCTCGGCGCCAAGGCGGTCCGTCCGGACCCGACGGACCGGTCGGCCCCCAGTACCGCCGCCGTCTGCGTCTATCCCGACATGGTGGCCACCGCCAAGGAGGCCGTCGCCGGTTCCGGGGTGAAGGTCGCCTCCGTGGCGACCGCGTTCCCTGCCGGACGTGCCGCGCTCGACGTGAAGCTGGCCGACGTGCGCGACGCGGTCGCCGCGGGCGCCGACGAGATCGACATGGTCATCGACCGGGGCGCGTTCCTCGCGGGCGACTTCATGAAGGTGTACGAGGAGATCGTCGCCGTGAAGGAGGCCTCGGGCGCCGCCCGCCTGAAGGTCATCTTCGAGACCGGCGAGCTGTCGACGTACGACAACATCCGGCGGGCCTCGTGGCTCGGGATGCTGGCCGGCGCCGACTTCATCAAGACCTCGACGGGCAAGGTCGCGGTGAACGCGACGCCCGCGAACACGCTGCTCATGCTGGAGGCGGTCCGCGACTTCCGGGCGCAGACCGGCATCCAGGTCGGCGTGAAGCCCGCCGGCGGTATCCGCACCTCCAAGGACGCCATCAAGTTCCTGGTCGTGGTCAACGAGACCGCGGGCGAGGACTGGCTGGACAACCACTGGTTCCGCTTCGGCGCGTCCTCGCTCCTGAACGACCTGTTGATGCAGCGTCAGAAGCTGGCCACCGGCCGCTACTCCGGCCCCGACTACGTGACGGTGGACTGATCACCATGACCATCGAGAAGCGGTCATCCGCATTCGAGTACGCACCGGCGCCCGAGTCCCGCGCGGTCGTCGACATCGCGCCGTCCTACGGCCTGTTCATCGACGGCGAGTTCACCGAGGCCGCCGACGGCAGGGTCTTCAAGACGGTCAGCCCGTCCACCGAGGAGGTCCTCTCCGAGGTGGCGCAGGCGGGCGCCGAGGACGTCGACCGTGCCGTGAAGGCCGCCCGCCGGGCCTTCGAGAAGTGGTCCGCGCTGCCCGGCTCCGAGCGCGCCAAGTACCTCTTCCGCATCGCGCGGATCATCCAGGAGCGCAGCCGTGAGCTGGCCGTCCTGGAGACGCTGGACAACGGCAAGCCCATCCGGGAGACCCGCGACGCGGACCTCCCCCTGGTCGCCGCGCACTTCTTCTACTACGCGGGCTGGGCCGACAAGCTCGAACACGCCGGGTTCGGCCGGCGGACGACCGAGGGGCACAGCGGCGCGCACCCGCGCCCGCTCGGCGTGGCCGGCCAGATCATCCCGTGGAACTTCCCGCTGCTGATGCTCGCGTGGAAGATCGCCCCGGCGCTCGCCACCGGCAACACGGTCGTGCTGAAGCCCGCGGAGACCACCCCGCTGTCGGCCCTGTTCTTCGCGGACATCTGCCGCCAGGCGGGCCTGCCCCGGGGTGTCGTCAACATCCTCCCGGGATACGGCGACACGGGCGCCGCGCTCGTCGGGCACCCGGACGTGAACAAGGTCGCGTTCACCGGCTCGACCGCGGTCGGCAAGGCCATCGCCCGCCAGATCGCGGGCACGAAGAAGAAGGCCACCCTCGAACTGGGCGGCAAGGGCGCGAACATCGTCTTCGACGACGCCCCCGTCGACCAGGCCGTCGAGGGCATCGTCACCGGCATCTTCTTCAACCAGGGCCAGGTCTGCTGCGCGGGCTCGCGCCTCCTCGTCCAGGAGTCGATCCACGACGAGCTGCTCGACTCGCTCAAGCGGCGCCTGTCGACGCTGCGCCTCGGCGACCCGCTCGACAAGAACACGGACATCGGCGCGATCAACTCCGCCGAGCAGCTGGCGCGCATCACCACGCTCACCGAGCAGGGCGAGGCCGAGGGCGCCGAGCGCTGGTCCCCGGCCTGCGAACTGCCGTCCGCCGGCTACTGGTTCGCCCCGACGCTCTTCACGAACGTCACCCAGGCGCACACCGTCGCCCGCGACGAGATCTTCGGCCCGGTGCTGTCCGTGCTCACGTTCCGCACTCCGGACGAGGCCGTGGCGAAGGCCAACAACAGCCAGTACGGCCTGTCCGCCGGCATCTGGACGGAGAAGGGCTCCCGCATCCTCGCGGTGGCGGGCAAACTCCGCGCGGGCGTCATCTGGTCCAACACGTTCAACAAGTTCGACCCGACGTCGCCCTTCGGCGGCTACAAGGAGTCGGGCTTCGGCCGCGAGGGCGGCCGCCACGGCCTGGAGGCGTACCTCGATGTCTGATGCGCGACTGTCGGTGTTCAAGACCTACAAGCTGTACGTCGGCGGGAAGTTCCCGCGTTCCGAGAGCGGCCGGGTGTACGAGGTGACAGACCCGAAGGGCAAGTGGCTGGCCAACGCGCCGCAGTCCTCCCGCAAGGACGCCCGGGACGCCGTGGTGGCCGCCCGCAAGGCGTTCGGCGGCTGGTCGGGGGCGACCGCGTACAACCGCGGCCAGATCCTCTACCGCGTCGCGGAGATGCTGGAGGGCCGCAAGGGCCAGTTCGTCCACGAGGTGGCCGACGCCGAGGGGCTGTCGAAGTCCAGGGCGGCCGACCAGGTGGAGGCCACCATCGACCGCTGGGTCTGGTACGCGGGCTGGACCGACAAGATCGCCCAGGTGGTCGGCGGCGGCAACCCGGTGGCGGGCCCGTTCTTCAACCTGTCCACGCCGGAACCGACGGGCGTGGTGGCGGTCCTGGCGCCCCAGCAGTCGTCGTTCCTCGGCCTGGTCTCCGTCATCGCCCCGGTCATCGCGACGGGCAACACCGCCGTCGTCGTCGCCTCCGAGAAGTCGCCGCTGCCGGCGCTCTCCCTCGGTGAGGTGCTGGCCACCTCCGACCTGCCCGGCGGTGTGGTCAACATCCTCTCCGGCCGGACGGCGGAGATCGCCGCGCCGCTGGCCGCGCACCAGGACGTCAACGCGATCGACCTGGCGGGCGCCGACGAGGCGCTGGCGAAGGAGCTGGAGGTCGCCGCCGCGGACAACCTGAAGCGCGTCCTGCGTCCACAGCCTGTGGATTACGCGCGGACGCCGGGCATCGAGCGGCTCACGGCGTTCCTGGAGACCAAGACGGTCTGGCACCCGACGGGTTCACTGGGCGCGTCCGGCTCCTCGTACTGAGCCGCCACCGGGCCGGGGCCGGCACGGCCCCGGGACCCCGGCTCCCGCCCCCGGGGTCCCTCCTGCCGGAGAGCCGCGCTTCCCCTCCGTCCGGGGGGAGCGCGGCTCTCCTCCTGTCAGTGCAGCAGTCCGGTCACCTGCCCGACCACCGGGATGCTGCCCACCGACGGCGCCTGCGCCACCGGCCCCGTCAGCGCCGTCGAGGACAGCGGCCGGAAGTCGCCCAGCTGGGTGCCGACGCCGTTGTCGAGCGGGTCGACGCCCGTGCCGGCGAGCGGGTTGGGCTTCAGTCCCTCGACGGGACCCGTGACGTACTGGACCATCCCGGTCGCCGACGCCAGCCCCGCCTGGGGATCGACGTTGCCGAGCGAGGTGGGCCGGGTGTGCGCCACCCCGAGAACGTCCTGGGTCTCCGCGGCGGCCGTGGAGGCCCCCGCCCCGAGCGCCGCACCCGCCGTCGCGAGGGCCACCAGGGCGCGCCGGGCGGTCGGGGTGTTCAGGAGTGCGTGTCGAGCCATGGCTGGTGCCGCCTTCTGGTGCTCAAGGTAATCGGGTCGACACGTAGGGTAGTTGAGGTGTGATGTGCGCTCCAACGCCGACCCGCGGGGTCCGCCGGGGGCGCCCGATGCCTCACACTGGACTCTCGTGAGTTCCCATCCGCCCATACCCGCCCGGGTCGTGCTGCTCTCCGGCCCGTCCGGCTCCGGCAAGTCCCTCCTCGCCGCCCGTTCGGGCCTGCCCGTGCTGCGGCTCGACGACTTCTACAAGGAGGGCACGGACCCGACCCTGCCCCAGGTGGAGGGGAGTTCCGACATCGACTGGGACCACCCGCTGTCCTGGGACGCGGACACCGCGGTCGCCGCCATCACGGAGCTGTGCCGCACGGGCCGTACGACCGTCCCCGTGTACGACCTCTCGCTGAGCGCCCGCACCGGCACGGAGACGCTCCACATCGACCGGACCCCGCTGTTCATCGCCGAGGGCATCTTCGCCGCCGAGATCGTCGGGCGCTGCCGCGAACTCGGCGTCCTGGCCGACGCCCTGTGCCTGACCCGGGGCCCCCTCACCACCTTCCGCCGGCGCTTCCTGCGCGATCTCAGGGAGGGCCGCAAGTCCGTGCCTTTCCTGCTGCGCCGCGGCTGGCGGCTGATGCGCGCCGAGCGGACTATCGTGGCCCGGCAGACGTCACTGGGCGCGTACGCGTGCGACCGCGACGAGGCGCTGGGGCGGCTGGCGGGCGCGGCGGCGGGCCGTTGCGCGGACGCCAGGAGCCCGGCGTAGCCCCTTCCCGCGCACACGAAAGCGGGACCGGAAGGACCCCCCGGCCCTCCAGTCCCGCTCTTCCGTGCTCCCCCGTGCTTTCCCCCGTGGTCCCCCGTGACCACAGCGGCTCCCCCCGGAACCGCTCCCCCGTGGTCCCCCCTCTGCCTTCAGGCGACTAGCTCGCCGAAGGACTCCTCCTCGTCACGGCCGAAGCTGAGGACCTCGTCCTCACGCAGCCGGCGGAGCGACCGCCAGATGCTGGACTTCACCGTGCCGACACTGATGTCGAGGATCTCCGCGATCTCCGGGTCCGTGCGGCCCTCGTAGTACCGCAGGACCAGCATGGTGCGCTGGAGTTCGGGCAGCCGGGTGAGCGCCTGCCACAGCACGGCGCGCAGTTCGGTGCCGCGCATCGCGTCCGTGTCACCGGCGGTCTCCGGCAGTTCCTCGGTCGGGTACTCGTTCAGCTTGCGACGACGCCAGGCACTGATGTGCAGGTTGGTCATCGTCCGCCGCAGGTATCCCCCCACCGCGGCCTTGTCACTGATCCGGTCCCACGCCCGGTAGGTCGAGAACAGCGCGCTCTGCAGCAGGTCCTCGGCCTCGAAGCGGTCACCGGTCAGGTGGTAGGCGGTTGCGTACAGGGAGGCGCGGCGCTCCTGGACGTAGGCGGTGAACTCCGCCTCCGACACCGAGCGACGCTCCCCCGTGTCCTCCCCGTACGCGGCTCCCCCGTGAGCCTCCCCGCCGGCGGCGACGGCGTCCGCCGCCGTGGTTCCCCCCGTGAACGCGTCGACCACCGTCATGTACGCGGTGTGCTGACGCCCGGCGTTGCGAGCGCAGCCCCGGCCTCCCCCGGTGCTCCTGCTGACGTCGTGAAGACGCGTGACCACTGCGCTCGTGCTGGTGCTGTGCAGCGTGTTCATCTCGCGCCCCCCGTCGTGGAGTCCCGGTTCCCTGCCTGCCGTGCTCGTGTCGAAAACTTTGCCGCGGTCACTTCATGGCGGTGTCCGCCGACTGTCACAGGCCTGTCACAGGGGTCGTCCCCGGGCGCGTCACTACGCGCCCCCGGCTTGTTCACGGAGCAGAGCCGCACGACTACGCAGACGGCTCCCGATGCCTTCCATGTGTGCAAGAGATGAGTGGGAGCGCTTCAACGGTCGATAGACCACCGTGCCATGGGCCAGAATGACGTTCGTGCCTTCCCTGTTGCTGATCGAGGACGACGACGCCATCCGTACGGCCCTGGAGCTCTCTTTGACGCGCCAGGGACACCGTGTGGCCACCGCTGCCACCGGCGAGGACGGTCTGAAGCTGCTGCGGGAGCAACGGCCGGATCTCATCGTGCTGGACGTGATGCTGCCGGGCATCGACGGATTCGAGGTGTGCCGGCGGATCAGGCGTACGGACCAGCTGCCGATCATCCTGCTGACCGCGCGCAGCGACGACATCGACGTGGTGGTCGGACTGGAGTCCGGCGCCGACGACTACGTGGTCAAGCCCGTGCAGGGACGTGTCCTCGACGCCCGGATCCGCGCCGTGCTGCGGCGCGGTGAGCGGGAGGCCAACGACTCGGCGACGTTCGGTTCCCTGGTCATCGACCGGGCGGCCATGACGGTCACCAAGAACGGCGAGGACCTGCAACTGACGCCGACGGAGCTGCGGCTGCTTCTGGAGCTGAGCCGCCGGCCCGGACAGGCGCTGTCCCGCCAGCAGTTGCTGCGGCTGGTCTGGGAGCACGACTACCTGGGCGACTCGCGCCTGGTGGACGCGTGCGTGCAGCGTCTGCGCGCGAAGGTGGAGGACGTTCCGTCCTCGCCCACCCTGATCCGTACCGTGCGCGGAGTCGGCTACCGGCTGGACAATCCTCAGTGACACCACCGCGGGACGAGCGCCGCGGCTGGGCCGCGGCGCGCGGGGCGAGACTGGCGGGACTGCGCTTCACCAGCCTGCGGCTGCGCCTGGTCGTGGTGTTCGGGCTCGTCGCGCTCACGGCGGCGGTGTCGGCGTCGGGAATCGCCTACTGGCTCAACCGCGAGGCCGTCCTCACCCGTACCCAGGACGCCGTGCTGCGCGACTTCCAGCAGGAGATGCAGAACCGCGCCAGCGCGCTGCGCCCGCACCCGACGCAGGACGAACTGCAGCACACGGCCGGGCAGATGGCGAGCAGCAGCCAGCGGTTCAGCGTGCTGCTGGTCGTCGAGGACAAGGACGGCCGTACCGTCACCGGCAACTCGGACCTGGACGCCTTCACGCTGGAGGACGTACCGAAATCCCTGCGCAAGGCCGTGAACAGGAAGCAGTCGGTCTCCTCCCACAACAAGTACGCCTACCACCTGTACTGGCAGCGGATCGTCGAGAACGACCAGCCGTACCTGGTGGCGGGCACGAAGGTGATCGGCGGCGGACCGACGGGCTACATGCTCAAGTCCCTGGAGCCGGAGGCCAAGGACCTGAACTCGCTCGCCTGGTCGCTGGGCATCGCCACCGGTCTGGCACTGATCGGTTCCGCGCTGCTCGCCCAGGCCGCCGCGACCACGGTCCTCAAGCCGGTGCACCGGCTGGGCAGCGCGGCCCGCAGGCTCGGCGAGGGCAAGCTCGACACACGGCTGCGGGTCTCCGGGACGGACGAACTGGCCGATCTCTCCCGCACGTTCAACCGCACGGCGGAGTCGCTGGAGAAGCGCGTCGCGGACATGAGCGCGCGTGACGAGGCGTCGCGCCGCTTCGTCGCCGACATGTCCCACGAGCTGCGGACGCCGCTCACGGCGATCACCGCCGTCACCGAGGTGCTGGAGGAGGAACTCGACGCCGAGACGGGCAGCGTGGACCCGATGATCGAGCCCGCCGTCCGGCTGGTGGTCAGCGAGACCCGCCGGCTCAACGACCTCGTCGAGAACCTGATGGAGGTCACGCGCTTCGACGCGGGCACGGCCCGGCTGGTCCTGGACGACGTGGACATCGCCGACCAGATCACGGCGTGCATCGACGCGCGCGCCTGGCTGGACGCGGTGGAGCTGAACGCCGAGCGCGGCATGATGGTCCGGCTCGACCCGCGCCGGCTGGACGTCATCCTCGCCAACCTGATCGGCAACGCGCTCAAGCACGGCGGCTCACCGGTCTGCGTCTTCGTCCGCAAGGAGTCCGACGATCTGGTGATCGAGGTCCAGGACCACGGACCCGGCATCCCCGAGGACGTCCTTCCGCACGTCTTCGACCGCTTCTACAAGGCGAGCGCGTCCCGGCCGCGTTCCGAGGGCAGCGGCCTCGGCCTGTCCATCGCCCTGGAGAACGCCCACATCCACGGCGGCGGGATCACCGCGGCCAACTCGCCCGAGGGCGGTGCGGTCTTCACCCTGCGGCTGCCCCAGGACACGTCCACGCCGCCGGACGCGGACGGCACGGAGGAGGACGCCGGATGAGGGGACGACTTCGCGCGTGGCTCGCGCTGCCCGTGCTGGCCGCGCTGCTCACGGGCTGCGGGATCCGCTCGACCCAGGTCCCCACGGACTTCGGGCCCGCGCCGTCCCGCGTGCCGTGCGCGCTCTCGGCATCCGACATCTCCACCCGGTCGGCGCCCGGCATCCCGGTCCAGGTCTTCCTGCTGTGCTCCTCGCAGCTGGTCACCCTGGACCGTTCGGTGCGCATTCCGGACGGTACGGCGGAGGTGCAGCGGCGGGTGCTCGTCGCCCAGGGGCTCCTGGACCAGCTCGCCGGAAAGCCCTCCTCACCGGAGACGCAGGCCGGTTACACGACAGACGTGCGGGCCGGTACGCGGGTGAGCGGGCCACAGGGCAAGGACCCCGAGAACACGTTCCGGCTCAGTACGCCGCCGGACGACCTGACCTCGTACGCCCTCGCCCAGATCATCTGCACGTTCGCCAACTCGGAGGCGACCGCGGCGGACGACGGCTCCGTCATCCTGGGCGGCCCTTCGCCCCAGCCGCTCCACCACTACGACTGCACCCCGGAAGTCCGCTCCCGCCCCGGCACGGAGTCCCCACCGTCCACAGCCGTCGACCCGGGCTGACCCCCGGACCCCACCCGCAGCCCGCACCCGCCCTCCCGCAGAAGGGGCCGTGCCGGTACATCAAATGCCCGTTGCAGGTCGGGCAGACAACCCCGGCACACCCCCCGACCCACGCGCACGCCCGACATGCAACGGGCGGATGTACCGGCGCGGCCCCGACCCCCCACCGGGCCGAGGCGCCCACCGGAGCCACCGGAACCGACGCCGATACCGATGCCGGAGTCCATACCGACGCCGATACCGGAGCCGGACGGATGTGACCCCCGCCCCACCCGGAACCGATCCCACCGACCCCCGCGTCTACGGGTGCGTGCAGCGTCAAGGTACGAACGGCTACAGCGCCGTGATCCGCGTCCGTGCGACAGGAGGTGTCCTCCTCGTCGCCCACCTCGCGCTCGTCGCCTGGATCACGCTGCGCCCCCTGGACGTCCCCTGGGTGAGCGCCGCCAACCTGCGGCCCTTCGCCGGCATCAGAGCCGACCTCGCCCTCACCCCCCAGCAAGCGGCCCGCCGCATCGGTGAGGGCCTGGCCCTGCTCGCCCCCCTGGGCGTACTGCTCCCCCTGGCCAACGGCAGACTCGCCGTCTCCCCCCTCGCCTCCCTGTTCCGTACGATGGCCGCGGGCGCCCTGATCTCCCTGGGCATCGAGCTGCTCCAGACCGGCGTACCGGGTCAGGTCGTCGACATCGACTCCCTGCTGCTGAACACCGTGGGCGTCGCCCTGGCCCACCTCGCCGTCGTACCCGCCGTCCGGGCCCGCCTCCGCCGCAGGGCCGACACGCGGCGGCGCGCGAGCGTCCTTGCGGAGGAGCTGTCTCAGGGTCTGACCCCGACGATTCCCAGGGTCGGGATCGCACCGTAGAGCGACGCTTCGCCCTTTTCGTGACCGTAGCGTTGACGTCAGTGAGGCAGCCGCACCGGAAGCCTCGACACGGTTCACGAAGGAGCCAGGATGAGCGCCATTGTCCGCCCCACCCAAGGTCGCATGATCGGCGGAGTGTGCGCAGCGCTGGCACGGCGCTTCGGCACCTCCGCGACGACGATGCGAGTGATCTTCCTGGTGTCCTGCCTGCTGCCGGGCCCGCAGTTCCTGCTCTACATAGCACTGTGGTTCCTGTTCCCCTCGGAGGACAAGATCCGCACGGCGTGGTGAAGGCACGGTCCGCCGGCCCGCGCCTGCGACAGCCAGGCCGCGAAGCACAGGTGGGGCGCCCCCGGAAAGCCGGGCGCGCCCCATCGGCGTACGTACGGAAGAGTTCGGGCGTCAGCCCAGCGGCACGCCGTTGACGGGCAGACCGTGCGTCGGCAGCCCCTGGAGCGGCAGTCCGCCGAGCAGCCCGGCCACCGGCCCGGCCGGCCCCTGCGCGACCAGCTGTCCGACCGCGGGCTCGGCGGCACGCACGACCTCGCCCAGCGCGTTCTTCCCCTGGGCGAGCGTGTCGTTCCCGCCGGGCAGCGACTTGCCGACGTTCTCCGTCGGCAGCGTCTTCGTGACGTTGTCCAGCGCCGAGGAGGCGTCCGGCGCGGCCGGCGCCGCGTTCGCGGCACCGGCGCCCGCGGCGGCGAAGGCGGCGCCGAGGGCGGCGACACCGAGGGTCTTGGCAGCAGACTGCTTCATGTGGGATGCGTCCTTGAATGCGTGACGGGGATGTGAGCGGTCCCCGACCGTAAACACGTGAGCCCGCGGGCCGCAAACATCGAAAAGCGGCCGGATCCCGCATTCCCGGCCGCTTCCCCAACGATTCCTCAGCCGTCAGGCACCCGCAGAACCGCTGGTGGAGAAGGTTTGCTGGAACAGCCATTCGGACTTCAGCTCGGCATAACCGGGCTTGATCACGTCATTGATCATGGCCAGTCGTTCATCGAAAGGAATGAATGCTGATTTCATGGCATTGACCGAGAACCACTGCATGTCGTCGAGTGAGTAACCGAACGCCTCGACCAGGTGCTCGAATTCCCGGCTCATGCTCGTACCGGACATGAGGCGGTTGTCGGTGTTGACGGTCGCCCGGAAGTGGAGCCGCCGCAGCAGCCCGATGGGGTGGCCGGCGTAGGAGTCGGCGGCGCCGGTCTGGAGGTTGGAGCTGGGGCACAGCTCCAGCGGGATGCGCTTGTCCCGCACGTACGAGGCGAGGCGCCCCAGCTGCACCGAGCCGTCCTCGCGGACCTCGATGTCGTCGATGATCCGCACCCCGTGACCGAGCCGGTCGGCACCGCACCACTGGAGCGCCTGCCAGATCGAGGGGAGCCCGAAGGCCTCGCCCGCGTGGATGGTGAAGTGGTTGTTCTCGCGCTTGAGGTACTCGAACGCGTCGAGGTGCCGGGTGGGCGGGAACCCGGCCTCCGCGCCGGCGATGTCGAAGCCGACGACGCCCAGGTCGCGGTAGCGGTTGGCCAGTTCGGCGATCTCCAGGGCGCGGGCCGCGTGCCGCATGGCGGTCAGCAGAGCGCCCACCCGGATCCGGTGCCCGTTCTCCCGGGCCCGCTTCTCACCCTCCCGGAAGCCCTCGTTGACGGCCTCGACGACCTCTTCGAGGGTGAGCCCGGCCTCCAGGTGCTGTTCGGGCGCGTAACGGACCTCGGCGTAGACGACCCCGTCCTCGGCGAGGTCCTCGGCGCACTCGGCGGCGATCCGGACCAGCGCCTCACGGGTCTGCATGACGGCGCAGGTGTGCGCGAAGGTCTCCAGATACCGCTCCAGGGACCCCGAGTCGGCGGCCTCGCGGAACCAGTTGCCGAGTTTGCCGGGGTCGGACTCGGGGAGACCGGCGTAGCCCGTCTCCCGGGCCAGGTCGACGATCGTGCCGGGGCGCAGGCCCCCGTCGAGGTGGTCGTGCAGCAGGACCTTGGGCGCCCGGCGGATCTGCTCCGAGCTCGGGGTGTTCAAGTGCTGGCTCGTCATTTCCGCACTCTAATGCCTACGCGCGTAGATCTCTCGGCGTGACGATCCGTCGATACCCAACGGTGACCCCCTGGACGGATGGCGTACACCCTTGCTTCTGACACTGTTCTGTCATGGCACAGCAAGCGACGCCGGTTCGCAGGGCCCGGCTGGGGCGGGCGCTCGGCCCGGAACCTACGGCGGTGGGCGGGGTGGTGCTGCTGCTCCCTGGCGGCGACGAGACCTCCGACCGGAAGCCGTCCCCCCTGGCGGCGGCGACCGTACGGGCGCTGGGGCGCCGCCTCACGCAGGCGGCACGCACCGAGGGCCTGGCCACGCACGTGGTGCACTACCGCTACCGCGGCTGGAACGGCACCGAGGCACACCTGGCGCACGACGCGTCCTGGGCGGCCGACGAGGTCGTACGCCGCTACGGTGACGTCCCCGTCTGCCTCGCCGGAGTGGACATGGGCGCCCGCGCGGCGCTGCGCGCGGCCGGACACCCGGCCGTCAACTCCGTGCTGGCGATAGCCCCTTGGCTGCCGGAGGAGGACGTGGCCGCGCCGCCCGAACCGGTGAAGCACCTGGCGGGCCGGCGGGTCCTGATCGTGCACGGCACCAACGACGAACGCACGGACCCGGAGCTGTCGTTCCGGCTCGCGGCGCGGGCGAAGAAGGCCCACCGCGACATCTGCCGCTTCGAGGTCCACTCGGACGGTCACTCGCTGCACCAGCACCGGAGCGAAGTCCGCGCGCTCGCGGAGGACTTCGTCATGGGCGCGCTGTTCGCGCGGGGCTTCTCCCGCCCGGTGCGGGACGCGTTCGCCGCGCCGCCGCCACTGGGCCTGCGGATGCCGCTGGCCGCCGGGTTCGGCCGGTCCCTGCGCCGGTAGGCGGCCCGGGAGCGGGCGTTCGCGGGCCGCCTGTGCCGCGTCCCGTACGGCCACGCGGCCGCGCCGCGGGCGGGGTCGTCAGTCCGGCAGGAGGTGACCGCGGCGGGACAGCAGGAACTTCTTGAAGGCCGCCACCGGCGGCGTGTCCGGGTGGCCGTCGAGCCAGGCGACGCCGATCTCGCGGGCCGCGCGCGGCGCGGTGACGGTCAGTTCGACAACTCCCGGGCGGGGCACGGCAGGTGGCGGCAGCAGCGCGACTCCGAGGCCCGCCGCCACCAGCCCGCGCAGCGTCTCGGCCTCCTCGCCCTCGAAGGCGATCCGCGGCCTGAACCCCGCCTGCCGGCAGAGGTCGTCGGTGATGCGGCGGAGCCCGTAGCCGGATTCGAGGGTCACGAAGGTCTCGTCGGCCGCCTCGGCGAGACGGATCCGCCTGCGGGCGGCCAGCGCGTGGTCGGCTGGCACCACGAGCCGCAGCTTCTGCTCGTCGAGGCGGCGGCTGACGAGGTCGGGCGCGTCCGGCACCGGCGACGTCAGGCACAGGTCCAGCTCACCGGAGCGCAGCCGCTCGATCATCGCCTCGCCGTAGTTCTGGACGAGGCTGAAGCGGACGCGCGGGTGGTCGGCGCGGAAGGCGCGGATGAGGCCGGGCACCGTCTCGGAGCCCATGGTGTGCAGGAACCCGAAGGCGACCTTGCCGGTGGCGGGGTCGGCGTCGGCGCGCACCTCGTCGGCGGCGCGCTCGATCTCGGCGAGGGCGCGTTCGACGGAGCCGAGGAACGTACGGCCTGCCGGGGTGAGCGAGACCGTCCGGCCGCGGCGGGCGAACAGCTCCACCCCGAGGTCCTGTTCCAGGCGGACCATCGCCCGCGACAGCGTCGACTGCGGCACCTGCATCTCGTGCGCGGCCCGCGTCACGTGCTCGGTGCGGGCGACCCCGGCGAAGTACGCGAGCCTAGGGGCGAGCACCGCCACGATGTCTTCTGTGTCACTGGACGGAGACAGGTGAGCCCCTGACCTCTGCTGATGCACCATGGGAACGATTATGGGGTTTCCGTGCATTGGACGGATGAATGCGGGCTGCCTAGCTTCGAAGCATGCCTTCCGCCAGTACCGAGGCGTCCACCTCCGTGGGCGCCGTCCCGACCGTTCCCGCTCCCGACTCCCGCCTGGCCCCGGGCGGCCCCGGCTACCGCCGGATGAGCCTCGCCCTGTTCCTGGCGGGCGTGGCGACCTTCGCGCTCCTCTACTCGACGCAGGCCCTCCTGCCGCTCGTCTCCGGCGACTTCGGCGTCAGCGCGAGCGAGGCGAGCTGGACGGTGTCGGCCGCGACCGGTGCGCTGGCGCTGTTCGTGCTGCCGATGAGCGCGCTGTCGGAACAGTTCGGGCGGCGGACGATGATGACGGCGTCCCTGGCGGTCGCGGTGTCCGTCGGTCTGCTGGTCCCCTTCGCGCCCTCGCTCGGCGCGCTGGTGGCACTGCGGGCCGTGCAGGGCGCGGCGCTGGCGGGACTGCCCGCGTCGGCGACCGCGTATCTGGCCGAGGAGGTCCGGCCCAAGGCGCTGATCACCGCGATCGGTCTGTTCGTGGCGGGCAACAGCGTCGGCGGGATGAGCGGCCGGGTCATCACCGGCTGGGTCGCCCAGGAGTGGGGCTGGCGGGTCGCCGTCGGCGTGATCGGCCTGCTCGCGGTGGCCTGCGCGGTCGCCTTCCGGCTGCTGCTCCCGGCCCCGCGGCACTTCACTGCGGGATCCCTGCGGCCCCGCGTCCTGGCCCGCACGGTCCGCGGCCACCTCGCGAACCCGCTGCTGCGCCGGCTGTACGCGATCGGCGCGCTGTTCATGACGGTCTTCGGCGGGGTCTACACGGTCATCGGCTACCGCCTCACCGAGGCGCCGTTCTCGCTCCCCCAGGGCATCGTCGGCTCGGTCTTCCTGGTCTACCTCGTCGGTACGGTCTCGGCGTCCACGGCGGGCCGGCTGGTCGCCCGGCTGGGCCGGCGCGGCTCGCTGTACCTGGCGGGCGGCACGACCGCCACCGGTCTGCTGCTGTCCCTGGCCGGCTCCCTGCCCCTCGTCCTGCTCGGCCTGGTCCTGATCACCGCGGGCTTCTTCGCGGGGCACGCGGTCGCGTCCTCCGCGGTGAGCCACACGGCCACGCACGGCCGCGCCCAGGCCTCGGCGCTCTACCAGTCCGCGTACTACGTGGGTTCCAGCGCGGGCAGCACGCTCGGCGCCGTCGCCTTCCACGCGGGCGGCTGGGCCGGCACGGTGGGGATCGGTCTGCTCGCGGTGCTCGGCGTCGTGTCCGTCACGGTGCTCGGCTCCCACGCGGCCCGCGTCAGGGCCCGCCGCGGGCCGGCCCTGACCTGCTGAACGTCCCATCCTCGCGGACGACGCGCCCGTACACCCCTTCCCACCTGGGACTTCCCTGCTCCGCGGGCCATTGTCAGTGGGCTGCGGTAGCTTCCGAAGTGCTGGCGCGCGAAGGTGCGACGGACAGAGCCACAGGGGTGGGTTGGCGATGAGTGAAGGTACGGCGACGACGGCGGACCTGGACGTCCGGCTGGAGAAGCACCGAGTCGAGCTCACCGGGTACTGCTACCGGATGCTCGGCTCCTCGTTCGAGGCCGAGGACGCGGTGCAGGACACGATGGTCCGCGCCTGGCGCAGCTACGACAAGTTCGAGGGCCGCTCCTCGATGCGCTCCTGGCTCTACCGGATCGCCACGAACGTCTGCCTCGACATGCTGAACGCGGGCAACCGAAGGGCTCGCCCCATGGATCTGACGGCTCCCTCCCCGCTCGCCCAGGCCGCGCTGAACCCGCGCCCGGACCACACCTGGCTGGAGCCGATGCCGGACGGGCGCGTACTGCCCGCGGTCAGCGACCCGGCCGAGGCCGCGGTGGCGAAGGAGTCGGTGCGCCTCGCCTTCATGGCCACGCTCCAGCGGCTGCCGCCCAAGCAGCGGGCCGTCCTGATCCTGCGCGAGGTCCTCGCGTGGCGGGCGAGCGAGGTCGCCGAGCTGCTCGGCACCACGGTCGCCTCGGTCAACAGCGCGCTCCAGCGGGCCCGCGCGACCCTCGCGGAGACCGCGGCCGACGGCTCCGAGGCCGCCACCTCCGACCCCCTGGACGAGGAGCAGCAGAAACTCCTGGAGCGCTACGTCGCCGCCTTCGAGGGGTACGACATGACCGCGCTGACGGCCCTGCTGCACGAAGACGCGATCATGACGATGCCGCCGTTCGACCTGTGGCTGCGCGGCACGGACGACATCACCGGCTTCATGACGACACTGGGCGCGCCCTGCGCTGGCTCGCGTCTGGTGCCGGTCGAGGTCAACGGCCTGCCGGGCTTCGCCCAGTACAAGCCGGATCCGGAGTCGGGTGGCTTCGTGCCGTGGGCGGTGCAGGCGCTGGAGATCTCAAAGGGGCGGATCACCGGGTTCCACTGCTTCCTGGACACCGCCCGCTGGTTCCCGCTGTTCGGGCTGCCGCTCCGACTCGAAGCGGAGGCCGACCAGGTCGAGTAGCGCGCGCAGCGCCGGGTCGGCGTTCCGCAGCCGTATCCGCCCGCCGGCCCGCCGGGCGGTGAGTTCCATTCTGGCGAGGGCGTCGACGGTGATCAGGCCCGGCGGCCCGAGCCCCGCCACGTCGCAGACCACGACCCCGGTCGCGGTCGCCTCCAGCTGTGCGCGCACGCGGTCGCAGAGCTGGGGCACCTGGTCACGGGTGACGGGGCGCGGCAGCGCGATGACGGCGGGTGTCGAGGTATCCACCTTCAGTAGACCGGCGGCGGTCACGGAACTCATCGAAGGCCGCCCCGCCGGTGCCGCGCGCCCGCGGCAAAGATCACGTTGACCGGGCACCCGGCGGCCCCGGAGGGTGGGGCGCGTGCCCCGTGAATCGACTCCCCCTGCGATACCCGACGCTCTCCTCGGCCTCCGGGGGGTGCCGTGCGAGGGGTGCTGACGGGCTTCGGCGTCATCGCCGTCGTGATCGCGGTCGGCTATGTGATCGGCCGCCGCGGCCACCTCGGTGAGAACGGGCGCGAGGTACTGACGAAGCTCGCCTTCCACGTGGCCTCCCCGGCGCTGCTGTTCACGACACTCGCCGGGGCCGACCTGTCCGTGGTCTTCTCCAGCCGGCTGCTGGTCACGGCGATGAGCACGGCCGTGGCCGCCGGCGTCTTCGTCGCGGTGGGTGTCGTACGGCGCTGGGGCGTCGGGCGGACGACCATCGGCGCCCTGTGCTCCAGTTACGTCAACTCGGGCAACCTCGGCATCCCGATCGCGGTGTACGTCCTCGGGGACGCGTCGCTCGTGGCGCCCGTGCTGCTGTTCCAGCTGATCGGCGTGACACCGGTCGCGCTGACGGTGCTGGACCTGGCGGGACGGGACGCGAAGGGCCCGCTGTGGCAGCGGCTCGTCACGCCGCTGCGCAACCCGGTCGCGGCCGGCTCCCTCGCCGGGGTCGCGGTGTCGGCGAGCGGCCTCAAAGTGCCGGGTCCGGTCCTCGACCCGCTCACGCTGATCGGGAACATGTCGGTGCCCGCGGTGCTGCTGGCGTTCGGCATCTCACTGTGCGGCAGCACGCTGCCCGGCCGGGGTTCCGACCGCCATCCGGTGCTGCTGTCCGTCGCCCTGAAGTCGCTGGGCCAGCCCCTGGTGGCCTGGGCGCTGGCCGCGGGGGTCTTCGGGCTCACCGGTGCGCCGCTGCTCGACGTCGTCGTCACCTCGGCGCTGCCCGCCGCGCAGAACCTCTTCACCTACGCCTCCCGTTACGGGACCGGCGAGGTGCTCGCCCGCGAGTCGATCCTGCTGTCGACGGTCCTGTCGGTGCCGGTGCTGGTGGCGGTCGCGGCGCTGCTGGGCTGACGGGGTCGCACGCAAGCGAAAGGGGCCGGTGCGCGAAGGCACTGGCCCCTTCCGGGATCGTACGGGTCAGGCGATCCGCTCCAGCACGATCGGGGCCGGCGTGAAGTCGGTGCCCGCCGCGGCGACGTCGTACGAGCCCTCCACCGCCTCCAGGGCGTACGCGAAGCGCTCGGGCGTGTCCGTGTGCAGGGTGAGCAGCGGCTGGCCCGCCGTGACCGTGTCGCCCGGCTTGGCGTGCAGCTCGATACCGGCGGCGGCCTGGACCGGGTCCTCCTTGCGGGCGCGTCCGGCGCCCAGGCGCCAGGCGCCCACGCCGATGTCGTACGCGTCGAGGCGGGTCAGGACACCGGAGGACGGGGCCTTGACGACGTGCTGCTCGCGCGAGGTCGGCAGGGGCGCGTCCGGGTCGCCGCCCTGCGCGGCGATCATGCGGCGCCAGGCGTCCATCGCGGAGCCGTCGGCGAGCGCCTTGGCCGGGTCGGCGTCCTTCACGCCCGCCGCGTCGAGCATCTCGCGGGCCAGCGCGAGGGTGAGCTCGACGACGTCCGCGGGGCCGCCGCCGGCCAGGACCTCGACCGACTCGCGGACCTCCAGGGCGTTGCCGGCCGTCAGGCCGAGCGGGGTCGACATGTCGGTCAGCAGCGCGACGGTCTTCACGCCGTGGTCGGTGCCGAGGCCGACCATCGTGGAGGCGAGTTCGCGGGCGTCCTCGATGGTCTTCATGAAGGCGCCGGTGCCGACCTTCACGTCCAGGACCAGCGAGCCGGTGCCCTCGGCGATCTTCTTCGACATGATCGAGGAGGCGATCAGCGGGATGGCCTCGACGGTGCCGGTGACGTCGCGCAGGGCGTACAGCTTCTTGTCGGCGGGGGCGAGACCGTCGCCGGCCGCGCAGATGACCGAGCCCACGCCGTCCAGGACGGCCAGCATCTCCTCGTTGGAGAGCAGCGCCCGCCAGCCGGGGATCGACTCCAGCTTGTCGAGGGTGCCGCCGGTGTGGCCGAGGCCGCGCCCCGACAGCTGCGGGACCGCCGCGCCGCAGGCCGCGACCAGGGGTGCGAGCGGCAGCGTGATCTTGTCGCCGACGCCGCCGGTGGAGTGCTTGTCGGCGGTCGGGCGGGACAGCGAGGAGAAGTCCATGCGCTCGCCCGAGGCGATCATCGCGGCGGTCCAGCGGGCGATCTCGCGGCGGTTCATGCCGTTGAGCAGGATCGCCATGTTGAGGGCGGCCATCTGGTAGTCGGCGACCTCGCCGCGGGTGTACGCGTCGATGACCCAGTCGATCTGCTCGTCGCTGAACTCACCGCGGTCCCGCTTGGTGCGGATGACGGAGATGGCGTCCATGGCCATGACTTTCCTTCCGAGGAGCAGCGACCCCTCCGGACAGTCCGGAGGGGCCGCGGAGGAGTTACTTGGTGAGGTGCTCGGGGCCGAATGCCTGCGGGAGCATCTCGGAGAGCGGCAGGATGCCCGCCGGGGTCTCGAGCAGCAGGCCGGGCCCGCCGAACTCGAAGAGCAGCTGCCGGCAGCGCCCGCACGGCACCAGGACCTCGCCGCGCCCGTCGACGCAGGTGAAGTGGGTCAGCCGGCCGCCGCCGCTGTTCCGGAGGTCGGAGACCAGGCCGCACTCGGCGCACAGGCCGAGCCCGTACGAGGCGTTCTCGACGTTGCAGCCGGAGACGGTCCGGCCGTCGTCGACGAGGGCCGCCACCCCGACGGGGTAGCCCGAGTAGGGGGCGTACGCACGGGACATGGCGTCCCGGGCGATCTCCCGCAGGGCGTTCCAGTCGACGGCCGCCGGCCCCGGCGTCCCGGTTCCCGCGCCGGTCCCCGGGGCGTCCTCGGCGGACGTCACTTGCCCTGTCCCTTCCGGTAGGGCAGGCCGTCCGCCTTCGGCATCCGCAGCCGCTGCGCGGACAGCGACAGCACGATCAGCGTGATGACGTACGGCGTGGCGGACACGACCTGGTTCGGCACCTCGTTGGTGCCGGCGTACCAGGCGAAGACCAGGACGCCGACGAGGAAGGTGATCACGGCCGGTACGTACTGCTTGCGGACCGCCAGCCAGACGGCACCGATGACCAGCAGGATCGCGCCGAGCAGCAGCAGTGCGTGGACGTTGGCGGAGCCGCCGCGCAGGTTGAGGCTGTCGGTGTAGCCGAACAGGCCGGCGCCGAGGGCGAGGCCGCCCGGCATCCAGTTGCCGAAGATCATCGCGGCGAGACCGATGTAGCCGCGGCCACTGGTCTGCCCCTCCAGGTAGAAGGGGTTGGCGACGATCGACAGGAACACGCCGCCGAGGCCGGCCAGACCGCCGGAGATGATGACGGCCAGGTACTTGTACTTGTAGACGTTGACGCCGAGCGACTCGGCCGCGATCGGGTTCTCGCCGCAGGAGCGCAGGCGCAGGCCGAACGCGGTGCGCCACAGGATCCACCAGGTGGCGGGGATCAGCGCGATGGCGAGCAGGGTCAGCCAGGACACGTTGGTGACCAGGCCGCCGAGCAGGCCCGCGACGTCCGAGACGAAGAACCAGCCCTTGCCGTTGAGGGTGGTGAGCCAGTCGGAGAGTCCGGGCACGGTGAAGTGGCCGAGCGACTCGACCGGCGGGGACTGCTTCGCCGAACCGCCCTGGACGCCCTCGAAGGCGAGCGGGGCGAGGTAGCGGGTGGCACCGAGCGCCAGGATGTTGATGGCCACACCGGAGACGATGTGGTTGACGTTGAAGGTGATCGTCACGATCGCGTGCAGCAGACCGCCGATCGCGCCGCCGGCGATGCCGACGAGCACGCCGGTCCACGGGCCCCACTGGTAGCCGGCCCAGGCGCCGAACCAGGTGCCGAGGATCATCATGCCCTCGAGGCCGATGTTGACGACGCCCGCGCGCTCTGACCACAGACCGCCGAGACCGGCCAGGCCGATCGGGACGGCGAGCTGGAGCGCGGTGGACATCTGGCTGACGTTGGTGATGCCGTCGGCGCCGGTGATGATGCGGACGATCGAGGTCAGCGCCAGGCCGCCCGCGATGACGAGCAGGAGGACGGGGAGCGACAGCCGGCGGCCGCCGGGTGCCGCGGGCTGCAGCGAGGGCTGGTTGACAGCGGTTGCGGTGGTCATCGGCCCGCCACCTCCTTCTCGGTGTTGTGGTCAGAGGAGGCGCCGAGGACGTGGCCCGCGGCGAGTTCCGCGCCGACGCGGCGCTGCTGGCGGCGCAGACCCCACTCGCGCACGGCCTCGTACGAGACGACGACCGCGATCACGATCAGGCCCTGCATGATGACCGCGATCTCCTTGTCGTACCCGTGGAAGTCGAGCTCGGGCGACGCCTTGTCCAGCCAGGCCCAGAGCAGGGCCGCGAAGGCGATGCCCGTCGGGCTGTTGCGACCGAGCAGGGCGATGCCGATACCGAGGAAGCCGATGCCGGTAGGGAAGTTCAGGCTGAACGTGTGCGTGGCGCCGAGCAGGATCGGCAGGCCCGCGAGGCCCGCCATGCCGCCGGAGACCAGCATGGCGGTGAGCACCATGCGCTTGGGGTCCACGCCGCTGGCCGCGGCGGCGCTCTCCGAGGCACCGGAGGCGCGCAGGTCGAAGCCGAAGCGGGTGCGGTTGAGGACGATCCAGTAGCCGATGCCGAGCAGCACGGCGAGGACCACCATGCCGTAGATCTCTCCGGCGTCGCCCATGCCGAAGCCGGGCACCCAGCCCGACTCGTGCATCTCGCCGGTGGTGTTGTTGTTGCCGACCTTGACGCCGAAGACGTCGGGCAGCCACAGGTAGGCGATGAGGGCGGTGGCGATCGCGTTGAGCATGATCGTCGCGACGACCTCGCTGACTCCCCGGGTGACCTTGAGGACACCGGCGATGCCGGCCCAGAAGGCGCCGGTGAGGATCGCGGTCAGGATCAGCAGCGGGATCTGCAGCGCGGCCGGCAGCGCGACGTGCGCGCCGACGATCGCGGCCATCATGGCGGCGAGCTGGTACTGCCCGTCCACACCGATGTTGAACAGGTTCATGCGGAAGCCGATGGCCACCGCGAGCGCCGCGATGTAGTACATCGAGGCCTGGTTGAGGATCAGGACCTGGATGTCGGAGAACGTGGCCTGCTCGAACATGAGCGTGTACGGCTCGATCGGGTTCTTCCCCGAGGCGAGCAGCACGACCGAGGTCAGCGCCACGGCCACGACGAGCGCGATGACCGGTCCGGCCACCGCGAGGAGCACGCGCTCCTTGTCGAACTTCTTCATCAGCGGGCCTCGTCTTCGGGGGCGTCTGCCTGCTCTTCGAGCTGCTCTGCGAGCTCTTCGTTCTCGAGGTGTCCGGAGGCGGCGCCGGTCATGGCCGAGCCGAGCTCCTCCGGGGTGATGGTCGCCGGGTCGGCGTCCGCGACCAGCTTGCCGTTGTAGATCACCCGGAGCGTGTCGGAGAGACCGATCAGCTCGTCCAGGTCGGCCGAGATCAGCAGGACGGCGAGGCCTTCCCGACGGGCCGCGCGGATCTGGTCCCAGATCTGGGCCTGCGCACCGACGTCCACGCCGCGGGTCGGGTGGGCGGCGATCAGGAAGCGCGGCTTGTGGCTCATCTCGCGGCCGACGATCAGCTTCTGCTGGTTGCCGCCGGAGAGGGAGGCCGCGGTCACGTCGATGCCGGGGGTGCGGACGTCGTACTCCTCGACGATCCGGCGGGTGTCGGCCTGGGCGCCCTTGGGGTCCAGCCAGACGCCCTTCGCGTTGGGCCGCTCGGTGACGTGGCCGAGGATGCGGTTCTCCCAGAGGGGGGCCTCCAGGAGCAGGCCGTGCCGGTGGCGGTCCTCGGGGATGTAGCCGATGCCCTGCTCGCGGCGCCTGCGGGTGGCCCAGGAGGTGATCTCGTCCTCGGCCAGGGTGATGGTGCCGGAGTCGGCGCCCTTGAGGCCGATCAGCGTCTCGATGAGCTCGGTCTGGCCGTTGCCCTCGACGCCGGCGAGGCCGAGCACCTCGCCCGCGTGGATGGTGAAGCTGATGTCGTCGAGGAGCGGCTTGCCGCCGGGGGCGACCAGGCGCAGGTCCCGCACGGACAGGACCGGACGGTCGGTGACCGTGGACTCCGCGGTCTCCGGCGTCGGCAGTTCGCTGCCCACCATCAGTTCGGCGAGCTGGCGCGGGGTGGTCTCGGAAGGGACGGCCGTCCCCACCGTCGTACCGCGGCGGATCACCGTGATGTCGTCGGCGACCGAGAGGACCTCGCCCAGCTTGTGCGAGATGAAGATGACCGACAGGCCCTCGGCCTTGAGCTCGCGCAGGTTGGCGAAGAGCGCGTCGACCTCCTGCGGGACGAGCACCGCGGTGGGCTCGTCGAGGATGAGGATGCGGGCGCCCCGGTAGAGGACCTTGAGGATCTCCACGCGCTGGCGGTCGGCGACGCCGAGTTCCTCGACGAGGACGTCGGGGCGGATACCGAGGCCGTAGCGCTCGGAGAGCTCCAGGATCTTGCGGCGCGCCTTGCCCCCGATGCCGTACAGCTTCTCGCTGCCCAGGACGACGTTCTCCAGGACCGTGAGGTTGTCGGCGAGCATGAAGTGCTGGTGGACCATGCCGATGCCGCGGGCGATGGCGTCGGCGGGCGACGAGAAGGTGACCTGCGTGCCGTCGACGGCGATGGTCCCCTCGTCCGGCTTCTGCATGCCGTAGAGGATCTTCATCAGCGTCGACTTGCCGGCACCGTTCTCACCGACGAGGGCGTGGACCGTGCCCTTGCGGACGTTGAGGTGGATGTCGTGGTTGGCCACGACGCCGGGAAAGCGCTTGGTGATCCCGGCGAGTTCGACAGCGGTCAGCTGACCGTTGACCGCGTCGGCCGGAGGGCTGCTGGACGCGTTGATGGCGCACTCTCCTGAGGGAAAGGGGGTCGTCTACGCGCGTAGCGCCCCTACGGCAACGAAAGGGGCGACGCGCCGCGGCTACGGGACACGGGGGCGAGGCTCCCCGTGTCCCGTCGAGCGGACGTAACCCCGCGGATACTGAGCGGCTCCGGAGAGGCGCGGGGGGCGTGGAGCACCCGCTCGCACCTCGTCCGGGGCCGCACAGCTGCTCCTGAGGTCCTGCTCGTCAGCTGGACTTGACCTTGATCTCGCCGCTGATGATCTTCTCCTTGGCTGCCTTGACGGCGTCCTGGACAGCGGTGTTGCTCTTGTACTGCGGGTTGGAGTCGGCGAGGCCCACCTCGCCGGACTTCAGGTCGCCCCTGACGATACCGGTCTCGGGCTTGCCGTCCTCGACCGACTTCGCGAGGTTGTACACCGCCTTCGCGACGTCCTTGGTCGCGGAGGTCAGGATGGCGCCCTTGTACTTGCCGAGGGCTTCCTGCTTGTACTGGTCGGAGTCGACACCGATGGCCCACACCTTGTTGGCGGAAGCGGCCTCGATGACGCCCTGACCGGACAGGCCGGCCGCCGCGTAGACGACGTCCGCCTTCTTCTCGATCTGGCCCTCGGCGGCCGTCTTGCCCTTGTCGGGGCTGGAGAAGCCGCCCTCGTCCGCGGTCTGGGTGAGGTACTGGGACAGCACCTTGACCTTGGGGGCGGTGTCCTTGACGCCCTGCTCGAAGCCGGCCTGGAACTTGTGGATCAGCGGGATGTCCACACCGCCCACGAAGCCGACGGTGTCCGTCTTGGTGGCCTTCGCGGCGGCGACGCCCGCGAGGTAGGAGGCCTCCTGCTCGGAGAAGACCAGGTCCGCGACGTTCTTCGCCTCGATGGTGGAGTCGTCGACGATGCCGAAGGTGGTGTCGGGGTACTTGGCCGCGGCCTCCTTGACGGCGGGCGCGTAGGCGTAGCCGATGCCTATGACCGGGTTGTAGCCCTGCTTGGCCAGCGAGACCAGGCGCTGGGTCTTGTCCGCGTCCGTCTCGCCGTCGGTGGGCTCGAGGTCGGCGGTCTTGTAACCGAACTCGCTCTGCGCCTTCTTCAGACCGGCGAACGCGGCGTCGTTGAAGGACTGGTCGCCCTTGCCGCCGACGTCGTAGGCGATGGCGAGGCCCTTGTCGCCCTTCGACTCCGACGAGCCGGAGGTCGAGGTGCCTCCGCACGCGGAGAGGGCGAGGGCGAGAGAGGCGGTCGCAGCGCCTGCGAGCGCGATGCGGGGAACCCGGCGCATGTGTTGTGCTCCTGTCTTACAGCGCCAGGCGGATCGTCTTCGGCGCTGGCTTCGCCGCAGATTAACGCGCGTAGACCTTCTAGAAAACCCCTTCTGTCCACCTTGTTATGCGGCTGTGCCCGATGCCACCTGTTTCACCGCCCGAAGGCTTGCCGACCGCAAAGGGACGGTGGCGGTGGGTGACCTGCCGGGCGGCAGACGGGAGCGGGCGGGCACTCAGGGTGCCCGCCCGCTCCGTACCGCTTCGTGGTGTTCGCCCGTCCGGGCGCCGACGGGCCCGGGCCCGTCACCCGACTACTCGGTCTTGACCTTGATGGTGCCCGCGACGATGCCTTCCTTGGCCTTGGCCACGGCGTCGGTGAGGCCCGGGATCTCGGCCATCTTCGGGTTGCTGTCGGCGAGACCGACGCCGTCGACCTTGAGGTCGAACGTCTGCGTGCCGGTCAGCGGCTTGTCGTCGTGGACCGACTTGGCCAGCGAGTACACCGAACCGCCGACGTCCTTGAGCGCGGAGGTCAGGATGTAGTCCTTGTAGGCGGCCAGCGGCTTCTGCTTGTACTGGTCGGAGTCGACGCCGATCGCCCAGGCCTTCTTCTTGGCGGCGGCCTCGATCACGCCCTGGCCGGACAGACCGGCCGCGGCGTAGAGAACGTCGGCCTTCTTCTCCAACTGGCCCTCGGCTGCGGCCTTGCCCTTGTCGGGGCTGGAGAAGCCACCCTCCTCCGCGGTCTGGGTGAGGTACTGGGACAGCACCTTGACCTTGGGGTTGGTGTCCTGGACGCCCTGCTTGTAGCCCGCCTCGAACTTGTGGATCAGCGGGACGTCCACGCCGCCCACGAAGCCGACCGTGTTCGTCTTGGTGGCCTTCGCGGCGGCGACACCGGCGAGGTAGGAGGCCTCCTGCTCGGCGAAGACGAGGGACGCCACGTTCTTGCCCTCGACGACGGAGTCCACGATGCCGAAGCTGGTCTTCGGGTACTTCGCCGCGACCTTTTCCATCGCGGGGCCGTAGGCGAAGCCGATGCCGATGACGGGGTTGTAGCCCTGCTTGGCCAGCGAGGCCAGGCGCTGCTCCTTGTCGGCGTCCGTCTCACCGTCGGTGGGCTCGATGTCCGCCGTCTTGTAGCCGAACTCCTTCTGCGCCTTCTCCAGGCCCGCGAACGCGGCGTCGTTGAAGGACTGGTCGCCCTTGCCGCCGATGTCGTACGCGATGGCGAGACCCTTGTCACCCTTGCTCTCGCCGCTGTCACCCTCGTCACTGGTACCGCCGCAGGCCGTGGCCGCGAGTGCGAGCGACGCGACCCCCACCGCGACACGGGTCAGGCTGGAAATACGACGCATCCGAAGTTCCCCTTCTCCAAAGCCCCGCAGTGGGTGCTGAGTTCGGCGCACATTAACGCGCGTAGACCGTGGAGGGAACGGGGTTCCCCCGGCCGTTACCCATTCGTGCCGATGGCCGGTTACGTCCGGGTGAACCATGGGCGCGAATGGGGCGCTTCGTGGATGCAACGCCGCTCGCGGCCGCCACGCTCTGCGTGCGGGGGTGAAGTCTGCGTGACGGCGCGAGTGGCTGTTTCCAGCCGTGCTCAAAGTACTGCGGGAGGGCGGGCGGCGCGACTGGGGAGGGCCACGCGTGGCGAGGGGAGCTTCGGCCCGCCGTTCAACGGCCGACGTCGGTCATCGGCCCGGCGTCGCTCACCGGCCGGCGTCGCTCACTGCCGACCGGCGTCCGTCACCGGCTGGCGTCGGTCACCGGCCGGCGTCGGTCACCGGCCCGGCGCTCACGCCTTCGCGTCGAGCAGCGCGGCGGCCGTGAAGAGCTCCACGCCCACCTTGATCGCCGACTCGTCCGCGTCGAAGTCGCCCTGGTGCAGGTCACGGCCACCGCGCTCGCCGGGCGTGCGCACTCCGAGGCGGGCCATGGCACCCGGCACCTGCTCCAGGTACCAGGAGAAGTCCTCACCGCCCAGGCTCTGCGTGGTGTCCTCGACGGAGTGCGGTCCGAGCCGGGCGGTCATGGCGTCCCGCAGCAGGTCGGCGACGATCGGGTCGTTCACGACCGGGGGGACGCCGCGGACGTAGTTGATCTCGGACTTCGCCCGGTGCAGGGTGGCGATCTCGTCGATCGCCGCGTGCAGCAGGTCGGGGGCCTGCCGCCAGGCCTCGAGGTCCAGGCAGCGCACGGTCCCGGACAGCTCGGCGTGCTGCGGGATCACGTTGCACGCGTGGCCGGACTCGATACGGCCCCAGGTCACGGAGAGTCCGCTGCGCGCGTCGATGCGGCGGGCGACCACCGCCGGGACGTCGGTGGCGACGCGGGCGACGGCCGTCACGAGGTCCGTGGTGAGGTGGGGGCGCGCGGTGTGGCCGCCGGCGCCGTCCAATGACACTTCGAGCCGGTCGCACGCGGACGTGATGGGGCCGTGCCGCAGGCCGATGCGCCCCGCGTCCACCTTCGGGTCGCAGTGCACGGCGATGATCCGTCCGACGCCCTCCAGGGCCCCGGACGCGATGGCGTCGAGCGCGCCGCCGGGCAGGACCTCCTCGGCGGGCTGGAAGATCAGCCGCACGGGCCAGGGCAGCCGCCCGGTGCGGTGCAGCTGGGCGAGGACCAGGCCGGCGCCGAGCACGACGGTGGTGTGCACGTCGTGGCCGCAGGCGTGGGCGCGGTCCGGGACGGTCGACCGGTAGGCGCAGTCCGCCTTGGTGTCCGGGATGGGCAGCGCGTCGAGGTCGGCGCGCAGGGCGAGCATGGGGCGGGTGCCGTGCCGCCCGTCCTCACCGAGACCGATGTCGCAGACGAGTCCCGTGCCGCCGCTGAGGACGCGCGGCTCAAGGCCGGCCCGCTCCAGGCGGGCCTTGACCGCCGCGGTCGTACGGAACTCCTGGTTGCCGAGCTCCGGGTGCATGTGCAGGTCGCGGCGGAAGGCCACGAGCTCGGCGCGCAGTGCCTCGGGCAGCGCGCCGGGAAGCACTGCTTCCCCGGGCTTGTCGGCCTCGGACTCTCGGGACATCAGTTGGTTCACCCTCTGAAGGGTAGGGCGATCGGGCGGCCAGCCGACCCACGATCAACAAAACTTCAACCCGTTAGGGGAAGAAAATCTGGCCGCCCGGCGCATAGGTATCGGCCGGGGTGGGTAAACTCGCCCGGCTTTCCGGGCGATTGGATCTTGAACCAGGCCCCTTGATCAGGCCCTTCGGTCTCCATCGACCTCGCCGCCGGGTCCGGCGGCCGGTTCTCGAACCGCTCCGCGGGCCTTGGCCCACGGAGTCCCACGCAGGGAACAACGCCCGGGGTGTCCGAGCCCATTCCCGTACTCCACGGTGCCACACTTCGCGCGCACCCCACCCCGGCCCCCCGCGACGACCGAGTCACACTCCAGATCCGCGACCGGAACCGGACAGAGCGTGAACGCGCGCGGTCACTCCCCCGGCAGCCGGCCTACGCCGGGCTCGGGTGGGCTGTCGCCGAGAGGCGGTGGACGTCCTTGGCCGTGCCGGTCACTCCGGAGAGGAAGCCCTGGGCCCGGGGGGAGGCGTTCTCGGTGAGCCAGGTGGGGTCGATGTCACAGACGGCGACACGGACCTCGGTGCCGGCCAGGGCCAGCGGCAGCGTGTGGACCACGGTCGAGGGGAAGCTCAGGATGGTGCGCCCGATGGGGCCCCGGCGGGCGATCAGTTCGAGCGGGAGGTCGGGCCGGACGATCTCCAGGCCCGTCTCGGCGGCGAGGCGGCGGAGCTTCTCGGGGCTCTCGCGCCGGTGGGCGAAGTAGCGCGTCGCGCCGTGCGCCTTGGCCAGGGAGCGGACCGCGTCCAGGTAGCGGTCCGGGTCGACCACGCCCGTCTCGACGAGGGAGGTGCCCACCAGGTCGGCACTCCTGGTGATGCGCGGGGGGCCGAAGCGCGCCCGGGTCCAGGCGAAGTCGTTGGCCGTGACGCGGACACCGTCGGGCGCCGAGTCGATCGGCATGGAGGAGAAGACCTCGACCGAGCGGTGGCCGGTGGGGGTCAGCCGGCGGCGGGCGGAGGCGGACACCGGGGCGAACAGCACGTCGCGCGGGCCGGGCCGGCCGCCCCGCCGGTGCCAGCGCACCAGGCGCTCGCCGCGGCCGAGCTGGGCGACGAACTCCATGGTCGCCGTGCCGTCGTCCACGACCACCAGGTCGCGGGCGGCGGTGATGGTCAGCAGCAGCTGCACGTAACGGGAGAAGGGGTCTCCCATGACTATCCGGCGGGCTCTGCGGAGCAGCGGGACGAGGCCGCCGATCGTGTGGAAGGGGGCCGTCGTGCCGCCCCGCGCCTCCTCCCACCGGACCTCGTAGCCCTCGTCGCGGGCCAGTTCCGCCATGCGGCGCAGCTGTCCCCGGGTCATCGGGTCGGTCGGGGACAGGACGACGAGCGTGAGCCCCGCGCCGGGTGCCGGAGCAGTGCCCTCCTGCGTGCGCAGGCCCTGGATGTGGGCCCACTCCAGCACGTTGAGGAGCTGCACCGGGCTCTCGACGAACGCGAGGGTGTCCGGCTTCTTCGGGCGGGTGCCGGCAAGACCGGCGCGGGGGCTCATCGACGTACGACCGTCGCTTCCGTGAGGGTGGAAGTGGGGAGGGGGATCAGACCGAGACCGGCTCGCCCGCCGCCGCGGCGATCTCCGCCTCCGCGACGACGCCCGAGACCCGGCGCAGCTTCTTCATCGGGCCGAGCTCGGACTCGTACACCTTCTTGACTCCGTCACCGAGAGAGGCCTCGATGGTGCGGATGTCGCGCACGAGGCGGGTCAGGCCCTGCGGCTCGACGGAGGCGGCCTGGTCGGAGCCCCACATGGCGCGGTCGAGGGTGATGTGGCGCTCGACGAAGGTGGCGCCGAGGGCGACCGCGGCGAGCGTGGTCTGCAGGCCCGTCTCGTGGCCGGAGTAGCCGATCGGGACGTTCGGGTACTCGGCCTGGAGGGTGTTGATGACGCGGAGGTTGAGCTCCTCGGCCTTGGCCGGGTACGTCGACGTGGCGTGGCAGAGCAGGATGTTGTCGCTGCCGAGGACCTCGACGGCGTGCCGGATCTGCTTCGGGGTCGACATGCCGGTGGAGAGGATGACCGTGCGGCCGGTGGAGCGCAGGGCGCGCAGCAGCTCGTCGTCCGTCAGCGACGCGGACGCGACCTTGTGGGCGGGCACGTCGAACTTCTCCAGGAAGGCGACGGCCTCGGTGTCCCACGGGGAGGCGAACCAGTCGATGCCGCGCTTCCTGCAGTGCTCGTCGATCTGGCGGTACTCGTCCTCGCCGAACTCCACGCGGTGGCGGTAGTCGATGTAGGTCATGCGGCCCCAGGGGGTGTCGCGCTCGATGTCCCACTGGTCGCGCGGGGTGCAGATCTCCGGGGTGCGCTTCTGGAACTTGACGGCGTCGCAGCCGGCCTCGGCGGCCACGTCGATCAGCTTGAAGGCGTTGTCCAGGTCACCGTTGTGGTTGATGCCGATCTCGCCGGTGATGTAGACGGGGTGGCCGGGGCCGGCGGTCTTCGAACCGAAGGTGCGGAGGCGGGAGTTGGAGCTCATGGTGGAGACGTTCCTTACTTGTCGAGGGAGTCGAGAGAAGGGCCGAGGATCCAGCTGGCGATCTCTCGGATC
Source organism: Streptomyces sp. GLSS-08 (assembly GCF_056387915.1). Lineage (NCBI taxonomy): Bacteria > Bacillati > Actinomycetota > Actinomycetes > Kitasatosporales > Streptomycetaceae > Streptomyces > Streptomyces sp. GLSS-08. Next base: position 39,203 of record NZ_JBWJAQ010000017.1, read on the forward strand.
GCGCCGTCGCCACCGGGGACGGTGGTGACCGCGCGTGCGGCGCCGCGCACGACGTCGTGGGCGCTCGCGACCGCCACGGGCCAGCCGACGAGGGCGAAGCACGGGAGGTCGTTGACGTCGTTGCCGACGTAGAGCACGCGCTCCGGCGCGATGCCCTGCTCCTCGCACCACTGCTTCAGTGCGAGGTCTTTCCGGTCGATGCCGTGCAGGACCGGGATCTTGAGCTTCCGGGCCCGGGCGGCGACGACCGGGTTCTGTTCCGTGGACAGGATCAGCATCGACAGGCCGCTGCGGCGCAGGGCTGCGACACCGAGGCCGTCCCCGCGGTGCACGGAGACGAACTCCCGTCCGTCGGAGTCGATCAGCACCCGGTCGTCGGTCTGGGTGCCGTCGAAGTCGAGGACGACCGCGTCGATGTCGGAGGCGGTCGGGAGGGCGCCGGGCCGGCCCGCGTCGAAGAGCGGGGCCAGGGCCCGGGCGCGGGCGAGGTCGTGCGGGTCGTCGATCTCCAGCACCCGGGCGGGGTCGGTGCGGACGAGTTCCGTACGGCCGAAGAAGCGGTGTCCGGCGGTGCGGAAGCCGGCCGCGTCCATGCCGTAGACGGCGCCGGTCTCCAGGAGGTCCTGGGGGCGGTCCTGGCGGCGCGGGCGGAAGGACTTGTCGTGGTTGATGCCGTAGCCGCCGCTGGTGGCGGTGCCGGCGAGCAGGGTGTCCGTGCCGCCCGCGGCCGCCGTGCGCCCGGGGCCGGCCGGGGCCTGGGCGGCGGCGGGCTCGTCGTCGCCGTCGCGCCACACGAAGCCGTGGAAGGGGGCCACGGTCAGCGCCGTGTCCGCGCCCTTCTCGACGACCGCGCGGACGACGCCGTCGATGTCCTCGCGGACGATGAACGGGCTGGTGCACTGGACGAGCAGGACGACGTCGACCGCGCTGCCGTGCAGGGCCTCGTGGGCCTCCATGGCGTGCAGGACGGCGGCCTCGGAGGTCGCGGTGTCACCGGCGATGGCGGCGGGTCGCAGGACGACCTCGGCGCCGGCCGACCGGGCCGCCGCGGCGATCGCGGTGTCGTCGGTGGAGACCACGACGTCCGTGACGAGCCGGGCCGAGCGGCATTCGCGCACGGCACGCGCCACCAGCGGCACACCGCCGACCGGGGCGAGGTTCTTCGCGGGGACTCCCTTGGAGCCGCCGCGCGCGGGGATCACCGCGAGCACGCGGCGCAGGGGCGCCGGTTGGCCCGCTTCCGGGTGGGACATCAGCTGTACTCCTTGGGAGGGGACGGGGGCGTTCACAGCTCCCCCATCCGCCGGATGACGGGCGCCACGCGCTGGACGCCGTGGCGGTAGGCGCCGCGGGCCGCGCGCCGCACGATCTGCCGTACGGGGCTGGGCTCCTTGTCGGCGGCGGGTGCGCCGGGCAGCGGGCTGCCGTCGGGGGCGAGGTGGTGGCGGGCGAGGATGCCGGGCAGGTAACCGGGCGCGGTGACGGGCGTGTAGAAGGGCGCGAGCCGCGGGAGCCGGGCGGCGCAGAGCAGTTCGTCGATGCGGGCGCGCGCCGGGTCGAAGGCCGTCTCGTAGGACCCTGCCCCGACGGCGACGCCCTGCCGGGCCACCCACGCCGGGTCGGGTGCCGGCTCGTACCCGGCGTCGAGCTGGTCCCAGGAGGCCAGGCAGCCGGAGCCCACGAAGTGGTGGTTGCCGAGCGCCTCGCGGATCCCGAGGTCGGTCAGGACGACGGTGGGGACGCGGCGGTGCAGGGACTCCAGGGCCGCGGTGGAGCTGACGGTGACCAGCAGGTCGGTGCGGTCCAGGACCTCGCCCATGTGCCCGTACACCAGGCGGAAGTTGGCGGGCGGACCGGCCTTCTCCGCCAGCTTCTGGTAGGGCAGCTCCTCGATGTGCGTGGTGTGTTCGCCCGGCCTGGAGCGCAGCTTCAGCAGGACCTGGCGGTCCGGGTGCAGCCGTGCGTGCCGGATCAGGCGGTCCAGCAGGTACGTACGGTCCCTGCGGCTCTCCGGCACGGAGGGCTGGGCGGCGAAGACGACCGTGTACGGGTCGTGCCTCCGGTGCTCGGCGCCGCCGAGGAAGGGCAGTGCCACCTCCGTCACCGACGAGGCGTCGGCTCCCACTCCCTCGTACACGGCGCGGAAACGCTCCGCGTCCTGGCGGGAGTTGGCGAGGACGAGGTCCGCGCCGTGCCGCAGCAGCAGGCCGTCGGCGAGCTTCTCGTAGACGACGCCGACGTAGCCGGTGACCACCACGGGCCGCCGGGTCCGGCCGTCCCAGGCCCGCCCGAGCCCGTGCAGCATCGCCTGGACGGCACCGCCGACGAGGGCGAGCACGACGATGTCGTACGTCTCCTGGCCCATGGCGCGCAGGAACTCGACGCCGGTGACCTCGCGGAGCGAGTCGGGGCGGACGCCGACTTCCTCGAGCTGGCGGGCGGTGGGCGTGGCACGGCCGCGCAGCAGGAAGCCGTCGAGCCGGATGTCCGATTCGGCCGGTGAGATGCGGTTCGCGGTGAGCGAGCCCCATTTCCACCGGGTATCGGAATCCGCGAGGACGGCGACCCGCAGGGACTTCCTGGTACTTGCTGGCACGTCGACGACGCTAGGAAGCGAGGAAGAGGTGCGGCCCAACCCGAATGCAACAAAGGGTTAACAGCACATCGACGAATGGGGATCGGGGCCCCGATCCCCTTGTGAATCAGCCCGGTTCACGGCTTCGCCACGCGTCGTTCACCTTGCATCCCACCAACGGTCAAGACGAATGCCGGGCCGCCGCCTAACGTCACTCGGGTGGTCAAGCTCTCCGTCATCGTGCCGTTCTTCAACGTGCAGCAATATGCGCCCGACACCCTGAAGAGTCTGCGTGCCAACACACGCGACGACTTCGAATTCATTCTCGTCGACGACTGTTCCCGCGACGAGACGCCGGACATTCTCGCGCGCGCGGAGCGCGAGCTCCCGGGCGCGGTGCATGTCCGGCACGAGAAGAACGGAGGCCTTGCGACCGCGCGCAACACCGGCATCGACGCGGCGCGCGGCGAATACCTGACGTTCCTCGACGGGGACGACTGGATCGCCCCCGGCTACTACGAGCGGCTCCTCGCCTCCATCGAGGAGCTGGGCTGCGACTTCGTCCGTACGGACCACGTCCAGTGCACCGCGCGGGCCCGCGCCGTCCACCGGGTCCCGCACGGCCGGCGGGGAGTCGTCCTGCGTCCCCGGGACGCGATCCTGCCCGCCGACCGGTCCACCTCCGTCGACTACGCCTACGCCTGGGCCGGCATCTATCACCGCCGGCTTGTCGACCGGGGGCTGCTGCACTTCACCGACGGACTGCGGACGGCGGAGGACCGGCCGTGGATCTGGAAGCTGCACCGGGAGGCGGAATCATTCGCCACGGTGGGCCTGCTCGGAGTGTTCTACCGGCGCGGGGTCGCCTCTTCCCTCACGCAGATCGGGGACGTGCGGCAGCTCGATTTCATCCGCGCCTTCGACCAGGTCGTCACGGAGACCGCGGCGGACCGCGACGCGGACATTCTGCTGCCCAAGGCCGTGCGCACCTATTGCGCGATCATTTCCCATCACCTGGGATCCATCGAAAGGTTCGAGCCATCCGTGGCACGGAAATTGAAGTCGATGAGCGCCGTCGCCTTGCGGCGCATGCCGCAGGACGTACTGGACGAGGCGCTCGACTCGATGGACGTCCAGCGCGCGACGCGGCTGCGCCGGCTGCGGCGCCGTCCGGTTCCGGCCACGGGGGTGGCCGCGTGACCACGCAGATCTTCATGGTGTCCACGCTGTACGGCACGGCGACGCTCGCCGCGGCCCTGGACACGGACTGTTTCGCACCCGTCGACCGGCGCATCCTGCTCGTGTCCAACAACGCGGCGACGCCCGAGACGACGCCCGCCGTGGACGAGATGCCGGGCTTCGCGCAGCTGCGCGGCCGCTTCGACGAGGTGATCTCGTGGAACGAGACCATCTCCCCCTTCCACCCGGGGGGCTGGGCACCACGGCCCGACGACGTGCCGCTCTGGGAGCGGCATCTGCGGCTCGCCTGGCGGCTCGGCGACGACGACGTCGAGCTGGCCGTCGAGTCGATCCAGGTGAACCCGGCGCTCGCCGTGGCGCAGATCTTCCTGGGCGCGCCCGTCACCGTGTACGCGGACGGCCTGATGAGCTACGGGCCCACCCGCTCCAAGATCGACCCCCTGGTCGGCACGCGGGTGACCCGGCTGCTCCACCTGGACCTGGTGCCGGGTCTCACGCCCCTGCTGCTCACGGAGTTCGGCGTCGGCCCCGAGGTCGTGCCGACGGACGCCTTCTCGAAGGTGCTCGCCGAACTCGGGGACACCGGCGACGCGTTGCCGCAGATCGAGGAACCGGCACTGCTGCTCGGCCAGTACCTCTCGGCGCTCGGCATCCTCTCCGCCGAGGAGGAGGAGGACCTGCACGTAAGGATGCTGAAGGGCGCCGTCGAACTCGGCCACACCCGCGTGGTGTTCAAGCCGCACCCCACCGCGCCGGCCCGCTGGTCGCGTCTCCTGGAGAAGGAGGCGGAGAAACTGGGCGCCGACCTCACCGTGCTCGACACCCCGGTCCTCGCCGAGGTGCTGTACCAGCGGATGCGTCCCGCGCTGGTCGTCGGCTGCTTCTCCACCGCGCTGCTCACGGCGTCCGCGCTGTACGGCCTGCCGGTCGCCCGCATCGGCACGGAGACGCTCCTCGACCGCCTCACGCCGTACGAGAACAGCAACCGCATCCCCGTCACCGTCGTGGACGCGCTGCTGCCCGAACTGACGGACCGGGCGGCGGTCGCGTCGCAGCGCCCGGGCCCGGAGGCGGCGGACCTCACGAGCCTCGTCCATGCCGTCGGGTACGCCATGCAGCCGAAGATCTACCCGCGGCTGCGCCCCGCCGCCGAGCGGTATCTGACCGGTCGTCTGGACCAGCGCACCTGGCGCTACTTCAAGCGGCGGCGCCTGACCTCGCTGGCGCTGCCCGGCGCGGTCCCCGCCCAGCTCGCGTTCCTTCCGCGCAACGCGACCGTCCGCCGGGTGGCCCGCCGCGCGCGCTCCCTCAAGCGGGCGACGCTCGGATGACCGCGTCCACGAAGGAGCCGGCGGCCCTCGCGCCCCCGGCCGCGGCGGCCGCCGACGTCCCGCCCCGGACAGGTCCCCGGGTGCACGCGCCCCGCCTGCGCGCGCTCGACGGGCTGCGGCTGATCGCCGCGCTGATGGTCGCCGCGTACCACTACGGCGGCCGGGACGGTGAGATCTCCGAGGCGTGGGGCAGCTCGCCGAGGCTGCAGTTCCCCACCCTGCACCCGTGGTTCGCGTACGGCTGTCTCGGCGTGCAGATCTTCTTCGTGATCAGCGGGTTCGTGATCTGCATGAGCGGCTGGGGCCGCACGCTGCGCGCGTTCTTCGCCTCGCGCGCCTCCCGTCTGCTGCCGTCCTACTGGGCGGCGGTGATCCTCGTGACGGCGGTGTTCGCGCTGCCGGTCGTCACCTACCGGGCGGTGTCGCCGAGCGACGCGCTGGTGAACCTGACGATGCTCCAGCAGCCGCTGGGCGTGGACCGGGTGCTGGGGGTCTGCTGGACGCTGTGGGCCGAGGTCCGCTTCTACGCGCTGTTCGCCCTGTGCATCGTGCTGCCGGGCGCGAACCGGCAGCGCGTCATCCTGTTCTGCGCGGGCTGGACGCTGGCGGCGGCGATCGCGGAGTCCGCGAACCAGCCCCTGCTGGACATCGTCCTGATGCCGCAGTACGCGCCGTTCTTCATCGGCGGCGTCGGCCTGTACCTGGTCCACCGCGACCGGCGGGACGCGTACGCCTGGGGCATCGTCGGCGTCAGCTGGCTGGTGGGCCAGCACTACGCGGTGACGGAGCTGTGGCACGCCCCGAACCCGGACTTCTTCTCGTACCGCACCTCGTACGGCATCGTCCTGGTCGTCACCCTCGGGTTCCTCGCGGTCGCCGCGATCGCGCTGGGCTGGCTGAGCGGGGCGAACTGGCGCTGGCTGACCGTGGCGGGCGCGCTGACGTACCCCTTCTACCTGGTGCACGAGCATCTGGGCTGGGTCGCCGTCAAGGCCTATCACCGCACCCTGCACATCCCGTCGTACGGGACCCTCCCGCTCACGGTCCTCACGATGCTCGTCCTCGCGTGGCTGCTGAACCGCTGCGTGGAGGACCGGCTGGGGCCCCGGCTGCGGGCGCTGCTCACCTCCGCCCGCTGAGGTCCCGGGCCCCCGCCACCCGGGGCTCAGGCGACCCGGTACCGCGCCTCGATCCCCGCGACCACCAGGCGCAGCCCCTCCTCGAAGCCCTGCTCGTAGTCCTGGAAGAGCTCGGCGCCCGCGGCGGCCGAGAGGGGGAAGTCCGCCATGCGCGCGGCCCGCTCCGCCACGTCGAAGCCCTCGCGGCGCTCCCCCGGCAGGGGCTGGACGCCCTGCTCCTCGGTGACGAAGCCGAGGGTGAAGAGGTAGGCGGTGGTGATGGCGCGGACCGCCTGGGGGAGGTCGAAGCCGGCGTCGAGGAACGCGCGGAGGTGCTCCTCCATCTGGACCGCGTGGTCGGTGCCGGTGAAGCGGGAGCCGCTGAAGACCTTGGCGCCGTCGCGGTAGCCGAGCAGGGAGCAGCGCAGGGCGCGGTTGGCCGCGAGGAGCCGTTCCTGCCAGCTGCCGTCCGGGGCGGGCCGCGCCCCGGCCACCATCCGGCGGTACATCTCCGTCGCCATCTCGTCGAGCAGCGCCTGCTTGTTCTTGACGTGCCAGTAGAGGGCCGGGGCCTGGACGTCCAGCTCCTTCGCGATGGCCCGCAGGGTGAGGCCGTCGAGGCCCACCTCGTTGAGCAGTCGCAGCGCGGTGTCGGTGACCAGTCGCTTGTCCAGTCTGGAGGTTCTCCGGGAAGTCACGGTTGACAGTTTAACGCTGTTAAGTACATGCTGCGGCGCATGGAACTTAACAGCGTTAAGGAGCTGCCCGTGGACACCCTCGACACCGACGTGCTCGTCGTCGGCGCCGGCCCGACCGGCCTGGCCCTCGCCGTCGACCTGGCCCGGCGCGGGGTGCGCGCCCTGGTCGTCGAGCGGGCCGACGCGCTCTTCCCCGGCTCACGCGGCAAGGGACTCCAGCCGCGCACCCTGGAGGTCATGGACGACCTCGGGGTCCTGGACGCGGTCCGGGCGGCCGGCGGCCCCTACCCGATGGGCATGATCTGGCGGGACGGGGTGCGCCAGGGCGAGCACCGCATGATCGACGAGGCCGAGCCGACCGAGGCGGAGCCCTACCGGGGGACCTGGATGCTGCCGCAGTGGCACACCCAGGAGATCCTGCACGCGCGGCTGCGGGAACTCGGCGAGGACGTCGCGTTCGGCCGCGAACTGACCGGCCTCGCCCAGGACGCCGACGGCGTCACCGCGTCCTTCACGTCCGGCCCGCCGGTCCGCGCCCGGTACGCCGTCGCGGCCGACGGCGGACGCTCGGCCGTGCGGCGCGCGCTGGGCATCGGCATGCGGGGCGAGAATGTCGACCCGCACCCGACCCTGGTCGCCGACGTCCGGATCACCGGGCTGGACCGCGACCACTGGCACCTCTTCCCGCCGGCCGGCGGCGCGGAGCTCATGGCGGTCTGTCCGCTGGCCGGGACCGAGGACTTCCAGGTCCTCGCGCAGTTCCCCGCGGACCTGACGCCCGACCCGTCCCCCGAAGGCCTGCGCAAGGTCGTCGCCGCCCGCTCCCACCTTGCGCCGGACGCGGTCACCGAGGTGCGCTGGACCTCCGTCTTCCGGGCGCGGACCGCGCTGGCGGACCGGTTCCGCGAGGGGCGGGTCCTCCTGGCGGGCGACGCGGCGCACCTGCACTCCCCGGCCGGCGGACAGGGCCTCAACACCAGCGTCCAGGACGCGTACAACCTGGGCTGGAAGCTCGCCGCGGTGCTGGGCGGCGGGGCCCCGGCGGAACTCCTCGACTCCTACGAGGCGGAGCGCAGGCCCGTCGCCGCGGACATGCTCGGCCTGTCCACCAGGGTCCACCGGGGAGAAGTCAGGCGCGGCGAGGCGACCGGGCAACTGGGCCTCGGCTACCGGGACTCGGCGCTCACCGAGGAGACCAGGACCGCGCCGGCCGAGGACGCGCTGCGCGCCGGGGACCGGGCACCGGACGGACGGCCCGGCGGCGTACGGCTCTTCGACGCGTTCCGGGGACCGCACTGGACCCTGCTGGCGGTGGGCACGGACACCCGGCTCCCGACGTTCGACGGGGACCTGGTGCGCACGCTCCGCACACCGGCGTACGAGGCGTACGGCACCGGTGTGTTCCTCGTCCGCCCCGACGGATACGTGGGCTGGGCGGGCGACACCGCGGACGGGGCGGCCGGCTACCTGGCACGGGTCGCCGGGGCCACCGGACGGGGCTGAAGTCCCGTCCGGCGCACGGCGGGGCCGCGTCCTACACCGAGCCGGCCAGCGACAGCTTCACCGCGAAACCGAGGAACAGCGCGCCCGCCGCCGAGGTGGCCCCCGCGGACAGGGCCCGGCGGCGGCGGAAGGCGGCCGCCAGTCTCGTGCCGCCGAAGATCAGCGCGGTGAGGTAGAGGAAGCTGGCGAGCTGGGCGAAGACGCCGAGCACGACGAAGGAGAGCGCCGGGTAGGCGTAGGCCGGGTCCACGAACTGCACGAAGAAGGCGACGAAGAAGAGGATCGCCTTGGGGTTGAAGAGGCTGACGACCAGCGCCCGCCGGAAGGGCCGCTCCCCGGCGACCGGCGCCGCGGGTGCGCTCCCGGCCCCGGCCCGCTCCCGCCGGGTCCGCCACATCGTCCACGCGGCCCGCAGCATCCCGGCCGCGAGCCAGGTCAGATAGCCGGCCCCGGCGTACTTCACGATCCCGAACAGCACCGCGTTCGCCTGGAGCAGCGAGGCGACTCCCGCGGCGGACAGCGTCATCAGCACGGCGTCCCCGCACCAGACGCCCGCGGCGGCCCGGTACCCGGCGCGCACACCGCGGCGGGCGGCCACCGAGAGCACGTAGAGCGAGTTCGGCCCGGGGAGCAGCACGATCAGGACGAGGCCCACGAGGTAGGTGGGGAGGTCGATGACGCCAAGCATGAGCAGGAGTGTCGCACAGGCGTACGGCACTCCGCTCGGGGCTTCTCGTGCGGCGGTACGGTCAGAACGCGTCGGTCGGCACGTACGTCCCCCAGACCTCCCGGAGGGCGTTGCACACCTCGCCCACGGTCGCCCGGGCGCGCAGCGCGTCCTTCATCGGGTACAGGACGTTGTCCGTGCCCTCGGCCGCCTTCTTCAGGTCCGCGAGGGCCGCGTCGACCACCGCCTGGTCGCGCTCGGCGCGCAGGGTGGCGAGCCGTTCCGCCTGCTGGGCCTCGATGGCCGGGTCGACGCGCAGCGGCTCGTAGGGCTCCTCCGCGTCGAGCTGGTAGCGGTTGACGCCCACGACCACGCGCTCGCCGGAGTCCGTCGCCAGGGCGATGCGGTAGGCGGAGCGCTCGATCTCGCCCTTCTGGAAGCCGCGTTCGATCGCGTTGACCGCACCGCCCATCTCCTCGACCTTCGCCATCAGCTCGACGGCGGCGGCCTCCACGTCGTCCGTCATCCTCTCGACCACGTACGAGCCGGCGAACGGGTCGACGGTGGCGGTGACGTCGGTCTCGTACGCCAGCACCTGCTGGGTCCGCAGGGCCAGGCGCGCGCTCTTGTCCGTGGGCAGCGCAATGGCCTCGTCGAAGGAGTTCGTGTGCAGGGACTGCGTACCGCCGAGCACCGCGCCCAGCCCCTGGACGGCGACCCGGACCAGGTTCACCTCGGGCTGCTGGGCCGTCAGCTGCACCCCGGCGGTCTGCGTGTGGAAGCGCAGCATCAGCGACTTGGGGTTCTTCGCGCCGAACTCCTCGCGCATCACCCTCGCCCAGATGCGGCGGGCGGCACGGAACTTGGCGACCTCCTCCAGGATCGTCGTACGGGCGACGAAGAAGAAGGACAGGCGCGGGGCGAAGTCGTCGACGTCCATACCGGCCGCGACGGCCGTGCGCACGTACTCGATGCCGTCCGCGAGAGTGAAGGCGATCTCCTGCGCGGGGGAGGCACCGGCCTCGGCCATGTGGTAGCCGGAGATCGAGATCGTGTTCCACTTCGGGATCTCGGCCTTGCAGTACTTGAAGATGTCGGCGATCAGGCGCAGGGAGGGCTTCGGCGGGAAGATGTACGTGCCGCGGGCGATGTACTCCTTCAGCACGTCGTTCTGGATCGTGCCCGTCAGCCGGTCCGCGGGGACGCCCTGCTCCTCGCCGACGAGCTGGTACATCAGCAGCAGCAGTGCGGCGGGGGCGTTGATCGTCATCGACGTGGAGACCTTGTCCAGCGGGATGCCGCCGAACAGGATGCGCATGTCGTCGACGGAGTCGATGGCGACGCCCACCTTGCCGACCTCTCCGGAGGCGATCGGCGCGTCGGAGTCGTGGCCCATCTGGGTCGGCAGGTCGAAGGCGACGGACAGGCCCATGGTGCCGTTCGCGATCAGCTGCTGGTAGCGGGCGTTGGACTCCACGGCCGTACCGAAACCGGCGTACTGGCGCATCGTCCACGGCCGGCCGGTGTACATCGAGGGGTACACGCCGCGCGTGAACGGGTACTGCCCGGGCGCGCCCAGCTTCTCCGCGGGATCCCAGTCCGCAAGGGCGTCCGGCCCGTAGACCGGCTCGATGGGCAGTCCGGACTCCGACTCGCGCGCCATGGTGTGTGCCTCCGCATGCTTGGTTACTCGCTAGTACAGACGACCCTCGCGACGGACTGTAGCGGCGGCCATGCGCCCGGTGGAGAGGACCGCGCTGGGACCTTGCTCACAGACCCGTTCGGGCCCGTCCGGGGTCCCTGCGTGCCTGTCCCGACTATGGCGCACGCTCCGGCCGTCAACAATGGCGGCTGGTTCGCAACCGGACGCGTGAGGGGAGCATCTCAGGTGACACAGCCGAGCCGGCGCGGAACTCCGAGACGACAGGGGCCGGAATGCGTAGGACGGGCATGAGGAGGGGCGTCGCCGCGCTCGTGGCGCTCGCCGCCGTCGCCGGCTGCAAGGCGGCGGCCGACGGGGCCGGGGACGGACGGCAGCCGCTGGTGCGGATCGACGTCACGGGCACGCCCGACGCCAAGGGCCGGCAGCAGGACGCCACGCCGGGGGAGGACGGCGACACCGGGAAGCCCGGCACGCGGGAGCCCGGCACGCCGGCCGCCGCACGGGTGCTCTGGTCCTCGGGCGACCGGGGCACGGACGTCCGCGAGGTGCAGGCCAGACTCCGGCAGCTCGCCTGGCTGTTCGAAGGGCCCACCGGGACGTACGACACCGCGACGGTCACGGCGGTCAGGGGCTTCCAGGGCAAGCGCGGGCTGCCGAGGACCGGCGCGACGGACACCGTCACCTGGCGGCGGCTGGTCCGGATGACGCACGGGCCGACGAAGTGGGAGCTGTACGCCTTCGGCGGGCAGCCCGCCGCGAAACCGGACCCGCGCTGCATGACCGGGCGGGTGCTGTGCATCAGCAAGACCAGCCGGACCCTGCGCTGGATGATCGACGGCAGGACGGTCTCGACGATGGCGGTGCGCTTCGGCGCGCAGTACACACCCACCCGCGAGGGGGTGTTCACCGTCTACTTCAAGTCCCGCCACCACGTGTCGACGCTCTACGACTCGCCGATGCCGTACGCGCTGTTCTTCAGCGGGGGCCAGGCGGTCCACTACTCGTCCGACTTCGCGGCCCGGGGCTACGCCGGGGGCTCGCACGGCTGCGTCAACGTACGGGACGAGGCGAAGATCTCGGCGCTGTTCGCGCAGGTCCACTCGGGGGACAGGGTCGTCGTCTCCTGGTGACGCGCGGGCCCCGCCGCGGGCGGGAGGAAGAGTGGGGCGCGGGCGGAACCGGGGGAACGTGTCCCGCCCGCGCCTCGGTGCACCGAGCCGTGGGTACGGGGGGAACCCCGGCTCGATGCGAGGGCCGATGACCAGTCGGCTCACTCATTACTGCGCCCCGGCGGCCGAAAACGTCACACCCACGCGGGAAAAATTTCACCGAATTACGAAACCGCAGGTCAGAGCGGTGCACGGTGGCAGGCTCCCTGGGTTCTCCCAGCTCAGGAGCGTGGCGGCACCGACAGCGCGCTGTACACGGGCGAGGGACTGGACGCGGCGGAGTCCGCCGGGATCCTTCCGGTCCAGACGTGCTTCGCCGGCTTCGGCGCCGACGCGGAGGGAGCGAAGGCCGCGGGCGGTGTGGCGTCGGCGTTCCCCTGGTGGCCGCCACCGCCCGGGACCATGTGGTGCTTGCCGTCGTCACCCCGGCCGCCCTTGTCCCCCTTGTCCTTGTCCCCCTCGTCCTCGCCCTTGTCCTTGTCCTTGTCCTTGTCCTTGTCCTTGTCCTTCTTGCCGCCGCTCTCCTCGGTGGCACCGGAACGGCCCTCCGCGTCCCCGAGGACGCCCTCGCAGTACTTCTTGACGCGGCCGGAACCCCGGGCCGCGTCCTCCAGGACACGCCTGCGGTCCGCGTCGAGCTGCCGGCCCCTGCGCAGGTCACGGCAGGACGCCAGCACGCTGCCCCGCCGGTCGTCGGAGCGGCCGGACGCGCCCGTGTCCTCGGCGTCCGGCTGCCCGCCCGCGCCGCCGCCCCGCGCCTCGTCGCGTCCGGTGCCACCGGGGGACGAGCCCTCCGTGGACCCGTCCGGTGACGGCACGCCGGACCGGCCCCCGGTGACGCCGGGTGACGGGGAGACGAGCGGCTGCCGGGGTGTCGAGGCCGCGGAGACCGTGGCGGCCGGTGCGGGCTCGCGGTCGCCGAACGGCGTGGGCAGCACTCCGGTTCCCGCCGCCACGGCGACCCCGCCGATCATCCCGGCGGCCAGCGCCGCCGCCAGTCCCAGCCGCAGGGGGCGGCCCCAGGAGGTCCGCCGGCCGGTCCGCGCGGGGCGCCCGAGGCGTACCAGGCCGGCGTCGGCGGAGCGGGCGGCGCCGCGCGTACGGTGCTCGCCCCCGGGCAGCGCGGACTCGTCGTCCGCCCCGGTGCGTGCCGTACGGAAGGCGGCCAACGCCGCGGCCTCACCGGGGAGTTCGGCGCTGTTCAGCGGGGGTGCGGCGGCCAGCGCCAGCAGGGCCTCGGCCAGCCGGTCCGCCTGCTCGCGGGTCTCGGCGTCGACGGTCTCCAGCGGCTCCCCGCGCAGCAGACGCTCCGCGGCCTCACGGTCCAGCCACCTGTACTGCTCGTCGGCCATCACATGTCCTTCTGCGTCCGCGCTCGCGTACGCGTCACACCGGCGGACGTCACCGCGCGGGTACGCGGCTCTTTTTGCGGGGGTAGGGCACCGAGGGCGCCCGCGGATTCCGCATCCGCGCCGAGCAGCTCCGCGAGCCGCTTCAGGCCGCGGTGCGCCGCGGTGCGGACGGCGCCGGGGCGCTTGCCCAGGGTCTCGGCCGCGGTCTTGGCGTCGAGTCCGACGACGACACGCAGCACGACGGCCTCGGCCTGGTCCTGCGGGAGCCGGGCGATGAGAGAGAGGGTGCTGTCGGTGGCCAGGGCCTCGATCGCCTCGCCCGCGGTGTCGGACTCGGCCGCCTGCCCGGTCAGCTCGGTTTCGTCGCCGCCTATCGCGGGGCGGCGGCCGCGCATGCGTATGTGGTCGAGGGCGCGGTTGCGGGCGATACGGGCGGCCCAGCCGCGGAACCGGTCGGCGTCACCGCTGAACCGCTCGAGGTCACGGGCGATCTGCAGCCAGGACTCGGAGGTCACGTCCTCGGCGTCCGGGTCGCCGACCAGCGTCCGTACGTACCCGAGCAGCCGCGGGTGCACCGCGCGGTACACAGTCCGGAACGCGGTCTCGTCCCCGTCCTGTGCCGCAAGCACCGCGGCGGTCAGCTCCGCGTCGTCCCCCAGCACCGCGCCCCTCTTGCGCCTAGGCCGGCGCCGCTCTCGCGGACCGGGTTCTCGCCGTTGTGTCCCTCTGTCGAAGGTCGCGGTCGTGGGCCCTTCGTGGATGTGGCGCCGGTTCACAGTCCGGCGCGAAAGGCACGTTACGGCGTGAAACCGCTCTTCGTCCATGACCGTAGAACCTGCAACTAACTCGTGACGCGGTGAGGTGTGACAGAAAGCGCACTCACGGCGCTGTAGGAAGTACGGGCCGCGCGGCCCGTGCCGCGCGACGGCCGGGGTCTCTCCTGTGGGGGGTGGCGGCCCCGGCCGTTGCCATCGGCACACGGCCGAAAGCCGGCACACCTCAGCCCGCGGGGCAGGATGCGCACCTTCCGGCACCCGGGACGCGGGGCGAGAATCAGCCCCTCCGGCACCCGGGACGCGGGGCAAGAATCAGCCCCTCCGGCACCCGGGACGCGGGGCAAGAATCAGCCCCTCCGGCACCCGGGACGCGGGGCGAGAATCAGCCCCTCCGGCGTTTGAGGAGCGGGGTCCGGGGCGGAGCCCCGCGGCGGGAGCAACCACCCCCGTGCCGAGCGCGACCGACCAGAACCTAGCCCCGCCCACCCTTACCGTTCCCGTTCCCGTTCCCGTTGCTCTTCGACGCCTTGGGCCGGGCAACCGACCCCGGCCCGGCCGGCCCGGCCGCCCCCGTCGGACGGCCCGCGTGCGTCGGCCGCCCCTTCTCCCGGGCCGCGCCACCACGCCCCGGAGGGTCGCCGTCCGCGCTCGCCTCCGCCCCGCCCAACCGCTCCGCGCAGTACGCCTCGACGTCGTCCTCCCCGCCCGCTTCGGCGACCAGCCGCTGCCAGGCGGCCGAGCCGAGGGCCCGGCCCCGGCCCGCGACGGCCTCGTAGGCACGGCAGTGCGCCTCCGTGTCCCGGGCGCCCGGCGACCGCCCGGACGGGCTCGTGCCGCCGGGTGCGGGAATCGCCCCGGGCCGCCCCCGCGAGGGACCCGCGGTGCTCTGGGACGGCTCGGCCCTCCCCCGCCGCTCCGCGCCGCCGCCGGACGACAGACCGGCCGGACCGATGCCGGCGACGGCGACCCCGCCCAGCGCGAGGCCGGCGCACAGCGTCACGAGCACCGTCCGCAGCGACCGCCTCGCCCGCCGCTGCTCCCGCGGCCGCCAGTCGTCCCGGCGCCGGTCCTGCACGCGGTGCGCCCTCTGCTCCCTGGCAGCGCGGAACGCCGCGACGGCACGCCGCTCCCCCCGCGGATCGACCGGCCGGCTCCGCACGGCGGCGAGCAGAACCTCGACGGACGCCTCCGCGGACCCCGCGGGCGACACGGACCCCGCGGGCGCCACGGACTGCGCGCCCGCCGGACCCGACCCCTCGGCGCCCGGCCGCACGGCGACCGGAGGTACGGCCCGGCGGCCCGGAGCCCTCCCGTCGCTCTGCCGTTCACCCATGTCCGCATCCGTCCCCGGCCGTCGTCGTCCCGGCGCCCGTCCTCCCGGCGCTCATCCCGACTCCCCCAGCGTCCGGGGGCCCCCAGGCGTCACACCCTCGGCCCCGAGCTGCCGGGCGAGGCGCCTGAGGCCGCGGTGCGCGGCGGTGCGGACGGCGCCGGGCCGTTTGCCGAGGACGCGCGCGGCGGCGGGACCGTCGAGCCCCACGACCACCCGCAGGAGTACGGCCTCGGCCTGGTCGCGGGGCAGCCCGGCGACCAGCTCCAGGGCGTACCCGGTGGACAGGGACTCCAGTGCCTGGTCGTGCGTGCTGTGGACGCCGGGCAGTTCCAGCAGATCCTGTTCGAGCGCGGTCGCCCGGGGCCGTACCCGCTGCCGGCGCAGATGGTCCAGCGCCCGGTGCCGGGCGATGGTCGCCGTCCAGCCGCGGAAGCCCGCCCCGTCCCCCCGGAAACGCCCGAGGTCCCGGGCGATCTCCAGCCACGCGTCGGACGCCACGTCCTCCGCGTCCTCCCCGACGAGCCCGCGCAGGTACCCGAGCAGCCCGGGCTGCACGATGCGGTACGCGACCGCGAACGCGGCCTCGTCCCCCTCCTGGGCCCGCCCGACGGCCACGCCCAGCTCCCCGTCGTACGCCTGCACGCGGCAGGGCTCCCCTCCCTGGCCCAACACTGTCCTCGTTCGCACCGAGTCGTCACGGATCCGCGCCATGTGCACGGCCGGCCGTGTCCACGCCCCCACGGTCATCAGCGTCAAGCCCCACAGAAATGTCACAGCCCGTCAGAAGCCCCGTCGCCCGTGCCGCGCCCCCGCCGTCCGGAACCCCGCGGCACTCCCCTACGCGGACCGCCTGTCGCAGCCGGCGGCCCGGCTCGCCCGGCCGTGCACCTGGAGGTACAGCGTGCGCACGGATTCGGCCGCGCCCTCGTCGAACCGCTTCACCACCTTCCCGAGCGGGTTCCACACCCGTCCGTCGGGCATCCGCACCCCGACCGGCTGCCCGAACAGCTCCTGCTGCCCGGCGTCGAACTCGACCCACACGCCACCGGCCCGCCGGACGAACACCTCCCCGGTGTAGACGCCGAGCCCGAACAGCACGTCGTGCACCCGCCTCCGCTCGGTCCCGCCCTTCCTGACGCCGTCCACGATGAAGTCGACCACCCGGAGGCTGTCCACGGAGTAGTCCAGGGGCAGCCGGTTGCGCGCCGTGACCCGCCGCACGAACTCCGCCGCCTGCCACCGCATCCGCGCCTCGACCTCACTCCGCTTCGCCACGAGCCCCCCTCGCATCCCCTGCGCGTCCGGCGCGCGCCTCTCGGGACCCAGCGGACGAGGGCCGCGGAACGTCACTCTCCGGACGGCTGTGCGATGCCTTACGGACAGCCCTCCGAAGGCTGTGACACGCCTCCGCCGGTCAAGAGTGATGTACGGCACACCTTCCGGCGGTGCGGTTTGCCCGTCACTGTGCGCTGGAATAGAGAGCCACCTGCGTGACGGGTGGTCTTTTTGTGAAGTTCTTCTAGGGGTGGGGCATTTGAGTCGCCGTAAGACCCATGCGTACAAGCCGCTGAGCCTGAAGCGGAGGACGTGGCTGACGCTCGGCGCCGTCGTACTGGGTGGAGCGGGGGTCGTGTCGTACGCCGTCGCGAACCCGAGCGGCGGCCCGGCCGCGGACGCCGCGCGCGGCAAGCGTCCCGTGGCGGTGCACGGCCTCACACCGAAGAACGGCGGAGCCGGGGCGCGCGAGCTGCCGAGGACCGGCACCGACCCCTTCTCGCTGGTCGGTGTCTCGTGGACCGGCGCCACCGCCGAGCTCGACGGAACCGCTCAGGTGCGCACCCGCAGCAGCGAGACCGGGAAGTGGAGCGGCTGGCAGAGCCTCGACGTCGGCTTCCGTCCCGTCGACGGCGCCGAGCCGGGAGCGAAGGACGCGCGCGGCACGTCCCGGCCGCTGTGGGTCGGCGCGAGCGACGGGGTCCAGGCCCGGATCGTCGCCGCCGACGGCTCCTCGCGCGCCGGGCTGCCCAAGGGGCTCCAGGTCAACCTGGTGGACCCGGGCGTGACCGCCGCCGAGGCCGTGAGCGCCGCGACCGGCGACGCAACCGCCGCCGGGACGGACCGGGCGAGCGGGACCACCGGCACGGTCAACACCGGCACGCTGGACAACGCCGCCTTCGCCGAGAACCCGACCGACCCCGCCTCCGCGTCGCCGACGGACTCCGCCGCACCGTCCGCCCCCGCGAGCGCGTCCGCGTCGGCCACCACGTCCGAATCCGCCGCCGCACCGGCCACCGCCTCCGCGTCACCGGCCACGACCCCGTCCCCCGCCCCGTCCCCGCTCGCCTCCACCGTCGTCCAGCCGCCCGTCGTCCCGCGCGCCAAGTGGGGCGCGAACGAGTCGGCGGTGGCGGACGCGCCGGAGTACATCGACGGGATCGACGCGGTCTTCGTCCACCACACGGGCGGCACGAACGACTACAGCTGCGCCCAGTCGGCGTCCCTGGTGCGCGGCCTCATGGCCTACGACATCCAGGTCGGCAAGCGAAACGACCTCGGCTACAACTTCCTCGTCGACAAGTGCGGCCGGATCTTCGAGGGCCGCGCGGGCGGCATCGACCTGCCGGTGCGCGGCGAGCACACCTACGGCTTCAACGGCCGGTCGACGGGCGTCGCCGTCCTCGGCGACTTCGAGGGCGATGCGGCCGCCACGCCGGTGAAGCCCGCGGGCAAGCCTTCCCGGGCCGCCGTGGAGTCGGTGGCGCGCCTCGCCGCCTGGAAGCTCGGCCAGTACGACGGCGACCCGAGCGGCTCCGTCACGCTGACCGCCGACGCCGACACCGGCAAGTACGCGGCAGGCACCCGGGTCACGCTGAAGACCGTCGCGGGCCACAAGGACGTCGAGACGACCACGTCCCCCGGAAAGAACCTCTACGGCAAGCTCGCCGAGATCCGCCGGTACGCCTCCAGCGCCGGCCGGAACTCCGCGGCGCCCACGGCCGACTACACCGGCGACGGCGTCAGCGACCTGGTCGCCGCCACGCCCAAGCAGGGCAGCGGCTGGCTCACGCTGGTGCCCGGCGGTACCGGCGGGCCCGTCGCCGCCTCGAAGCGGAAGCTCAACCAGGGCAGTGCCGGTGTCCCCGGCGCCGCCGAGTCCGGCGACCTGTGGGGGTCCGCGACCGCCTGGGGCGACATCAACGGCGACGGGGTCGCGGACCTCGCGGTCGGTGCGCCCGGTGAGGACGACACCACGCACACGGACCGCGGCGCGGTGACGATCCTGTACGGGCCCGCGTTCGACACGGGCGCCGACACCATGGCGCTGGGCGACGACTACAACCCGAACGGCGCCAGGTTCGGCGCGACGGTCGCGGTCGGCGACTTCAACGCCGACGGCAAGGCGGACGTCTTCACGGCGGCCACCGGCACCGGCGGCAACTGGGCGGCCCGCTTCGGCGACGGCCACGAGGTCGCCGGCGACATCACCACCGTCAGCGGCGCCCTCGCCTACGCCGACGCGGCCTCCGGCGACTTCAACCGGGACGGCTACGCGGACGTCGCCCTCAACTACCGTGACGCGTCCGGCGCCGGCAAGGTCACCTGGTTCAAGGGCTCCAGGACGCTCGGCCTGTCGAAGGTGTCCACGCTCACCGTCAAGGGCGGCCGCTCCGTCGCCGCCGGCGACGTGAACGGCAACGGCTACGACGACATCGTCGTCGGCCAGCCCTACGCGGGCGAGTCCGGCGGCAACTCCGGCGGCCAGGTCACGGTGGTCCCCGGCACGTCCACCGGTTTCACCGGCACCGGACTGACGACGGTCCACCAGTCCACCACCGGGGTGGAGGGCGCCTCCGAGTCGGGCGACGCCTTCGGCACCTCGGTCTCGGTGGGCGACGCCGACGCCGACGGCTACGCGGACGTCCTCACCGGCGCCCCGAACGAGGACGTCACCCGGGACGGCGCGAACCGGTCCAACGCGGGCTCGGTGTGGCTGCTCAAGGGCACCTCCACGGGCCTGACCGGCACCGGGTCGCTGGCCGTCTCGCAGGACACCGAAGGCGTCCCCGGTTCCACGGAGACCGACGACAAGCTGGGCTCCGCGCTCTCGCTGACCGACGTCACCGGCGACGGCTACGCCGACCTGACCGTCGGCGCCGAGGGCGAGGACACCGGCAACGGCACCCTGCTGTACGTGCCGGTCCCCGGCGGGTCCGCCGCACCGGCCCGGTCCGCGTACTACGGGCTGACCCAGCTGGGCACGGCGACGGCGGCACGACTGGGCCAGGTGCTCACGCCGTAGCGCCGCGGCGTCACCGCCCGGCAGCCCCCGCGGCCGGGGCCCCGTCCTACCGGGGTCCCGGCCGCGCTGTCGCGTCCCGGCACAGCAGCCGCAGCGAGCCGTCCCCCGCGTAGCAGCGCCGGGCCTCGTCGACCGGGTCCCACAGCCGCCCGTCGGGGGTGCGGACCCAGTGGTCGCCGCCGCTCTCCCACCACTCCGCGCCGCTCTCCCGGACGAGGACCTCACCCGCGTACGCGCCGAATCCGCGCAGCACGCTCTGCACGGCGGCGTACGGCGCCCCGTCCCGTCGTATCTCCTCGATCATCCGGTCGACGCGCCAGAGGCTCTGCGCCGAGTAGTCGAGCCGCAGCCGTGCGCCTTCACGCATCGCCGCGACCGCGTCCGCCGCCCATCGCACGGGCTTCGTGGCGGCTGAGGGCCTGGTTGCCTGCTGTGCTGTCACACTCCCAAGAGCGCGTACGCGGCGGGATTCGTCACTCCGTCCGGGCGGTCGCGGCGACACCGGCGCAGGACCGCCCCACCGTCCCCACGTCCGCCCCGGGACGGTCACAGGACCCTTGCGCCGATCGGCGTTTACACCCGGCCGCGGGCTCGCCGGGACACCACCGCGCGCAGCACGCGCCGCCCTTCCGTCGACGCGTCGAGGGCGGGCCGCAGTCCGCCCGCGCCGTGGTCCGCGAGGAGTTCCAGGACGGTGATCTGGCGTCTCAGCTCGGCCGCGACCAGCGGTGACATGCCGTCCGTGCGGCCCTCACGGCGGGCCGACACCGGGGAGGGGCCGTCGTCCGCGGCGTCCAGGAGCCGGTGGACCTGGAGGGCCGCCTCCGAGCAGGCGTCGGCCCACTCGCGCAGGGCGGTGCCGGAGGGCGCCGCGGGTACGGCGTCGAGCATGCGGCGGGTGAGCAGGGCGGCCTCGTCCTCGTCGGCGGGACCGCCTTCCGGCACGACGGAGTCCAGCTTCGCGCGGACCCCGGCCAGCCGCTCCTCCCACGCCTCACCGTCCACGAGGCTCGCCCAGAGCGGGCGCAGGATCTCGTCGTCACCGCCCAGCAGCGGCACGCAGCGATCCAAACAAGCCAGTCCGCTCGCGGCCAGGCCCCGCTCGTCGGCCTGAGCGACCAGGTCCACCAGGCTCATCAACGCCTCCTCGAAATCCGTCGAAGTCCCTCGACAGGGCGCCTGTGTCTCACGGAGCCCGCATTTCCCCTTACTGCGTGCGACGGCCCGGGAGTGTCACAGCGGCACCGCGCGGGTCGGACCGGGCAACCGGATGAGGAGGTTTTCGGCCAAGGGGCCGTGGCCGGAGCCGGGGTCGGGACCCGGGTATGTTCACCGTGCTCCGCGCGGGATCCACGGGTTCACCACCGGCGGTCCGGGAAGTGCCCGAGTCTGCTCTCCGTCAGCTCCCCTTCAGCGCAGCCCGTCCGCCAGCTTCTGGAAGTCCGCCCAGGACAGCGGCGGCCTGCCGGGGTCCCACGTCTTCTGGACCATGGCCGCGAGCGGCAGCCGGATCCCGGCCGCCACCTGTTCCTGCGTCTGCGACTGCGACAGGTCGCACCAGACGGCGAAGGTCCCGCCGAGGATCTGGTCGTCGTACTTGGCGGGCACCGGTGAGGTGCCGCGCAGGACGAGCGGGGTCCACTGCTCGTAGATGCGCTTGCCCGTCGGGTAGACGAAGGTCTGCGGCTCGCCGAGCACGTAGTAGAGGAACTCGTCGTTGTAGTTGATCACCTTCCGGCCTTCGCTCAGGTACTCGGCCGGCGGCCGCGCGCCGATCTCCTTGCCGGTCCAGTACGCGACCTGGATGTCGTCGTCCGCCTGGACCTTGCCGCCGCGGAAGATGCCGTCGTTCCAGGCGCGCACGGTCCGGTCGTGCCCGCGCATCAGCTCGGCGCGGTCGTTCAGCCAGCCGGTCGCCAGGTCGGCGATGCCCGCGCCGGATCCGAAGGTGTTCGCGGCGGCGGTGGCGAGCTGCGGGAAGGAGGCCGCCGGGTCGGACACCGTCAGGGCCTGGTACTCGTCGGCGCCGAGGTGCCAGTAGGCGCCGGGGAAGAGGCCGGCGTACTCGTTCAGCAGGTCGTCGACGATGTCCGCGGACGCCTGCTCGGAGATGTCGACCGCGCCGCGGATGGCCGTGCCCTGCGCGTTGCGCAGCTGGAGGCCGGGGTGGGCGGCGATCACCGCGCCCAGGTGTCCTGGCGAGTCGATCTCGGGGACGACGGTGATGTGGCGGCTCGCCGCCAGCGCCAGGATGCCGCGGACCTCGGCCTTGGTGAGGTGCTCCTTCGACACGATCTCCGGATGCGAGTCCGACTCGATGCGGAAGCCCTGGTCGTCGGAGAAGTGCAGGCCCAGCTGGTTGTACTTGAGGTCGCCGAGTTCGCGGATCCGGTCCTCGATCCAGCGCGCCGTGAAGTGCTTGCGGGCCGTGTCGAGCATGAATCCGCGCACCGGCTTCGCGGGCTCGTCGCGCACCACGCCCTCGGGAGCCGTACCGCCGCCGTGCACCTCCTGCTTGAGGGTGCGGGTGCCGTAGAAGACTCCGGTCTCGGTGGGCGCGGCCACGGTGACCTGCCCGTTCTTCACGGTCAGCGTGTACGACTCCGGGTTGGCGCCCTTGTCGCCCGCGGCGTTCAGGCTCAGCTGGACGTCGCCGGACCGGGGCTTGGTCCCGCCCGCGTACGACAGCTCGAGTTCCCCGGCGAGCAGCCGTCCCTCGTCCTCGAGGCCGCCGTCGTCCACCACCACGCGTCCGCTCGCCGCCGGGCGCCAGCCGGGACCGCGGGCGGGGGTGTGCTCGCGGACGGCGGGGATCGTGCGGGGGGTCTGCGACAGGGCGTAGGAGCGGGACGGGGAGGGGGAGGTCGCGGCCGGGGACACCGAGCCGCTCTCGGTGGGGGCCGCCGCCCCCGCAGGCCGGCCCTCGCCGGACGGCCAGAAGGCGACGGTCGCCGCGGTGGCGCCCGCCACCAGCACGCCCGCGGCGGCCAGCGCGCCGTTTCTGCCCAGGGGGGCCGTCCGGCTCGTCCGGGGCCGGCCGTGGGCCCGCCGCCCGCTCCCGCTCACCGCGTCACGCCCCACGCCTCGGCCACCACGGTCCACTCCACGTCACCCACCGCCTCCTACGCCTTTCCTCGTGCACCCCGTACGGCTCACTCGTACACCTTCTGCTACTCCTCCACGGTGAACCCAAGCCAACGTCTCCGCCTCCCCACCGTCCACTCGATGTGCTGAAACTTTCTCGTGCGGGTGAAATTCGGGCATCGCCCGGACAGGTCCTGACCGGCATCGATACCGTGGCAGCACTTCCGTCACCCCCGCCGAACCACGTGTGACGTCCCCACCAGGGCGCCACCGGATCCCACCGCCGAGGACCCACGCTGCCTTCGCACCGTCTCCCACGTCTCCCCGGCCCGGTCACCCTGCCGGAGCAGAAGGGCGCGGTCCCCTCCCCGGCCCGCCCGGAGCGGTTCAACGCGGCGCCCGCCGGCACCGTCGAGCACGCGCTCCTCACCTGCTGCCGCAGCGTGCGCTGGGCCAGACGGCTCACCGAGCACCGCCCCTACCCCGACCTGGGCGCGCTGCTCGCCGCGGCCGACGAGGCGGCGTACGACCTGACGCCCGCCGACCTCGCCGAGGCGCTGGCCGGGGAGTCCCTCACGGCACTCCCAAAAGGCGCGTACTCCGCCGCGCACACCGCGCTCGGCGCCGCCCACGCCGCGTACGAGAGCCGCTTCGGGCACATCTTCGTGATCTGTCTGGACGACCTCGCCCCGGACGAGGCCCTCGACCGGGTGCTCGCCGGGTTCCGCTCCCGGCTCGCCAACGACCCCGAGGAGGAGCGCGTCCTGGCGGCCGAGGAGCTCAGGCGACTCGCCCGTGGCCGGATCACGCGCCTTGTGCATCTGTTCGAAGAGGGCCCCGGCGCGGGCACCGTATGCCCGGAAACAGCCGGTTCGGGGCGACCCGATAGCCCGTACGTGCCTGTTTGATTGCCTGTTTGATCACACAGACGGGCCCGCTGTAAGCGTTCCGACAACTCGTCGCTACGATGGCCGGGGCCGGTGGACCGTACCCGGCCGGGCCCGTCCGACACAGAAGCCGGCGCGGCCCCAATCCCCGCTCCCGGAGGGTTCTTCCGTGCCGGCTGGAACGCTGTACCGCGGCCGGGAAGGAATGTGGTCCTGGGTGGCTCATCGAGTCACCGGCGTCCTCATCTTCTTCTTCCTGTTCGTACACGTCCTGGACACCGCTCTCGTCCGTGTCTCCCCCGAGGACTACGACAAGGTCGTGTCCACGTACAAGACCCCGATCGTCGCGCTGCTGGAGTACGGCCTCGTGGCCGCCATCCTCTTCCACGCGCTGAACGGCCTGCGTGTCATCGCCGTCGACTTCTGGTCGAAGGGCCCGCGCTACCAGAAGCAGATGCTCTGGTCCGTCGTCGGTATCTGGGTCGTGCTGATGGCCGGGGCTCTGTACCCGGTCCTCGGTCACGCATTCCGCGAAGTATTCGGGAGCTGACGCCGATGTCCACTGAGACCACCACCTCCGGTATCGGCCCCGTCGAGGGCGCGGGTGCTTCGCTGTACGGCGTCGACAACCCGGCTCCCCTCATCGAGGCCCCGCGCAAGCGGACCAGGAAGACCCCGAAGTCGACCCGCGGCAACTTCGAGATGTACGGCTGGCTCTTCATGCGCCTGTCCGGCATCGTCCTGGTCGTCCTGGTCCTCGGCCACCTGCTCATCCAGCTCGTCCTCGACGGCGGCGTCTCCAAGATCGGCTTCGCCTTCGTGGCGGGCCGCTGGGCGTCCCCCTGGTGGCAGGCCTGGGACCTGGCCATGCTGTGGCTCGCCATGCTGCACGGCGCCAACGGCCTGCGCACGGTCATCAACGACTACGCCGAGCGCACGACGTCCCGGCTGTGGCTCAAGGGCCTGCTCTACACCGCCACGGTGTTCACCATCCTGCTGGGCACGCTGGTGATCTTCACCTTCGACCCGAACATCCGCTAGGCACGGGGCTGCGAGAATCATGAAGATCCACAAGTACGACACCGTCATCGTCGGCGCCGGCGGCGCCGGCATGCGCGCCGCCATCGAGGCGACGAAGCGCAGCCGCACCGCCGTCCTGACGAAGCTCTACCCGACCCGCTCCCACACGGGCGCCGCGCAGGGCGGCATGGCCGCCGCGCTGGCGAACGTGGAGGAGGACAACTGGGAGTGGCACACCTTCGACACGGTCAAGGGCGGTGACTACCTGGTCGACCAGGACGCCGCCGAGATCCTGGCGAAGGAGGCCATCGACTCCGTCCTCGACCTGGAGAAGATGGGCCTGCCGTTCAACCGCACCCCGGACGGCACCATCGACCAGCGCCGCTTCGGCGGTCACTCGCGCAACCACGGCGAGGCCCCGGTCCGCCGGTCCTGCTACGCCGCGGACCGCACCGGCCACATGATCCTCCAGACGCTGTACCAGAACTGCGTCAAGGAGGGCGTGGAGTTCTACAACGAGTTCTACGTCCTCGACCAGCTGATCACCGAGGTCGACGGCGTCAAGCGCTCGGCGGGCGTGGTCGCGTACGAGCTGGCGACCGGCGAGATCCACGTCTTCCAGGCGAAGGCCGTGATCTACGCGTCCGGCGGCACCGGCAAGTTCTTCAAGGTGACGTCCAACGCGCACACCCTGACCGGTGACGGCCAGGCCGCCGTGTACCGCCGCGGGCTGCCGCTGGAGGACATGGAGTTCTTCCAGTTCCACCCGACCGGCATCTGGCGCATGGGCATCCTGCTGACGGAGGGCGCCCGCGGTGAGGGCGGCATCCTCCGCAACAAGGACGGCGAGCGCTTCATGGAGAAGTACGCGCCGGTCATGAAGGACCTCGCGTCCCGTGACGTCGTCTCGCGCTCCATCTACACGGAGATCCGTGAGGGCCGCGGCTGCGGTCCCGAGGGCGACCACGTCTACCTCGACCTCACGCACCTGCCGCCGGAGCAGCTCGACGCCAAGCTCCCGGACATCACGGAGTTCGCCCGTACGTACCTCGGCATCGAGCCCTACACGGACCCGATCCCGATCCAGCCCACCGCGCACTACGCCATGGGCGGCATCCCGACCAACGTCCGGGGTGAGGTCCTCGCGGACAACACCACGGTCGTCCCGGGTCTGTACGCCGCCGGTGAGGTCGCCTGCGTGTCGGTGCACGGCGCCAACCGCCTGGGCACCAACTCGCTGCTCGACATCAACGTCTTCGGCAAGCGGGCCGGTATCGCCGCCGCCGAGTACTCGGCCACGGCCGACTACGTCGAGCTGCCCGAGGACCCGGCGTCGCTGGTCGCCGCCCAGGTGGAGCGGCTGCGCGGCTCCACGGGCAACGAGCGGGTCTCCGACATCCGCCGGGAGCTCCAGGAGTGCATGGACGCCAACGTGATGGTGTTCCGCACGGAGCAGACGATCAAGACCGCGGTCGAGAAGATCGCCGAGCTGCGCGAGCGCTACCGGAACGTGTCGATCCAGGACAAGGGCAAGCGGTACAACACGGACCTCCTCGAGGCGGTCGAGCTGGGCAACCTGCTCGACCTGGCCGAGGTCATGGCCGTCTCCGCGCTCGCCCGCAAGGAGTCCCGCGGCGGCCACTACCGCGAGGACTACCCGAACCGCGACGACGTCAACTTCATGCGCCACACCATGGCGTACCGCGAGGTCGGCGACGACGGCACCGAGTCCATCCGTCTCGACTACAAGCCGGTCGTCCAGACCCGCTACCAGCCGATGGAGCGTAAGTACTGATGGCTACCCCGACCCTCGACAAGGCGGACAGCGCCGGCCAGCCCGAGGCGGGCTTCGCCGACTCCCCCTACATCACCGCCACCTTCCGCATCCGCCGGTACAACCCGGAGATCTCGGCCGAGGCGACCTGGGAAGACTTCCAGCTGGAGATCGACCCGAAGGAGCGTGTCCTCGACGCCCTCCACAAGATCAAGTGGGACCTCGACGGCACGCTGACGTTCCGCCGGTCCTGCGCGCACGGCATCTGCGGCTCGGACGCCATGCGGATCAACGGCAAGAACCGCCTCGCCTGCAAGACGCTGATCAAGGACATCAACCCCGGGAAGCCGATCACGGTCGAGGCCATAAAGGGCCTGACGGTGCTGAAGGACCTCGTGGTCGACATGGACCCGTTCTTCCAGGCGTACCGCGACGTGATGCCCTTCCTCATCACGAAGGACACGAACGAGCCGACGCGCGAGCGTCTGCAGTCCGCCGAGGACCGCGAGCGGTTCGACGACACGACGAAGTGCATCCTGTGCGCCGCGTGCACGTCGTCGTGCCCGGTGTTCTGGAACGACGGCCAGTACTTCGGTCCGGCCGCCATCGTCAACGCGCACCGCTTCATCTTCGACTCGCGTGACGAGGCGGGCGAGCAGCGCCTGGAGATCCTCAACGACAAGGACGGCGTGTGGCGCTGCCGCACGACGTTCAACTGCACGGACGCCTGCCCGCGCGGTATCGAGGTCACCAAGGCCATCCAGGAAGTCAAGCGCGCGCTGATCACGCGCCGCATCTGACCTTCGAGGCCGGGCCGAAGGCCCCGTTCCCTTTCTGGGAGCGGGGCCTTCGCCGTGCCCCGCCCGTGCCGTCGGGCCCTGCGCCATGCCGGTGACGGGCGGGTCGGGTTGCCGGGGGAAATACGGATGACGTTTTAGCCTGACGACATGTCAGATGACGAGTCGTACGAGCTGCTCGGTTTCGACAATGTACTGCTGCCCGTCGGCAACCTGGACGAGGCGGTGGGCTTCTACGGGCGCGCCGGGTTCCCCGTGGCCTTCCGGCTCGACGAGGCCGGGATCGCCCTGCTGAAGGTGGGCAAGGAGACGCCCGGCCTGCTGCTGCGCCTGGACGAGGAGCTGAGTCACCGCCAGCCGCCGTGGGCCACACCACGGGTGTGGCTGGAGGTGCGGGACGCGCGGGCCGCGGCCGACGCGCTCGCCGCGGCCGGCATCCAGCCCCTGGACGCGCCCTTCCCCGGGGCGACCGGCTGGACCGTGGAGATCGCCGATCCATGGGGCAACGTCATCGGCTTCACGGACTACGGCAAGCGCCCCGAACTCGCGCGCACCGCACAGCCGTAGCCCGGAGCGGCGGCGACCCCACCCTGACTTGAACATGTTCAAAACCAGGTCTACAGTCGGTCACGACAACGTTTTGAACGTGTTCAACAAGGGGTGGGGACATGGATCTCACAGTCGTCGCGTACGTCATCTACCTGCTGGTCAGCATCGCGCTGACCATCTGGGTGGCGCGCACGCTCAGCCACAACGGGCGGATCTTCCTCGCCGACGTGCTGCACGGGAACGAGAAGCTCGCCGAAGCGGTCAACCACCTCCTAGTGGTCGGCTTCTATCTGGTCAACCTCGGCTTCGTCGCGCTCTACCTGAACCAGGACGACGAGATCGCCGACGCACGCGGGGTCTTCGAGGCCCTGTCGACCAAGCTCGGCGTGGTGCTGCTGGTCCTCGGGGTCATGCATCTGGGGAACGTGTTCGTGCTGAACAGGATCCGGCGGCGGGGCGTCATGGAGCGGGAGCAGGTGCCGCCCGTCGCGCCGCAGGAGTGGGTCGCTCCCTCGGCCGGGATGTGAGCGCGGTGAACCCGACGGCCACCGCCGCCGGCCGGGACCGGGACGCCTCGCGCGTCCCGGTCCGCGGGCTCACGGTCCTGTACGACGCCCGGTGCCCGCTGTGCGCGTTCCTGCGCGACTGGCTGGTGAGGCAGCCGCAGCTGGTGCCGCTGCGGCTGGTCCCGGCGGGATCCAAGGAGGCACGGCGCCGCTTCCCCGGGCTCGACCACCGGGGCACCCTCGAGGAGATCACCGTCGTCGGGGACTCGGGACAGGTCTACCGCGGCTCCGCGGCCTGGATCGTCTGCCTGTGGGCACTGCGCGAGCACCGGCCGCTCGCCCACCGGCTGAGCACCCCGGCCGGGGCCCGTCTCGCCAGGGGAGCGATGCTGGCCGCCGCGAAGTGGCGCCGGACGCACCGGTCCGGAGCCGACGGCTGGGGCGGCCGCGCGTACTACGGCGGCGACGGGTGGACCTACGACCCGCGGGCCGGCTGGGTCTACGCCCCGCCCGCCTGTGACAGCGGTGCCCGCGCCACTCGTTAGGCTCTGTTCCCGTGCCAGCACCGAACGACAGCCCCGGACCCGACGCGGCGCCCGCCCCCGGCCCCGGCCCCGCCGAGAGCGACGGGCGGAGCTCCGCCGCGGGCGCCGACCGGAGCCCGGCCAAGAGCGAGCAGACCCGCGCCCTGATCCTGGAGACGGCCCTGCGCCTCTTCCAGGAGCGGGGGTACGACAAGACGACCATGCGGGCCATCGCCAAGGAGGCCGGGGTCTCCGTCGGCAACGCCTACTACTACTTCGCCGGCAAGGAGCACCTGATCCAGGGCTTCTACGACCGGATCGGGGTCGAGCACCAGGTGGCGGTGCGGCCCGTCTTGGAGCGGGAGAAGGACTTGGAGGCGCGGATCGCCGGAGTGCTGACGGCGTGGCTGGACGTGGCGGAGCCCTACCACGAGTTCGCGGCGCAGTTCTTCAAGAACGCGGCCGACCCGGACAGCCCGCTCAGCCCCTTCTCGCCCGAGTCGCAGGGCCCGCGCGAGGCGGCCATCGCCATGCACCGGCAGGTGCTCGCCGGTTCGAGGGCGAAGGTCCCGGAGGAGCTGCGGGAGGTGCTGCCGGAGCTGATGTGGCTGTCCCAGATGGGGCTCGTCCTGTACTGGGTGTTCGACCGCACGGAGGGCCGAGAGCGCAGCTACCGCCTCGCCGAGCGCGGGGCCCGGCTCACCACGCGGGGTGTCTCGCTGGCCCGTTTCCGGGTGCTGCGGCCGCTCGTCCACGAGGTGCACGAGCTGTTCACGGACTTCCTGCCGGGCATGACCAGGGTGCTGCCGGACCCGGCGGCCAGGGGGCGGACGGCGGAACCCGCGGGCGAGCCTCTGACGGAGTGAGGCGGCGCCCCACCGGGGACGGACACGCGGCTTCCGCGTCCCCGGCGGGGCCTCGGCGGGCTGGTGCCTGTCGTTTGGATCAGGCCGGCGTCGCGGGGTCTGATCCAAACGACAGGCCCTAGTTCACGGCGTCCACCTCGTCCGACGAGGCCAGCTCCACGTCGTGCACGAGCGGCTCGTCGGTGACCACCACGTGCCGGGCGCGGGACCCGTACGAACCGGCCGTGGCCGCCAGCAGATACGTGCCCGGGGCCGGCACCGAGACGATGTAGGAGCCGTCGGCCAGCGAGTGCACCTGGTCCAGCCGGCGCCCGCCCTTGGAGAGCAGGGTGAGGACGGCGCCGTCGACGGGCCGGCCGTCGGCGTCGCGGACCAGGCCGTGGACGACCGTCGCCGCTCCCCCGGCGGCCGGCCCGGCGGGTCCCGCCTCCTCCCGCGGCTCGACCGCCAGATGCGGCAGCCGCTTGTCGATACCGGCCGGCAGCCACCAGTTCGAGCGCCCGAGCAGATGCATGGCGGCCGGCACCAGCGCCGTACGCAGGATGAAGGCGTCCAGGGCGACCGCGGCCGCCAGCCCGATGCCCGCCATCGCGCCCTCCGTGTCACCGCTCAGCACGAAGGCGGAGAACACGCAGATCATGATCAGAGCGGCGCAGTTGATGACCCTGCTGGTCTCGGCGAGGCCGACCCGGACCGCGCGCGCGTTGTCCTTGGTGTGCACCCACTCCTCGTGCATCCGGCTGACCAGGAACACCTGGTAGTCCATCGAGAGGCCGAACAGGAGCGAGAGCATGATCACCGGCAGGAAGGACGTGATCGGGCCCTCCTTGCCGAAGCCGACGGCCTCCACGCCCCAGCCCCACTGGAAGACCGCGACCAGGACACCGAAGGATGCGGCGGCCGCGATCAGGTTCATCAGGGCCGCCGTCAGCGGGACGACGAGGGAGCGGAAGGCGACGAGCAGCAGCAGGAAGCCGAGCGCGATGATCGTCGCGACGAAGTACGGGAGCCGGTCCCCCGTCACGGCCGCGAAGTCCTTGAAGACCGCGGTCACGCCGCCGACGTACGCCTTCGTGCCGGACTCGGGGATCACCTCGTCGCGCAGCTCGTCGATGAGCTCGTCCGTCTCCTCGGACTGCGGTGACGTGCTCGGGACGACCTGGATGACGGTGATGCCGTGCGCGGGCGGCGCCGCGGCCACCTGCTCGACCCCGTCCACCGCCTCGATGGCCGACACCAGGCCGGACGCGTCGCCGCGCTCCACGACGACCTGGAGCGGCCCGTTGAAGCCGGGCCCGAAGCCCTCGGCGAGCAGGTCGTAGGCCTGGCGGGTCGTCGTCGACGTCGGCTGGTTGCCCTGGTCGCTGGTGCCCAGGCGCAGCGACAGCACGGGGATCGCCAGCGCGGCCATCACGACCACCGCCGCCAGGGCGGTGGAGCGCGGGCGCCGCTGGACGTACGCCGACCAGCGCGCCGCGAGACCGCTCGCCTGCTCCGACTCCGGTCCCTTCTCGGCCAGCCGGCGCCGCTGGCGCCGGCTGAGGACCTTCATGCCCAGCAGCCCGAGCAGCGCGGGCAGCAGGGTGACGGCCGCGAGCACGCTCAGGATGACCGTCAGCGAGGTCGCGATGACGACACCGTCCAGGAAGCGCATGTTCATCACGAGCATGCCGGCCAGGGCGATGCACACCGTGCCGCCCGCGAACAGGACCGCGCGGCCCGAGGTGTTGAGGGCGGTGACCGCCGCGTCCTCGGGGGCGGCGCCGCGCAGGATGCCGCGCCGGTGCCGGGTGACGATGAACAGCGCGTAGTCGATGCCGACGCCGAGGCCGATCAGCGAGCCGAGCAGCGAGGCGACCTCGGGTACGTCGGTGACATGGCTGAGCAGGGTCGTCGACATGAGTCCGGTGCCGACGCCCGCGATCGCGATGACGATCGGCAGCAGCATCGCGAAGAGGGCGCCGAAGGCGAGGAAGAGGACCACGGCGGCGGCCGCGATTCCGACGACCTCGGCGAAGCCGGTCGGCGGCTCCTGGATCCGGGTGATCGCCTGCCCGCCCAACTCGACCCGCAGACCGTCCCGTTCGGCGTCCTGGGCGCGGTCGACGACGTCCTGCACCAGTTCCTTCGGTACGGCGTTCGCCTGTTCCTCGAAGGTGATCTGGGCGTAGGCGATCTTCCCGTCCTCGCTGATCTGCGCCGCACCCCGGGAGCCTGCGTACGGGCCGGTGACCTGGCCGACGCCCTTCATCCTCCCGATCTCCTCGAGGGCGGGCCCGATCCGAGACCGTACGGACGCGTCCCGCACGGTGCCGTCGTCGACCTTCCAGACCACCGTGTCGGTGTCGCCCGAGCTCTGCGGGAAGGCCTTCTCCATCAGGTCGTACGCGCGCTTGGAGTCCGTGTCCGGGAGGGAGAAGACGTTCGAGTAGTCGGTCCCCGCGGCCGAACCCGCGGCACCGAGACCGAACAGGGCCCCCACCCACAGCAACAGGACCACCAGCCGGTGCCGGTAGCACCACCGTGCCAATGTCGTCACGCTCTACGCTCCTTCATCGGGTCCCCCGGGTCCTGAACCCCAGGATCCCGTCGAATGCGCGCCGGGCGACACGGCACACCCGGGACTCTCAGGGAACTCCAAAGCGGGAGCCGCCCCAACTGCCGTGTCGCGCGCGGATACTGGGGGCATGACCGGTCACGAGGGAGCGTCCGCCGGGGGCGGCGAGGGCGCGACCGTCCTCGTCGTCGAGGACGAGCCGAGCATCGCGGACGTGCTGGCGATCGCCCTGCGCTACCACCGGTTCGCGGTGATGACGGCGGGCACCGTCCGCGAGGCACTGTCCCTCGCCGAGCGCACCAGGCCCGACGCGGCGCTCCTCGACGTGATGCTGCCGGACGGCGACGGCCGTGCCCTCGGCCGTGAACTGCGCTCCCGGCGACCGGACCTGGCTCTCGTCTTCCTCACCGCCCGCGACGCGCCCGCCGAGATCGTCGGTGCGCTCGGTTTCGGCGACGACTACATCACCAAGCCGTTCAACATCGACGAGGTGATCGCCCGGATCACGGCCGTACTGCGCCGGACGCGCCCCGCGGACGTGCTGCCGCAGCGCCCGCCGCTGCGCTATGGCGACCTGGAGCTGGACGAGTCGACGTACTGCGTCCACCGCGCGGGCCGCTCCGTCGAGCTGACCCCGACCGAGTACGCGCTGCTGCGCTTCCTGGTCCGCAACGGCGGCCGGATCGTGCCGAAGGAACAACTCCTGCGGCACGTCTGGCAGTACGAGCACACACCCGCCGAGTCGACGGTCGTGGAGACCTACATCAGCTATCTGCGGCGCAAGCTCGACACCCTGGGGGCGCCCGTGATCACCACGCGGCGGGGTGTCGGATACGGGCTCGCATGAGGTTCTGGCGCCCGCGGCACGGGATCCACTCGCTGCGCGGCAAGCTCACCCTGGCGAACGTGGCACTCCTCGCCCTCGGCATCGTCATCGCCACCGCCGTGAGCCTGATGGGCATGCGGCACTATCTGCTCGACCAGGTCGACGCCGAGCTGGTCAAGACGCGTTCCTCGCTGGGCGTTTCGCAGCTCACGCTGCGGCAGATCGAGTCGCTGACCGCGCTCGCGATCGTCCGGGACCGGCTTCTCCTGCCCACCGACGACTCGCCGGACCCGGACGCGATCTTCACGGCGGTGGACCGCCGGGGCGAGGCCGTCGCCCTCGGTGGTTTTTCCCCCACCGCCGGCCAGCGCGAACTGGCCGCCGCCGTGGACGATCCGCGTGCCCTCGCGGCCGACGCCGAGCCGCGCGACGTCACCGTGCACGGCGCCGCCTACCGGGCCACGGGGGCGCGGCTGGCCGACGGCTCGTACGTCCTGTTCGCCACCTCCACCGACGGACTGCACAAAGGCGTCGAGAAGGCCCTCAAGCTCGATGTGGCCGTCGGGACGCTGCTCTTGGCGCTGCTCGCCGCCCTGACGATGATCAGCGTGAGCCGCCGGACGCGGCCGCTGGAGGCCATGGTGGAGACCTCGACGGCGATCGCCGAGGGGGACCTGACACGGCGCGTGCCCTCCAGCCACCATCCGACGCAGGAGGTCGAACAGCTGCGGCTCGCCCTCAACTCCATGCTCCACCAGGTCGAGTCGGCCCACCGGACGCGGGAGCGCAGCGCGGCCCAGCTGCGCCGTTTCGTCGGGGACGCCTCGCACGAACTGCGCACGCCGCTGTCGGCGATCCGCGGCTATCTCCAGCTGTACGACAAGGGGATGCTGCGCGCCCCCGAGGAACGCGCCCGGGCCTGGGAGCGGGTGAACGCGGAGGCCGACCGCATGAGCCGCCTGGTGGACGAACTCCTGACGCTGGCCCGCCTGGACCAGAGTCCCGAGCTGCGGTTCAGGAACGTGGACCTGAGCGCCCTGGTGCGGGACGCGGCCGAGGATCTGCGGGCCCAGCAGCCGGACCGGCCGGTGACCGTGGGCGCCGAGGGAAAGATCCTGGTGCACGCCGACGAGTCGGGGCTGCGCCAGGTGCTCGGCAACCTCGTGGGCAACGTGCGGACCCATACGCCCGCCGACGTGCCGGTGCGGATCGGGCTGGAGCGTTCGGACGGGGTCGTGCGCGTGTGTGTCGCGGACCGGGGGCCGGGGCTCGCGGACGACGACGCGGCGCGCGTCTTCGACCGCTTCTTCCGCGCGGGCGGCAACGGGGGCAGCGGCCTCGGGATGGCCATCGTGCAGGGCGTGGTGGCGGCCCACGGCGGGGAGGTGGCGGTGCGCACGGCACCCGGCGAGGGGCTGGCCGTGACGGTGACGCTGCCGACGTGCTCCCACGGGCCCCGGCCGGACCGGGAGCCGGCGGGCGGCTGACCTCACGCCCGCTTCGACGCCAGCTCCACGACCGTGATGTCGGAGGGGGCACCCACGCGGACCGGCGGTCCCCAGGCGCCCGCGCCCCGGGAGACGTAGAGCTGGGTGTCGCCGTACCGTTCGAGACCCGCGACCGTCGGGTTGGCCAGTTCGGCGACGAGGTTGCCGGGCCAGAGCTGGCCGCCGTGCGTGTGGCCGGAGAGCTGGAGGTCGACGCCGTGCTCGACGGCCTCGTGGATCTGGACCGGCTGGTGGGCGAGGAGCACGCACGCGCGTGCCGGGTCCCGGTCCCCGAGCGCCTTGCCGAAGTCGGGCCCCTGGCCCTCGCTCTCGCCCTGCACGTCGTTGACGCCCGCGAGGTCGAATCCGGCCAGCTCCGTCCGGGCGTTCTCCAGCGGGTGCAGGCCCAGTTCCCGTACCTCGCGGACCCACTCCTCGGCTCCGGAGAAGTACTCGTGGTTGCCGGTGACGAAGTAGGCGCCGTGGCGCGCGCTGAGCCGGGCCAGCGGTGCGGCGGCCGGTCCGAGGTCCTTGACGCTGCCGTCGACCAGGTCGCCGACGACGGCGATGAGGTCGGGCTGCGTGGCGTTGATCGTGTCGACGACCCGGGCGCAGAAGTCCCGGCCGAGGACGGGCCCGAGGTGGATGTCGCTGACCACGGCGATCCGGAACCCGTGCGCGGCGCGCGGCAGCCTGGCCAGCGGCACGGTGACCCGCTTGACCGCGGGCCCGCGCAGGACGCCGTACGTCCCGTATCCGACGGTCCCCACGGCGACGGCGGCCGCGGCGCCGCCCACGACCCGTGAGACGAACAGCCGCCGGGAGGGGGCGCCGCGCGCCGCGGTACCCACGCCGGCGCCACCGGGCACACCGCCGCCCTCGCACGCCGCCCCGGCGGCACCGGGCCGCGCGTCCGCGCCGGCGTCCGGGCCCTCCGCGACAGCCGGCTCCACACCGGCACCGGCACCGGCACCGGCACCGGCACCGGGGGCGCGTGCCACCCCGGTCGCGCCGGGCCGCGCGTCCACGCCGGCGTCCAGGGCCTCCGAGACAGTCGGCTCCACGCCGGCACCGGCACCGGGAAGGCCGCTACGGCCGGAGCCCGAGCGCCCGACGGCCGCGGGCTCGCCGGGCCGCCCGGCCGCGGAGCCCGTACCGGCGCCGGTCCCGGCAGGACCGGTGCGGCCGGCCCGCGGCCTCCCGGCGAGGGCCGGACCCCCGGCGCCGGACGCATCCCCGGCGTCCGCCTCCTCGGCGGGGCCCCCGCCGGGGGCCGCCCGCCGCTGCGTCGCCCGGCGCAGCAGCGGCCGGACCGGTTCGCCCGCGGCCAGCGCCAGCAGGAGGTACATCGACAGGGCCATCCACAGGAACCCCGGCCAGGCCAGCGCCCGCTGGAGCGGGAAGGGGGCCCCGCCCCGCTCGGCGGCCACCGCGGCGAACATCAGGACCGGGCCGGCGACGAACACCGCCGTGCCGGCGCGGCGGGCGGCCCCGGGACCGCGCGTGGTGTCGCGCACCAGGCGGCGCCACACGTACCAGTGCAACGCGCCGAACGCGGCCAGTACCACCAGCCCGATCAGCACCAGGACGACGACCATCACGCAGCAACCCCCGCGGTTCGCAGATCCGATGTGTTCGAACGACTCGCCCGCCGGTCGGCTACGGCGTGCGGCGCGATGCGCGCAGACCGCGCAACCCGATGGCCCCGACGATCGTCCCCAGAACAAAGGAGACGACGGCCAGAGTCAGGTGCACCCAGAAGTACGCCGTGGGGTCGCCCGCGTCGTCGAAGGCGAGCCCGCTGCCGTCCTTGACAAGGTTCTTGACGAAAGTGATCCAGATGACCCAGCTCCACACCCCGAAGGCGAGCAGGAACCAGGAGACGGGGCGGCTGAGCTTCATGAGTTCAGTATCGTCGCCGGCCGGCGGACACCGTGGCCGGGGTGGGGAGGGCGGCGGGACTTCCGGTGCGCGGCCCTGTACTTTCTCGACCGTGCCCGTCTCGAAACGGACCGCCAGGTATCGCCTGCCGGTCGCTTCCGCCACCCTGTTGTCGTTCTCGCTGTCCCTCTCCCTCGCGGCGCCCGCCTTCGCCGACGCGACCCCGAAGGCGACGCCGGCCGCCTCCACGTCCACCGAACCCGCGGACGCGCCCCCGGCGGGCATGTCGACCGTGGGCGGTGTCCGCCTCGGGCGGGCCGGGACGCAGGTGAACCTCGGCAGCGGCGCCCCGGTACTGCCCAAGGACGTGACCGCGCGCTCCTGGATCGTCGCCGACGCCGAGTCGGGTGCCGTCCTGGCCTCTCACAACGCGCACTGGAGACTGCCCCCGGCGAGCACCCTGAAGATGCTGTTCGCGGACACCGTGCTGCCGAAGTTCCCGAAGACGCGGAAGCACCGGGTCGAGGCCTCCGACCTGGCGGGCATCGGCTCGGGCTCCAGCATGGTCGGGATAAAGGAGGGCGAGACGTACTCGGTCCACGACCTGTGGCTCGGCGTCTTCCTGCGCTCCGGCAACGACGCCGTGCACGTCCTGTCCGCGATGAACGACGGCGTGGAACGGACGGTGGCCGACATGCAGGCGCACGCCGAGGAGCTCCAGGCCCTGGACACCCACGTGGTGAGCCCCGACGGCTACGACGAGAAGGGCCAGGTGTCGTCGGCGTACGACCTGACGCTGATCGCCCGGTCGGGGCTGCAGAAGAAGGACTTCCGGGAGTACTGCTCGACGGTGCGGGCGTCGTTCCCCGGCGCGACGACGAAGAACAGGAAGGGCAGGACGTCCCGCGAGTCCTTCGAGATCCAGAACACCAACCGGCTGCTGGCCGGCGACAGCGACATCGCGCCGTACCAGGGCATCGCGGGGGTCAAGAACGGCAACACGAGCAACGCGGGCGCCACCTTCACGGGTGTCGCGGAGCGCGACGGCAGGGTGCTGCTGGTCACCGTCCTGAACCCGAAGAAGGACGAGCACAACGAGGTCTACAAGGAGACCGCGCGCCTCTTCGACTGGGGCTTCAAG
Source organism: Streptomyces sp. GLSS-08 (assembly GCF_056387915.1). Taxonomy (NCBI): domain Bacteria; kingdom Bacillati; phylum Actinomycetota; class Actinomycetes; order Kitasatosporales; family Streptomycetaceae; genus Streptomyces; species Streptomyces sp. GLSS-08. Next base: position 76,787 of record NZ_JBWJAQ010000017.1, read on the forward strand.
GCGGCCGGCAAGGTCGAGCCGGTGGGCGAACTGGTCGCGCCGAAGAACGCGGAGGCCACTGCCCAGCCGGGGGCGAACGCGTCCGGCACCCCCGAGAGCAACGCCTCCACGAAGCCGGTGGCGGCCTCCTCCGCCGGCAAGGACGGCGCGAGCGGTATGGCGACCGCGCTGGCCGTGACGGGCGGGCTGCTGGTGCTCCTCGCGGGCGCGGTGTTCCTGGTCAACCGCCGGTGGCCGGTACCGGATCTGGTGCGCCGCCGGACGCGTCGCTGAGCTCCTCGTGCTCCGCGCTGCTCGGCGTCGCCGTCCACGCGGCGCAGAACAGCACGAGCTTCGAGGTGAAGTTGATCCACAGGAGCAGTGCGACGGGCACCCCGAAAGCGCCGTACATGCTCTTCGAGGCGACGCCCTGGATGTAGCCGCTGAGCAGCAGTTTCAGCAGTTCGAACCCGACGGCGCCGATCAACGCGGCCACCACCAGCCGGCGCCGGGTCGGTTCGACGCCGGGCAGCAGGGTCAGGACGTACAGCAGGAGCAGGAAGTCGGCGAGGACGGCGACGAGGAACGCGGCGACGTGCAGCAGGACGCTGCCCCAGCCGCCCTCGTCGAGGCCGAGCCGGCCTGCCGTCCAGCCGACCAGGGCCGAGGCGAGGGTGGACGCCGCGATCGTGGCGAGGACGGCGCCGCCCAGGCCGACGAGCACCCCGCCGTCCTTCAGCTTGCGCAGGATCGGGTTCTCCTCCGCGTCGTCCAGCTCCCAGACGGCGCGCAGGCACTCCCGCATCGAGCCGACCCACCCGATGCCGGTGAACAGCAGCACGGCACCGGCGATGACTCCGACCGTGCCGGCGTTCTGCACCAGGCCGTTGATGTCGAGCTGGTCGGCGATGCCGGGGATCTGCTCGGCGATCTTGTCCTGGATCTCCTGCTGCTGCTTCGTGCTGAGCGTCGCCGCGGTGACCGCGGCGGAGACGGTGAGCAGCGGGAAGAGCGCCACGAAGCTGATGAAGGTCATCGCCGCCGCGAGCCGCGTCCACTTCACCCGGTCCAGACGCTCGTACGACCGCCACGCGTGCGTCTGCATCAGCCGCGCGACGAGCGGGCCGATTCCCGGGAGCTTCTTCAGCCAGTCCATGGTCCGCCTCTGCCCTCCTTGCGGAAGACCCATGTCCGTGTGCCCCAAAAGCGCAGGATCGTGGCGAGTGCCATGCCGACGCCCGCGCCGGAGACGGTGTCCGCACGCCGCGAGGTGAGGCCGAGGCCGTAGTGGCTGACGGCGATGCAGAGGAGCTGGACGAGGGCGCCCGCGATGTTCACCGCGAAGAAGGCGGCGTACTTGCGCAGTCCCGGGGTCCCCGTGTGCCGGTAGGTGCCGAGCGCGTTGCCCGCGTACGCCACCGAGCAGCCGGCCACGAATGAGAGCGCCTTGGCGGTCAGCGGATCGAGGCCGGCGGGTCCGCGCAGCCAGACGAAGAGACCGAGGTCGGCGGCGTAGGCGAAGACCCCGACGACGGCGAAGCCGAGCAGTTCCCGCGCGAACGACCGTTCGCGGGGGATCTCCCGTGCGGGGACGGCCGGTCCGGCGGCTGCGCCCGTTCCGTGCGCCGCGGGCTGTCCCGTGACGCTCACCAGTTGGCGACGGCGAGGCCGTACATCGCCAGCCACACCAGGGCGATCAGGGCGAGTGCGCGGTCGCGCAGGACCACGTCCTCCGGTTCGCCCGCCGTGCCCCGGTCGGCGAAGACCGCGTACCGCAGGATCGCGAGGATGAACGCGACCATCGACAGCTGCCGCCAGGGCAGCACGCTGGTGCTCGCCACTCCGCCCTCCTCCAGCGCCCACAGGCAGTAGCCGAGGACGGCGACGCCGGCGGCCAGCTGCCAGACGAAGCGGAGGTAACCGGTGGTGTACTCGGTGAGCAGCGCGCGGGTGGCGCCCGCCTTGCCTGCCATCTGCACGGCTTCGGAGTAGCGCTTGGCGGCCACCATGAACAGCGCGCCGAAACCGGTGGTGATCAGGAACCAGCGCGACAGCGGGATGCCGAGGGCCAGCCCGCCGATCATCGCGCGCATCAGGAAGCCGGTGGTGACGACGGCGAGGTCGACGACCAGGACGTGCTTGAGGCTGACGCAGTACGCCAGCTGCATGCCGAGGTAGGCGCTCAGCAGCAACGCGGTGAGCGGCGAGCACAGCCATGCGGCGACGGCCGGGGCGAGGACGCCGAGGACCCCTCCGACGGCGTACGCGAGCGGGACGGGGACCTGTCCGGCGGCGACCGGGCGGCGGCGCTTGACCGGGTGGGCGCGGTCGGCGGCGGCGTCCCGGGCGTCGTTGACCAGGTAGACGGCGGCGGCGCTGGCGGTGAACAGCACGAACACGAGCGCGAGCTGAGTGAGTGCGTGGCGGGAGAAGAGCTCGCCCGCGGCGGCCGGCGCGGCCACCACCAGGACGTTCTTCACCCACTGGCGGGGGCGTGCGGTCCTGAGCAGGCCGAGGGCGACGCCGCCGCGACGCCCGGGTGCCCGCGGGGAGGTGCTCGGGACGTCCAGGACCGCCGAGCGCTCGGTCATCGCCCCGCCTCCATCCAGCGGGCGCCCAGCCGGGCCGTCAGCGCGCCCAGGGCGGCGCCCGCGGCGACGTCGGAGGGGTAGTGGACGCCTACGACCATCCGGGAGAGGCACATCGCCGCGGCGAGCGGCGGGACCAGGCGGGCGCCGAGCGCCCCGTAGGCGACCGCGGCGGCCGTCGCCGACGTGGCGTGCGAGCTGGGGAAGGAGTGCCGGCCCGCGGTGCGGACCAGCGGCTCGACGTGCCCGGGGCGCGGGCGCCGCACCAGCCGTTTCACGCCCATGCTGGTCAGGTGCGCGGTCGCGGTCAGCGCGGTGCCGCGCAGCCAGGCGCCGCGCCGCTCCCGGTCGGCGGCCGCCCCCGCGAGTCCCGCCGCGAGCCACAGCGCGCCGTGCTCCCCGGCCCAGGACAAGGCGCGCGCGACGGCCGCAACGCGCGGATCGGTACCGCAGCCGTGGAGAGCCGACAGCAGCCGACGGTCCATGTCGTCGAGCCGACGGTCCAGGTCGTCAAGGTCGTCCATGTGATCTCACTCTTCTAGGGACCGGTCCCAGAATTACGGCAATCTTGGACGACATCCCATTAATCACCCATTTCGGTGAGGAGCCGTGAGGGCCGCTCTGATTACGGCGTTGTGCACCCATACCGGCGATACGGTCACGGGCATGCCTTCCGACACCGTCGTCGTCACGGGTTGGGGCCGCACCGCCCCGACCGCCGCCCGCCTGGTCCGCCCACGCAGCTACGGGGAGGCGGTCGCCGCCGTCCGGGAGTGCGGGACGCGCGGCGGGATCGCCCGGGGACTGGGACGGGCCTACGGGGACGCAGCGCAGAACGCGGGCGGTGCCGTGCTGGACATGACGGGCCTGGACCGGGTCCACGCCATCGACGCGACGACGACGGCCCCCGACGGCACGGTGAGCGCCACCGTCCTGTGCGACGCGGGGGTGAGCCTGCACCGGCTGATGGAGGTCCTGCTCCCGCTCGGCTGGTTCGTGCCCGTCTCGCCCGGCACCCGCTATGTGACCGTCGGCGGCGCGATCGGCGCGGACGTCCACGGCAAGAACCACCACGTGTCCGGTTCCTTCTCCCGGCACGTCCACTCCTTCGAAGTGCTCACCGCGGACGGCGAGATCCGCACGGTGAGCCGCGGCACGCCCCTCTTCGACGCCACCACCGGCGGCATGGGCCTGACCGGCGTGATCCTCACGGCGGCCGTGAGGCTCCAGCCCGTCGAGACCTCACTGATGACGGTCGACACCGAACGCGCGGACGACCTCGACGACCTGATGGCCCGGCTCACCGCCACCGACCACCGCTACCGGTACTCGGTCGCCTGGATCGACCTGCTCGCCCGGGGAGCCGCCCTGGGCCGCTCCGTGCTCACCCGCGGCGACCACGCGCCGCTGGCCGCCCTGCCCGGCCGGGCCCGCCGACGCCCCCTGGAGTTCCGCCCCGGACGCCTCCCGGCCGCTCCCTCCTTCGTACCGGAGGGACTCCTCGGCCGGACGACCGTGGGCCTCTTCAACGAGCTCTGGTACCGCAGGGCACCCCGCGCACGGACCGGTGAACTGCAGAAGATCTCCACCTTCTTCCACCCCCTCGACGGCGTCCCGCACTGGAACCGGGTCTACGGGCGCGGCGGCTTCGTGCAGTACCAGTTCGTCGTCGGCCACGGGAAGGAGGAGGCCCTGCGCCGGATCGTGCGGCGCATCTCCGAGCGCCGGTGCCCGTCCTTCCTCGCCGTGCTCAAGCGGTTCGGGGAGGGCGACCCGGGCTGGCTGTCCTTCCCCCTGCCCGGCTGGACCCTCGCCCTGGACATCCCCGCGAACCTGCCCGGCCTCGGCGCCTTCCTCGACGAGCTGGACGAGGAGGTGGCCGGGGCGGACGGGCGCGTCTACCTGGCGAAGGACTCCCGGCTGCGGCCCGAGCTGCTGGCCGGGATGTATCCGCGGCTGGCGGACTTCCGGGCGCTGCGCGCGGAACTGGACCCGCGCGGCGTCTTCACCTCGGACCTGTCCCGCCGGCTCGGCCTCTGAGCCGCGCACTGCGCCCCCCTTCCGTTCGCCTCGCTCCAGGAGTGGTCTCTCATGAAGGACGCCTTCGGCCTCCCGCAGTCCCTGCTGATCCTCGGCGGCACGTCGGAGATCGCGCTGGCCACCGCGCGCCGCCTGATCACCCGCCGTACCCGCACCGTGTGGCTCGCGGCCCGCCCCTCCCCGGCTCTGGACGGGGCGGCGGCGCACCTGCGGGACCTCGGCGCGGACGTCCGCACCGTGCCCTTCGACGCGCTGGACCCCGATTCCCACGAGACCGTGCTCGGCAAGGTCTTCGCCGAGGGCGACATCGACATGGTGCTGCTCGCCTTCGGCGTCCTGGGCAACCAGGCGCGCGACGAGAACGAGCCCGCGGCCGCGGTGCGCGTCGCGCAGACCAACTACACGGGAGCGGTCTCGGCGGGGCTGGTGAGCGCGCGGGCCCTGCAGACCCAGGGACACGGCTCGCTCGTGGTGCTCTCCTCGGTCGCCGGGGAGCGGGCCCGGCGGTCCAACTTCATCTACGGGTCGAGCAAGGCGGGACTGGACGCCTTCGCCCAGGGCCTGGGCGACGCGCTGTACGGCACGGGCGTGCACGTGATGGTCGTGCGCCCCGGGTTCGTGCGGACGCGGATGACGGCCGGACTGACCGAGGCGCCGCTGGCGACCACGCCCGAGGCGGTCGCGCTGGCCGTCGAGACGGGCCTGCGGCGGCGCTCCGAGACCGTGTGGGTCCCGGGGGCACTGCGGCTCGTGATGGCGGCGCTGCGGCACGTGCCGCGGGCGGTCTTCCGGCGGCTGCCGGTATGAGTGGCTGCCCCTCGCCGGGGTGAGGGTGGGCCCGGCCGCATCCGCGTGGGTCCCGCGGCCGCGACGCCTGCCGTCAGCGCCGTCCCGGTCCGCGGGGCGCCGCGTGGGTGCCCGTGACCGCGACGCCCGTCGTCAGTGCGCCCGCAGCGTCGTGTCCCCGTCCGCGGGGTCCCGCGTGGATGCCCGTGACCGCGACGCCCGTCGTCAGTGCGCCCGCAGCGTCGTGTCCCCGTCCGCGGGGTCCCGCGTGGATGCCCGTGACCGCGACGCCCGTCGTCAGTGCGCCCGCAGCGTCGTGTCCCCGTCC